>CP129472.1:0-600000 GCA_030583725.1 bacterium | reverse complement strand
GAAAATGGATTAACTTCTGATATGGCACAAGTATATGCAATGCGTATTTGCTTACTGGCTCAGAGTACGATTGGTGTAAGACAGGTTGATGGTAATATCATAATAGAATTTGAATGCCAAAATGTTAAAAGAGATAGTGGTAAATGTGCAGGTAAATGCCTGAAAGAGGTTTTGCAAGCTGATGGACACGATACAAGTCAAATCACGGGTTGTATTGTAGACAATCAATAGGATTAATTATTAGCCTCTATTTTATCAATTTCATCAAGCCTTCTCTCACGTCTCGCGTTTTCTTCATACTTTGTTTCAAGAAATGCAATTAACATTCCCCTTGCTTCTTTAACTGTTGTAAAGTCAGATGCAATTACTAAAACATTCATATCATCGTCACTTCGACCTGCTTTTACCTGTAGGACAGATTTTCCAATTGAAGATCTAATACCATCAAACTTGTTAGCCACAACATCTACACCAACTCCACTACCGCATAGTAGCACTCCTTTTGAATGAGGTCTTTTAGCAACCATTGAGGCCACATCTGAAGCATATTTTATATAGTCGTCGGTTGGATCTAGAAAAGTTGCGCCTAAGTCTTCAAAATCATAACCCAAATCAAAAAGCCAAGAGGCAATTTTCTCTTTTAATTCGTATCCCCTATGATCTGCTCCTAGAAATATTCTTATCATATCTTATATGTAAACATTCATAATATAAATAATTTATGCTTTAAAACCTTCCGTTAAATCTAATAGTTCTTTTTTGGGGTCAACTGCATTCATAATATCTGATGCAACTATTACACCAACCGCACCTAATTCTAAACATTTTTTGACATCTAGTGATGAGTGTACACCTGCACCCACAATTAAGGGAATACCTGTTTTTTGGGATATGTCTGAGGCACTTTTAATAACCTCTGGTTCTGCTGTTGCAACTGATATATCTTTACTACCGATTAAGTTCTCTGGTTCATATGAAATAAAGTCGGGGTTAAGAGTAGCCACCTTTTCAAGCTCTACAATATCCTTTGCAAAAATTAGTGTTTTTAAACCAACTTCTTTAGCCCTCTTATGTGCAGTGGTTAGTGTCTCAAAGTCAGTAAATCTACCCTCTGAGTGGTTTAGTATAGTACCTTTAGCGCCATCCTCAACGACAGACTCTGGAATAACACTTCCAGTGTGAGCACCAAAAGTAACTGGATCAACTTTTTGTGACCAGACCTCCATACCTACTGTGCTTACTATTTCTTTGATATCAGCAACCTGAACAACAGGTACAATTTTAACACCGGCTTGACTACTAACCTCCTTAATAACTTCTGCCAACGAAACAGCATTCTTTCCAGTGCCACTTTCATAAGTTTTGTAATTAACAAATATCATACTAATAAACCTCCAAATTTATATACTTTCAAACTTACCTTTACGGCGTAGACGAAAGGCAAAATTCATTTAACCATAGAGTCGAATTTGCCTTTATCAAATCCAACCACGGTTTCCTTTGTTCCATCTTCTTTTAATATTACAGTAAAAGGTACTCCCAAAAACCCACCTGAAACACCCACCATTTCATTTCTTGCATTTTCGTCTTGATCTACCATTTTTTCAGCAAATGAAATATTTTTTGAAATAAGATAATCCTTAACCATCTTACAGTATGGGCAGGTAGTTGTTGAATAAACAGTTATATTCATAGGTTTGTACTCACCTCCTCTATTTTTTGTTTTAATAATTCCTTTTCAATGTTTCCGGTGTGTTTAAAGTGGACAGCCCCATTTTGATTTAAAACTACAAAGGAGTTTTCTTTGTGTATGTCAAACTTCTTGGCTAATGCATCGGTCTCTGTCGTTGTTTCTGAGTCTAATATATGAATCCTCAGCCCCACCAAACCTTTATCTTTTAAGTCGTCAAAAACTTCCAAGTTAACTTTGTCCTGTTCCAAACACTCCACACACCAATTTGACGTAAAGAATAGAATCACTACCCTTTTGTCTTGTAGGGCACTATCATAATTCTCGTTTGAATAATCTAGATATAGTGACTGCACAGCTTGGGATGTTTTCAGTGTTTCTACAACTTTACTAACATTACTATCTTCGCTTCTATATATATTTAGGTTGTTCCAAACACTAACAAAAAAGACAAGAAAAGAAAGAAAAAGTAAAAAGAGTACGAAGAAAAGAATAGTTTTTTTCACTACTTAAATATACCCTCTTTAGAATGAACCTTCAAGGATTTTTGTTTCTATTTTATTATCAACCACTTTCTCTAGGCTGACTACAACATTGTTGTAACCCTCATAACTTGATTTATCATACTTAGACAACCAGCCACCTTTAACAATTCCCATTTTTCCAAGTGAGATATATTCACCATTTTTTTCGAGCCAAACTTGATAATAATAACCCGTTTCAGGGTCACTAAGGTCTGCCAGTATTTCATTTTCAGTAGCTATTCCACGACCGTCTCCACCTGATACA
Source organism: bacterium (assembly GCA_030583725.1). NCBI lineage: Bacteria > bacterium. The sequence continues at coordinate 597,521 of CP129472.1, read as the reverse complement.
TCTTCAAGTCTAATGGTTTTAACATCGTCTGCAATTTCATAATTGAAACTGTCTTTAAGTTCTTCTATAAAACTGATGCCGTTATTAGTGTCGGTATTAAGGGGTTTTGGAGTTTTTATTTTTCTGTAGGTGTAAAGGCCAAAAAGTATAAGGAGAATTATTATAAAGCCAATAACCACATCTTTTTTCTTATATTCCATCTTAGGGCTAAAGATTACTACCACTATTTAGTTTTGTCAAATTATAATTTTTACCGCAGATTTAACGCATGATTACCGCTAGGCACAAGGTGTCATTTGTTTAGCTTCATATATACCCCAAACATTGCCATTACCGCAGACACTAATAGCCACTGTGTTGACGCTAACCACAGGTCATAACCTAAATACCCAACCATGGCCAACAAAACTGCCATACCTGCACCCGCCATTAAAAATTTTGATAAATCATTGAATTGTTTTTTTGCCATTTGTAATCACCACCCTTAACTACCTCTTTACATAAATAATATCACAACATATATTGTAGATATTGGTGAATCACGGTGAAATTCCGTGGGAGTGCCGCTACTGTAAACCCAGAACCCAATGGCTTTTAAAAAGCTTAGAAACCCGAGCAGGAAAATGACAACGACAGAACAGCTAAACACGATTCAAGGTATATCTAAATATAGATATAAAAAAACTCCAAACCTTCAAACTGGAATTTCGTATGTTGAATCAATTTTCAAGGAAACAAACAGATTACCTGACAGTTATTTCTTTTGGGTTGACAAGGAAGGACTAGTTGACCCAGACACAAATGAGTATTTACACAATCTAATTACGCCTGATTCTCACGAAGAAAGTAGTTATCTTGGTCTTGTTGAATACTCAGCTCTTTGGCAACTAGATAGGTGGAGTATAAAAGAAGAGAGTCAATTGTCCGTTTGGATCAGTCCAGAGTTAAAAAAAGAGGGTTTATACGATGAAAACAAAATTGTGTTACACGAGACATCAGTAACACCTGCCGGTCAGAAGAAGCTCAATAATATTATGATTATATTTGAATGTAGTAGAGACCAATGTCTTAAGCTTGCAAAACAGTTGTTTCCAAAACAGACAGAAAAAATCAATACACCAGAAGAACTCAGGTGTGCACTTTTAGACATAGGTACGGATTTATCAATTGCAGAAATAATACATGTCTTGTCACCTTATATACCAAAAGGCGATAAAGTTAAGCTCCTAAGCGAGGATCACAAAACCTATTTAGGTGGGTTGATAGCTCGAGGAGCACCTTCTTATTTCTTTGCGCAAGAAATGATGAGGCTGGGCGCAATAGGTGAACATTCTTTAGTATGTGTTGGAGGTGGTAGTGGATATATAAACACACTACAATCTAACTCAATAATTATTGGTGGGAGTGAAAAATTTGTCAAAAATTGTGGAGTTTGTGGAACCCCCATAAATGCATTTATTTCAAGTGGGTATCGATGTTCACAGTGTAAAGAAATATATTTAGGGTGTTAACTAAATAACAAATATTACCCCTGTCTGTGTTGCAAGTCAGTCCTCTGGTCCCCACAGTTCATCTGACTCTTCTTTAGCAATCTCTCTTTGAAGTTTTTGTGCATCAACATCTGAAAGTTTAATTGGATATTTAATTAGCTTTGTTGCTCTTGCGACTAACCCTCTGGGTTGGTTTTCTACATACAGAATCACCTTGGCTCCAGTAAATGGATTGAGACGTCCCTCAATCTTCACACCGATTCGTTCTGGTATAGATAAATTTTATACTAGCTACCAACTTGATTCAACTCTACTCACCTCAACTCATATTTGCTTAAGAGTTTTTTGTTTCCTGCAATTTGATATTGAAGTAGTTCTTGGTACAAACCTTTTTTCTTGGCTAACTTCTGTGGTGTATCATCATCTACAATACCACCTTGATCCAACACAATTACCCTATCTGCATTTTGAATAGTTGAAAATCTATGAGCAATTATAATAACTAGCCTATTTTTAAATAATTCTTCTAAGGCTTCTTGGACCAAGCTTTCAGACCTAGAATCAAGACTGCTTGTTGCTTCATCTAAAATTAAAATTGGTTTGTTTTGGAGTATGGCACGGGCAACCTGAATTCTTTGTTTTTGACCACCCGAGAGCCTAACTCCCCTTTCGCCAATTTTTTCGTCTAATCCGTCTTTAAACTTTTCAACAAAGTCCCAAGCATTTGCTTTTTTGAGTGCATCTATTACTTCTCTATCTGTAGTATTTTCTTTTCCGTAGGCTACATTTTCTTTAATGGTTGTTGAAAACAACTCAGTGTCTTGAAAAACCAGGGCCATATGGCTTCTGACCCAAGAATGATCACTTCGTGAATAATTTTTCTTAGACATAAACAAATTACCCTTTGTCGGTTCATAGAGTTTAAGTATCAAATTTATTAATGTTGTTTTCCCAGCTCCAGAGTGTCCAACTAAAGCTACTGTTTGGTTGGATTTTATGGTTAGATTTATATTCTTTAAAACTTCGTCGTCTTTTTGATATGCAAAACTAACATTTTCAAATATTATCTCAGGTTTTTTAACCAAGGCTCCAGTCGATTTTTCAATAAATTTTTCTTTTGATTTTAAGTCTAAAATTTCAAAATAGGTTTTTGAGTCTGCTTCTGCCCTTTGAACATTTTCTAAAATATAACTCATTGCAAATAGTGGCCATCTTAGTTGATTTAGAAGTTGGATAATTAAGACCATTTCACCCAATGTTAGACTGCCAAAAAATGTTTTTTGAAATATTAAGTACAAAATAACAACTAATACTACTTCCAAACCAAACTCTCTTATAAAATTTAATATGTGGTATTCAGTTGACTGTTTGTCATATAGCTTATTAATTGTTTGGTAGTTATTCGAGACAAACTTCCATTCTTTTGGTTGTGTAGAATAAGTTTTTACAAGTCTTATGTTGTTTATAACTTCTGCAATTCTGCCCCTAACGCTATCTTCATATACATTTTTTTCCTCCTGTACCTTACCCCACCTTTTAGTTGAGTAGCTAGTAATTAATATGTAAACAGGAAAAACAGACAAGGCTAAAAGTCCTATGGTTAAATCAAAATAGGACAAAACTGCAATTCCAAATATGGCCTGTAAAAGTGCAGGAACTATAAAATTAGTGGCACCGTTTACAAAGTCCCGTATAGAGGCAATTCCCCTATTTAATTGATTTACAATTTTCCCAGATATTTCACCATCAAAAAAAGATTGTGGGAGTGTAAATATTTTTTTATAGAAAACTTCTGTTAAGAATCTACCTAAACGGGAAGCTATATAGTCCCCCAGTCTTTGGTTACCCGTGTTTAGAATAACTACGGACAAATTAATAACTAAAATCAAAATAAATAACCAGGTCAGCTTTTCATAATCTCCATTTTGATTTGCAATTTGAGCAGAGAGTTCATCAACTACAAATTTTAATGTAACAGGTGTTGCTTGTTGCAAAACGGCCTGAATAGTTATCAAAACACAAGCCACCAAAATCCACTTATGTTGCGGCTTACTAATTTTGAAGATTTTTATGATATTTTTCACTCTAGAATTATAGCTGAATTATATCTTTTTAGGCACTGGCAAATTTAAGGAGTTTGCTACTACTTTCGTTTGTTAAGTATTCCTTGTATTGAAGGGCTTAATTTTTTGTCAGTTCTATGAATACAGCCTATCCAACAACAAGGTCTTCTTTTGCCTTCTTTGAGTTCATTTACTACCCTTCTAACATGATCTTTTCTTGTTTCTTCTTTCTTAACAGAAGTAACCCAACAGATCCATTCATTTCGTGCAAGGGGCGTTAAACTTTCCCACAACAAAAAGGCATTTGAGTCTGAAACTAAAGCCTCTTTTAAATCTGCAGGGACTTTATGCACTACCCCATCGGAAATATTGTTTTTCATCTAATTAGATCAGGCTCTTCGTAATAATAAGACTGCTCTATGCCTTTCATAAAAACTTCACGATCGTTAACTTTTTCAGTGAGTGCTGTGCGAAGGATCTCTTGTAGTTCCAAGTTGTTTACGTGACTTCGAATCATGGCGCTTAGATACTCGTTTTTGCCAACTTTTTGCCAATCAATACATTTATTCAAATGTTTTTTCAAGACTAAGTCTAGCCATATTCGCATACTTCGACCATTACCTTCCATAAAGGGATGTGCTATATTCATTTCGGCGTATTTTTCTATAATTTGTTCAAAAGTAGTATTGGGCATTTTTTCAATTTTTGCCAAAATTTCTGATAAATAGAGAGTATTGGCAAAACGAAAGTCACCCTTACTTATATTTTTCGTGCGTATTTCCCCTGCAAAGTCATACAGACCATCAAAAAGGTATTTGTGAATTTGTTTAAGTCCATAAGCTGTACCTATTTCAAAATTCTCAATTTCTTCACTTCCAAACAGTTTTATTGCCCTCTTTTTACTAATATCGTCAATATTTTTCATATATGTATATTATATAACATCTCAGGCCAAGTTATGGATTAATCGAGGCTTATGTCTAGCATATTACATGGCTAGTTGATATAATTGGCCTTGTTCTTTAACAATCGCCAGGTTGGTTACTTTTAAATATAATCCTCGGTAGCTCAACGGCAGAGCAGGATCCTGTTAAGATCAAGGTTGCACGTTCGAATCGTGCCCGAGGAGCAAAGGTTTTATTTATAATGCTCCCAAGTAGTTTTTAAAACTAACACTAAAGGTATAGCAAAAATTGCACCAACTAACCCAAAAAAGGTAATCCCAAGAATAAGTGAAATAACTAATAGAATAGGTGATATTTTTATTTTTTGGCCTACTATATATGGTGAGATTAAATTGTCCATTATTTGACTAATTATTAAATAGCTAGATATTATTATTAAAAATTCATATATAGGGTGAAGTTCAGGAACAACTAACATTATCAGATAAACAAAAAGTACTGATACAAATATTAATATCAGTTGAGTCTTGAAGAATATAAATAACACACTTTTTATCTTGTCGTATAAACTACTGTTTGAATTATTTTTCAGCAACCTCTTTGACTACTTTCTCTTTTTTTATCTTTGGAGTTTTAGTTTCTTTTTTGGCTTTCACATCTTCAACAACTGGTGTAACAACTACCTCTTTAACTACAACTGCTTCCTTTTTTGGAGTTAGTAATGCAATAATTTTGTCCAGTTTGCTGTTTAACTCATCAATTTGCTTACTGTTATCAGATCGGGCTGGTGTTTGATGTCTATCAAAAGATGGTCTATCACGCCTCTCTGGCCTCTCATTTCTTCCCCCGTCTGCACTTCTGCCACCCATTGTTTCAAAACAATCTGAACAATAAACTGGTTTTCCTGATGTTGGCTTAAATGGGACTTCACAATCTTTTCCACAGTTACTGCACACTGTTTTAAACATTTCTCTTGGACTATCATTTCTAAAGCTTGACCTATCATCTCGTCCGCCCCTGTCTCTTCCCCCACCAAAACCACGTCCACCACCCCTGTTGTCTCTACCCGATCTATTGTTTGAATCTCTATTAAAATAAGCCATTGTCAATATAATAACACACAATCATTGTAATAGATACTTGACAACTAATACAACTAGTTGTAGTATATGAAGTATGTCAACTACAGACAAGCAAAGAACAACTCTTTTTCTTAAGCCCAGTCTTCTTAAACACGCAAAGGCTCAAGCCATTATTGAAGATATTACACTCACCTCTTTAATTGAGAGGGCACTAGTCAAATATTTACCCAACGAAACAATAATTAAAAAGGCGGTAATAAATTGACCACTATAATAAAAGAGGTAGTGGCATCAAATACCACAAATAATCAAGATAAGATAGTTACTACCCCGTTAAGATCTGGTGCAACAAACTCACAAACATATGAATATTTCGTTTACTATTTCTTTGGAGCCCTAGAGATACTTTTAGTTTTTAGGTTGATTTTAAAAATTGCAGGCGCAAGTTTGAATAGTTGGTTTGTCAGTATTGTCTATACCCTATCTCGCTTCTTTATAATGCCCTTCGAAGGAATATTTAGAAGAGTGACAAATCAAGGAGTAGAAACGGCATCTGTTTTTGAACCAGCGGTAATTGTCGCCTTGATAGTTTATGCAGTGGTGGCTTTTGGAATCGTTAAGCTAATTAGAATTTCATCGGGAGAGGCACAAATTGGAGGTGAATAAAATATGGGCATAATACTTTGGATAATTTTTGGAGCAATAGCAGGTTGGATCGCATCACTAGTGATGAAAAATGATCACAACCAAGGCACGCTTATGGATATAGCTATGGGGATAGTTGGAGCGATAGTTGGAGGCTTCTTGATGGGTCTGGTTGGACAATCAGGTGTAGATGGATTTAATCTATATAGTTTAATCGTTGCGGTAATCGGAGCAATTGTAGTTATTTTTATAGGTCGCAAACTAAAGAGTTGATCCGGATTCGCAGAGAAGAAACGAGGTGATGAATTAATGACAACAATAATAAACACACCACAACCAAAAGGTGATACGGGTGGTGGAATGGGAGTAGTCATCGGTCTTGTTGTGTTGATAATATTTGGATTCTTGTTTTATGTATATGGTCTTCCAGCCCTAAGAAAAATGGATGTAGGAAGCCCACAGATTAATGTTCCTAGCACAATCGATGTAAATGTTAATCAAGAAGAATAAAAATGGCAACATTACAACAAACAAAAGATGAGATAGATAGACTAGCTCAGGTTGCGAAAGACAAAACTGACTCTGATGCTAAAGATGCAAGGCAACTGGCGGCTGATCAAGAAATCGAAGCGGTAAGACTTGAGACTGAATATAAAATTCAAGAGATTAAAAATAACGCGCAAAATTAAGGTGGTGATTAATATATGGGAATTTCATTTACAAACCTAAATCCGTTAACTTCTTTGGTTTTTGGAATACTAATTTTAGTTTTTCCAAAATTTCTTAACTACTGGATAGCAGCATATCTTATTATCATAGGGTTAATGGGAATGGGTATACTAAATTAATAATCTTTATTGGTTAATTCTTCTTGGTAGAGTTATACTAAAATATGAAACCATTACTTATTATCGCAGTTTTGATAGTTTTAGGTGGAACATCTTTTTATTTTTATAAATATCAAGAGACTCCCCTCAAAGTTTACTCTACTCCATTATCATCTCCTGATAATAAAGTGAAGGGTGTTGACATCACAGCAAAATTTAAAGTAATCACAAATGGAACAACAAGAATTTTTACTGACAAAAAATACCATAATTTATCAAGTGAGGTATTTATAACTTCTCAAAATCCAAATATTATCGAAGTTAAAAATAACAGTATTACTTGGTCTGATTTCTTCAAAACCTTACCAATGAGCTTGGATAAAAATTGCCTTGTTACTGGCACTAAACAAACATTTTGCACAAATGATGTAAACAAGCTTGTGTTTATAATTAATGGTACTGAAGATCCGAACATCTTAGACAAAAATATACTTGACGGTGATTATCTTCTGATAGAATATAAGTGATATGAAAACTATTACATCAACCTATAAAAGAACATTTCTATTTAATTTTATAGGGGGTGTTGCGTGGGGATTGGGTGTTACTGCTGGTATTTCACTAATTGCCTATCTTTTAGGGTTGTCTTTAAAAACTTTTGAAGCAATGCCTTTAGTTGGTGAAAAGCTGGCAGACATTGTAGAGCACACTCTGAAAGCATTAGAAAGTAGATAGGCTTCTTCACCTAGATGCATTGATCCAGTACATTTTTCACTTCCACAATAACAGTCATGGGTACAAGGATTACAAGTTTTATCTTTAGGTGGCAAAAGATATAAAATTGTTAGTTCCTCACCTTTTTCAATGTCACGAAGTGTAAAAAAGTAAACTTTCCCCCCAGAGTTCAATATCCAGCAATTTGGGTCACAAGAATGGTTGACCAAATGAACGTCATCTTTACTTAAATCAGGATAAATTGCATATTTATCATCGAGAAACATGAGATATAAACCATCTTTGTCTTTTTCTAAATCATATTTCTCAATTTCTACCCTTTCACCTGTATACTCCCCAATTATTGTCTTTGTTTTGATTTCTTTTTTGGCAAAAACACCAAGGCCTTTCTGTTTAGTCTTTTTAATTTGGTAAAAACTTTTGTCAATCAAAAACATATAGACACTGTACCATAAAGTAAAAACCATATTGACTTCGGTTAAGATATGGTCTAATTTTAAATATGGACCAATTTGACGAAACTAAAATAGCAATTTTCAAACATAAAAATATTAGGAAAACTATTTTTAATAATGAATGGTGGTTTTCTGTTGTTGATGTTTGCCTAGCCCTAACTGATAGCTCAGATTCAGGTGCTTACTGGAGAAAATTAAAACAAAGGTTAATTTCAGAATCAAATCAAGTCGTGACATTTTGTCACGGGTTGAAGTTACTCGCACCTGATGGAAAAATGCGTGAATCGGATTGTGCTAACACAGAAGGAATTTTTAGAATAATCCAATCAATCCCCTCTCCAAAGGCAGAACCATTTAAAAAATGGCTTGCAAAAGTAGGTTATGAAAGAATTCAAGAAATTGAAGACCCAGAACTTTCAATGAAGCGTATGAAAATGATCTATGAACTTAAAGGATATTCCAAAAACTGGATTGAAAAAAGAGTTAGAGGAATTGCAGTTAGAAATGAACTGACTGATGAATGGAAAATACGAGGAGCACGCGAGAAACAAGATTACGCAATTTTAACAAACGACATTATGAAAGGCGCTTTTGATTTAACTGTTGAAGAATATAAGAAACTGAAGGGCTTAAAAAGACAGAATCTAAGAGACCATATGGAAGATATTGAACTCATTCTAACTATGCTGGGCGAAGCCACCACGACAAAACTTCATAAAGATCGAGATTCAAAAGGCGTTCCTGAACTATTAAAAGACGCTAAAGATGGTGGTAAGGTTGCAGGAAGAACAAGACTTGATATCGAAAATCAATCAAAGAAAAAGGTTATATCTACAAAAAATTACTTACTTAAATAATTGCTGTATACTTTTTATATATCAACTCATGAAAATTAAATTTTTAGGAGCTTCTGGAACTGTTACAGGTTCTTCATATGTTTTAACTTCTGGTTCTGGTCAATCAATCTTAATAGATTTAGGTATGTTTCAAGGACCGTCTGAAATAGAAAAATTAAATTATGAACCATTTGACTATGATGTTACTAAGCTCTCTGGAGCGATTTTAACCCATGCGCACCTAGATCACTGTGGTAGGTTACCTATTTTGATGAAGTTAGGTTTTAAAGGCAATATCTATATGACACCGCCAACCGCCGATTTAACCGAACTTTCACTCTTTGACAGCGCAAAAATTGCCAAAGAAGATAGGTCTCAAGTTTTATACACTACCGCAGATGTAGTAAACCTTGTAAAACAATTTGTAACTGTTGAATACCATCAGGAAATCCATATAGGCGACTTTACAGTTACCTTTTACGATGCTGGCCACATACTTGGATCAACATCACTTGAAATTAGTGACAAAAGACCAAATAGCGACACCAGAAAAATCGTGTTTAGTGCTGACATTGGCAACTTTCCTGCTTATTTGGGAGAGCATACTGAATTTATTAAATCAGCAGATGCAGTGGTTATGGAAACAACGTATGGTGACAGATTACATAACAAGGAAAACCCAATAGAAGCCTTACAGTCAGAAATTAATGCCGTAGAAGTTGGTGGCGGAACACTACTTGTCCCCTCATTTTCTCTTGACCGAGCCCAAGAACTTCTTCATATGGTTATGCACCTTAAAAAGGAGGGTAAAATATTACCAGAAACACCAATCATACTAGACAGCCCAATGGCAGAAAAGGCTACAAAAATCTATGTAGATTATCCTAAGTATTTTAATGACCACATTGAGGCAGAATATAAGCGTGGAGAACTTTTTGATTTTCCCGGACTTGAGGTAACAAAAGACTGGAGAGAGAGTCAATCAATTCATCAACGACCAGAACCAAAAGTGATTATTGCAGGAGCTGGAATGATGACGGGGGGAAGAATTGTTGGACACGCTGCGCACTATCTACCTATCTCTTCAACAAGGCTGATGATAGTTGGGTATCAGGGTGATGGAACACTAGGTAGAGAATTACTAGAAGGCAAAAGGGACGTATTTATTAAAGAAACTAGAGTTAGTGTTCAAGCTCAAGTCAACGATACCCAAGGTTTAAGCTCTCATGCTGACCAAAGACAACTATTGGAGTGGTTAAAATCAATAAAAGGTGTCAAAAAACTATTTTTGACCCACGGTGATGAGCACTCAAGAATTGGCTTTAATGAAATTGTTACAAAAGAGCTTGGAATAACAGATATTACTCTTCCAAAACTAGGTGATGAGCTCGAGATTTAAAAGCATTCTTAAAAAGATAAATTAGTTACTTTGCAAAAGAAGTAAAAACTGAACCAACAAGCGAAAGAATTAAACTAAACAGTAGTGCCCACCAAAAACCTGAAACACTGAACCCTGGAACTAAACTGTCAACTAATAATATAACTAAAGCGTTAATGACGAACATAAAAAGACCTAGTGTCAAGATGTTTACGGGGAGAGTAAATAAAACTAAAAGTGGTTTTATGAAGGTGTTCACTAAACTTAAAACGATAGAGACTATAATTGCTGTTAAAAAACTGTCAATTGTTACACCTGACAATAATTTGGCGGTTACATAGACAGCCAATGAATTTAACAAAAGACTTGCTAATATTTCCATAATTTTATTATACCATTAATGTCTAGTTTGTCTTTTTATTAAAAATAAAAATTCTCTGTTTTTGCCCTTCTCCCCCACGATTGGTGACTCTACAAAGTTAGCAACCTCACCCCCAATTGAAACAATGTCACCTCTAACTTTATCTAAAACCTCATTCATTTTTTCTGTCTTTAGTCTTCCTTTTTCAAGATACTGTTTTGGTGCTTCGTAGTGGGGTTTTATTAAAGAAACTATCAACCCACCGTCTTTAATATTTTTAAATGCATTGTCCAAAACAAGAACTTGTCGTGTCCAAGATGTGTCAACTGTGATTAAGTCAACTTTCTCTGACAACCTAACATGCATTGCATTTGTTCTTTCCATTACAACAACTTTTGGATCGTTTCTAAGCTTCCAAGCAAGTTCACCATACGCTGTATCTACAGCAAAAACCTTCTTAACACCTTTTTGAAGCAGACAGTCCACAAAACCACCAGTTGAAGAACCAAAATCGGCAACAGTTAACCCCGTTACATCCAGTTCAAAATATTCAAGTGCAAATTCTAACTTTTCACCAGCCCTTGAAGCATATTTGTTCATTAACGTTATTATAATCTTTTTGATACAATGATAATAATGAAAATTAAATCTTGGCCAAAGCTTATTATCTCAATTATTTTAGCTCAATCTGCAGGTTTAATTGGTACTTTTTTTACATTTGATGCAATCCCCACTTGGTATGCAACACTTACAAAACCGGTATTCTCACCCCCAAACTGGATTTTTGGACCTGTTTGGACGATACTCTACACCTTAATTGGAATATCTCTTTATTTAATTTGGACTAGTAAAAAAGGTTCACTTAAGCTTTTCTTTTTCCACCTCTTTTTAAACGCTATCTGGTCACCTGTGTTTTTTGGACTAAAAAATCTATCTTTAGCCTTTTTGATAATTATTGCTATGGATATAACACTAGTTATGATTATTAAGAACTTTTACAAAGTCAACAAGCTTGCTTCATATCTTCTTGTCCCATACTTAGTATGGATACTTTTTGCAAGTCTCTTGAATTATTCTATTTGGCAATTAAACAAAAATGATCTTGACGTCTATGCCCAAGAGTTTACATTTGAAAAAGCTAGACAGGACTATGTTTATGTTGGGGACGTTTATAGAAAAGACTTAAATGACTTTAATCTCAAAAGGGCATCGTATGCAAAAAATTCAACTCTTTCATTAAAAGAGGAGTTAAGACTATCTACATATAATTTCATAGGTTCAAGAAATAATTTTATTAAAAGTTACTTGACCATGTTGAGGTTAAAAACACTTGAATCTCAAGGTTTGGAAACTTCAAAAAAGCAGGAGATTTATTCAAATCTCGATCCTGAAGTAGTTTGGTATGAAACCAGAAAAGACAGTTATAATCCAGCAGATAACCTAGAAGATCTTTTCTCTAAGTCAAAGGATGAAGATACAAGATATTTAGGTAAAACACTACCTATTATCTATAATGGTCTGGCAAATATTAGTCTGGGAGATGTTACAAATATCAAAAATAAACACGTAGAAATGTATAACAAATTAAAGTCAGAGGCTAATAGCCTAGTCTCATTGGGTAGAGCAGATTCAAGCCTTTTTGACAGATGGTTTAGAGATATAGATGGAGAAATAACAAATATCAACGCAATTGAGAACAACACAAAAATCGAGATTGAAAAAATACTATCGGCTGATGATTATCAAAGAGACTCTGGTTACAAAAGGGCCATGGAAAAACTAAGTCTGGTAAAAACAAACCTGAATAAACTTAACAATTATCTAGGAGAGCTCGAGAATGTAATAATTAGTAAAAGGTAAATGGAAAAAATAAGCGAAACTATCCGCATTGCCGTAAAACAAACTTTTAGCAGTCTGTTGGAAAAAATTAAACCAAAGTTAATAGCAATTGACCAAAAAATAACAACGTTTTTACCAAACCCTAAAGTAAAAATGCTGGTTTATATTACCCTAGGTTCGATGGTTGGTTTTATGTTTTTAATTATTATTTTAGGGCTACTACTTTCTCCCCTTAGAAGAGTAGACACTAATACTGGCACAGTTCTAAACAAACCAAATATTATTGTCGAATCACCAAAACCTCAAGTTGAGTTAACGGAAAACCAAGAACAAATTTTAATTCTGGGAAATGAAGTAAAAGATTTGAGTTTTCCTCCAAATATCTTAAATATACCTGTGATACAATCCGATCTAAATTATGATTAACACTGAAGACACTTTCTACGGGCAACAAGGTGGAGAGAAAATTTTATATGTTACCCGCCCTCATCCAATTGCCAGTGCAGTAAACATGGTAAAAGTCTATATTATTGCCCTAATATTGTTTATAATTTTTTACTCACTTACTAAAGAGTTTAGTGGTATGTCAACAGGTTTATACCTGATTAGTATTGTTATTCCACTAGTTGTAATCTTTCTAGGTTCGAAAATGGTGAAGAACTATCAAGAAAAAAATATAAGTTACATAACAGACAGAAGGATTGTTAGGTTTGATCCAACTACTTTTTTTGCAACAAACATAAGAACTCTTTCTTGGGATGAGGCTGTGAAGGTAAAAACTTTTTCCCCAAATATGTTATGGAAACAGCTAAAAATTGGAACGGTTATCTTGCATGCCAGAACCACAGTAAAAACAGTTGACGAGGAGGTTAGACATACTTTATCAGCCGATGATATTGAGCTAAACGATATATATTTATATAGAGACTTGGGCAACTACATAGACAAAATTTTATTTACCTACAAACAAATGCCTAAAGAGGTTGCAGATATTAGACCTTTTATAGAAAAACCAAAAGGTCAAAGATACTAATCTAAGTAATCTTGAAGTTTTTTACGCCTACTTGGGTGTTTCAATTTTCTCAATGCTTTAGCCTCGATTTGACGAATTCTTTCTCTTGTTACACCAAAAACTCGACCGACCTCCTCCAAAGTCATTTGTTTGGTACCTTCCAAACCAAACCTTAACTTTAGGACTTTGGCCTCCCTCTCTGTTAATGTTCCCAAAACCTCATCTAAGTGATCTTTAAGAAGTTGCTTACTTGCTTGATCAACTGGCGACAGTTGGTTTTCATCGGGTATAAAGTCTCCCAAAATACTTTCTTGATCTTCACCAACTGGAGCTTCAAGAGATGTTGTTTCCTGTGCAATTTTAAATATCTCTCTCACCCTATCTGGCTCAATTTCAACTTCTGCGCCAATTTCCTCAGGTGTTGGCTCACGACCAAGTTCTTGCATTAATTTTCTACTAACCCTATAAAGCTTGTTTATCGTTTCAACCATGTGAACTGGAATCCTGATTGTCCTTGCTTGATCTGCTATGGCTCTTGTTATTGCCTGCCTTATCCACCAAGTGGCATATGTTGAAAACTTAAAGCCCTTTCTCCAGTCATATTTTTCAACAGCTCTTATCAGGCCCTGATTACCTTCTTGAATCAAATCTAAAAGTGACAACCCACGACCTATGTACTTTTTGGCAATTGAAACAACCAAGCGAAGATTACTTTCTGTTAGCTTATCTTTTGCCCTCTTATCATTTTTTTCATACCGCTTAGCGTATTCAATTTCATCTTCTGCATTTAATAGTGTAACTCTTCCAATTTCTCTTAAATACTGCCTTACTGGGTCAGTTGACTCGATTCCCTCTAGGCGGGTTAGCATCTCAATTTCCTTGTCTAGTTTTTCTTTTGAAGTATCCAAAAATTCACCATCCTCTGAAGCGACAGACTCAAAAACATCTATATCCTCTGAAAGAAGTTGGTCATATAAATCATCAAGCTCATTAATTCTATCCTCTGCATCTTGAAAAATTTCAAGTATCTCCTCTTGTGTCAAAAAGCCCTGATCTCTGGCTTTTTTAATTATTTCTGCAACTTGTTTTCTAATCATATTTTTTTAAAAATCGTATTATCTTATGTTAAGAAGTATCTCGTATCGCATATTATACCCATAATCTTGGATTTCTTAAAGGGTGGAAAGTTTTTTACTCAATTCATCAAATTCTTTCAACAACTTTTCATTTTCACTATCTTTTTTAATCTTTTCTCCCAAAACCTCTCGTTTCTCCTTTAAGTCAAGCTTTTTTAGTTCTTTGATAATTAAATCAAGTTCGTCGGCTTCAGAATTTTCTAAAACCATTTCTGCATACCCATGGGTCAACTCTTTCGGTAAAGGCATCCCATTATTGTTTATATAGTTAACCACCTTCTTTACAAATACTGTTTCTATTAAATCAAGTATTTCTTTCTTCTGAAGTATTTCCATATCTCTTTCTATTGCATTAACCAATAACTTTTCTTCCAACAACTGCCTCCTAGTTTTTTGTAAGTCCACTTTAACAAACTCAGTAACTGAGGCATTGTCTGTTGTTTTTATTTTTGAAACTTCAGCCATTACAATCTCAGTGGGGACAGATAATTTCCTTGAAACCAGCTCGACATAATAGCTTTGAACAATTTTGTCGGTAATTTGAGAGAGTAGTGGTTTTATCACTTTGCTAATTTCAGCTTTCCCACTACCAGTTGATGAATCGTATTTCTCAAATATTTGATTAATTAAAAAATCCCAAATGCCAATTGCACGGGTAAGTGATTTTTTATATTCATCTGGATTCTCTCTTGCGGCATCGTCAGGATCTTTATAACTTTTAAGTTCACAGACCTTGACATCAAAACCCATATCAACAGCCACTATCGCACCACGCTTAGCAGCTTCGTCGCCCGCAAAATCAGAATCTAAACAAAGAATAATTTTTTGACAAAATCTACCAATTAATCGAAGATGGTCTTCAGTTAAGGCAGACCCCTTAATGGCTATGACATTTTTGATACCCACTTGAAAAGATGAAATCATATCAAGTTCACCCTCTACAACAATTGCAATTTGTTTTTCTCTAATAAATTGTTTGGTGATATTTAAGCCATATAACATTTTTGACTTGTGATATGCAGGAGTGTCTGGAGAATTTATATATTTGGCCATATCCTGTTTTACCCAAGGCAAAATCCTACCAGAAAAACCAACAACTTTATCTCTATGATCAAAAAGTGGAAAAACAACCCTTCCCTTAAATCTGTCCATTGTTCTCCCCGCAATTAAACCAGCTTTAACAAGGTCAGATACATTAAACTTTTGTTTAATCGTTAAGTATTTATATAAAGAATCATAGTTATCGGGAGAATATCCGATCTTAAACAATTTAATCGTCTCGGGTTTTAGCCCTCGGTCTTTTGTTAGATATTCAATAATCTTTTTTCCACTTGGGTGAACATTTAAAACATATTCATAGAAGTTTAAAGCTTTTTCATTGATTGATATTATTTTTTCCTTTTCAGAAAAATCATCATCCTTAAATTTTGTTAATTTTACTCCTGCTTTCTCAGCTAAATATTTTAGGGCTTCACCAAAACTCATTCCTTCGTGTTCTTCGATAAAAGTATAAACATCCCCTGATCTGCCACAACCAAAACATTTATATATTTGAAGTTCTGGAGTAATCATAAAAGATGGAGTTTTTTCACCATGGAATGGACAATTGGCTTTATAATTTCTGCCCGCCTTTTTAACTTCAATATATTCTGAAATCAAAGAAACAATATCTGTTTTATTCTTTACTTCTTCAATTTGATTATCAGCCATTAATTTGGATTATACATCATGGCTCAAATTTCAAGATTAGCTATAAACTATTGAGCGATGACCGGCAGACATTAAATATACAGTCTTATTATTTTTGTCAATTTTATAAATTATTCGATAAACACCAACCCTGTAAGAATATTTGCCCAAAAATTTATCTTTTAGTTTTTTTCCCAATTCGGGATCATTTTTCAGGTCATCAATCGCAAAACCAACTGCCTCTTTGTGTACAAACTTTAGTAATTTGAGCTGTTTGATAGCTTTTGGAGCGATTATTATTTTAAACATTAAAGACCAAGTTGTTTTTTAACCATATCCCAATCTTTTCCCTTATCTTCGTTAATTTCCCTTTCCCCCTCCTCTATTGTCTTCATTAGTTGTGGATCAGACATAATCTCAAGAGTTTCTTTCCATGAATCAAACTCTGAAGCAGACATCAAAACTGCGGCAGGTGAACCGTTGACCGTAATTACAAATTCGTCAAGTTTCCTTTTAGCCTTGTCTACTAGGGAAGTTAGTTCTTCTCTGGCCTGTGTAATAGGTAATGTTTTTGTCATAAGTTTATATTACATAATTCTGTACAGTTTGTCAATTGCGGAAGGGACAGGATTCGAACCTGCGAGGCTTTAACACCACACGATTTCCAATCGTGCTCCTTAAACCACTCGGACACCCTTCCAATAAGGGGTATTATATCACTTGTTTTTTAACTGAAGCATGTGATCTTTCAGTGATTGAATTGAGGGTTGTAAAGTTCCTGTTTCTTTCCAAATTTTTTCTGCAATTCTCATATTTAAGTCATCGCCCGTCACCCACAGACGAGCTGCTGCAACCTCTCTTGTTTTGTTGTCACTCTCGTGGGGTTCTAATCTTTCATGTTTCTCAATTAGTTCAATAGATGCATCACTCATGAGAATTTAGTTATTTTTTCTTTTTCTTTTTTTGCCACTCTTTAACCATTACTGAAGCTGATTTTAAAATGTCTTTTTCTCTTTTTAGTTTTATCTTTTTTGATGCATTTGAATAATCAAGCCAATTAATCTCTCCCATACCTGATATTTCTGCCCCTGCTTTAAAAATCATTAAATAATATATGTATTTATAACTAATAGTTTTATTGTTAACAGTTGCAGTACTTGTTGCCCTACCTATTTCATCCAAAACCCTTGTGTTCATATTTCCTTGTTCAGATGTATATCTAATAACCGACCTAACTGAAGATTCTCCCCTTCTGACTGTTGATTTTAATAACTCCCAATCACCATCACTGTTTTTCGAAAGTAAATATTGAAGTTTACTTTTACCTTCTTTAAATACTACTGCCCCACCCACTAAGACTTCATTGTTTCCATTTTTCATAGTTTATTTATCAGGTATTATATCACGAAAAACTTTAGCGGAGGGTGCAGGATTTGAACCTGCGAAGGGATTACTCCCTCGAGTTTTCGAAACTCGTGCAATTGGCCACTATGCGAACCCTCCTTACTTTCTTATGTGTGCCCGACAAGAATCGAACTTGTATCTAAAGATCCGCAATCTTCAATTCTATCCGTTGAACTACGGGCACATAAGTGCAAGCAGTCAACTGACAACGTTCTTGCGAAGCAAGGTTGTTATCCGTTGAACTACGGGCACTAAAAAATCTAAGTAGGTATATTATACTTTAATTGGGGAGTTTTTTACTAAACCAGTCAATTGCCTTGTCTAATCTTGAAGGTGAAACTTCTTCTTGAACTAAATATTCTGAAAGAGTTTTTATTATTTGTTCTTTTGATTCAGGGGTAATTACAAGTTCCATTCTGTTTGGTATAAAACTTGTTTCTAGAATTAAAAGTTCACTGTCATATCTTTTTCCAAACCAAAATCTACCTAAAAATTGCCAATCAACTCGTCTGTCCCCAACTTTTATGCCTTTATTTGTAATTCTATATTCAATATTGTCAGGTGGAACAGTGCTCATAACATAATACAAGAAAATAAGTGAAATAATTAAAATTACAGGCATTGCCCCCTCTGCAAGAAACAGAATTAAACAAACCATAGCTGCAATTGAAATTGTAGTTACATAAAAATGCCTATCTCTTCTCTTAAATGGCCTGGCTGGAGCAACCCAAGTAAATAATTCTTTTTCCAAATCAGGTTTGAATGTAGTCTCATTTTGGTTGGCAGGTTCCATATAAATTAGTATATCAGATTAGCGTGGTGTATCTGCTATGAGATTCAGCATCGTTGATGCTATGAGATTCAGCATCGTTGATGCTATGAGATTCAGCATCGTTGATGCTATGAGATTCAGTATCGTTGATGCTATAATTGCAGATTAAGGTGGGGTCGCATAGTTGGCCCATTGCGGAGAATTGCTAATTCTCTGAGTAGTAATACTCGCGCGAGTTCGAATCTCGCCCCCACCGCAAAATCACACTATGACAAGCAAGGTGAGGTCGCATAGAGGTCTAGTGCGGAAGTCTTGAAAACTTCTGTAGTCAATTTGGCTACCGTGGGTTCGAATCCCACCCTCACCGCAAAAATAGTGGTATTATTAACCAAAGATATAATATGCCATTTTTTAACGATCTTAATATAAAAGAATGGGGCAAATCAGAAATTTGGACTGATAGTCTTTGGATAATTCCTGAAAGAGATAAAACAGGAAAACATAGTAACTTTTATCACGGCAACTTTGTTCCCCAAATTCCCCACCAGTTGATTTTAAGATATACAAAGAAAGACGAAGTCGTTTTTGACCCCTTTTTGGGAAGTGGGACAACCGCTTACGAGGCAGAGAGTTTAAATAGGAATTTTATCGGAATTGACATTCAAGGTAAACTCATTGATTATGTAAGTAAGAATATTGAATCTAAAAATAACTTCTCTGAATTGATCGTTGGAGATAGCACTAAAACTCGAACTTTTGATGAGATAGGTAAGGTTTTAAAAAAATATAATAAAGAAAAGGTCCAACTGGCAATTTTACACCCACCATATGCCGATATAATTAAATTTAGCGATTTAAAGGACGATTTATCAAATACTAAATCTTTAAGAGAATTTTTAGATAAATTTGCAGAGGTTATAAAAAATACAATTGAAATTTTAGAAAACGGTAGGTACTTGACGATTGTCATTGGCGATAAATACACGGCCGGAAAATGGATACCTTTAGGGTTTTATTGCATGAATGAAGCGCAAAAATTAGGATTGACACTAAAAAGTATTATAATTAAAAACATGGCAGGCAACCGCGCAAAACAAAACAGGGAAGGTATTTGGAGATATAGAGCGCTTTCAAGTGATTATTATATTTTTAAACACGAATATATTCTAATTTTCAAAAAGTAGTTATGGAATACATTAAGTCAAAACTATCAGACGACCTAGCACGAAAAATTATTGGTAGCCGCGAAAAAGCAACCGAGTATTTATTGCGATTAAACGCTATTAAACCCATACCTTATTTAAAGTTTAGAATTATTAGCCGTGGGCAAAATATGGGTAAAAAAGTCTTAGCTTCGGAAACAAAGGAGCTTTGGAAAGCTGTCGTCGATAGCTGGGATTACGATAAAAGCAAAAAGATAATTAGAGAAATTTTCAAGCAAACCAATAAGTACAAAGGCGGAAAAGAGGCTGACAACGCAATGGGTGTCCTAATTAAGGAATGGCAATCTTTGAAATTAGGTAATATTGCTTGGCCCTTTTCACAAGGTGCTTTTGATGAGTTCGTGCAAAGAGTCAACTCCGAGAGAGAAAACGGATTTTTTAAAGACGAAAAAGTAAAAATCGCCGCCGTAAAATATAGACGAATAAAAGAAATAAACACAGTTAGAAACGACTTTATAGAAACTTTAATTTTTGAAAAAAATAATAGTATTCTGCCAACATTAAACCATAGGCGAGGTGTTGATTTCTTTGTCAACGGAGTTTCTTTTGATCAAAAGGTTGCAAAAAGCCCCACTAATGAATTTAAAAGACATTTTAAGGATGACTGGCGAGAAACCGCAATTAAAAAACCTGAACTCGTCGCAGAATATCTTTATAAGTTTCAAGACGAGGGAAGATTTGGTGACGACCCAAGACTATTGGTTGTTTATCTCGACGAAGATGTTTCAATAGATAGAATTAGAGAAATAATAAATAAAACTGACTTGAATAATCCAATTGAAATCAATTTTACCTACAAGCACAAGAATCTCGGTGAAAAAAACTATAAAGTACCCTGTTTTGTAATCTTATTGCACAATTGAAACTATGAATTATATCGGCAGTAAACTATCTTTATTGGGATTTTTAGAAGAATCAATTAACAAGGTGGTTGACAAAAACTGCAACACTTTTTGTGACCTGTTTGCTGGAACAGGTGCTGTTGGTAAACATTTTAAAAAAAAAGGATACAAGATAGTTGCTAATGACATTCAATACTACAGTTATATTTTAAACAGACATTACATTGGAAATCATAAAGAATTACTTTTTAAAAAATTAACAAAAGAGATCTCTTCTCTCAAGAATATTATTCCTAGCAAACGAAAAAAAAATGTTTGTGACTATTTATCAGCCCTCAAAGGAGTAAAAGGCTTTATATACCAAAATTACTGCCCCACTGGAACGAAGGATCAAAAAGAGTCTCGACAATATTTTTCTGATGAAAATGGTATGCGTTGCGATGCTATACGCCAAAAAATTGAAGACTGGAAAATAAAAAAATTAATTTCTAGTGACGAATACTACTTTTTGATTACAAGTTTAATTGAATCAATTGATAAATATGCAAACACCGCTTCTGTATATGGCGCCTTTCTAAAAAAACTGAAGAGAACAGCGCAGAATAATTTGATTTTAAAGCCAGCCGAACTAATTATAAACGACCAAGATCACGAAGTTTTTAACGAGGATATAAATAAAGTATTAAAAAAAGTTAAAGGTGACATTTTATATTTGGATCCGCCATACAACCATCGGCAATATGCGACAAATTATCATATTCTTGAAACTGTAGCAAAATATGACAACCCAAAAATATACGGTAAAACTGGTTTGCGTGAGTATCAGGACCAAAAATCCCTTTATTGTTCAAGAACACAAGTAAAAAATGTATTTAGAGATTTAATCTTAAGTGCAAAAGCTAAATATATCTTTTTAAGCTACAACAACGAAGGTTTAATGACAACAGACGACATTAAACAAATAATGAGCTTGCGTGGGAAATATGGTCACTTTACAAAAGAATATGGCCGTTTCAAGGCAGATAAATCACAAAATAGGAAATTTACAACAAATAGAACAACAGAATATTTACACTTTGTAGTTTGTAATTAACGAACGTTATTAAAATCTAAGTTCTAAAAGTGTAAATATGTTACAATAATTCATGCCTTTTAGTAAAAATGTCATTATTATAATAATATCTTCAGCAATTTTAATAATTGGTGCATCTGTTCTTTTAGTTAAATCAGGTAACACTCCTGGTAAATATGATGATTTTGCAAAGTGTTTAAATGAAAAAGGTGCCGAGTTCTATGGTGCTTTTTGGTGCTCACACTGTAGAAATCAAAAAAATATGTTTGGTAAATCTGTAGATTTTTTAAATTATATTGAATGCTCTACTCCAGATGGTAATAGTCAGTTATCCCAATGCACTGAAAAGGGAATCGAAAGTTATCCAACTTGGATTTTTGCAGACGGAAGCCGAGAAAATGGAGTGATACCACTTGAAAAACTGGCCGAGAAAACAGAATGCTCATTACAATGACAGAATTTTTATCAGTTCTAACTATTATTGCTCAAGTTCAAATTATTATTCTTTTAGTTTTGATGTATCTAAACAGAAAAAAGAAATCTAACTTTTTTAAAAAAATAGTTAAGTTTGCAGATATTTATACTTTTATAATTGCTTTAGTATCAATGCTTGGGAGTCTATATTATTCTGAGATTGCAGGTTTTGAACCTTGTAAGTATTGTTGGTATCAAAGAATTCTAATGTATCCACTAGTTGTGATACTTTTTGTTTCCTTAAAAAATAGGTACAAAGATGTTTCAAAATATGTTCTTCCCCTCTCTGGTATGGGTGTTTTACTTGCAGGATTTCACTACCTAACTCAGCTTGGATTGCTACCATCTTCCTGTGTTGCGGTTGGCTATTCAGTGGGCTGTGCAAAAGTTTTTGTAATGACTTTTGGCTACATAACAATACCTTTAATGTCTTTTACTGCTTTTCTTTTAATCTTTTTACTCCAACTGTTATCTCGCAACCGTTAAACTGAAAACCTTTTTAAAACCTGCATTTATAAGCACTTTTTTGGCCTCCTTTATGGTAGAACCTGTTGTGTAAACATCATCAAAAATAATAATTTTTTTATTAATTATCTTTGATATTTCATAATTTTTATTAAGAATAAAAACATCTTCAAGATTTTGGTGACGAGCAAGACCCTTTAATCCCACTTGGGGCTGTGTATTTTTGTTCCTAACAAGTAAGTCAGAAACATACTTCCAACCAGTTGCCTTTGCCAGCTTCTCTCCAATTATTTCTGACTGGTTAAAGCCTCTCCAATTCTCTCTCCTGAAATGTAATGGAATCGGGAGTAAAACAATGTTTTTGGGTTGTTCAAAAGTTTTTAAGTTTTTAAGACTAATCTCTGTTAGTTCATCTGCTATGTCAAACGCAAATTTATACTTTAAAGAAATTATTGCTTTTCTAACTATGCCTGTATATGTAAATATAGAATAATTACCATTTCTTAAGCCACCCTTTGGAACCTTATTAAAACAGGATTCACATATATATTTTCCTTTAAAATTACACATTAAACACTTTTTAGGAAAAAGAAAATCATAAATCATATATAATCAACGATATAGATTATGAAATCATTTAACAAGAGAGCTAGGTTTGAGTATGAACTAACTCCAGAGAGGGTTGAGGCCGGTATTGTCTTAAAAGGAGCTGAGGCTAAATCGTTTAGAGATGGTAGGGTAAATTTGTCACAGTCACACGTTAGAATTATTGAAGGTGAAATTTTTTTGATTAATGCAAATATCCCCGTTGATGGTCTGCAAAAATATGAACCTACAAGGATTAGGAAGTTGTTGTTACATAAAAATGAAATACTAGCACTTGTTACAAAAACAAAGCAAGCAAAGTTGCAAATTGTGCCTACGATGATGTATAATAAACGACGTAGAGTCAAAGTAGAACTTGTACTTGGAAAGTCAAAAAGAAAGTTTGATAAAAAGGATTCTATAAAGAAAAAAGATGTTCAGCGTGATATTGAACGCGAACTAAGAGGTAAAGATTAGTTATTAAATGGGGATGACCGGTTTCGACGGATAGCTCTTTTACAAAACAGCAAGCCAAGTTTGATAAACACTTGTCAAAAGATATCAAAAACTAAAAGCAATGCCTAAAAACATCGCTCCTAGCTTCGCTTATAACTATCAAATGTTATACGCTTAACTGGCGTCCTGAAGTCTGATTCTCGATCGGA
Organism: bacterium; assembly: GCA_030583725.1. Classification (NCBI taxonomy): domain Bacteria; species bacterium. The sequence goes on along the minus strand of CP129472.1, from coordinate 573,566 downwards.
CCGACTGGGTGTAAACCAATTCGAGATGCTGTAATTTTCCTTTTGATTTAAAGGAATTTTACAAAAGATAATTAAATCTTACTTTTAATCTCCTGTTAGTTGGATAAGTTAAAAGGAAATTTCATTAACTAAATAAGCTTGTAGAAGTTTTGTTATAAAGTTTTTCGGATGAGGGTTCGATTCCCTCCATCTCCACTAAGTGTTAGTTGTTTGGTTCTATGAATAAAAGTTTAGGGCCTGTCAGAAGTATGATTTTGTTTTCCTTCTCAGATACTACCAAATCAGTTGTGTTTTTAATTTCATCGTTTATGTATTGCATTTTGAAGTTTCCATTTTTTTCCAAAACTACTACTCTTCCCCTATCTTTTTCTAAGATATATACATATTTTAAGTTTTCATTAGTATAAATTGCAGTTGGATTAATTAATTGCTCAGATATTCCTTTTAAACTAATTGATTGGGGGTTACCTAGTGTAAATTTTGTAACTTTTCCTGATGATGATATTGCCCAAATAGATCCGTCTATGGCAACGTCTGTAACTTTTGATAAATCCATCTCTATTCCAGGTGCCAGCCAACTTGATTTTGAGGAAAACCCTCCTTGGCTACCAGAATATCTATATATTTGATTGTCATTAATACCCAATGTGTAGATATTACCTGCATACAAGTAAAAAATACTATTTTCCCAGTCTTTTTCTACCTGTTTCTCCATTCCACTTGATTTAAGTTCATATATGCCATCATTTTTTTCCAAGAAAAGTCTATTTTCATATGAACCAATTTTTTCTATACCTTCACCTTCGCTTGAGTTGACAACTAAACGTGCGTTTTTGTTTTTAATTTCTACCCTAATTATGTTTTTGGTGTCCTTGTCTAGAATAAACATTTCCTCACCAGAAGAAACAACTTCGTAACCCATAAAGCCTGATGTTTGTAGGGTTAGGTCTAGAAATTCTTTTATTTCAGCTTGAATCTCACCTAAAATATTTGCCTCAATTGAATTGATTTTTTCTATTAGCTCATCAAGTGTGTTGTTTTTAAAACCACTTGATTTCAACTCCAATGCAATTGTTTTTGAGTTAACAAAACTTTTTCTAGCATCTTCAACATCAACCGATCCCGAAACAGCCAAGTCATAATCGCTTAAAGCTTGGTTTAAAAGAACTGTACTTTTTTTATTAAATTCATTTATCTTTTTTTGATTTATCCCAAATACAACACTTACGATTAATAAAATCAAAACAATAATCCCAACACTTATAACTGTTTTTCTTTTCTGGTCTGTTGAATCGTTAACTTGGTGAGTGTTTATATAAATATCTTCTTCAACTGTTTCAATCTGTTGTTCAACCTTTACAATCAACTTTTCCAATCCTCTGGTAATTGAGTAGATATCACCAATTTTTGCAATTCCTGAAACTTTAACTGTTTTGTCTTTACCTTCTGCAAGTTTTACTTCATTTCCACCTCTATCTAAAAAAGCGGTGCATCCGGGTTCACAGACTATTGTTATTTTTGAAGAATTCTGATCCAAACTTACATATCCTACTCCCTCTAGGTTGGGCCGACCCAAATTCGATGTTAATTTTAATGGCATTTCACTACAAGGTTATTAAGGCGAAGAATAATACTGCTATGGCAAAAAGAAGATGGACAAAAGCCAAGAGTTTAAGTTGATTTTCAAAACCAACTTTAACGGTAGAAACCATCAATTGGACCTGCCTAACAACCACTAAAGAAAAAATAATATATAACCCTAAAAAGACTAGTATAAATATTTTCAAAATTGCCCAGACAGTAATGTCAAAAATCATCTAACTCTCCCCTCTATTGCCTCTTGTTGTTCCTCAATTCTTAAGTCTTGTAGAATTTTTGCAACCTTGTCAGGCTTAGGCACTGCTTCAAACTCAAAATTTGGAACTTCTGAAGCTGTTTGAATTAAAACATCACCATAGTTAAAAACTGTTCTGATAGCACCACCCATTTTATAAGTTACGTCCTGAATCTTGTCTATATTGGCGTCACTTACTTCTTTATAAATTAAATTATAAAAATCAATATCAATTACTCTTTCATCTGTCACGATATAAACATTAAAAAACCAAGTTAAAAAGCTTTCCAAGGTGTACGCAATCGAGATTAAATACCAAATTAAAATAAAGATAAACATAAAGTTATCTGGAATATTATCAAACAACGGTAAGCCTGAAACAAAAAATGGTGTTAAAAATAATATAATACTTGTAACTATCCAGCCCAAGTTAGTTATAATATGCTTTCTTAAAAGTAAAACTATTTTCTCTTCATTATCTTGTGTTTCAAAATGAATTCTTGAAGGCATTTCTGCAAATGAAGATAATGGATTTGCGTGATGACTAGGTTTATTTTTATATAAGCTATTTTGTTTTGGATAATTCACTGTTTTTGGTTTGTGTGCAGAAAATACTTCAGGCATATATTTTAGATTATACCAGATTACTTCTTTTCAATATTGAAAAATGCAAATCCTTTTTGAGGAATACGTATAAATCCGGGCGCTCTTAAAGCAAATGCACGTTTGAATTCTGCCCCGCTCATCTGAATACTGTTTATAGTAACACTATTAGTCGTTCCATTACCTAGCAATACAGATGGTGAAGTAGTGGCGGTTTCGATACCACCATACTTACTTGCAACACTTCTTAGTTCTGAAATACTGTATGGGTTACCAGGCCAGCAACCCGTTGTTACTGGCGAAATTCTAGATTGTTCTTCTCCTGTTCCTTTAGTCAAAACCAGATGAGCATTAACTATATCGGCCATTTCTTCAGGACTTAACCATGGATTGCTTTTTCCACAAGTACCCCCTTTCGACCCATACTCTCCAAATATATCAACATACCACGCTAAATATGTCCAAGGTGACCCCCCAAGCGTTTCGTATGTTTTCTCAAGAAAATTAGTTCCACCTTGTCCATCTGTTGTATCCCACCCAGTCGTATTCATCCACCCTCCGGTTGTTGAAGAATATTGATAACTACCGGACCCCCCCGTCATTATTATTCCTTCAGTCTCCTTGACTGCGTTTTTCCAATTGTCAGTATTTTCTTCACGCTTAAACTCCTGACAAGACTGGCCTGGACAAATGGTAGATTTTCCATACGCGAAACTTCTAGCTGCAATCGCTTGAGCTTTCAAAACCTCTTTTGGCCAGGAACCGGGCATTTCATATATATGTTTTAAATATTCTTCTAATTGATAAGGCTCATTATTGAAAACCTGACCATATGTATTTTTACCATTAACAATAATTGTTACATTAGTGTTTACTTGTGTAAGATTTACACCCGGATAGTAATAACGTAAAACGTCTTCTGCCGATTTTCCATTTTTCACCCTACCCAGTGCTCCATACTGGCTCATTCCATTCCTATGTGTATATGCGCCAAAAGAAAATACCGCATAGTAACCGCTGGGGGCAGAAGAAAGAAAATGAGATCTCGAAGACACACCTGTAGAGGCAAGGGTACCATCCCCAATACTAGCTATAAAATTACCGGAACGTAAATTTATAATTTCTTGTTGTTTAGCACTTAGGGCAGACAAAAAGGTATCAACCTTTCCAACTTCTGCCTCTAAAAACTTGGCGTCTCCACTTACTTTCTTTTGTAAACTTGCTAGTGATATTTTATTTTTTTCTAATGACTCCTTATCATTTTTTAAATTATTAATTTCTTCTGAATATTTTTCTATAGTTTTTCTGTCTTCTTCAGCAACCATTTCTGTTATCTTTATTGTTTTAAAAACATCGATTACATTAACTGATGATATTAAGGCGGTTATTGGGTCATATAATCTTGATGTAATGTACTGATTGACTGCTTTTTGGTTTAAAATTTTTTGGGCATAGGATGAATCTTTTTCTCTTTCTTGAATGTTACTTTCTTTGACAACCAACTCCTTAGAAATTGAGTTAATCCTAACGTTTAGACTGTCAATTTGTTTTTTTAAGCCTGCAAGGTTGGCTTTATTTTGCTCTTGTGCGGGTGCGTAGGCAGCTGCAATTCTAGGTAGTATCACATTTATACATTCGTCCATCTCAGACTGAGACAATTCAGAAACACTTTTGTTTAGACAGTCTGATTCACTTACAGCTTTTGTTGTAGATGGTAAGTTGTAGATAACAAACAATGAAAAAAGAATAAATATTAACAATAAACTGTACTTTAAAAATTTGAAATTCATGATTATTTTATTATACCAGCTGAAAACACTTTGTCGGTATGTTAAACTCAAAGTTGATAATTATGAAAAAAATAATATTGAGTTTGTTCATTCTTTTGAGTTTAACTAGCACATCAATTAAACCTACATTTGCACAGGTCCAACCAGGGACAGGTGGACAATGTCCTAGGGGAACAATTGGATGCAATTCTTCATCAGGAAAACTTTGTTACCCAGTAAGTCAAGGGTGCCCATCTGATACGGTACAGCAAACAATGGTTCCTGGTGGGATAGTTCCAACCGATGACTGTTCTTACGTGTGTAGAGGCTCACAACAAGCTATTGAATGTGTAAGGTGTAGAGACGGAGAGTTAACCCCTATGGGTGGTGGTAATGTTTCTGACCCGATGGCTGGATGTGATGCAGAATCAATAAACACAGCCATAGGTTGTATTCCTGTTGGTGACACAAATTCATTTATGGGTTGGATATTGGGTTGGGCTGTTGGTATTGGTGGTGGAATTGCATTTTTGTTAATTGTCTATGCCAGTTTTATGATTATGACTAGCCAAGGAGTACCAGATAGATTAAAAGCAGGTCAAGAACTTTTAACTTCTGCAATTTCAGGATTAATTATGTTAATTTTTAGTGTATTTATATTAAAGTTCATAGGAATTGATATACTAGGATTAGATAGTTTATGAATGAAATAAAATTATAAAAATGTTTGAAACATCAACCTTTACATCGATTCAAAACAACGCCGGTTTACCCGCTTGGAACGTGTTACTGGAGCCCGCCGGATTTATTGAATTGGCACTCCCATACATCTTTGGTGTAGCTGGCATAATTTTACTTTTTAATATTGTCACTAGTGGTTTTAAAATGATGACATCACAGGGAGATCCAAAAGTAATGCAGGTAGCCCAAGCAAAGTTAACCACATCTGCAATTGGGATACTCATTTTGTTTACATCTTTTTGGATTGTAAAACTAGTAATGCAATTTCTTGGGATAGATTTAACTTTATTTGGATAATATGAATAAACTAGCAGTTGAAATAGGAGATACATTTTTAGGAGGTTCTGGACAAAATTTAAAAAATACTGAAGGTGTTGGTGTTTTTGTTAGTAATTTTTTTGCTGGTGCAATTTCAGTTGCAGGAATAATTTTACTTTTTTTGTTGGTCGGTGGTGGAATTGCAATGATAGCTGGAGCTGGTAAAAATGATCCTCAAACAGTACAGAAGGGTAAACTTGCTGCAACTTCTGCCTTAATTGGTTTTGTGGTTGTATTTAGTGCTTATTGGATAGTTAAATTAATTGAATCAATAACTGGACTGGATTTAATTGGAGGTATAAATTAGAATAAAAGTATGGATAATAACCCATTTGGCACAGTAACAGTACCTGAAGGTTTGCAACAGTATGGTTTAGAACCTGGTCCTGCGTTTGGTAAACTTATACAGTTTGGCCTACGTGCATTGGTCGTTGGAGCTGGAATTTATGCTTTATTTAACTTGGTTTTAGCTGGTTACTCTTTTATGGGTGCGGGTGATGACAGCAAAAAAGTCGCAGCAGCTTGGGCACAAATCTATCAAACTATTATTGGTCTTGCTTTTTCAGCTGGTGCTTTTGTACTAGCTGCAATCTTTGGACAGCTACTTTTTGGAAGTTGGGATTTCATACTTAAACCAACCATACCTACACCATGAACAAATTAACTCAAATCGAACTATTTGAAAATGACGGATATGAAGGTTTTGGATCATTGGGTTTAGAGGGTGGAATAACAAGCTCAACTTCAGCTGTAATATTTCAAAATTTTATTTCGACCGCAATTGGGCTTGTCAGTATAATCGCCATTGTTTGGTTTGTGATAATAATCATTACTAGCGGTATTTCATATATGGGAGCTGGTTCTGACCAGAAGGCAACTGAAGCTGCTAGAAAGAGGATCACAAATGGGCTAATTGGTTTACTAATTACAATTTTTGGTATTTTTATAATAAATTTAATGGGTCAAATATTTAACATTGAAGGAATATTACAAATACCTAACTTATTAGATAGGATTCAAATCAAATAAAATGGATAATAAATTGTTGGCGGGCGGTGAAATTGACAAAGGTGGAGGTATTACAAATCCCTTGTTCGGTGATATGTATACCAGCCTTGTAACAAGACCAACTGGTGGTGAAAGTTTTTTACAACTTTTACTCCCCAAGGTTGTGGGGATACTGCTTGTTTTTGGTGGTGTTGCATTTTTCTTTATGTTCCTCTGGGGTGCAATTACATGGATTGTGTCTGGTGGTGACAAGGCTAGTGTTGAAAATGCAAAAGGAAGAATTACAAATGCAATTATTGGTTTGGTTTTAATGGTTGGAGTTTTTGCAATCGCAAAACTGATTGAAGGTTTCTTTGGAATAGACATTTTGTCTATTGACATAGGTCCACTGGTTATTCAATAATACGCTTATACATATGAATAATTTGCTTGCACAAATAGAGTTAAACCAAGGGCTAGGTAATTTTCAACCAGCAACAGGTCTTACAGTTGAAGGTATTGTTTCTGGTTTTATAGGATTAGTGCTTGTAGTTGCAGGTTTAGCCTTTTTCTTTATTCTAGTTATTGGTGGTATTAAATGGATACTTTCAGGTGGTGACAAAGCTCACACAGAAGGAGCAAGAAATCAAATTACAGCAGCTTTGGTTGGTTTAGTTATTGTTTTTTCAGCTTGGGCAATAATTCAATTAATTGACACCTTCTTTGGAGTTAACTTAATGAAGTTAACCATTCCTTCAGCAGGACAACTGTCTAAATAATCTTCTCTTGCTCAATTTATTGTTTTCATTTAAACTTACTTTGTATGGAACCACCACAACTATCAGCATTGACAGGTGTATTTGAAAACGTAGTCGCTGCCCTACTGGCCCTAGGTGGAATAGTTTTATTTTTAATGCTTCTTTCAGGTGGATTTAAATATTTAACTTCAGGTGGTGACCCTAAGGCTGTAGAAGGAGCTAGAAACACACTTACCTATGCAATTGGTGGTTTAATACTTTTGGCAGGTTCTTTTTTGATTTTAAAAATTATAGAAACATTCACAGGTGCTAACGTCACCAATTTTACAATTACGAGGTAACTTTAAATGTTAAATGAAAAATTTATCTAAACTTCTTTTTTTCTGTATTGTCCTTTTATCTACTTTAACTGTCTTTTTTACATACAAGATTGATCGCATTTCAGCTGGAGATGAAGGTGCGGTACCTGGAATTAAGTTTCCGTGTGACGAAACAAGCGACGATGAATTTCACTCTTTAAGACCCTACCAAGGTGCACCATGTGGAGATGCTGGTAAAGCTTTGTTTTGTAGCAATGAAATACAATTTATAGAAACATTTGACTTGAGCAGTCAGTGCCCAAGAAACGGGAGAACTGGTGACTATACCTGTGATGTAAACTATCCCGTAGGTCCACATAATCTATATATTGAACTTTCAGAATCTGAGTTTGCGATACTTGGCAACACGGAACAAGTTACAAATAACTATGGTGGCACAGAAGAATTTGACGATGCACAAAAATTAAACGAGTACGCCAGTTGGTACCTGTCTGGTGTTGTTGGTAGGGCTGAATATGGGACCCCAACAAATGAACAAGTTGTAAATTATTCAGGGCCTGTTAATAAGCTAATCCCCTATATGATTCAGGAACACCAAAGGAGAAAAACAATTACCGATGCCTCTGTTAATGTGGCATATGAAGATGAGGATATAGGAGCTACTGTAAGCGAACCTCAAAATCACGACCAGATTGTGGTATGTGAACAAGATGGAAACCCAATTCCATGTAGCCAGGGTGGGGAACCATTAAGGCTTAGTAGCTGGGGTGAAGGTAGTCTTTCAACTTTAAATTGGGTTTTAAATCTTATTCCAGGGATAGATAAATGGAACAACAAATTCCCTCCTCTACCTTGGGACTTTGAAAAACAAATAGACTATCAAAAAGCGTATCAAGAATGGCAGGGTAAAGTTTGTGTTGTCCTTCCCTTTTTAGGTCTTCAGTGTGCAGATCCTGCAATTGGAGGCATTATTGATATTGTTCCAAACAAATGGTCTGAGTTGTATTCATATATTCCACTATCCTCAACGGTTGACAAAAAAGGTGCAAATTACATAAAGGGCGATGGGCCAAATTTTGAAGGTGGGGCTGGTACTGAAATTTCTTTTCCCAATGGAATACAATTTACGGGTATGAGGCAAGCTCCTCTTTATTTTGCCCACACACAAGAAGTTAAAGATTTATCCGAATTACTAAATACTACATTTACCCCGTCTGGTTATGAAGCTGAAAAACTGTCTGAAACAGTAGAATCACTACCAACAAACGAGTTGGGTTTAAGTTGTAGTGCCGCAAACATTAGAGTAAATGAGGGTGACAACCTGTTTCCTGGTGACCAAGATGAAATGCAGGTGTTGGGAGTTCAATATCAAATTGACCAAGTTCTTTGTAAGGTGACTGAGACTTTTAGGTGTATTCCAAACGTCTATCCTTGTGTAGAAAGGTTATTTTACACGCATAAGTGTAATGCTCAGGTATATATAACTCTAAAAACAGGAACAAAAACGCCTTGGGCAGATGAAATATTTGCCCAAACAGTTGCAGACTCAGGAAGTACATTTAGAAAGATATTTCCAAAAGTTGGGGAGGGTGCACCAGTTGAATGTATTGCAGATATACCAACAGTTACAGACGTGACATATGACACATCAAGAAGTGATAGTCCCAATGGTGGCGACCAAGAGGTAAAGATAACAAATTATCCGTCAGATGGGGCAAATAGTACCACGCAACTCACATTCCCCCACATTGGTTCAGTCTATGAATATTTCTTAAAAGGAATACAAACAGCCCTACGACCCAAAGGATACGGTGAGCCAATTGCAAATGGAAATTGCGAACCAACAGTACTAGACTCTTGCGATGTTACCGTACCCGATTCAGCTGTTCCGTCAAAATACTTAGGTAGTTTTAAAGAAAACTTTATTGATTTAGCAGATAGATGGAGCCAAAAATGTCCCGGACCCGAGAACAACATGGCAGAGGAATGCTATAATTTTGTTGCTAGCGTTGCCCAGAAAGAAGGTGTCAATCCCGCTTTTGCTTTAACAATATGGCTTAATGAATCTGGGGCCAGCAATTATTGCGAGGGTGGAGAAACAACTCAAGATATGGGTGTTAATTTAAAAGAAATTTACCAAAACTTGCCAGAGCAAGTGCTTAAATTCACACAACTTGCAAAACAACAGTTTTGTTCTGGAATGTCTGGGTATACCGAACCAATGCATGGATGGCTTAGCCGATACCAAAGCTCGGCTGGAATATGCGACCCTTCAGACACGGTGGCTTCACAGTATTATTACGATGTTATGAACACAACTTGGAATTGGGTCACGGGGTGTCCCAAAAATGGCAAATTTGGTATTCAGTGGCCGACAGATTTCAGCTGTCCATAATACTTTCCCCAACTTTCAGAAACGATGCCTTTTATTCCCATACAATAGGCTTATCGGGAAGGCCAATTGCAGAAAAACCAGGAAATCCCTTTTTAAAAAAATTTACTTCTACTTCAATGAGATTAGGCGTGAGGCCAAAGTGGCTTGCTGACAAAATCTTTGTAAGTATTACAAAAAAAGTGTACTACAAATTCATAAATTATTATAAGCATTAAGAAGCTCCTAGTTCCTAATAAACTAGGAGCTTCTATTCCTAAAAACTAAAGATTTTACAATATGTGGCTCATAGATAAAAATCTACGGACTAACAATTGTTGGAGGCTTCAAAGGTTTTGGTGTAATCAGTGAGGTTTGAAAGACTATAAGCAAGGTTTGAGACCATAAGTGAAGCCTAGAAACTTTTTAGTTAGGTAAGATTCGATATGTTTTTGATTATCGTTCTATAAAAAAACATAAAAATATTGTAATATATGGTAATGCCTAAGTTTCTTAAAAAACTATCTTTAATTTTTCTTTCTTCAATTCTTTTTTTAAATTCTATGGTCATGCCTTTTGCAGTTGCCCACGCAGCCGACGAAGCCCCAAGTAATTGGTACAACCAAGGTTTTACTGACTGGTATGCAAAGGTATATGGAGATGAATCCCCCCCATCTGAAATCTTTGGAGAAAGGTATACTGCAGCTCAGGTACAGTGGATTTTATATAGTTTATTTTCTTTTCCTATAAATTTTTTGGGAGATAAGGTTCAAAAATCAGTTGCATGTATGTGGGCATTTACAGGAGGCAGTGTTATTGACAAGGCCGAATGTATCCAACTATCCCTTGAGGCGGCAGGTGGTGCAATAGATGTAATATTTATCAGTACAGGAGTTACAGGAAACGATACCCGACAAGGTTCGTTTGCAAGTTCTATCATTGACGAGTACCAGAACAGGCCTCTTTCTGGAATTAAGTATATAAACAATCTAGTCTCTGGTTTTGGCGTAGTTTCTAGTGTTCAGGCACAAGGATTTGGATATGGTGCAGTTGATGGCCTGCAACAATATTGGCAAGGATTTAGAAATGTTGCTTACGCACTTGTTGTGTTTGTGGTTATTGTGTTTGCATTTATGATTATGTTTAGAGTAAAACTTTCACCCCAGCTTGTAATCTCAGTCCAATCAGCATTACCAAAAATTGTTGTTGCATTAGTTTTAGCTACGTTTTCGTATGCTATTGCTGGTTTTGTAATTGACTTATCCTATGTGGTTGGTGGATTACTTGCACAGCTTATGCACCTTGCTGGATTTTCCACTTCTTTTGATGAAGCATTTAGAACAATTATGCCTATCGAGGCTACCACAGCACTCGGTGGTTTTTATATACTCATATATATGTTTTCATATACGATATTGTTCTTTTTGGCGGCAGCATGGTCCATCATTGGTGCGATTGGAGGACTCTCAATATTTGCCGGGATAGGAAGTGTTTTGGCAATCTTAATGACCATCTGGGTACTTATATTAATGTTGTGGTATACCGTCAAGATACCCTGGGTACTTCTCAAAAATTTAATAAGTCTATTTCTGTCTATTGTTGTGGCTCCTATTCAAATAGTGATAGGTGCACTCGTACCTGCAATAGGTTTCAGTATGTGGTTTAGAAAAATCATAGCTGAAGCTTTAGTTTTTCCCTTAACAGGTTTATTTTTATTTCTAGCTGTAAAAACTTTAAATGCATCCTTTGCTGCTAGTTGGGGACAACTTTGGGAATTTACAGGTGCGATGAGTAACACAAACCTATGGGCACCTCCGATTTTGGGTTCATCTGCAGACATGGCTGGTGTTTTGTGGATAGCCGTAAGTTTTGTATTTATAACAATGGTTCCAAAAGCGGTTGATATTATGAAAATGCTTGTCATGGGTGCTAAATTCGACTTTGGAAGTGCAATTGGTGAAGCCATGGCACCAATTGATATGGTTAGAAAGTCCGCACCAGGTCGAGCGGTTAGTGATATTGCTACAGCTGAAGGAGCAGTTAAAGCAATGAATAGTCGTGCCGCTGAATGGGTCGCAAGAAAAGTTGGGTATCGAGGAGAATGGGACGACGCAGTTAATAAATTCAAAGCGATGCTCCAAAAGACCCGGTAATACTACCGCTTATTATTAAGAGTTTTTAAAGCATCAAATGAGCTTGTAAAAGGCATTGTTGCCTCATCTTGTTGTTTAGCACCTAATTTTTCAGCTGCTGGAGCAATGCTTACCATCCATTGTGCTATAGCCTCAATCATTAAAACCATGCTATCTCTATAATGATCGAATGATCCTTTATTGTCTGGCAACGAAGTGTATGCTGCTTCAACCCATTGTTTCACACCCTTTTTTGATCCATTTCCATCCCAAAAAAGTGTAGGGTCTAATCCTCTCCATTTACCCCCAGCATCCCAAATACCGTGATCAACAAAGGCTAGATGCGAAACTACCGCATAAGCGGTATATACAATTTCGTAAAAAGGTCTGGGTATATTTGTTAATTTCGGGGTAACGCCGTCACCTTCTGTTTCACCCAAATCCATAGGTACATATTCCCCACGGGTACCTATATCCATTTTTTTAATAAGAGTTCCTAATCCTTCAGATGCCGAACCTGCAAAATAAGATTCCTGAGTCTTCTTGTCTCCTTGACCGTACATTAATCTCATTACATCGCCCAGCATTTTTAAATTTACATGCCATGAATCAACGACGTATGGACTTTGATTTTCAAAATCTATTGAGTCACTCGCAAGTGTTTCTCCTTCATTTAATTTATCAAAAACGGTTTTACCAGCTTTTGGATCCACAACCATTGTCTTTAAAAGATTAATACCATTAAACATTCCTCTTATTGGTATTGGTAAAACTTTTCCCTCTACCCATGTAGGGTAACCAAAAATTGACTTTTCCAAAACCTTTAATGCAACAGTGTTAAAACTCATCATTTTTGTAGTATCTCCCTTTGCAAATCTAGCTCCTCGAATATTATCTACTTCGGTTTGATCTTTTTCATTGAGTTTTATTTCACCTTCATACATTCCCAATATAGCAGCCCCGAGCATGAGCCCCCTATCTTTTAAGATTTCACTTTTAATTTTTGGGTCTTCTTTTTCAACCACAATCTTTCTTATAAAATCCCAAGCTTGGTCACTTGCAACACCAGGGAAAGCGGGTGTTCTAACCCTAGCCTTAAGCATATATTCCAATTCGTGTTGCATCGAGAGCCAAATGTTTACTGCATCGTATCCAGTATTTGGTCCTGCTATTGCTGGCTTAAATTGCCAGCTTTTATCCTTCTTATCCTGTTCCCATTCAAAGCCATAGGCTAAATCATTAACATTTAATGTTGCAATGTTTGTAGTAAACGCAATTTCTCCTGCCCATTTTGCCAATCTAGCTTTTGGGGTGGATATAAACGAGTCCCACCCATTTTCAATCTCTTTTGCAGTTTTTTGTACCTTTGATAATAGATCTTTATATTTTGCATCGTCAGGAGCGGTAAATTTTGTAGGATCTTCTCCAATTGAATCTAAGATATCCTTTGCATCATGGACATGTAAAGCTTGCATAAGGCTTTCTGAAGTTTTTCTTTCTTTTTCTTTATCTGTAGTTAAATAGAAAGACAATAAATTTGTTTGGAAAGTTTTGCCGTTAACTGTTATTTCTTTTGTCTTGTTTCCATCTTTTTTAAACAGACTACCCAAAAATGCACGTTCTGTTTCTGACATTTTCATCTCAGTTTCTTGACCCGCTGGCTTATTCGGATTAAACCTGTTAAGTGAAGCGATCGCCATATCAAAATGAATTTGATTAGCAACCATTTTTCTTAACGTTTCACCAGCTCCTTCGCCAATTTCTTCACTCGGTTCCACACCTTTAAGGTCCAGTCCTTTTAAATTACCAAAAATCAATCTTAAATCATCTGTACCTAAAACTTTTATTCTACGTCCAGAAGCTAATGCCCCGTACATATACAGACCATCATAATAAAACATCTGAAAAACTGATGCATGTTCGACCATTTTTTCAATACCACCGAATCTTGCCATATCTGCCATCAAAACTTTTGCTAATGGCTGGACTTCTGGTTTTAGTTTATCAACGCTAACATGCTTTGACAAAGTAGATTCAAGTCGATTTGTCATTTGATCTAAAGTTGCACCATGTCTTTGTAAACCAAATTGATCCGCAACCATATTTAAACGAATTCCCTTAACATCAGTTATCAACAAACCCATCGCATCAACCGTAAACCCTCGATATATTTGGTTTAGTTTTTCGGGATCTTTAGGCAACCTCTCTTTCGCTAATATGTCTGTTAAAGCAAAGAATGAAGAGCTACTCTCCCCCCGTTCTTCAGATAACAATCGAGCAACTTGTTCAGCTATTTGCGCAGATAGTTGGTCTGCAGGATCTTCCAATTGATTTTTTACCTCCATGCCAGTTCTTAAATTATGTCCCTCATCAGGCTGTACATTGGCTAAATTTCTTACAGATTCTGGCGAATATCTTTCACCGCCAGGTAAAGAAGCAGGTATGCCAATAGAAAACTTGGAATTGATTTGAGATTCATTTCCCATACCTCAAATTGTATCATAAAAACATTGATTTTTACTAAAATTGATATAATTCAAATATGACTAAAAATATCGTTCTTATTGGCGGCTGCTTTGATATCTTACATATTGGACATATTAAATTTTTAAAAAAATCAAAAAGCTTTGGTAATTACCTAGTTGTTTTATTAGAACCTGATGAAAACATCAAAAAAACAAAAGGGGATAAAAGACCTATTTTTAAACTTAAGGAAAGAAAAGAAACCTTAGAATCTTTAAAATTTGTAAATAAAGTGGTCATTGTTCCCAAGTATGCAAATCATGAAACATACGATAGATTAGTTTCTAAAATCAAACCAAATATAATTGCAATTACAGAAGATGATCCAATTAAAGATAAGAAATCAATACAAGCAAAGTCAGTTGGCGCAAAATTAAAAATTGTTAAAAAATATAAGTCCCTCTCTTCCACAAAAATTTCAAATTTCTTAGGTTTTTAAAGGCTATGGACTCTATATTTGAGTATATGGCACATATTCAACACCAGAAGTTACTTTTAATGGTTTTTTGATTAAAGAAATTATTGTTTTAGACTTGAAATCTTTTGATTTTTGTTCAAAATAATTCATGTTTTTTTCAAAATCAGTATCTATTTTAGCAGCAAGTTTAAATTCATACATATGAATTCCGTTATCGTGCACTAACAAGTCTACCTCATGACCCTCTTTGTCCCTTATGTAATAAAGTGGTGGCTCTTTTCCTTTGTTTATATATTTTTTAATAAATTCTACAATTAAGTATGTCTCAAAAATCGCTCCTGACATCGCTCCTGCTTTTAGATTCTCGAGGCTATCCCATTTTGTTAAAAAGGAAGCAAGTCCAGTGTCCAAAAAGTATAACTTTGGGGCTTTAATTATTCTTTTTGTTATATTTGGGAAATATGGCCTTAGCAAAAATATTTGTTTTGTAGCTTCCAAAAGAGAAAGCCATTCTACTGCGGTAGAGACAGGAATACCACTATCTCTTGCCATATCAGATATGTTTAACACTTGGGCAGTCCTCGCTGCACAAACTTGGATAAATCTGTTAAATTCTGACAATTTAGTTACCCCAAAGATACCTGAAAGATCCCTATCTAAATATGTTTGGACGTATGAATTAAAAAAAATATTTCTGTCTGGTTTATCTTTTGATTGAAAAACTGGAAAACCACCTTCAAATATTTCTTCAAAAACCGTCTTCAATTTAGGCTTCTCCTTCTGAGATAGGCCGAGTAAATCTAAAATTGCAACTCGACCAGCAAGAGACTCTTGGATATTTTTTATTAAATTAAACTGTTGAGATCCTGTAATCCAAAATTGGCCATTTTTATCCGACCGATCAACTATTTCTTTAATTACAGGGAAAAGTTCTGGAGCATATTGAACTTCATCAATAATTACAGGAAGTTTGAGTTGCTCTATAAAAAACTTTGGATCTTTTATTGCAAGTTCTCTTTGATTTAAATCATCAAGAGTTACGTATGTTCTGTATTCGTTTTCCGAAAGCTTCTTCAAAAGTGTGGTTTTCCCAACTTGTCTCGGACCTCCAAGAAAAACCACTTTAAAGGTCTTGCTAGCTTTAGAAACAATCTTTTCTAAATCTCTAGGTATGTATTTCATATATGTCTATATTACATTCACAGCGTAAATTAGTCAAGTTTTGGTTTTAACTATTTTTGTGAAAAGAATACTATAGTTGCACCAAAAGCTTCACATAGTAATCTTAAATAAGGGTTACCCCTTTTTATTAACATGGAACAACATCCAATACCACAGCAAATAAGCTCATATCAATTTAAATTGGTTGGAGATATGACTTTAAAACAATTTTTTCAGGTAGCTGGTGGTGTTATTATTTCTTTGATTTTTTACTCCACTCCCCTACATCCAATAATAAAGTGGCCAATTATTTTCCTGTCTGCGGGTTTAGGTGCTGCAATGGCTTTTCTACCTTTTGAAGAAAGGCCACTTGAGAGATGGATTATTGCTTTTTTTAGAAGTATATATTCTCCAACATTGTTTACTTGGAAAAAAACTGATAAGCCTTTAAGTTTTTACACTGAAACCGCTGTTGCGCCACCTGTTCAGTCAATTACAAGTGCTTCACCAACAACTACAGAACAAAACACAACAAAGTTTGAAGAATTAGAAAAATCATTTTTACAAAAAATTAGTGGATTGTTCTCCATTAGTGGACAACCTCCACCAACAAGCCCAGCCCAACCATCTGTTGTACCAAGTAATACACCTATTACCACAACAGCTCCCACACCTAAGGTTGATCTAGGTAATATACCAGCACCTGTAAACCAAAGTCCTAATCCTTCTTTATCTGTGCCACAACAAATTCCTACTGTTGTTACCAGATCTGCACCAAAGTTAGTAGTTGAAGAAACTCCATCTCGTCAAGCTTCTGGTGCACAGGCTCAAATTACTAGTATTGAAGGTCAAAAAATTGAGGAGAAAACAATTACTTCTGACATTGCGGAGTTTTCAGTTGATGCTGCTCCACCCTCACCACCAATTGCCATCAACACAATTGTGGGTCAAGTTATGGACCAAGACAGAAAGATTGTTGAGGGTGCAATCCTAGAAATCAAAGATTCAACAGGTAGACCTGTTAGGGCCTTAAAAAGCAACAAGGCTGGGCATTTTATAATTGTTACATCACTTGCAAATGGTAGATATGAAGTTACAGTTGAAAAGACAGGTTTTAACTTTGAACCAGTTTCATTTGAGGCCAAGGGAGAGATGATACCTGCAATAGCAATTAGAGGAACAAAAATATAGGTAAGAATTTATAATAAATTATGAATAATACAACACAGACACCAGTAACAAACAACGTTAAAGGATTTATTTCAAAAATTCCCTACTTTGGTACTCCAGACATACCCCTAACATCAACAACTCAAGACTTTTTGCCGATTGCTGATATTTTAGATGATGTGGTTTTGTATAAGGATGGGGGAGCAGCAATTGTACTTGAAACATCATCTTTAAATTTTGGGTTACTCTCAGAAAAAGAGCAGGGGGCTGTGGTTGCAGCATACGCAGCACTAATCAATTCACTCTCTTTTTCAATTCAAATTATGGTTAGGACACAAAGAAAAAACATCTCAGGATATATTAATTACTTTGATGAACAATCTGCAAAAATCACAAACCCAAGACTAAAAGCAATTACTGACGATTATAGAAAATTTATAACAGAATCTATTAAGAAAAAAACAGTTTTGGGTAAAAGGTTTTTCATTGTTTTACCTTTTAATCAACTCGAACTTGGAGTTACTAAATCAGCGCAGTCAGTTTTGAAAAAGGGTCCATTACCTTTTTCAAAGGATTATGTATTAAAAAAGGCAAAGGTTACTTTGTTTCCCAAAAGAGACCACTTGATAAGACAGGCGGGAAGACTAGGTTTAAAATTAAAACAACTAAAAACTGAAGAGCTAATTGATCTTTATTTTTCAATAAACAACCCTGAACCACCAGCAGTAAAGAAAGACATATGAAAAACGATTTAACACCACCAACAAACATTAAGCAGCCAATTACTGTTGCCGTGCCACCAAAAACTGACAACAAACCACTGACGGGTTATAAACCTAGGGTGACAAACCCTAATCTCACTATCGCAAGCAAAGAGATGTTGTTACATGATGCAATTGCATCCGACCACGTTGAAGTTGATTTCAACCACGTAAAAATAAACAATGTCTACTATAGAACCATTTTCATAGCAGGCTATCCTAGGTTTGTTGCCCCTGGTTGGCTTGAACCAGTTGTTAATTTTAATTCCTCCTTAGACATGAGTTTTTATATTTACCCTGTTGCGGGTAAGTCTGTATTAGACGATCTTCGACGCAAGATTGCAGAAATGGAGGCGGAGCTTTCAACAGATATGCAAAGAGGGAAAATAGTTGACCCATCAACAACTGCAAAACTGGAAGATGCGAGGGCACTACAGGAGCAACTTGTCAAAGGAATTGAGAGGTACTACGAATTTTCTTTCTATATCACAATACCAGCCAACAACCTTGACGAATTAAACAATGTCACAAGACAGGTCCAATCAACACTAGGTTCACTTTTAATTGTTTCTAAAAACGCAACACTTGACCAGAAAGAAGGATTTCTTTCAACTGCACCATATGGGCAAGACAGATTAGCAATTACAAGAAATATGGATACAACATCAGTAGCTACAACTTTTCCATTTACATCTGCTGAACTTTCATCAGATAAAGGTGTTCTCTATGGTATTAACTCTCAAAATGAATCTTTTATTATCTTTGACAGATTTAGTTTGGAAAATGGAAACATGACAGTCTTTGCCACGTCAGGTGCAGGTAAATCTTATTTTGTTAAAACAGAAGCAGTTAGGTCCTTGATGATCGGCTCAGAAGTTATCATTCTAGACCCTGAAGCAGAGTATAAAGCCCTTTGTGACGCAGTTGGCGGTCAGTATATCGCTTTTTCATATAATAGCCCCGCAAAAATCAACCCATTTGACCTAACACAAATTAGAGAAGAAGGTGAGAACCAGTTAGGACTAAAAATATTATCACTTCATTCTTTGATGAAAGTAATAATGGGTCAAATATCTCCAACTCAAGAGGCCATGTTAGACAGAGCCCTAATTATGACTTATAAAGCAAAGGGGATTACTAATGACCCGGACACACAATCAAAAGAACCACCTTTAATGGAGGATCTTTATAAAACATTAATTGGGATGGAGGTTCCAGAAGCACTTGACCTTGCTTCACGTATTGAAAAGTTTATTAGAGGTTCATTTCAAGGAATTTTTGACAAACAAACTAACATTGATCTAAATAATCCATTTACTGTTTTTTCAGTTAAAGATATTCAAGACGCAATACGTCCAATTATCATGTTTATGATTCTTGACTATATTTGGACCAGAGTTAAAAGAGATATCAAAAGAAGAATCCTAATTGTTGAAGAAGCTTGGCAAATGATGAAATATCCAGATACTGCACAGTTCCTTTGGTCTGTTGTTAAACGGGCAAGAAAATACTATCTAGGTCTAACTACAATTACCCAGGATGTTGAAGACTTTTTAGGTCAAGACATTGGTAAGGCAATTGTTACAAACTCTGCATTACGTTTACTTTTAAAGCAATCTCCAACAGCCATAGACAAACTAGGTGAAATATTCTATCTTTCTCAAGGAGAAAAACAACTTCTAATGGCTGCAAACGTAGGTGAGGGAATATTTTTTGCAGGACCACATCATGCACCAATTAGAATTGTTGCCTCAGAAGCAGAACATGAATTAATAAACACCAAACCACAAGACATACCTACTAGTACAATGCCAAACACCAAGGCTTGGAATAGACAGGAGTAATTATGGATTTAAACACTGTCACATCACTTCAAACCGATTTTGGGAGGTTGTTTGATGAAAATTTTAAATTAAGGGATAAGGCGATTTATAATAAACAAATTGCTAGTTTCAACAAACGTTTAGAAAGTGTTGGAATTTCTTCAAGACTAACACCAAAAGAGGTTGAGCTAAAACTGCAACAGGCCTATGAGCTATTAATAAAAGTTCCTAAGTTTTCGGAAATAAACAGGCCAAATGACATGCCTGTGAATTCTACCTTAACCCCTGAACAATTGAAATATTTCGGGGAAGCTGCAGACAAAAGAACTCAGCAAAACATAGACATCAGAGCAAGAGAAAAGCAAACAATCGATGATTTTATAAAACAAAACCAAGAAAGAATTGCGACAGCCCAAAAACTTCAAGAAAAATTAAGAAATAAGGTTATTTACGCCAAAGTCGTTTTACCGGAACCACTACCCCTTGATGAAATTGAACAAAAAGATTTACAAGTTTTGAGAGAGTACGCACAAAACGATACTTCTAAAAACACGGGTGAACTTTCACCTAAACAAATTTTAATTTCCGACCTTGCAACCAAAATCGAAGGAGAATTGGGTCATGAACTTGACAACCTATCACTTGAGCAAAAGGAGCTTTTAATAACCACTACGGCCGTGGAAATTGTAGAAAAAATAGCTAAACCTGAAGAGACATACGAGAATCTGATCCAAAATTCAATTTTAAAATCAGTTAACGAAGATGGACAAAATGTTTTATCAAACAACCTTAATGATGATCGACTAGCAGTACTAACGAAAGAAAATGCCATTTTATTACAACAAACAAACACGGAGCCCTTAGTTTTTAGTGAGAAAATTTCCCAAAGTATTTTTGGCAATAATATTACTTCTGCAATTTACGGACCAAGGTCTTTTGAAACTATACTAAGCGATAATAAAATCGATGGTCAAACAACACACAAGATTGATCTGGGTTCATTAAATCAAATTTCAATACAGCAACGGAACCATCAAAACCAGTTTCTAGAAAACATTAAGGGTTTTGGCTCTGACAAATCAAGGGAGTATTTTTATGGTAGATTTACGAGTAATGCAAGGGGCTACATAGCAGAAAAGATATCAAAACTACCAACTGGGAGCTTAATTAAAAAGGCATATTCGGACCCAATTGTTCAAAGTATTTTTGCAAGGTATGGCTTGACAAGTCCTGTTGCTTGGCAAGCAACAAGCCAACTAGGTGAATTTTCAAGTTTTATGGTAAGAATCGCCCCAAATACCGCAAACCCAGTTTTGTATTTGGCAAGTAGATTTAGTAAGACACAACTGGTCACACCCATATCAACAGTGACAGGGGGGACGATTGGAGCAAGTATCGCAGCCCAAGCCGCATCAACATATACATCAGTAGCTCTTACTGGTGGTGTCATGGCGGCTGAAGCTTTTGCAGGAGGGGCTGCGGGGGCCGCTGCAGGAAGTGTTGTCCCTGTTGTGGGAACAATAATAGGAGCTGTAGCTGGAATGGTTGGAGGACAAGTGTTTTCAGCCGCAATGTCAAAACTCAAAGTTTGGTGGACGGAAAACAAAGATAAAGTGGGCCCAGCAATTGCTATTGGTGCTGGAACATTGGGTGCATTGCTTTTTGGTGCAGGACCAGGTCTGGGTATTGGCCTTGTAGTTGCTGGAGCAACAGTGGGATTTGGGACACTGGCAACCGGTGCTTTTGGAATACTTGGTTTTATTGGTAGATCGGTAGGAATTGCCATTGCAACCCCTGTAATAGTTACTCTTTTAGTTCTCCCTCCACTTGTTGCTTTTATAATGCTTGTCATAAACAACAGTGCATATGTTATACCACCAGCCCCGCCGTCACTAAGTCAATCTTCAAACCCATATATTAGCGTTATTAAAACAGTAGAGCCAAGTGGGCCATTTGAAAACAGTGATTTACCCTTAACAATTAAGTATACCGTCACAATAACCGCAAAGAGAAACACCTTAACAAATATTTCATTTAAGGACACTTGTAAAATTGTTCAAGAGGCATCAACTCCTCCTTGTACAACATCTTCTTTTGTTGTCCCTGATGCAATTTCTGTTGCGTCACCATATGTAATAACATATGAAAACACCTACAACGTTTTTACGACAGACGCTCTTGTAGTAAACACTTTTGAAGTTACAGCAACAGCAGGTGAGGGCGGTGAACAAACAACTTCAGGTGCAGCGTCAATTAGAATCGGTAACCCACCCAACCAATGTTTCAATATCGTCGAAAATGGCTTTAGCGCAGATCAATATTCATACATTTTAGGTGCAATATCTACCTTGCAAGGTGAATATAATGGATATGCATCAAAAATCTGTGCAAGTCTTGGTGGAAAAAGTGTTGATATTAGATATGCAGGAAATGACCCTAACTATTGGGGTTGGTGGGAAGATGGATACGTAAGATTATACAGTAGGGGTGTAGCTAACCAAAGAGATACTAATTATATTCTTTTCCATGAATTAGCTCATGTTCTAGCTACAAATGATGACAGTTGGTATAACCAATATATAAGCTATCCTGGAATAACAAACGAGCCTCACCCATATTGTTTTTACGACTACATAACAAAGACCGGTGCATGGCCATATTCAGAAAGATTTGCTGAAGCTGCTGCTTTCTATGCCGACGATAGATGTGGAAATTTTAGACAAAGAAATCCAGCACACTATAAATTTATGAATGATGTATTATTTAGATAAGATGAAAAACATAATTTTATATATTATAAATAACAAAAAGTTTTTTATAATTTTTTTCGTAATTATTTTATTCTTTATAGTTATTTTAACCAGAAAAGATAAGGGCTCGACACCAACACATCTTCCAATAAATAATGATGTTGCTACATACAACGAATTAACACCTGGAACAAGCTCAAAAGAAGAAGTTTTATCTAGAATGGGGACAGCAATAAAAGCAAAACTGGACGGGAATATGGAAACTTACGAATACTTATCATCAAACCCTAATTTTAACTCTGAAGTTATCATCATAGACAACAGATTAAGTTATCTAAAAGTTGTTTACACAAACAAAGACAATAAATACAAGGAAGACTTTGTCTCCCTTTATGGTAACCCGGAAAATATTCTCTATGGCCCAGACTATTCTGTTGGTTACACACTAAACGCTTATCCAAGTAAGGGTATTGCTTTTATTTCCCACACAAACTCTTTTAGAGTAAGTGAGGTTTGGTATTTTAAACCTGTTTTGTTAGAAGATTTTATGAGTAATTACGCAGTTGGATACGACAAAACTCCAGATTTATCGAGATAGTCAATTTGTTTTTATAGGCATTATAATGTGAATTAGGTTAGGGGATTTAGGATCTAGGAATTTTGAAGCTTTGTTGTTATCTGATACAAACATTTTAATTTCATCTGCTTCTACAATTTTTAAAAATTCTTCTAAAAATCTAAAGTTAAACATTACATCAATTGCCTCTTGCTTTAATTCTTCTGTTTTAATTTCAATTTCTGTTTCCTGATTACCTGAAGCTGAACTTTCTGCTGTAATTTTTAACGTTTCTTTTTTAATCTGAAGCTTAATAATATTTCCAGACTCTCTTGCAAATACAGATGCTGTTTTAATAGCTTTTTCAATTTCCTCTTTATCAATTATCAATTCACAAATTGAAGATTGGGGAATTATTTTTTCATAATCTGGAAATTCTCCCTCAATTACCCTTGACGAAAGAATTGTGTCCCCAAACCCAAAAACAACTTGATTATTTTCTTTGTCCCATGACATTGAGATTTCTTCTTCATCCACTTTTGATATCTCATTAAGTATCGCCTTAGGGATAATGATCTTAAAATCTTTTTGCTTAGTCTCTAGTTTAATCTTAGTTTCTGTAAGCCTAAAACCATCTGTTGAAACAAGTTTTAATTCATTCTCGCTAAAAATAAACAGAACTCCAGTTAAGATAGGCCTAGTTTCATCGTTTGATACTGCAAATAAACTTTTTGAAAGTGCTTTTGCAAAATCCTTAGACCTTAATTTTATTGTATTTTTTCCTACTTCGTAAGGTAAAGTAGGGAAGTCCGCTGTGTTTGAACCTAAAATATTTGACTT
The DNA here is from genome assembly GCA_030583725.1 of bacterium. Taxonomy (NCBI): domain Bacteria; species bacterium. The sequence goes on along the minus strand of CP129472.1, from coordinate 549,731 downwards.
GAATTTATTTGAAGATATTTTTAGCTGTTCCTTATCTATTTCCAAATCTATTGAACCCGACGATAAATTTAATACTAAGTCATTAAAGGTTTTTCCATTAACAGTAATTTCACCCTCCCCCTCCATTTTTACTGGAATTGAGGTTGTTATTGATGTTTCTAGGTTAGTTGCACTAAGAATAAGTCTTGATTTACTTGCCCTTAAAAGAATATTACTTAATATTGGTAGTTGCGCTTTACTAGAAACAAAATGTGAAGATAGTGTCACGGCCCTTTGTAGATTTTCTTGTAAAACAGTTAGTTTCATAAATAAGGCTTAAAATTTTTCTTTAATATTGTTTTTAGTCAAATATTGTTAATGTATTAATATCATATAATTAATAGTAGTGGTAGTAGTAGTAACTGTGGATAAGGTGATAACAGCCATGTCTTAGGCAGGGGATAAACTGTGCATAATTATGTGGATAACTTGTAGATTTATGTGCATAAGTTGAAAACTTTATAAAGTTACCCTCAAAGTGTATTTTTTATCCCCCGAATATCCTCTTGGATATCCACATCGTTGCCGAGTAACTGGGTTACTTTTTCCACAGCATGCATTACTGTAGTATGATCTCTTCCTCCTACTAACCTACCGACTTCTTGAAGGGGTAATCCAACCTGTGTTTTTAAAAGGTACATTAAAATTTGCCTTGGTCTGACTATTGGTCTTTGTCTTGACTCGCCTAGTAACTGTCTTTTCCCTAGCGAGTAATATTTTGCAATTTTATTAATCAATTCATCTGGACTGATTTTAATCCTGGTCTCACCAACTTCATCAGATTTACCTAAAAGTGACTGTATTAGGTCCATTGTTACCTCCTTTTTGTTAAAGTTGACCTCTGTAAATAGTTTGACCAAAAAACCTTGAATGCCACGAGCAGAGTCAACATTGCCTGCAACTAAAGCAGTCATCTCGCTTGTTAATATTATTCCCCTCTCCTCTGCCTTTATTTGAACAATTGCCGAGCGTAGTTCAAAATCTGGGGGAGCAACGTCTACTATTAAACCTGCTTGAAATCTGGTTTTAAGTCTTGCCTCTAGTTTTGGTATGTCTGTCGGAGGTTTATCTGATGTGAGTATCACCTGCCCACCTGCTGAAGTTACTGCATTAAAAGTATGAAAAAATTCCTCTTGTGCAGTGTCTTTCCCCGCAATAAATTGGATATCGTCAATAAAGAGTGCGTCCAATTTTCTATATTTCTTCCTAACCTCTGCGGTTGTTTTGTTTCTAATTCCGTCAACAATGTCATTTGTAAAATCCTCTGCGGTACAAGCCAAAATTTTTGAATTTGTGTTTTTAAGTATCATGTTGTGACCAACTGCGTGCATCAAATGAGTTTTCCCTACTCCTACCCCACCATAGATAAAAAGGGGATTGTATGAAACACCGGGATTTTCAGCTACGGCTTGTGCAGCAGCGTGGGCCATTTGGTTACTACCTGATACTGCAAATTTTTCAAAAGTGAAAAAGGTTCTAATGTTTGCTCTTTTAATAGCCATTTCAACCTCTTCCTTATCTATTTTAGGAGTGTCAAAAAGTGGGGTTATTGTCTCCACTGTTTGTTTTGTGTGAACAGTGGACTGCTTAACAATAAAAGTAACGTCAACTGATTTTTCTAGTTGTTTGGTTAGTGTGTCCTGTATTAATCCTGCATACCTTTGCTCTACTTGTTGTTTTACAAAAAAAGACTCACACCCTATTTCTGCAATAACTCTATCCCCTATTTCTTTCAAATCAGAAAGATGTGTTTGAGAAACATAGGTTTTGTAAGATGCTTCAGAAACAGAAATTTTAATAATTTCCAAAACTTCTTTCCAGGTTTTAATGTAGTCTTCTTTTTTCATTGAAAATAGTAAGGGCAGGAGAGTCACATCATACAAAAAGTTATCCACAATATACAAGGGGCAATTACCCAATTCTTTTTATTAGTCAAAAAAAGTAAAAAATAATTGTAAACAAATGGTTGAAATTTACGAGGAGAGAGAGTAATATCAGGCTATTATGACAACTGAGTTGATTCTTGCGACAATTGATGGTCCTGGTGTGGTAGATTTTAAACTGGAAGATTCAATAGGTGTATGCGATGGCAGTGTCCAGGGTTTTGATCAAAACAGTGTTATTGCAAGAGTTTTTCCAATTCCTGAAAAATGTGAAGCATGCCCTTTTGGAGAAAATAATTGTACTGAGTCAAGGGCGGATTAGTTTTTTTAGTATTTAGAATCTTGGTTGTTTCTGTTATACTTCACCCATGTCAACAAAAAGAACATTTCAACCACACAAAAAAAAGAGAATTAAAAAGTTTGGCTTTATGGCTAGGAATTCCTCAAAAGGAGGAAAAAAGGTCATTAAAAGAAGGATTTTAAAAGGAAGAAAAAGACTAACTGCAAGTGAATAATGTTACCCTCTAGGAACAGACTCAAGAAAAAAGTTAATTTTGCACGTATTGAAATAGATGGAAAGATGTATCAGTCTACGTCCTTTGGCATGGGATCCTATTTTAGAGATGATAATGAAGAGTCTTGTTTTGGTTTTATAATTTCTACAAAAATATCAAAGAAAGCTGTTGTCAGAAATAGGATAAAGAGAATAATGTCTGAAGTGGTTAGGCAGAAGTTACCTACCCTCAAAAAAGGATACGATGTTGTATTTTTAATTAAACCAGCGGTTCTTAGGGCCGATAAAAAAGACTTGGAAAGGGAAGTAAATGAGGTTATTATTAAAAATATATAAATCTACTCTTTCTCCCCTACTTGTCTTTATGTTTGGTGGAGGAGGTTGCAGGTTTAAACCCACCTGCTCTGAATACACGGTGTTAATGATTGAGAAACATGGTATCATCAGAGGTGTCTTTTTAGGTCTAAAACAACTACTTAGGTGTAATAGTTGGTCAAGGTAATTTTTTTAAAAAAACTATATGAATATTTTTACTGTTATATTAGTACAACCACTTACAAATGGTCTTATCCTTTTTTATAACCTACTCTTTTCAGATATGGGACTAGCCATTATTGGTTTTAGTGTCTTTTTAAGATTTTTAACAAATCCCCTAACCAAACCCTATATGAACTCAATGAAGAAAATTAAGGACGTTGAGCCATTAGTCAAAAAACTAAAGATCAAATATAAAAGCGATCCAAAAGCTTTAATGGCTGCTCAAACTGAGCTTTATAAGCAAAAAGGAATTAACCCAACTGCAGGTTGTCTCCCCTATATTTTAAATATCATTATTATGATTGCACTGTTTAATGTTTTTACAAGAGTGCTGGCTCAAAATGGAGATACGGTAAAAATATTAAATGATTTGTTATATGGAGCCCTTAAGTTTGCAGATGGAACAGTTATTGATACTAAGTTTTTATACCTAGATGTTAGATACCCTGACGTTTTTAGATTTGATGGTATTCCCTTTCCAATTCCAGGCCCACTATTGTTATTAGCTGGAGCGTTGCAGTTTTTTTCAGCTAAAATGATGGCACCTTTAGTCAAAAAAGAAGAAAAAATTGCCAAGGCTACAACAGGTCAAGCTGATGATATGGCAGTTGCAATGCAATCTTCAATGATTTACACCTTCCCACTAATGACTATTCTTTTTGGTATTAATTTCCCTTCTGGCCTTGCACTTTATTGGTTGCTCTTTTCAATTTTCCAAATGTACCAACAATATAAAACTTCAGGTTGGGGCGGTCTTACCCCTTTTCTAAATCGGATAGGTTTGTTACAATAACGCCATACTTAATATGAATGACAAGATAAAATCTTTAACAGAGGAGTTATTAAAACTTGCTGGAGTTACTGCAGATGTTGAAGTGGTTGACTTGGGAGATAGCACTTATGAGGTTAATCTTTCAACAGAAGACGAAACAGGTCTACTGATTGGTTTTAGGGGGGAAAATATAAACGCCCTCCAAACAGTATTAGGCATTATTTTAAAGGGGCAAACTGGAGAATGGTATAGATTAATTGTTAATGTTGGTGACTACAGACAAAAACAGGATGAAAAGTTAAAAGAACTTGCTGATCAATCTGCTGACAGGGCACTTGAAACAAAAGAACCCCAACCACTTTATAATTTAAGTGCATCTCAAAGAAGGGTTGTTCATATGCACTTATCGGAGCGAAGCGACGTGGACACTCTCTCTGAAGGTGTTGAGCCAGATAGATATTTAGTTATCAAGCCCAAGTAATTGTATAATACAACTAAATGTTGTATTTAATTTCACTTCTCTCTCTCTCACTTCCTTTCCAGCTGGTTTATCACTTTGATATTTTTGCCACATCTGTTTATGGTTTTAGTATTGACTATTTAATACCTAAACTTTATTTGACAGATGTTGTTACTTTATTAGTAATTTTTTTTGGAATAAGAAAAATTAAGTTTACGAGAAAATATTTAATTTTTACCCTTCTTTATTTAATGTTTGCTTCAATAAACATCTACAATTCATTGTTTGCAACACCCGCTATTTATGGTTGGATTAAAGTTTCAGAAATGCTTTTGTTGGGTTTGGTTATAATTAACTTAAAAAAGTTTGATATTTACAATCATTTTATCAAACCACTTTCTTATTCTATTTTTATTGTTTGCGTCCTTGGTTTATTACAATTTTTAACCAAAGGTTCTATCGGTGGCATTTTTTATTGGTTGGGAGAAAGAGCCTTTATTTTTAGTGACCCAAACGTCGCCCCATACCCGTACGCTACATTTTCACACCCCAACTCTTTTGCTGGTTTTTTGCTGATTTTTGGAATGTTTTTGTTACAACTTAAGTCTAAATTTAATCCAAGGTATTTTTGGGCCTTATTAATACTAGTTATAACTAATTTAATTTTAACTAACTCTCTTAATGTTTACTTGACAGTTTTAGTGCTGCTTTTAGTAAAGTTAAGAACCATATTTGCTTCTGGTTTGTTTTTTATCGATTTCGGTGAACGCTTTATCGTCCACAGGATAGAACTTATAAAAGCATCACTTCAATTGATTAAAGAGAACTTTTGGACAGGGACAGGTGTAAACAACTTTATTCCAGGTTTGGTTAAAGTGAGCAATACTTATCTAAACGTATGGGAAATGCAACCAGTACACAATATTTTTTTATTAGTTTTTTCTGAAACAGGAATTATGGGAGTAATAGTATTTTGTTTCGTTTTGCTAGCTGGTGTTACTTCTGTCAACTACTATTTGATTGCAATAATTTTTACAGGAATGTCTGATCACTATTGGATAACCCTCCAACAAAACTTATTGCTTTTTACCTTTGTCTTGGCACTTTCTAAAATAGCGAAAAAACATTAATATACAAAAGATATGATGACAATATATTGTGATGGTGGTTCAAGAGGAAATCCAGGTCCTTCAGCTTCTGCTTTTGTTGTCGTTGACGACTCAAAAAAAATAGAGTATTCAGAAAGCAAATATCTTGGTATTAATACTAACAATGTAGCAGAGTATGCAGCTGTTTTAATGGCCGTTGAATGGTTAATAAAGTTACCAGTTGTTAATGAAAACTCTTCAGTAGTTGTGAATCTTGATTCTCAGTTAGTAGAAAGACAACTAAACGGTTTTTACAAAGTTAAAAACAAAAATTTAGTAAAAATATTTAATGATATAAAAACATTAATCAAAAAATACAACTTAAAAATAGTTTTTCAATGGGGTTATAGAGAGAAAAATGTTTTAGCAGACAGTTTAGTAAATAAAGAACTTGATGTAAATACTTCACGTTAAGGAACATGCTTGGTAATAGAGTGTTATTTGCTTCAACGGGAAAATGAAAATTATTTTTGTTTATCAAAAGAAACCGCATACGGTAATTTGAAACCTTAATTTTTATACAGCTTCTGTGGTACGATTATTGAATATGGAAAACTTTGATGGGCTGGTTGGAATTTACTCTAAGGATGGCGCATTAACAGATAAGTTAAAGGAAAAGTTTAGTCAAAAATATTTAAAAACTTTAGTTTCACAGGATTTTGAAAAATTAAAAGGCAAAACCTTAAGTTATCTAATTGTAAACCTTTGTGATTATGAAGATTACTTAAGTAAGGTGTCTAAGTTTATTAACGACATTGACTGTAAGATTCTTGTTTTACACCCACTATATGTTTTAAAGTCTAAAAAGTTTGTAACAGAGGACTTATTGCAAGGTTTAATTGATAACTCTCCAAACCTTGGGATATTGTTGGTACCTGATATTTTAGGGCAGGGTGTTTCATACAACCCAGACAGTCTTTCACACGATTTAATTATGCAATCCATCTTAAGTGAAAGGATAAAGGTAAATGAGACTAGCCAACTAGTTAATGCAATCTCTGTTGTCAAATTGTCAGAGGTTGTAGTCCGTGAAATGTTTTCCTTTGGTATCTCCGGCCAAAAAGTGGCCTTAATAGGCCCTAGAAAAACCAAGAAGCTGTTTATCACCGACGACTTAAACGTAGATCAACAAAATATTGTATTTAAAAAAGAACCATGGCAGCAAGTTGAACTACATTCAAGCACTAACCTAAATTGCGAGTTTTCATTAAGGACTGCAGTTAAAAGCACAAAAGATACTTTTTTACTCACTACACAAAAAAAGGTAGACAGCCATTTGTTGCCTAAAGAGAAAATAGTATTTAACAAAAAGCAAAAGGAAAGCAAGATTCCGATATCTAAAAAAACTCTCAAAGCATTATTGTTTTTGGTCTTATTGATACTCACGCCATTTTATTTGATGTTAATTTCTGCCACCCTTCTTTATTTATCAACCTTTTTGATTTTCGGTAATAATACTTTGGCAAAAACTTTAGTTAATGCTGGTCTAGAGACGTCCTCATATTCAAAAAAATTAAGTTTTGGTAACAATTTTATATATGATAGTGGGAATATACTGTATAAGTCTGCACTTTTAATTAAAGAGGGTATCGTTTTGGCAGACACTTCAAGATCCTTGGTTGGCAAGGTAATGGGTGATAGTAGTTTTGACTTAGCATTCGAAACAAATAGTATTTCGGCAAGCCTAGACAAGCTCCACACAGATACAAGTTTCCTGCAAGGTGATATTAATGACTATCAAGGTTTTTGGGCGGATTTGTTGAAAAGTTACCTTTCAAAAAGATCGATTAACATTGGGCTTTATAAGAGTAATTTGTATGAACTTAAAAATTTAGTTTCAAGAAGCAATAATCTATTGGGAATTGACAAGCCAAAAAAATATTTGATTTTGTTTCAAAACAATATGGAGCTTAGACCAACAGGGGGATTTATAGGATCGTTTGCATTAGCCACTTTTGACAAAGGTAGGTTAACAGAAATGGTTGTAAATGATGTCTATAGTGCAGATGGTCAACTAAAAGGCCACGTGGACCCACCTGAGCCAATTAAAACACACCTTGGAGAGGGGGGCTGGTACTTAAGGGATTCAAATTGGGACCCCGATTTTTCAAGTTCAGCGGTTAAGGCAGAATGGTTTTTAGACAAAGAGATATCACAACAGGTCGATGGAGTAATTGCTATCGACCTCTATTTTGTCAAGAGATTGATAGGCGTTATTGGTCAGATTAATTTAACTGATTACAATTTAACTCTTGATCAAAACAACCTATATCAAGTTATTCAATCTGAAGTTGAAGACGAATTTTTTCCTGGGTCTATAAAGAAGGCTTCAATACTAACATCACTATCAAGGCTTTTAATTAATGAAATTAGATCTTTACCCCAAGACAAATATCCACTTCTTTTCAAAGAGGTTTATCAAAGTTTGGAAAGAAAACATATACAAGTATTTCTACACGACACTTACGCCCAGTCTGCCTTATACAACTTAGGTTATACTGGCCAGTTAGATTTTTCCACAGAATGTGGTCCTAGATGTTTTAGAGATAGTTTCCTTGTTGTTGATGCCAACTTGGGGGTTAACAAGGCTAACTATTTTATTAAACGAGACCATGATTTAAATTTGACAATTAACACAAGTCAGATAACACACGAACTTTTTACTACATATGATAATTCTGCTAGCCCAGCAATAGGTAATCAAGGTTTGTATAAAAATTATGCAAGGATTGTATTACCTTTGTCTGCCAAAATTGTTGGGATCAGAGAATATGATCTTTATGCAGGCTACAACGATTTAAGCTATGATTTAACCGAAATTGATGGACGTCTCGAGGCTGGTTTCCTGATTGAAGTAATACCTTCAACACAAAAGAGGATACAAGTTGTTTGGGAGACCCCAAATGAAACCATTGCTCAAGGAGGGCAATATGATTTAAATATCTTTAAACAAGCGGGAACAGACGAAGACCTGATTAAAATAAATATTACTACAAATAATCTTTCCTTGACCGGAAAGGGTATTTCAAGCTATAATACAACTCTGGCTAAAGACCTTAGCATTAGATTATTTTTAAAATAGATGACAATCAAACTAAAAACTGAAAAAAGAGAAGTAGTTGGTAGGAAGGTTAAAACACTTCGTAAGGCTGGCAAAATACCAGCTAACATTTTTGGTAAAAATATAAAGTCAGAGACTATTGTTGTTGATGCAAAAGAGTTTAGAGAAGTATTCAAGACAGCAGGTGAGACCCAGCTAATTGATTTAGGTGGCAGGTCTGTGTTGGTCTCAAAGGTTCAAGTCCACCCAGTAAGTGGGGATATGTTGCACATTGATTTTAGACAGGTTGATTTGAAAGAAAAGATCGAGGCAAAAATTCCAGTTGAGTTAATAGGTGAGTCTCCTGCTGAAAAACAAAACTTAGGTACTGTTGTTCAACAACTTGACGAAATTGAAGTAGAAGCATTACCAACAGATTTACCTGAGAATATAGTTGTTGATCAATCTATTTTAGCCGAAGTTGATCAGGCAATCTATGTAAAAGATATCAAACTTGATTCAAAAGTTACAGTGATAACAGATGGAGAATCAATAGTTGCCAAAGTTGAACCACCTCAAAAGGAGGAAGTTGTAGAGGCACCAGTACCGGTGGAAGGTGAAACACCAGCTGAGGGCGAAGCTCCAAAAGAAGGTGAAACACCAGCTGAGGGCGAAGCTCCAAAAGAAGCAGTTAAAGAGTAGTTATCTATTATAGTTTGGATCAATTTCGTAAACTTTATCCATTCTCCCTAGTTCTACCCAAGCATCTCTATATGTTGGATGTTTTAGTGTAATTTCCTCCCAATAGTCACTATTATCAGTTGCACCAAGTACAGCAACCTCCTTATTTCTGTGCGACTGAATATTAAACAACGAAAACAAGATAATAAGTATTGCTAAGTTGATATAAATAAGGACAAGTAAATCTTTCTTGTAGCTATACCTTATCTTGACCATTACTAATCTTAGGCCAAGACTCGGTTAGTAGTAAAGTGTCATTTCCCAATTCCTTCCAACAAGCTTCTGTTACAAACGGCATAAAAGGATGGAGGAGTTTCAAAAATACAAATAAACCTGACTTTAATTGTTTATACCCAATTTTTCCAGCTTTTGCTTCTTCTATGGCTTCGTCACAGTACCAATGCCAAAATTCTTCATAGACTGTTTCAGCGGCCTTGTTTAGGTTATATTTTTCTAAACTTTTAGTTACACTTTCGGCAATACTTTTAATTTTTAAGTCAAACTTTTTATTCTGGTCGGCTTCTAGTTTAAAATCTTTAACAAATCTCGCCGCATTCCAAATTTTATTGCCAAAGTTTCTATACCCTCTAACTTTTTCTTCAGAATAGTTTTGGTCATTGCCAGCACCAGCACCAGCGATTAATGACATTCTTAGGGAGTCTGCTCCATATTTTTCTACAATTTCCAACGGATTAATAACATTTCCTTTGCTCTTGCTCATTTTTTGACCTTTTGAATCTCTAACTATTCCATGAAGATAGATGTTTTTAAAAGGAACTTTGCCAGTTACATAAATACCCAACATCATCATTCTGGCTACCCAAAAAAATAAAATATCATAACCAGTTTCCATAACCGAAAGGGGATAATATTTTTTGTATAATTCACCTTCAGGGTAGTTGAGTGTTGCAAATGGCCACTGACCTGATGAAAACCAAGTATCAAAGGTGTCCTTGTCCTGTTCCCAAAAATCTCCTTTGGGTGATTGTCCATCGGTAACCGTCCATTCTCCCGTTTTTGTGTTTTTCCAAGCAGGGATTCTAATACCCCAAACAATTTGTCTTGAAATATTCCAGTCTCTAATATTTTTCAACCAGTTGAAGTAAATTTTCTCAAATCTTTTTGGAATGATTTTAGTATGACCATCTTCGACTGCTTTGATTGCAGGTTTGGCAAGTTCTTTTGTTTTAATAAACCACTGCTCCATTGGTAGAGGTTCAAGGGTGTTACCACATTTATAACAAGTACCAACTGAGTTGTTAAATTCTTCTACCTTTTCCAAGTGCTCATTGTTTTGTAGTTTCTCAACAATTGTGTCACGAAGGGTAGATGCTTTTTGACCTTCAAATTCACCTGCTTCTTTTGTAAACTTACCCCTAAAATCAATAACCTGATAATTTTCTAAGTTATGTTTTTTACCCAAAAGAAAATCATTTTCATCATGTAGCGGTGTAACTTTCAGGGCCCCTGTACCAAAGTCCATCTTGACGTACTCATCAGCAAAAATAGGCATAACTCTCCCATTGAGTGGATTTATGGCCTTCTTACCTACAAATTTTTTATATCTTTTATCCTTAGGATTAACACAAATTCCACTATCCCCAAATATTGTTTCAGGTCTTGTGGTGGCGACTGTTATGTAATCATTCTCATTCTCTATTTTATATTTAACAAAATAAAGTTTAGACATCTTTTCTATATGTTCCACTTCAAGGTCTGAAAAGGCGGTTCCGTGTTTTGTGCAATAGTTGACAAGTTTTATGTCTCTATAGACCAGTTCATCATCGTATAATTTCTTGAAAGTTTTGTGTACTACCTTAACCACAGAATCATCAAGAGTAAATTTTATATTAGACCAGTCAAGTGAAAAACCTAATCTTTTTAGTTGGTTTTCCATTGTCCCACGATTACCTTGAACAAATTCAAAAATATCTTTATATAAAGTATCTCTGTCAAAATCAAACCTCGACTTGCCTATTTTTTCTAAATGTTTTTCATATACAACTTGTGTTTCAAAACCAGCGTGGTCTGCTCCAGGTATCCAAAGAGTAGAAAAACCTTTCATTCTATGGTATCTAATTAATACATCTTCAACTGTATACATAGCATGGCCATAATGGAGAGCAGCATTAGCATTTGGTGGGGGAAGGGTTATTGAAAAAGTCTGTTTAGAACCATTTGGTTTAAAACTATCTGATTTTTCCCATTCAGAATATATTTTTTCTTCATGCTCATTGTGGTTATATTTACTGTCCATAAATGTATTTTAACTTAAAAATTTGCATTTTGCAGACGAAGAGAGTAATATCGGCCCATGACAGAGCCAAAGTTAGAAAGTATACATTGGACAATGAGGTGGATGGACCCCCGCCCAGGTGATCAAAATGTAAGTCTTAAAACTGGGAAATTAGTAAGCATTGTTATTAATAAGGGTGGTGAAAATCTCGAATGTCGTTCAGTTGACTATTCAAATTTTTGTAAAAATGAATGTAATTTTACAGGTTGTCCAATTAAAAGAAATCTAGAGCGAGGTTAACCCCTTATTTATTCAGATTTAGTCTTGGGTTTATGTCTACGACATTGTAATCAAAGTATTCTATTAAATCACTATTTTTATCACGAAGTGGAAAGCTCTACTTATCATAAATTGGAAATTTTATTTAAATTGAATTAAAATACGTAAATGGAACTAGGTCGAAAGATTGGACATGCGGTTTCTTCGGTTCTATGTAGAACCAAAAAGAAAGAAGAATATTTAAAGAAAGAAGATCTTAATTGGGAAGTTTTTAACGAAGATAAATTCCCAAGTCCAACTGTTGTTGAAACTGAGGTTGAATCTCGTTCAGTAGTAGAAAGCAGTCTTAATAAACTGAGACCAAGGCAAAGAGAAATTGTTAAGTTGGTATATTTTGTCGGATTAACATATGAAGAAATCGGACAGAGGTTTGGTCTTACCACCGAGAGAGTTCGACAAATTAATGTACAAGCACTAGATAGACTGAAAAAAATAAACAGGTGGTAGTCTATTCGATCTTTAGTCTTGGGTTTATGTCTACTGAGTTTATATTTTCCAATCCTCCGTATTTAGTAATTAACTTCTTAGTATTTAGACCTTTATTTTTGAGATATGCACAAACTCCAACCATCCCTGCATTATCACCATTTAGTTTTTTGTTGTATGGAACAAGAAGTTTAATTTTATGTTTTTTGCATAGTTTTCTAAGTCTTTTTTTAATTTCTATGTTGTTTGCCACACCTCCCCCAAAAAGTAGATTTTGTACTTTAATCTTCGAATTTCGAATTTGATATTCTAGCACCTTTTCTATGTGGTCAAAGGCCGTTGATTGGAAAGAGGCTGAAAGATCATATATGTCTTGTTTGCTTGGATTTTTAACCGATTCTACAAGTCTTAAAAAAGCAGTTTTTAGTCCTGAATAACTAAATCTATCTTTAGTTTTATCATTTTGTAGTGGTAGTGGTAATTTATTTTTGTCAGGAGTACCTAAACGTGCAAATTTTTCTAAAATTGCCCCTCCCGGGTACCCCAGTCCTAGTAGCCTTGCTCCTTTATCTAAGGCTTCTCCCAAGGCGTCGTCTGAGGTTTCTGCTAGTATCTCGTATTCTCCAATGTTTTTGATTAAACAAAGTATCGTGGTTCCTCCAGAGAGTACCAGACCAAAAGCTGGGAAGATTGCTGACACATTACTAGTAACTTTCGAGTTTGGTCTTGCAAATGGAGAGAGTAGGTGTGCCTCGATGTGGCTTATAGGTACTAGTGGCTTATTGTGTTCTCTGGCTAGTTCTTTTGCTTTATTAACCCCAACAGATAACGCTATGGCTAATCCTTTACCTACAGTAACTGCGATACAGTCAACAGATGAGAGTCTGCAATTAGCTTTGGCCAATGCCTTTGAAATTACCCAATCAATACGCTCTTGATGTTGTCTTTGTGCGAGGCTAGGAAAAACACCTCCGAAGCTAGAATGAAGGCTTGATTGGCTCCAAACGATATTCGAAACGACCTGCAAATTGGCCGTAACAGCCACAGCAGTCTCATCACAACTCGTATCGATAGATAAAATACGCATAATTCTTGTATATTATATATTTCCCCAGCTAATTAGACGGTTATTCTCGTTTGATTGCTCAGTTGAGGGATATTCTATTTTGACCCAGACTATAATTGCGTCTTCTGAGTAACTTTTAATTTCTTGAATCACTCTGTCTGCCCACTCTATAGCAATAACAGTATTATTTAGTAATAATTTATTAATTCCAAGCTCTTTAAGTTCGCTGTCTGGCTCGGTCATTCTCCAGGTATCTATATGATAAAGAGCCTGGGTATTGGTTTTTGGAGTATAGTGATTTAGTAGATCATAAGTTGGTGATGTAATTTTATCTCTTATATCCATAGCACGAGCTAGACCTTTGACAAACTGGGTTTTACCTGCCCCCATTTTACCCGTTAAGGCAAAAATAATTGCCCTTTTGTTGTGGTAGTTTTCATATTTTTGCCAAAGTTCTTTGGCTATGTTTTGCGTGTTTTCCTCACTCCTTGAAAGAACTTCATTTTTGTCTTTCAGTTTTATTTCTCCTTGTCTTAGGATGACTGGTTTATCATCGAGTGTGGTATCAATTACCGTTGATGGTTCATTGCGTGGAAGTTCTCCTGCATCAACCATTAAATCAATTAACCCTTTTTGTTTTTCTGAGATGTTATCTAAAATGTCTGAAAGTTTATATGGTCTTCTTTGATAACTTGCATTCGCTGATGTTGCTGTAATTGGTTTTTTTAGTTCACTGCACACTTTTTGAAAAAAATCATAATCAGGTATTCTAATTCCTAGCGTGCCGTTTTCTGCCTCGACCCCGTCTGCAACTAAATGTTTCCCTGTTGAAATAACAGTAACAGGTCCAGGGAGAAATTTTTTATATAAACCCCTAGCAGTTTGGTTGAGTAAAACATACTTTTCAGCCATTTTTATATCAGTAACACCAACTGAAAATGGTTTTCCAAATGGCCTATTTTTAAAATTTACAAGCTTTTTTACAGCTTCAGGGTTTGTTGCATCCACTGCTGCAATATATACAGTTTCAGTTGCCATAAAGACAAGTTGTCCTTTTTGCAATGCTTGTACAGCAATATTAATCGCGCCATTGTTTTCCGGAATGATTTTCATTTGAGTATTTTATCATTCGTAGTATAATTTTACGAATGGTTGACCTTCCTAAAAATATTCAGAAAGCACTAAACAATATCTACGTTACCACATCCCCGACCTCAATTTTTTTATATGGGTCTAGAGCACGAGCAGATTTTATAGAAGGTAGTGACTATGAAGTTGGCGTGCTTTACAAGGAAAACAAAAAAGTAAGCAGATCTGATTTGGAAAAAATGAACGGTGTCGACAATCTTAGGATTTATCCGTTTGATCATGACCAGTTTATTAATGGTGACATAGACACTCCATTTCCAAATAATACCTATATGAGAAGTTTGGTTACTAAAGCCATAACTCTATATGGAAACACGGTTGTAGAAACGTTAACCCCACCAAAGATTAGGATGATAGACTTGTTTGAGGAAGCCACTTTTCAAATCTCACGTGCTTATACAGCAATGTTATCAGATCGAGAGGGTGATATTGTTAGTGCAAAGGCAGGTTTTGTCAAATCTGTTTTATATGGCACCTCCGTATTGATTGCTTTGAAACTACAAAAGTTTGTTGTTAGTTACGACGAAATTGTAAGATTGTCGCGCAGTTTGAATCTAAGTGATGAATATGTGCGTTTAATTGAACACTCATTTGATGTACGAAATGGCGCAGAACTAGAAAAACAAATGTTATACAAAAATATGTCATATATATCTAAGGAAGTGATTGCTCCAATCAAGACAGAGTTAGGTTTGGGTAATAAAGTAATTATTTGAGCTTTTCAACTTGTGGTTCATCCTCTTTGAAATTCTTATATTCTTTTTTAATTGACTTAAATATTACAAATATTGCAATTGCTAGAAATATCCAAGCAAGGACGCCAATACTACTGGTAATTTTTCTCAAGTTTTCTTTTTCATAACCTGCAAAGTAGCCCAAAAAAACAAGCATTGAGACCCAACTTAATGATGCAAAAAATGCATAAAGGTTAAATTTAAGTAGGTTATATTTTTCTACTCCTGCAATATAACTAATCCAAAATCTTGTTAGGTTAGCCATCATTGAGGTTGTTAGGATCGCAGGTCCATTATTTTTTAATATTCTTTTTGCAAAACTGGCATTTTTTTGTTGGTGAAGTTTATTAACAAGCCACATTCCTGTTTTACTACCCAAAATGTATGCAAGTATAAAAGCTACCCATGTACCCAAGGTTCCCCAAACAATGATTGGAATAAGGGGAATGTTTGGATTTCCATTTGAAAGGTATCCTGCAACCAAAAGAATTGCACCTCCCGGGACAGCCCAACCTAGTGGTGTAATTTCAATTAAACTCCCAAAAAAAATTATTGGATAACCCCATTGTTCAAAAAGTAGGGCAATTTGATCTAGTAGATTTAGTAAATCCATAGTTGGTATTATATATTATATTGAGAAAGGAAACTAAATCGGCAGGACTTGTTTGGTTAGAAGGTTATTATAGTTCATTAAGTTTACCAATTTTTGAAAAAACTGACAGCAATAGTATAAGCGGGCTACCTCTTCAGAAAGACGATCAAACACCCATGATAGACATAGAAATTGTAACATATCTGAAAACAGGGGAAATACCAAAATCATCTATAGCCCAGTACCACGTAAGTAAACAGCTTGCCATGGGCGATAGTTAGAAACAAACTTTTGGTCAATAAGTGTTTCATCACCCCTTGTTACTTTGTAATCAAAAACAACCCTTGCCCCATAGGCTCTGTATTCAATTTGTTTTGTTGTTCCCATTGGTAGGGAAGGATCGTCAACATACAAATCTTCTGCTGGTGTAACTGAAGACGTGATTATCGGTTTGGAAACTGATGATACTCTGCCGTCGCTGGTTCCATATATTTCAAAAACTAAACTTGAATTCTTGGTATCAATAATAGGTTGAATCAATAGATGTGCTTCTGTGTTGTTTTTGAATTTTAAATCGGTTGTTGGATAATAAATTGTTGCATCTAGACCTGGAGAAAACCCTTGCTCATAATAACCAACCCTATATGAGTGAGCTCTTCTTTCAACTATTGGTAGTCCAGCATTTAAGACAGCTCTAAAAAGTGTTGTAGAGACTTGACATATACCACCACCATCACCAAGAACTGTTTTTCCATCTTTAATGACATATGCTGATTTGTAACCAGTAAGGGCTGATATGTCTCCGATAATATTATTAAACGAAAATGTTTCATTAGGACCAACCAGAATTCCCTTAAATTTTGATTGGCCGAGATTAATATTGTAAACCCTGTTTGCAATTGAACCCCTGTAGTATGACAAACCTCTTCCTAGTAGTGTATTAATACCTAGGTTGTTTACATCTTCATTTTTAATCTTTGCTGGTTGCTTAACAACTGGAACACCAAATGACAAAGATTTAGTTTCAGAGTCTATGATTTTATCTAATGATGTTGTTATCTCACTTAATAGCTCATCCTCATTAACAGTTATACCTTCTTTAGATGGTGTAAACTCCAACACCTTTCCATTTTCAACTATAAAAACAGAGTTTTGAGGATTTCTATTTATTTTTCTTGATATGTCTGAAATTTTTAAAATAATGACATCTTCCATAAATTGACCTTTTGGATTAACAAATTTTAGTAAATCGTTTTCTGAAAGGATAATGTTGTCAAATTCGTGTTTAAGATCTATCTTTGAACCTATGAACTTTTTAGCTAGTGATGTGTATTCTAATACTTCTGCTTGATCAAGTTCGTCGTTTGTTTGAATTAAATCTATTACAATTTCTTTGTTGTTTAAATACGAAAGATTATTTTTAATTTCTTGTTCAGTTTTATCTAAGTCTGCAACTATTCCATTTTTACCTTTTTCAACAACTACTTGACCATTTATAATCTTGGCGCTAGGAGTAACTGGTTCTGTCTCTTTAACCAAAGTTATAATTGCTAGTGTTTCCTCAAGTTTTGATTGATTATAGTTTATTGTAAGTGGTAAGTTATGTGGTTTAAAAATCAAACCAATTTTTATTCTTATGTCTAAAAATACATTTCCACTATTTGAATAGTTGTAAGCCCTGCTAACTGTTTTGTCTAAGTCAACTGCATCTACTATTTCTGAGGTTAGAACTTCACTTTCAAGACCCTCTACATTCAACTTCACTTTTTCTGGAATACTAACCTTTTCAAGTTCTTTTTTAGCATCCTCCTTGCTTAGGTCACCTAAATAAATTCCAGCTACATAAGTATTTGGGTATATTTTTTTATTAAACGGTAAAATTGTTATTAACAAAAGAATACTAAATATTAGAAAAATGAATAATGAAACTACATAAATATTTTTTTTAGGTTTCTGTTTTTTGGCCATATTGTATGATAACATTTATCTATGGATACTAACCAGCCTGTAGCTGTTAACCCCACACCAACCCAAATTCCAACTGAAAAGATGGATATCTCAAGCATACCTTCTACACCAAAACCCAAGTTTCCTATTAAAATGATTGCTCTGGTGCTGGGAACACTTGGATTAATTGGAATTATATTTTTTGCTTTTAATTACTTTCGTAGTTCAGGAGGTGGCACCACTTCAGGTGAAGTAGTATGGTGGGGTTTGTGGGAAGATGAGGCAGTAGTTAGTAGCTTAATATCTGAATACCAATCACAAAATCCAAAAGCTACAATTAAATATGTGAGACAGTCGAAAGAGGATTACAGAGAAAGACTGACAAATGCATTAGCCAAAGGCACTGGACCTGATATTTTTAGATTTCATAATACATGGGTTCCAATGTTTAAATCAGAATTAGATCCAGTTCCTGCTTCTGTTTACTCGGCCTCTGATTTTGCCCAAACATTCTATCCAGTTGCCGTTTCAGATTTAAGTTTAAATGCCAATGTTGTTGGTATTCCTTTAGGGTATGACGGTTTGAGTTTGTACATCAATGAAGAAATATTTGAAAAGTCAGGTAAAACATATCCAACGACGTGGAATGAATTAAGGCAAACAGCCAGAGAACTAACTGTTAAGGATGAGACCGGTGGGATAACTCAAGCGGGTGTCGCTTTGGGCAGAACAGAAAATGTTGATCATTGGCCAGAAATCTTAGGTCTTATGATGTTACAAAATGGTGTTGATCTGGTTCGTCCAACGGGTCAACTAGCTGAGGATGCACTAGATTTCTATACTATTTTTTCTATCGAAGATGAAGTTTGGGATGCAACACAACCTGCTTCAACTGTAGCTTTTGCAGCAGGAAAGTTGGCAATGTATTTAGGTCCAAGTTGGAGATCTTTTGAAATTAGATTGCAGAATCCAAATTTAAGATTTAAAACAATTCCTGTTCCACAACTACCAAAAACCGTAGCCAATGAGCCTGATGTAAATTATGCAAGCTATTGGGTTGAAGGTGTGTGGTCAAAAAGTAAAAATAAGACAGTTGCTTGGGACTTTCTGAAATATGTCTCAGAAGAACAAAACCTTGAAAAAATGTATAATTCAGCCTCTAGACAAAGAATGTTCGGGGAGCCATATCCAAAACAGAATATGGGTAATTTGCTTTCGGATCATCCAATAATTGGGTCAACCGTAGTCGGTGCAAAAACAGCCCAGACTTGGTTTTTACAAAGTAGGACTTGGGATGGTCCAACAGGTATAAACAGTCAAATTAACAAATATTTTGAAGATGCAGTTAATGCAGTTAACCAAGGTAAAGAATCAAGTAACTCACTTGAAGCTGTATCTTCAGGGGTAATTCAGGTATTATCTCAGTATGGCATCAGGGTCCAATAATCTTTCTGTAAAATATCACGATATCTTTGATTATAAATTAACCAAAGCAGAGGCCATTAGGTGGCAATACAAAAGTCAAAAAACTGTAGTTAGTGGAATTAAAAATAAACGCAGACTTCAAAGAGAAAAATATTCACAAAAAAAGTTAATAATTGCAAAAAAGGCAGCTAAACTAATTTCTAAAATTCCATCAGTATTATTTGTGGGAATAACAGGCAGTTTGGCCATGATGAACGCGGGTAAAAACAGTGACATTGACTTAATGATAATTACTAAAAAAAATACACTTTGGATTACAAGGTTATTTGTTTATTGTTTAATAATTACAAGTCGCCAATCGTTGCGACGTCCACAAATTGCCAGTGAACGTGACCGATTGTGTTTAAATATATGGCTTGATGAAACAGATTTGATATGGGTTAAAAAAGACAGGAATATCTACACTGCTCACGAAATTGCACAAATAATCCCACTAGTTAATAAGCAAAAAACATATGAGATGTTTTTACGATGTAATCGATGGATATTAGATTATTGGCCAAACTCAGTCAAAATAAGTAGCAAGCAGTATAAGGTATACAGTAATCAAAAAAGTAGTTTATTAACAATAATTGAGCCCATTGCCTATAAACTTCAAAGATTATATATGAGTAGCAAACTAACTAAGGAGGTGGTTACCCCAACTCGTGCCCTGTTCCATCCCCGTAATAACTCAAAATATATTGATAGAAAGTTAAAATAAGGTAGCACTCCACTTGCCATATTGCTAAATTGCCTCTTGACACAACGTATTCTATGCATAAAATAGAGAAGTAATATGAAAGTTAATTTAAAACCAACTTCAGGATATTTATTAATAGAACCTCTAGAAAAAGAGGTCAAAACCTCATCGGGTATTTATTTGCCAGAAACAACTGGAGAAAAACCACAAATGGGTAAAGTTATTGCTGTGGGCTCAGCAGAAGTTTGTGATTGTAAAGATGGTTCCTGTAAAAAAGAATCTCCAGCTAAAGTAGGAGAAACAGTATTGTATAAAAAATGGGGTGGGAATGAAGTCAAAATCGAAAACAAAGAATATTTATTTGTGAAGTTCGACGATGTTCTGGCTGTCGAAGCCTGAACTTCGGTTACTTGGATATATAATATTATGGCTGCAAAACAATTAAAATTTGGGAAAGACGCAAGGACCGCCTTAATGGTTGGTATTGATTTGGTTGCCAAAGCTGTGGTTACAACACTTGGCCCCAAAGGAAGAAACATTGCATTGGATAAAAAGTGGGGAGCTCCAAACATAGTTCATGATGGTGTATCTGTCGCAAAAGAAATTGATTTACCAGATCCATTTGAAAATATGGGTGCACAACTTGTAAAAGAAGCTTCAAGTAAAACTAATGACAATGCGGGTGATGGAACAACAACCTCAACACTTTTAGCTCAGGTAATGACCGCAAAAGGTATGAAATTGGTTGATGAAAGTGGAAGTAATCCAATGATCCTTAAAAAAGGAATTGAAAAAGCAGTTGTTGCAGTTGTGGCAGATCTTAAAAAAGCTGCAAAGCCCATTAAAAGTCACGAAGAAATAAAACAAGTTGCAACAATTTCAGCTGGGGACGCTGAGATTGGTGAGAAGATTGCAGAAGCTTTGGATAAAGTTGGCCGTGATGGTGTTGTAACAGTTGAAGAGGGTAAAGGTTTTACGATTGATATCGAATACAAAGAAGGTATGGAATTTGACAAGGGTTATGCTTCTCCATATTTTGTTACAGATCCTGCCAAGATGGAATCAGAAATTGAAAATCCATATATATTATTGACTGATAAAAAAATAACTTCCATCCAAGAATTGCTACCATTTTTAGAAAAATTTGTAAAAGTTAGCAAAAACTTAGTAATTATTGCAGATGAGATTGAAGGCGAAGCTCTAGCCACATTAGTTGTAAATAAATTAAGAGGATCATTTAATGTTCTAGCTATTAAAGCTCCAGGATTTGGTGACAGAAGAAAAGAGATGTTAGAAGATATTGCAGTATTAACAGGAGGAACAGTTATATCAGAAGATACAGGTAGGAATTTTGAATCAATTGAGATGACAGATTTAGGACAAGCTGAAAAAGTTTGGGCAGATAAAGATAATGCAAGAATTATAGGAGGAAAAGGAGACAAGGACGTAATCAGTAAAAGGTCAAATCTTTTAAAATCCCAAATTAAAGCAAGTGATTCAGATTATGACAAGGAAAAATTACAAGAAAGACTTGCAAAATTAGTTGGAGGAGTTGCACAAATTAATGTTGGTGCTGCGACAGAGATAGAATTAAATGAAAAGAAAGAAAGAGTAAAAGATGCAGTTGGAGCCACAAAGGCAGCTGTTGAAGAAGGAATTGTTCCAGGGGGAGAAACAGCAATATTAAGGTCAAGAGAAGTAATTAAGAATCTAAAACTTGAGGGAGATGAAAAATTAGGTGCAGACATTGTTTTTGAGTCACTTGAAGAACCATTTAAATGGTTAGTTAAAAACGCAGGAGATGATCAAGACAAAGTATTAAAGAAGATCCTTGCTTCAAAAGATAGAGATTTTGGCTACAATGCCCTAACAGGTGAATTTGGATCACTAACAAAAATGGGAATAGTTGATCCTGTAAAAGTAACAAGATCAGCTCTAGAAAACGCAGCTTCAGTAGCAAAGACTGTAGTGACTACTGAAGGGCTAGTTACAAGCCTACCTGAGCCTGTTACCCCAGCTCCTCAAATGCCACAAGGTGGTATGGGAATGGATTATTAAGCCCACTTTGTGGAATTTTCAATTTGCAATCTGCAATTTTCAAACTTGACAGTGTCGTTTGGTGGGTATATAAAGTTGTTATGACAATTGAATTTAAAAGGCCGCAGCCCCCTACTAAAAAGAATCCGTTGGAAGAAGCGCTTCTTGAAATTGCTTCAGATATAGGTGTACCAAGAAATCGTTGGGAACAAACATGGTATGATCTTGCCAAAAAAGTAGGATATACGGAAGATCAAATTGAAGCTGAAGCCATTAGAAAACGACAGGAAATTACTAAGCCATAGTTTCTTCAAATCTTTTGATCAGTAGTTAAGTTTTTTGTGACAGTTTTATAAAGTTAATTTTTAATGAGAAATTGTTTTAATAAACTAGACGAATCTGTTATTTTAGAACTTGCAAAAGCTAAGAAGTACTATGAATTGGCTAAGATCTCTGCGCAGGAAATAGCACAAACGGCGCTCACTTCACATTCTCAAGCTGGGGATAGGTTTCACTCACAAGGCACAGCAGAATTAACAAGACAAAAATATGAAACAATTCTTTCTTTAAAAAAAGAAATTGACTTAAAAGGCGAAAAAATAGTTTTTAACTACAATAACGAAACAGTCTATATCGTTGATAACCCAATTATGCTTTCAGGGTTTAAAATAATATCTAGCATGTCCCCGTTGGGAGAAAAAATTTTAAATGAAAAATAAACTTTGGGAAGAGGCTGAAAACAAACATCAAAAAGACAAATTTATAGGGCCATTAGTTAAAAAGTGGGGAAGTTGTACTATTAAACCAATTTCAAAATTAAAATATTTTGAAGATTTGGTTGATGCAATTTGCTCTCAACAATTGTCAGGTAAGGCTGCAAAAACAATATTTGGAAGAGTTAAGACTTTGCTTGTTAAGGTTACTCCAGAAAGTATATTATCCAAAACTGATCAAGAATTAAGAGACTGTGGCTTGTCGTGGCAGAAAGCTACATATTTGAAAGATCTTTCAAATAGAATTATGAATAATGAATTACGGATTATGAATTTGAACAAACTAACTGATGAAGAGGTAATAACAGAATTAATTAAAGTTAAAGGAATTGGAAGATGGACTGCAGAAATGTTTTTAATGTTTTCACTTGGGCGACCTGACATCTTTCCAATAGATGATCTAGGTATTAAAAAAGGTTTTGAAAAAGTAACTGGCAAGAAATGGGACAAGATAAAATCTGCAAACTTTGCGGAAAAGAACTGGAAGCCTTATAGAACATTAGCCTGTTGGTATCTATGGAGATCACTTGAAAATAGATAATTTTGTGGTACATTTCCTTCTATGAAGGAAAATCTAGAAAAACTGAGAATAGAGAAGTTCAGTGTAATTTTTGTAATTTGGGATGGTCAAATTCAATTAGAGGAAAGAATAGAACCTAAGGACAAGTATTTTGGCTACACAATAGTTCCAGGCGGTAGTTGTGAAAAAGGCGAAACATATGTGAGTGCGTTAAAGCGTGAGATGAACGAAGAATATGGAGCAACACCAACGAAGTTCGAACAAATTGGAGTTATTCGGAATGAGGACAAAGATACTGTTAATTTTAGACATATATTTTTGGTTACGGAGTGGGAAGGTAAATTAAATAATGTTGAGATGCGAAATAAGCACTTACGCACCAGTCTCAAAATGGCAAAACAATTATGTAAACACCCCATTTCTCAGCAAGTGTTAACCCTAGTTGAAGATCATTTATCTCGGCAAGACTGAAAGTGGGTTTATAGGTACACCCCTATCTCTTACTTCTAAATGTAAATGGTCTCCAAAAGATCTTCCAGTTGCTCCCATTTCACCGATTACTGTGTCAGTTGTTACTTCCTGACCTTCAACAACGTTAATTTTGGATAAATGGGCATACAAAGACTTTAAGTTGCTACCATGGTCAATAATAATATGTTTACCATATCCAACAGTAGAATGAATTACAGTATCAACTTGACCCTTTTTAATAGGCTTTATATGGTCTCCAGTTTCACCATCTAAGTCAATTGCTGGATGGAAAAACTTATAAGTTTGTGTAATTCTCATATTTTCAACAGGATTTTGTATTGCAACTGTTGTGTGTATGGGTGTACTAGATTCAAGAACAGAAACAACAGCCTCATCGGTCATATCTCCATATGAAACAGAAGGCAAGAAAGAGGATGCAATAAGCATCAAGGCTATGTTTGTGCCTAGAAGCTTTTTAACTGTTTTGTGCTCAAAGATGTATCTAAACAGCTTGTGTGTGTAGCCACCAACATGGTATTTGATATTTAGCCTCTTTTGGGTTGGGATGATAGGCTCATCCAAAGCAGATTTACGCCTTTTAATTAGCCGATATTCCACGGCAAGGCGATAATTAGGCAGATGTAGGGTTAGTTTTTGCATATTTCCCCCTTCGGGTAAAAAACAAAAATCCCGCAATAATCTTGCGAGATGTGCTTATTCTAACATATGAAAAGCCCAAAAGTCAAATAATATGGGGTATTTTAAAAGTAAATAAAAATGAGATCCGGGCGGGAATCGAACCCGCGAATAAGAGTTTTGCAGACTCTCGCCTTACCACTTGGCCACCGGATCAGTAGCCATATTGTATCATATGGCTACGCTTTAATTAGCCTTGACCGTAATTTTTCTTGGTCTTGAGCTTTCGGTCTTTGGAATATCTATTTTAACTACTCCATCATTAACAACCGCTTCTGCCTTATCCCATTGACCCCCTGATAGTGCAGTGGTGTAGTAATATTGGTATGAAGATGACTTATACTCATTCTTTGTTTCTGTCTCTTCTTTGACTTCTGCTTTAATGGTGAGTACACCGTCTTCAATATCAATTTCTACGTCCTTTTTGGGTACACCTGCAACAACCGCCTCAACAATAATGGACTTATCAGTCTCATGGATCTTAAGCCCTTTTTGCAAGGAAGGCATTGCAAAGCTATCGTCTAATAAACTTCTAAATGGTTCAAATCTTACAAGTTGCATATTTTTTTATTACCACCTCCTTTCATTTCTATTATCACTCTATGTAACTGAGTGCCAAGTAAATAATAATAATTTTAATTTTCTTTGTCAAGTGTTTTTTTAAAAATAATTAAGAAGCTAGACTTGTAACGAGCTTGGCTCGTGATAATATTAGATGAATGAAAAAGAAATTGATAAGCATATTCCTTGCGCTTTTAGGTATATTAGTTGTTGGGTATGGGGGGTTGTCTTTTTTGGGTCTATTTAAAGATCAAGAGTCAGGAATTCTAGTTGAAGCTGATCCTGAGTCTATTGTTTACATAAATGAACAAGAGGTGGGAAGAACGCCATACGAAGCAAACTTAAGTGCAGGTGAAATAACCTTAAGGGTTAAACCTATTGATACTGGGATTATTTTAGATGACTATGAAACCAAAATAAACTTAACTTCAGGAGTAAGAACAATTGTCAAAAGAACATTTAAAGACGTTGAGGAATTTTCAAGTGGGGTAGTTGTTTCATTTGAGAAACTGGGAGGATCAGAGTCATATATCACGGTTGTGTCTGTACCTGATAATGCACAAGTTATTGTTGACAATAAAATTGTTGGTTACACACCCCTACGTGTAAAAATGCCAGCTGGGGACCACAACTTAATTGTTTCGTCTGATAAATATCTTGAAAAGTCTTTACCAATTAGGGTCTATGCAGGATACAAATTAACAGCCTCAGTTAAGCTTGCAAAATCAGACGTTGTTGAGTCACAAATAATTGAAGAATTGTCTGGTAGTACAGACATAGAGGGCCTAGGTAAAATCAAGGTTAACCAAACAGATATAGGATTTTTAAGGGTCAGAAGTGGAGCTAATACAGGATTTCCAGAAATTGGACAAGTTAAGCCAGATGAGGAGTATGAAATTTTAGAAATAGATGAAAATGGAATTTGGTACAAAATAGAATTTGTAGGCACTGAAGGCGAATCGCAAGCAGGCTGGGTTAGTGCAGAATTTGTGACAAAGCTAAATTCCCCTAACTGATACTCCTGAATAGAGGATGAAGTAAACAAATCCTACCCAAAGACTAATTGAAATGATGAGGGCCTTGTCTGACAAGAAAAGTTTTTCTGGAGCTTCTGACTTACCTTCAAAAATTAGAACTTGGTATCTCATAATGCCAAAAATTACTAAAGGGATTGTTGCCATCATCAACTTGTTAACAGTTGTTGCTTTTGAAACCTCGGCCAATAAAAGCCAAAAGTCCAGAGAAGCTCTTGGACTTTCATAAAATGTGTACAAACCCCAACTCATCCATGTGGCATTACCAAACATTGTTACATAGCTGTTTAGAAGCTCTCTCGAGTACTTAGAAAGACTTAAGCGTGTTCTACCATCTTCTGCATTGGATAAATTTATTTCAGACCTTCTTTTACCTGCCGCCAAAAATAGTGAGGCTGAGACTACACAAAGCAAAAACCAGACGGAAAGATGTGCATCTATTACCAGGGCTCCTGCATAAACCCTTAAAATAAAACCCGTGGCAATAATTAAAATATCAATTACGTGAATATTTTTCAAACCTAAGCTGTATAAGACCTGCATACTTAAGTAGAAAACCAAAAGTACAAAAAACAAATGGTTTAATGCTTCAGCTATAACCAAAGAAACAAACAGTAGGATTAGCATTTCAAAAATTGCCAAATTAAGAGGTAACTTTCCTGATGCTATTGGCCGATTCTTTTTGTGAGGATGAAGAACATCTCTTTTAGCATCCATTATGTCGTTAAAAATATATGTTGCGGAGGTGGCTAGTGAGAAAGAGATAAATGAGATAATCACATTTGCCAACAAGCCCTTTTCAAACAATGTGCCTGTTAAAAAAATAGCTGCAAAAAGCGCAAAATTTTTGACCCAATGGATAGGCCTCGCCACTCTTATAGCCTCTTTAGCTGTGTTCATCGCCTGCCAAATTAAGTTAGTCATTCTTCTTTCTGGTTAAAAATAATATTAAACCGCCCACAACCAGTATTACACCAATGATTGTATACAACTTGTATGTGCTATTCAAATTGAGAGCCAGAATTCCAAGTATCGCTGTGAGTGACCAGTAAACCTGTGAAACCTGTTTCTTGCTTAAACCATAGTCTAGGAGTCTGTGGTGTAGATGCCCTCTGTCACCCCAAACAGGAGACTTTCCTGACATTATTCTGCGCATTATTGTGTACCCTGTATCAATAAGGGGTACACCTAAAACTACTATCAATGTTCCCACCTTAGTTGTTGACAGTATTGATGCTATGGCTAACATATATCCCGCCAGAGTTGAACCACCATACCCTGGCATAATTTTTTGTGGAAACTTGTGCCAAAGAAAAAAACCCAAAAAAGCACCTGCGGTGATGCCGGTTAAAAGAATAACAGGCCATTGGGTTGTATCGGTAAAGTAGGAAAACGAGAGTGCGGTTATGGTTAAAGCAGAAATTACTGTTACACCTGACAATTGGCCATCAATTCCTTTGGCGCCCATATTGACCACATTCATCATAAAAACAATCCAAAGAAGGGCGAATACATTAGAAAAAAGTGGGTTAGACAGGTCAATAATGCCACCAAAAGGGTTAGTTAAAAAACTAATTCCAATACCTTGAGATACAGGAATGTAGGCTGCCAAAAATCCCAAAGCCAATCTAAGATATGGATTTAAATTATATTTATCATCAAGATGACCCATCACAAAAACGATTCCCGCTCCGATTAAAATCGAGACAATATGTTTGTCTATAGGAATAAAGATAAGTGAAGCAATAAATATTGCGATAAAAACTGGAATACCCCCACCTCTTGGGATTGGCTTCGTGTGGATTACTTTTGGATGGTTAGTTTTTCTTGGGTCATCCATAATACCAAGTTTTTTGGCATATATAATTACAACAGGAGTAACTAAGGCTGATATTAAAAAAGCCGTGAGTAGGGGTGTAAAAAAAAGATTAATTGTACCCATTTAATTTGCAAAAGATCCAACTAAAAATACTATTTTGGAGGTAGCAATCACATTTAGAATAGTAACTGAAACAGAGGTAAAGGCTAATATCTTTTTAATATATTGGCCACTAACTTTTAATGCTATTATAAAGTTTGCCGTTACCAAAAAAGTTGAAATTAGCGAGGGGACTAATATCATATAGTTAGCAGCTAATTGGCTAGTACTTTTAGGTAATCCAAAAAAGAGAGGTATCTCGGGGGGAAGAATAACAGTCGAAACTAGACTAATAAGAATAAATACACAATTTACAATGAAAGAAGTCACGAAAAGAGACTTCAATGGGACAGAAGTTTCTTTTATTTGTTCAAGTAGAGCCATATTTGTGATGAACCAACTTCAGAGATTATATAATAGTTTTGGTCCAAAAACACATCTAGAGATTTAAACGGTTTTGAGTTTGGGGTAATTACTACAAATTTAGGCATAGCGTTTGTGAGTTCTAGTATTGTTCTTTCTTCGGTTGAAAAGTCCATAAAGTGGTAATCAGCTACATATTTTGTTGGTGGAAGCCGTCTTGATAGTGAATATATGGCAGCTGAGTCACCGCTCCAGACAAAGACCCGATCATCCTTAGAGGCTGATTTGGTTAGAAAATCTGCAATCTTATAATTATTAGAAACTTCACTCGAAAATTGATTAAAATATTCGGTCCTCTCAGTTTGCATGGTTGCAAATTTTATAAACCTTTCGTAATAGGGAATTGTAGGATAATACCAAAACTTAAAGTAGTAAGGAACAAAAAAAGCCAAAGTAAGTGGGATAATAGTAAAACTTTGCTCAATACTTTTAAGAGTAAAAAGCATGGCCAAAAGAATAGTTGTTGGGGCAAGTGATTGTAAAAAATAGTGTGGGTAAGGTCGTTCAGACAAAGATACTGCAAAAAGAGTTGCCAACAACCAACTTGAAACGAAAACAAATTGCTTAGAAAGTTTATTCCTTAAAAACCAAAGAACTACAAATCCTAAAATCATTAATCCAAACCGAATAAGTAGTGGACCATTTTTAACTAGAAAAGGTATTTCTTCAGATGATCTTTTCCAACTACTTAAGTAGCCAAAATTTTGTAAGTAGGCAGCTACTAGGTATTCTGAAAATGCACCTTTAAAGTAGTACCAAGCAAAGGTTAAAAGTATTGGGACCAAAAAACCAAGAGACAGGTATATTATTTTCTTAAATAAGTTTATAAAGTCACCCTTTTTGGTGAATATTAGCCAGAATGCTATTAAACCCATTATGTCAAAAGCAGCTACAATTTTATAAAGTGAAGCTAGGGAAAAGAGAATTCCTATTAAAAACATATTCCTAAAGTTGTCCTTTTTAGTAAATACATATATAAAGGCAAGTAATATTGGTACCATCATGAAGTTTTCTGCATTGGCTATATTACCCTCAAGAAGTGGCAGGGTTGAGAAGATACCAAATATAATTGTACCTATTTTGTGAAGCCTTTCCTTTTGAGGGAATAAGTTTTTGACTAATTTCCAAAATAGATAAATAGAAAGAAGGTTAAAACCAGCAAGTAATACTTTAAAAACGAAAAGATTTCCTGAGATGGCAGCGGTCAAATAGAGTAGTGGTGGTTTGTTGTCGTGCAGACCAGAGTATAGCTCAACTCCTTGTCTAACGCCTTCTCCAAGAGTTAGGTAAATCATTTCATCACCGTAATAGTATGGTTCAAAAAATGAAGGGATTCTAAGTAGTAGAATAACTACAAAGAAAATCTCAAGCCAAAGGGGAGTATCAATAATTGATATTAGTTTGTTCCAAAGCGGTAGGATTATTTTGTTCCACATCGCCATACTGTTATAATCATAACATATGCAAAACATTTTAGTTACAGGTGGTGAAGGATTCACTACGAAGTAGCAAACTTGAATAGAGAAACTATAAAATCAAATATATATGGATAATATACAAAAGGTCTTGGTCACTGGGGGGTGCGGGTTTATTGGGTCACACCTATGTAAATCTCTACTTGAAGACGGGTATCAAGTTACCTGTTTTGACAATCTAATTACTGGTAGCAAAAAAAACATAGAAGACCTGCTTTCAAATCCAAACTTTGAATTTGTTGAAGCTGACATATGTCAGCATTTAGAGAATATTGAAGAATTAGAAAATGTTAACTATATTTTCCATCTTGCCTCACCGGCCTCACCAATTGACTATCAGAATCACCCCGAAGAAACACTTTTGGTTAATTCTCAAGGAACTCTAAATATTTTGAATCTAGCGAGTAAACAAAAATCTAAAGTTTTAATTGCCTCGACGTCTGAAATATATGGAGACCCATTAGAGCATCCACAAAAAGAAACATATTGGGGGAATGTAAACACATTTGGGCCAAGATCTTGTTACGATGAAAGTAAAAGATTTGCAGAAACTGCTGTCTATGTTTATTTACATAAGTATGATCTGGATGCAAGGATAGTTAGAATATTTAATACATATGGACCAAATATGCAAAGAGACGACGGAAGGGTGGTAAGTAATTTCATAAACTGGGCATTGAAGAATGAAGAAATCAAGATTGATGGTGATGGAAGCCAGACAAGATCCTTTTGTTATGTAACCGACTTAGTTGATGGTATTAAGAAGGCAATGTTTTTCGAGGACACCAAAGGAGAAATATTTAATTTAGGCAATCCTGACGAATTTACAATCAGTGATCTGTCAAAAAAAGTTATTGAATTAACAAATTCTACTTCGGAGGTTATTCATAGTAAAGAATTTAGACCTGACGACCCAATGCAAAGATGCCCCGACATAACAAAGGCAAAAGAAATTTTAGGTTGGGAACCAAAAGTTAATTTAGAAGAAGGCCTCAAGAACACAATTGAATATTACAAAAACTAGTTTTATACCTTCTCTGTTACTTTGTACTCAATATATTTTCCAAGCATTAGTCTTGTGTGTGCGTCAAGACCTGGAAGAGCTGAAAAGAAGAAACCCGCAATAGGCATCAAAATAAATTCAAAGGGAGCAAGAATAGAGCGCCAAACTGACAACCCCTCAGGCCTTTTCGGTTTATAAATATTATCAACAAAAAACAATACAAAGAAAAAACTAAGTGAAAGGGTTAGTATTATGGAAGAGAGCTTTGGAACCATAAAACCAAGTGCTGTTCTACCAAAAGCAGGATTAATTAGTGTCGGTAACGTCAATCCGATGGTTATAATAAACCAGTTAACAGGCCACATAAAATGTGACCAAATAACATGCATAAGCCTAGTTGTTTTATCCCAAAAGGGAATATCTCTATCCACTAAATAGTTTTTGATAATCCAAGAGTCATCTGATGTTCCCCATGCCCATCTTCTGTATTGTTCATATTGATTTTTCATGGTTTTCCAATGAGACGTGGACTGTGCCGCATCAGCATGAAGTGGTAAGTAAATTGGTTCAACCTCAAGTCCTCCCTTAACTTTGTAGTAAGCCTTGAAAAAAATACCCCAATCCTCTGGAATTCTGTTTGCATCCCAATAACCAACTTCGTCCAGAAGTTTAAATGAGAGGGAATAGTTTTGGGCGTTAATGAGCCTATCTTTTCTTGGAAGTTGTGATAAATTCCAAATTGAACCAAATGTGTTTGGAACTCTTGTGATTGCTGGCAACTCCCAGATATTATTGTAAAACATTACAGCCGGTTGCCAAAATTGTCTATACCTAGTTGGAGAATCTAAAAACTTGAATGACAGACAAGCAAAATGGTTGGGATGATATTTGTGATCTGCGTCACAACTTGTCACTGTTAAGTAATTGATATCTAGTTTGTCTTTGCCCAGATGGTGTTTTTTGAACCAAATAGCCGCGTGTCGTTCATTTGATGCCTTTCCTATAACTTCACCATGTTTTAATTTGTGTACTGTCTGCACAAAATTTTTAAAATTTTTACCAAACTTTGAGTAAAGAGTATTAAATTTTAAGTCACGCTCCTTTTTTTCTTCTTTTTGTTCCATCGCGATAACAACACTTAACATCTGTGTTGGTAGTGTCTGTTTAATCAAGGAATCTATAGTCCTCTCTAGAATATGCAAAGGTTCCTTGTAAGTAGGAATGATAATTACATTGTGTACTTTTTCCCAGTCTGGAAATGATTTCAAGTCACTTACCCAGTCATACTTTATATATGCCTGAATTTTGGTGTGTGAGATAAAAGAAGTGACAGCAATCAAAAAAGACTGATAAAACCAATAGACGTTAAAAAGAAGGACAAAATATGCAACAGCATTTGGAAACACAAATATTCCCCAGTAGGGAAGAAGTATCATATTCCAAGAAAAAAATCCTGGTAGAATCTCAAAAAATCTCAAGACCTTTTTTTCATTTTTGATGATCCATTTTCTAAACATTGTTATTTGATTCTGGGGAATAACGGTTCCTGCATCTTAATTACTGGACCACCAAAAACTTTGACAATTTTATCAACAGTTTCAGGTAAAAATGGTTTTAAGTTTAATGCAATTTCTGCAATCTCTTCTAGGTAGTATTGCAGTTTCTTTTTAAGTTCTATTCCTTTTAATTTCCAAACCTCACTTTTATTAATATCTTGATCTATTTGGCTTACTTTTTCCAAAATAAATTTCATTGCAACGTCAAACCTATATTCCTCAATAGCTTTTGACACTTCAGGGTAGATATTTGTTTCTTTTGATGTAAAGCTAAAGTTTGAAGTTTCACAAAGTTTGGCAACTCTAGAGACTAGATTACCTAAACCATTTGCAAGATCGGCATTGTAGACATCTTTTAACTTCTCTTCTGAGAAATCCCCATCTGTAAACGGTGAGAATTTGGCCAAGAAATAATATCTCAGTGCGTCAGCGCCATATTTTTTAATCATTTCATTTGGGTCAATTACATTTCCTAAAGTTTTACTCATCTTTTGTCCGTTTATTGTAAAATAGCCGTGGATAAATAGCTCCCTTGGTAATTCTAGATTTGCAGACATTAAAAACGCAGGCCAATAGACAGCGTGAAACCGTGATATACCTTTTCCTATTACATGGCAATCTGCTGGCCAATATTTATTATACTTTTCTTCATCCCAGCCAAAACCGATACCTGATTGATACAAGTTCAAAGCATCAAACCAAACATAAATTTTTTGATTTGGATCGTCTGGCACAGGAACACCCCAATTTTTTGCCCTTTCATTGCTTCTTGAGATTGAAATGTCTTGAAGCGGTTCTTTAAGAAATGATAGAACTTCGTTTTTTCTCTCCATTGGAGTAATTCTTAATTCATCACTCTTAATTAGTTTAATTAGCTTGTCTTGGTATTTTGACAGCTTGAAGAAATAGTTTTTTTCTTTTACTTGTTCAAGTTTTTTACCAATATGTTCAAAACATTCCCCGTTTTCATTTAACTCCTCCTTTTCGTAGAATGTTTCGCAACCAACACAATAAAGACCTGAATATTCTTTTTCATATATATCTCCGGCCTTGTCGCATAATTGCCAAAGTTTTTGAGAAGAAGGGAAGTGTTTTTCTTTATCACTTCCTTTTTGCCATATATCAAATTTACAGTTTAGGTTTGTGACGAGTTCCTCAAAGAGTTTGTTGTTTTTATCTACAAATTCTTGTACGGGAACACCAGCATTTTCGGCTGCTTGAACGTTCTTTAACGCATTTTCATCCCCACCTGAAAGCAAAATAACATTTTCTCCTAAGAGCCTATGGTATCTAGCCAAAATGTCACCTTGTACAAATTCTAAGGCATGTCCCACGTGGGGTCTGCTATTGGTGTATGGGATTGCGCATGTAATGTAATATTTTTTGTCCATTTAACGGTATTATACTAGTTTCTAGTCCTAGTGCCCAGCCTTTTGATTTTTTCGCTCCAGACATTTGCCCATTCTTCAGCTGCCATTTTTGTAATTGCTAGTTCTATACCTTTTTTATTCATTAATTTTTCAACTGTTGCAACGGTTGCTGATGATACTTTTAAATTTGTTTTTATATTTTGATAACTTCTTTTTTTTGAAAGCCAGTAAATAATAGCTAGTCTCTTTGAGTAAGTTTCAAGCTCATTTTGATTAAAGAAGTCCGTCAGGAAGGTTTCTTTTTCGCTCTTGTTTTTGAGGTCGTCAAGGGTTTGCAGGAAAGTATTTATAACCTCTTTCTTTAAACTTTTATTTAACTCATTTTTTGAAACGCGCATATATTTCAACTACTACACCTATGCCAATTAACAACAAAAGGTTAAGTATGTTACCAACTCCATAAAAAATTAGCAACAAAAAGATGGTGAAAATGGTTGAAATTAGAATTGCTCTTTTTGTGTTTGCAAGAAGTAGGGCAAACACAAAAAAAGAAAAGGCGAAAAACAAAACAAAAAAAAGAAAGATTAAAAAAGGACTAGGGTCTGTAAAGTAGATAAGTCCTGCAATAGAAAACAGTAAAACGAAAATCAGAACAAGAGTTGGCAGGAAGTTCTTTCTTTTTAGTATTAACTTATTTCTTTGCTCTTTCTTCATTTCTAAATTAGAATTATAGTATGGAAACCCTACTTTTGATTATAATACTAATTGTACTTCTATTTCTCCTTTTTTTAGTTACAAAACCTAAATCTTCACCTGAACTGTTGGAATACTTAAAGATGACAAATCAAAGGCTTGAAAAACAATCAGACAGTTTTAATCAAAGGTTGGATAATGCAACGAGAGTTATAGCCGGAGTTCAAAGAAACATAGGGGAGTTTAGTGAGATAGGTAGGGGAATGAAGGAACTACAACAATTTCTTTCCTCACCTAAATTAAGAGGTAACATAGGGGAGCAAGTTTTAAAAGAACTCTTAAAGCAGTTTTTACCACAGGCATCATTTTTGCTTCAACACACATTCAAAAGTGGTGAAAAAGTAGATGCTGCCATCAAAACATCGTCAGGCATAATACCAGTTGATTCAAAATTTCCAATGGAAAGCTTTCGTAGAATGTCGGGCGATGGTGATGAGTCAACTAAAAAACTAGCAGAGAAAGATTTTGAGAGAGATGTTAGAAAACATATAGACGATATTTCAAAAAAATATATTCTAGTTGATGAAGGAACCCTAGACTACGCTCTAATGTATATACCTAGTGAGTCTGTATATTATGAGGTGGTTAATAACCAAAACCTTTTTGATTACGCAGGAGAAAAAAGAATACTTCCTGTGTCTCCAACCACTTTTTATGCATACATAAAAGCAATATTAATGAGCTTTGAGGGTCAAAAGATAGAGAAACAAGCAAAAGAAATATTATCTTCATTGCGCGCCATTAAAAAAGACTATGGGAAAGTAGAAGAAAATTTAGGGGTACTACAAAAACATTTAGTAAATGCAACAAACATGATGAGCAATGTGTATTCAGCATTTACTAATTTGGGAAATAAAATTGAGAATACACAGAATTTTGAAACTGTAACCAAGAACAAATTATCATAGCTTCTACCAAAAAAGTTTGACAAACGTGTTTAAAAATTGCTAAGGTGGGTAGTATGTCAAAGGGGGTGATTTATATATGATTTCTCAAGTAGTAACAGAGTTAAAGGACACTTTGGTTGCAACAATTAAAGGTGCAGATGATGTCGTAACAGCGCTTCGTGATGCAGTTAAAAACCAAATTGTTGGAACACTTAAAAATGTTTCCGAAGTGGGGTCAACAACTTTAGATAGTGCTTCTGATGTAGTAGAAGCTGCAATGGTTTCAGTTCAAAACACGGGAGTAGCAGTGGTGAGTATTGCCAAGGTCTCGGTTTCATCAGTAGTTTCTGGAGTGTCAGAAGTAGGTGGTGACGTTATATCAGCAGGGGCTAAGGCAGTGTCTGGGGCAGTTAAAGGTGCAAGTGATCTTGGTGAAGATGCAGGAGTAATTGCAGTTTCTGCCATTGAAGGTGTAGTTGAAAGCTTGACTGGTTTAGGTCAAGACGTTTCAGAAGGGACGAAAGCTGCAGTTGTCAGTGCTGTGCAAACAGCAGATGCAATTGGATCGGAAGTCGGAGGTTCGGTCAGAAAAGCACTTATGTCAGCAGTTTCATTGCCTAAAGATGTAGTGAGTTCAGTTTTGGGCAAAGAATAAAATATATTTTGTAAGATGGAATTATTTCTTCGTGTTACAATCTCATTGTATGCGTGAGAAAAAGTTAAACAAAAATCAACTTAGGGCAATAAAACATAAAAAAGGTCCTTTGTTAATCATTGCTGGCGCAGGAACAGGAAAAACAACGGTTATAACAGAAAGAATTAAGTATTTAATTCAAAAAGGATTAGCAAAACCTGAAGAAATTTTAGCCTTAACTTTTACTGAAAAGGCGGCCCTTGAGATGGAAACCAGAGTGGACGAGATTATGCCTTTGTCATATGGTGATATCTGGATAACAACGTTTCATTCTTTTTGTGATCAAATCTTAAGACAAGAAGGACTTCATATTGGCATCCCCACAAATTATAAGTTGATGACCACAGCAGAAAGTATAGATCTTTTTAAGAGAAATTTATTTAACTTTAGTCTGGACTACTTTAAACCTTTAGGTAATCCGAACAAGTTTATTGAAGAAATATTAAGACATATAGGTAGATTGCAAGACGAAGCAATTAGCCCAACAGAATACCTCAAATGGGCAAACTCAAAATTAAAAGCATTAAAAACTAAGGGAGATGAAGTGGGACGACTAGAAGGACAAAAGTGGATAGAACTGGCGACTGTTTATATGGAGTACAGCGAACTAAAACTTAAAAGTGCAAAGTTTGATTTTGGAGATCTAGTGTCAAAGACGTTAGAGCTATTTAATAGTAGACCAAACATACTACTTAAATACCAGGAAAAGTTTAAATATGTTTTGGTTGACGAATATCAAGATACTAATTATACCCAAAATGAATTGGTCAAAAAATTGGTTCAGAAGTCAAGAAATATAACTGTTGTAGGCGATGATAATCAATCTATTTATCGCTTCCGTGGCGCCTCTATATCTAACATACTGCAATTTAAGGAGGACTTTAAAAACATAGCCACAGTTACATTAAATGAAAACTACAGATCTACACAAAAGATACTTGATGGAGCATATAGACTTATCAAAAATAACGACCCATATACACTAGAGGCTAAGTTAAAGATCGACAAGAAGCTAGTATCTAAAATGAGTACAAAGGGAAAGGAAATTAGAGTCATCCACACTCAACAAGATTCTAGTGAGGCGGAGGCAGTTGCAAAAGAAATTGAAACATTAATAAGTGATAGTAAACAACAACTTCTATACAAAGATGTTGCTATTTTAGTCCGTGCCAACAACCATGCCGATATTTTTATTAGAGAGTTTGAAAGAATGGGTATTCCACATCAATTCTTAGGCCCAAGCAAACTATTTGAAAGACAGGAAATAGTTGACCTAATTTCTTACCTTAAAGTGCTATATGACCCCGAAGATACGGGAAGTTTGTTTAGGCTTTTAACCTGCAATCTATTTGACTTTAAGCCTGTCAAATTGACACTTCTTTTGAGCCAATCGAAGAGAAAGAGTACATCACTTTTTGAAGAAATATTAAAGGATAAGGATTTTAATAAAGTTACTGAACTTATAAGTAAACATTTAAGTGACATAAATACAAAATCAGCTGGAGAGATTTTATATGAGTTTATTAATGAAGTTGGCATATATGCAAAAACAATTGAGAGTGGGGACGTCGTAATAGCTAATAACATTTCACTTTTTTTCAAAAGAATTAAAGAGTATGAGAATGAAAACCCAAAAGCAAAACTATATGAAGTTGTTGACTACATAAAGCTCCTATTAGAAGTAGGAGAAAGTCCTCAGGTTTCAAACACCCAGTGGCAAGAGAATAACGCAGTGAATATTCTAACTGTTCATTCAGCAAAAGGCTTAGAGTTTCCTGTGGTTTTTATGGTGAGTCTGGTTTCAGATAGATTCCCAAGTAGAAACAGATCAGAAATATTGCCGATACCAGATGATTTGATTAAAGAAGAACTACCGTCGGGAGATTTTCATATTCAGGAGGAAAGAAGACTTTTCTATGTTGGTATGACGCGGGCCAAAGAAAGACTTTATCTAACATATAGTGATTTATATAACGACGGCAAGAGAAAAAAGAAAATATCACCATTTGTATTAGAAGCGCTTGATTATCCTCAGTTGGAGGCTATAGACAACATTTTGACTGAAAAAAAACTTGAGCCATATGCCAAAAAGAGTGTAATAGAGAAATTATCACCAAAACCATCTCATAAAGTAGAGTATCTTTCTGTTAGTCACATTGAAACGTTTCAAAATTGCCCACTTCATTATAAATTAAAATATATATATAAAATTCCCACTCCTCAAAATGCTTCTGCCTCTTTTGGTTTATCTATACATAATACCTTGAAAGATATCTATACGTCTGTTAAAAATGGATTAGATGTGTCAAAGAGTGATGTTTTAAGAATATATAAAGACAACTGGATAGAAGAAGGTTTTTTAAACAAAAAACATAAAGAAGAATTCTATAATAAAGGCAAAGGATATTTGTTGGGATATTTTAAAAATTCTTTTAATAAAAATATTGTACCTGAATTACTGGAAGAAAAATTTACACTTAAGTTGTTTAATGACTTAAAAATTAAAGGAACAATTGATAGGGTAGACGTCTTACCCAACGGGAAGTTGGAAATAATAGATTACAAAACAGGAGCAACATTGCCAACACAGAAAGAAGTAGATAATAATCTACAGTTATCAATATATGCCTTGGCAATGTCTGAAAATTACAAAAAAGATTTGAAAGACATAATACTTTCACTCTATTACTTTGATAACCAAGAGAAAATTTCATCAACCAGAACAGAAGAACAAATAGAAAAAGTTAAAAGTGAAATATTTGAAATAAAGAAAGAAATTGAAAGTAGTGACTTCAAATGCAGTAATGGCTATTTTTGCCAACAAGGTTGTGAGTATTCAATGTTTTGTGGTAAGGATTAAGAGCTAGGTAGCCTGAATTTAGTATATATCCTTATTTCCAAAACCGAAATAAGTTATATATCCGAAATCGGCTATAACATCCAGGGTAGAGGACTTCTTTTCCACCAAACTGTTTTTTAAAGTGGGTAAAGCCGAGCCATGATTTATTTGGGAAGCGCTCATCATATATACCTTCAAAATCAAAAACTTTACAACCCATCTTTTTACCCCATAGTATACCTTGATAGAGAAGAGAGTACTGGGAGAGGGAAGTGCGTCCTTCCTTATTAGTAAAACCTTGCCAATAATGTGTGATATAGTTAGATACACCGTGTAAAGAGACCGTGAAAATCGCTCCCCCTATAATACTGCCAGATTTATTGTGCGACGTAAGGAATAGAGACTTGGATTGTGGGAAACTTCGGTTTAAATTTACGAGCGTCTCGATACTTGGTACATACCGGTTAAAGTTTGCAGACTTTTTCCATGCATTATGAAAAGATTTAATTTCATCGGGGGTTGAGCATTTTTTAATCTCTAACCCCTCCCCTTTTCTGATTGAGTATTTACAATCTTTCGAAAAATTACGGAAAATCTGGTCTCTACTTTGTATTAAATCTATGTGTATAGTTTTTGAAGGTAAAAATGGATTTTTTGACAATCTAAATCTATTTTGTAGTAATAAACTATGGTAAGAAACGAAGCTGTTGGTGAAGGCTAAATCGGGCTCAATTATTGTTTGAAATACTCTATATTTTTTTTCTATGTTTGTTATTACCCCAAAATCAATCTTTTTAGGCCTTTGGATCTTCAAAACTGAGCCTAAAAATGGAATCTTTTTAATAAAATAGTTAATATTGTTTATTCTCTCTACAATCCATCCTTGTGATTCTAAGTATCTTGCATAGTTTTCTGATTGTCTTATATCTTGAAGATATTGTTTTTTAGCAATCATTTTTTAAGGCGAAGTATAAACCATCTAATTTTTTCAAGGATTCTATATAGGAAATATACTGGTCTATTAACCACCAAGTCCCAACTACCAACAAACTCAACAACTTTTGGGTTATATCCTTCCTTAAATCTAGTAAAGCCTGTACCAATTTCCCTGCCCCACAAGTCAAACGTTTTTAAACCTTTGACTTTACCAAACCTTATTGCCTCCCACATCATTAGATTATTGGCCATAATCTCTTTGTATTTATTAGTTGAAGCCCCATATGGATAGTAAAGGAAGTCCTTGTTGTTAAACAAAATCCAGGTAGAAACTATCTCGTTGTTGTATGTTGCAGTCATTAAGTTTGCAACACTTCTCTTTAAGTGCTTCCACATTAGCTTGTGATATTTTGGTGTGTGTGAGTAAAATCCTTGTCTTTTGTTTGTTTCTTCTGTCAATTTTAAATATTTTTCAAAAGCCTCGTCACTGTTGTCTATTTTGACTTCTATGCCATATCTTTGTGCCAACCTTATGTTATACCTAGTTTTACTTGTAAATGACTTCAATAGTTCATCTTCACTTAATTTTAGATCTATCCAAAAAGAAGTTGGGGTAAATAGTGTTTTACCTTGAACAAGTCCCCACTCCCGAAAACTGCTTTCTAGTTTCTTTTCCCATAACACATTTGGCTCAAGTTTTACAAAGATGGCATTATGCTTTTCTGATTCTTTTTGAATTGTGTCCAAGTCTGTCTTTGTGGGTTTTTCTCCTCGTATTAATGTTCCAATTGTGTAATTGGTGTGTGGAATTTTACTAAATATAATAAGTCCAGCTTTTGAAAATTCAACAATATTCCCCCACTCTCTCCTAAACTCTCCCCATTCTCTGGTTTGTAGTGGATGCTTGTCCATCATTTTAAATACTTATCTAGTATATCATCGAAATTAAGGTCATTATCGCTGATTTGTGAATCATTATCACTATTTCCTGCAACCGTTTCGATTCTACCATTTAACAATTCTTCAGGTATGTCTGACAAAAACCTGCTTGGTGAGTTAGAAGATGTTTCACCGTAAAAAAGTCGTTTACTGGCATAGGTCATATATAGTACTTCTTTGGCTCTGGTTATTCCAACATAACAAAGCCTTCTTTCTTCCTCCATTTGATCTTTTTCCCAAAGTGATCTTGAATGAGGAAACAATCCTTCTTCCATTCCAACCATAAAAACAATTGGAAATTCTAAACCTTTTGCTGAGTGAAGAGTCATTAGTGTAATAGCATTTTTATTACTATTTTTGTTTGAGCCAGCTTCGACTAGGGCTGTATTTTCCAAAAAGTCATATATATTTGGAAACTCAATGGCAACAGATCTAAACTCCTTTATGTTTTCCAAACGTTCTGCGTCTTCTGGGTCAACCTCCTTGAACTTAGTTAAGTACTCAGTTTTTGCAAGGATAATATCCATTATTTCAAGAGTTGTATGTGTTTCTGTATCAACATTAATACTTTGAAATTTTTCAAACCTACGCTTGCCTAATGCCAGAGCTCTTTTTTGAGAAACTATATCCTTAGGATTGGCAATTAACCTAAGGTATGAAAGTATGTCCTTAATTTCTTTTCGGTCA
This sequence comes from bacterium, assembly GCA_030583725.1. Lineage (NCBI taxonomy): Bacteria > bacterium. Next base: position 508,369 of record CP129472.1, on the reverse strand, counting down.
TAGAACCTTACACCGCCGATTAATGTGTATGGAATTCCAGAATGTAACAAGGCTTCTTCTATGACACGGGATTGTGCATTTGTTCTATATAAAACTGCAATGTCTAAGTATTTGTTTTTACCGACCTTGACAGTTCTTGTAATTTCTCGAGATAGGTATTCTGCTTCATCAAAACCGCTCCTTGCGGAGTAAATCGATATCTTTTCACCCAATCCCTTTTCTGTCCAAAGTTTCAAAATTGGATGACTGGTGTTTTTTGATATTACAGAATTTGCAGCTTCCAAGATGTTTTGTGTACTGCGGTAGTTTTGCTCCAAATTAACAACTTTTATCTGGGGATAGTCTTTAATTAATAGATTTATGTTTCTATAATCTGCGCCACGCCAACTGTAAATCGATTGACTACTATCACCCACAGCAGTAACAATTCCCCTATTGCCGTCCAACAGTCTAATTAGCCTATACTGTATTTTATTGGTGTCTTGCCATTCATCAACAAATATTTGTTTAATTCTATTTCTCCACTTATTGATAACTTCAGGAACTTCAAAAAGCAAAACTGTTTTTATTAACAAATCATCAAAATCTAATGCATTTATTTCTTTTAACTTTTTTTCATATTCAAAGTAAACATCTGCAACTGTTCTACCAAAATCACCAACAGCAATTTCTGCATAACTGCTTGGAGTAAGCATCTGGTTTTTTATTTCACTTATAGAGTAAAGAATAGAAGCAGGTTTAACAGAATCCTTGATATTTAATTTATTAACAATATCTTTAATCAAGTCCTTTTGGTCATTGTCATCATATATTAAAAAGTTTTGATCAATCCCAATGGCTTTACCATCAGCTCGGAGAACCCTAACACTAAAACCATGAAAAGTACCAGCAAACCCCAAATTAATATCACCCATCCTTTCATTCATCTCTTTGGCGGCCTTGTTGGTAAAAGTTAAAAGGAGACAGTTTTCTGGATTAACAAGTTTTTTGTTAATTAAATGTATTACCCTATGTGTTAAAACTTTGGTCTTTCCTGAACCTGCGCCAGCAAGTACCAATAGTGGACCGTTTACATATTCCACCGCCTCAATCTGCTGTTTATTTAAATTATCCATAACTTGTATATCTTACTTTAAGCAAATACAATATTAACATGCGGGTCTTTAAATTTGTTCTCCTATTTCTGTTGATTATGGTAGTTTCAACTACCCTTGCTGGATACTTTACCTTTAAAAGTCTACCAAAAGTAACAGACAATCAAACAATTTTGATTCTAGGTAAAGGAGGTGAGGGACATATTGCACCCAACTTGACAGATACAATAATGGTGGTCCACTTTGATAGTGATAATAAATCAGTTGGTGTCTTGTCTTTACCTCGAGACATATGGATAACTGCAATTAGAGCAAAACTAAATACTGCTTATCACTATGGTGGTTTTGAAATGGCGGGAGAAAGTGTCAAGTCGGTTACGGGTTTTACTCCTGACAATTTTCTAGTCGTAGACTTTACCCTCTTTACGGATTTAATAGACGTAGTGGGTGGAATTGAGGTTGATGTTGATAAATCTTTTGTTGATGAAAAGTACCCGATTGCTGGCAAAGAAAATGATTTGTGTGACGGAGATCGTACCTACGCATGCAGATACGAAACAGTGCAGTTTACTGAGGGAAAACAAATTATGGATGGTGAAACTGCCCTAAAGTTTGTAAGAAGTAGAAATGCAGTTTTGGATGAGGGATCTGAGCTTGCCAGAGAAAAAAGACAACAAAATGTAATATCAGCCATAAAAGAAAAAATGTTATCTTGGAAAGTATTTTTAGATTTTAAAGTTGTTCGGGGTGTCTATAATACAGTTCTCTCTCATCTTGAAACCGACATTAGTTTTGATAGGTCAATAGCTTTGATAAAATTTGTCTACGATGCAAGGGATAGCGTCAAATTCTTATCCATACCTGAAGAGATGTTTACTGTTTCTCAGGATGACAGAAGATATGATAGACAATATGTATTTCTGCCCTCATCTGGTTCTTGGATAGAGTTTCAAAATTGGCTTAAACAAGAGCTTCTGGTTACCACCCAACCCACCCAAACTTATTAATCCAAACAACTCCCCAAAAATTGACTAGTATACCCACGAACAATAGTATCCAGTGGATTTTCTTGGGACCATCATAATTTGCAACACCCTTAATAGTTAGAAAGGTTAGAAAGGGATAAAAATCTACTGCAAATCTATATCCAAATTGGGCAAACCCCGTTCCTCCGTGGATTCCCACTACTATAAATATTAAAAGAATCGCTAGGCTAAATAGCTTGGTGGTTAAATCTTTCCATTTTGCACCAAAGGCAAAAATAAAGGCTGGAGTAGTAAGCCATATTGCCATACCTGCCCACGAAGGACGAATGTATGGGAATTCACTTATAACTTTTGGCATTGCCAAAAACGCTATTTTTAAGTCCTCCAAAATATAACTTGGATGCATAATGCCTTTTGCAAACCATGGTTCATTTTCAGTTCCTGGAATTAAAAAGTATCCTTGGTTGAAAAACGAACCATATCTACTAAAGTTGTAAAACATGTCAAAGAAAAAAAATAATGAAAAAGTCAAACCAAAGTAAAAAATTGAATTTAACCTCTTATTTTTTTGCCAAAGTATATAAGCAAATATTGGAAAGGTTAGTATCAAATGAACTCTTGATAAATAGGCACATCCCAACAAGATTCCCATAACAATAGGTCTTTTTTTAACTAAGGCCTCATTTATTAATAAGGTTAGAAATAGGGCCATTGTTATTTGGCCTAAGTACCAGACAGATCCAACGCTTGAAAGAAACCAGACAATACTTCCCAAACCGATTAATATTGCTGACCAAATTGCAAGTCTTAAATCTTTTTTAATTATCATCGACATATAAAACGTGGAAACAGTAAGTAAAACCCCAATTATGTGTGCAAAAATATGCTGTGGGAAATTTAAACTCCATATTTTGACAAACGGGATTAGTAAAATTGCAGGCATTGGTGGATTAACTATAAAAAACCTATACTCATCAAGTGGTGCTTTTTCAATCCAAGGGTATATGCCCTCAACAAAAAAGTTACCCTTTAAAAAAGCATCAGCCAATAACACAAAGTGGTTAAATGGTGTGTTCCCTCCTGAGGTGAAAAGATAAATTATAAATAATCCAATTGCTAATAATAATATTATCAACTTAATTCTATGACGCATAATTACCAACCTAATTGAATTGCCCATAATACTCCCCAAAAATTAACGATAACAGAAATAATAATTAGGGCAAGGTTAAAAATATTTAATTTAAAACGAAGACTTAAGACAATCATAAGAAAAACAATAAAATCTAAAACAAACCTGTAGCCAAATTGCACCCACCCTTGAGAGTAATGTAACAAACCTGGCAATGAACATAATATTGCAGAAAGATATGAACTTCTTTCAATCTTATTTTTAAACTTGGGCCACAAGACAAGTAATAACAAAGGTGAAGTAAAAATGATACCCATTCCAAATGGCGAGGGTTTAAGATCGGTTATGTTTCCATCTAATATTTTTACGTCAGGGGGCATAACTAGAAAGGTATATAAATGAAGTGGAACATTTTTAATATTGAAGTAACCAAAGTTGTTTCCAGTAGAATATTTTAAGCTAGAGTCCTTGTATTGCTGATATACTTGCTTGTACCCGTTCTCAAAAACATTTCCAAACCTCATCCAGTTGTATCCCAAATAGATGGGTACAAAAACAAAAGCACCAAGTAAGAATATGGCAAGTTTCTTTTTTTGTTTAAGCAGTTCCAGAAGGAAAAATAGTCCAGCTAAGATAATTGGTATTCTTGTCAAAGCAGCAAGTGCAAAAAAAACTCCGGAAATAAAATGCAACTTTTTAAAATGGAATATTAATGATATTAAAATAAAGAATATGGCAACAGTATGGGCAAAAAACCAAGTTGTTCCAACGATAGATGACCAAAAAGCTACTGTGCCAAATGCAAAGAATAATGAAAGAAGTACTGAGTTTATCCTTGATGTAAAATGCATTAACAGAAAATAAATTAGGGATACATTTAATGCCCCTATTAAAATAGAGACTACTTGTTGTGTTATATCGTTTTTTAGTAATACAAAAGGAACGAGTAAAAACGATGCACCTGGGGGGAAAGGTATGTAATTTCTACCTTCAAATTCTATCTTGTCGTGATAAAATGATGGCAGGTCAGGTATGTCCACCTTACCCACGATAATTGACTTTGTTAGGTATAAATAGTGGTCATACCAGTTTCTTGGTTCAGAATAGATATTTTTATAAATTAGAAAAGTTCCAATAAAAAGTAAAACAGGGACTAATATATGCAAAAACTTAAAAACTACTTTCATTCTTTAGATTTTAACATCTTAATGGTCTTTTTTTCTGCTTTAGTTTTTAGAATTTTTTTAGCCAACTTCGGAACACTAGAATTAGACTATGGAACTTTTGTTGCCTGGGGCAACTCTTTGTCAGACTCAGGTTTTAAAAACTTTTATAACAGTTGGTCCGATTATTTCCCTGGCTACCTTTATGTTTTGTTTTTACTAGCCAAGATAAATTTATTTTTACCAGAACTCCAAATTGTTATTTTTAAGTTTCCAGCCATTATTTCTGACGTTTTAACAGGTTATCTAATCTACAGAATAGTAAATGAAATTAAGGGGAAAAAAATAGCTCTTATGGCATCAGCTCTATATCTTTTTAATCCAGCTGTTTTTGCAAACTCGTCACTTTGGGGTCAAGTTGATAGTTTAACTGCGCTATTCTCTCTTTTTGCTATATATATGTTTTCAAAAAATCTGTTTGTCTCTGCAGTTGCTTTAGCACTGGGTACCTTAGTCAAACCACAAGCAGCCTTTGTTTTACCCGCCATTTTGTACCTGTTCATTACTCAGAGAAAGAAACTAGTTGAATATCTTAACTATTCTGTCGTGGGGTTGTCTGTTTTTGTCTTAGGGTTTATACCATTTAACAACAAGTCCAACCTAATTGATTTTATCTTGGAAAGATTCTCTATTTCATCTGGCCAGTATCCATATGGTTCAGTAAATGCATTTTCTTTTTGGGGTCTTTTTGGGTTTTGGAGGCCGGATAATATAACAGTATGGATAGGTTTGGGAGTGTCAATTATTTTGGTTACGTTAGTTACCTTGGTTGTTTATAAAAAGAGAACTGCAAATGGAGAATACCTGATTGCGAGTCTTTCTCTACTTATTACTTTTTTGTTTCTAACAAGAATTCACGAAAGACATTTATTGCCAGTTTTTGCTCCCCTAGTTGTAGCCTCTGTAAATGCACCAATATTACTTGTTGTTTATGGTGGGTTGTCTGTAACTTATCTTGCCAATTTATACTATGCTTTTCAGTGGATATCAAAAAACTTTAAAGAAGTATTTAATCCCTTTCTAATTAAGTTTTTCATTGTCACCAACATTTCACTATTGTTATTGTCTATCACCGCAATCTTTAAAAAATTTAAATATAGCTTGAATGTTAATTTTAAAAGAAATAGTTTTACCAAAGTGTTTGAAACATCAGACATATCAGTTAAAAAAACCAAAATTTTACTTGTCATAATTTTAGTTTTCAGTTTTGCCTCGAGAATATATTCGCTGGGGAGCATTAAAGAAATGTACTTTGATGAGATTTATCATTCATTTACGGCAAAATTAGTACTACATAATGACCCAAAAGCCTGGGAGTGGTGGAATCCACACCCCGAGGGATTTGCATATGAATGGACACATCCACCTCTTTCAAAATTAGGTATGACTTTAGGAATGAAGTTATTTGGTGAAAATTCTTTTGGTTGGAGAATTCCTCAGGCAGTATTGGGGACTTTATCAATCTATTTAATATATTTATTGTCTGTCTTAATTTTCAAAGACAGGCTGGTTGGTATTTTATCTGCTGGCGTGTTTAGTTTAGAAGGCTTGCCTTTAGTCCTAAGCAGGATGGGAATGAATGATGTCTATGTATTGTTCTTCTCGTTGTTGTCCGTATATCTTTTTGCAAAAAATAGGAATTTTATGTCAGCAGTAGTTTTTGGTTTGGCAATTGCTTCTAAGTGGTCAGCTATTTATACATTACCAATTATATTTATTTCTCATTTTGTGTTTAGAAAGAAAATTTCTTATTCATATCTTTCTTTCTTGGTTATTCCACTGGCAATTTATGTAGCAAGTTATGGCTTGATGTTTAAAACTGGACACACTTGGGGACAATTTATTGAGGTCCAAAAGCAAATGTGGTGGTACCATACAAATCTTGAAGCCCAGCACCCTTATACGTCACCTGCTTGGTCTTGGCCCTTACTTGTAAGACCTTTATATTTATATGACGGAAAGGTGATTGATGACCAGGTTGCAAAGATTTATGCCTTGGGTAACCCAATCGTTTTTTGGTTTGGTCTATTTTCTATAATTTTATCAATTGCAATTTCATATATAGAAAAGAACAAGAAGTTGGGTTTTGTGGTGTTTAGTTATTTGATTTTTTTTATTCCTTGGCTGGCCAGTCCTAGGATTATGTTTTTATATCACTACCTCCCATCGATTCCATTTTTAGCTATCGCTAGTGGATTTGTTCTTCGTCGTTATCCCAAAATAATCCCTTACTTCTTTGGGGTTAGTTTTATATTATTTATTTATTTTTACCCTCACTGGACGGGATTAAGAATTCCAGTTTGGCTAGACGAAAGTTATTATTGGTTTAACTCTTGGAGATAATTGTAAGGAAACAAATTTAAGAACTAGAATCTTACAAATCCAAGAAGTTATAAAGCTAGAAGCAAACTTCCAATTAAGATTAATATTCCAACAGCTGTACCAAGTATTGTTGGCCATGTTGTACCAACTTCTGGAAGTGTTGGTTCTGAGGATGTAGTAGCAGTAGTACTTGGTGAGGCTGTAACTGTAGAACAAACACAGTTGGTTGATGATAGACATTGAGTGTTTCTACAATTTCCAGCTGTTGCTCCACTTGGGATGTAACACATCAAGCCACTTGGACACTGAGTGTTTGATGTACAACTACTATTACATAGTGGAACAGGTGAAGCTGTAGCAGTAGCGGTTGCTGTGGAAGTTGCTGTTGCAGTAGCCGTAGGAGTTGCTGATCCTGTTGCAGTTGGTGTTGCTGACCCAGTGGCTGTAGGTGTAGCCGTTGACGTTTGGATAGTAAAACTTAAATTACAACTTGATGCTTGCTCAGTTGGCTGAACTTGAGCAGCAGGTCTACTTGATGGTACGTTTGGTGCAACAGCTGTGTCTCTTGTTTCATATAGTCTAAGTGCTGTAAATATGGCAACACCAGCTAAGATTAATGTTGTTAAGACTATCCCTATCATTGTAAATTTATTTTTCATATATTTATCACTATTATTTCCAACCCAATGACGTATGGTTTATTTGAGCTGTCACATTAAAGGTTGTAACTCCAGCAGGAATTGTGTAACTTTGGCAATAGTCAGGGCTTGTTGGTCTAATTGTTGTTGTTTCTGCTTGTTGAACAGTGTTAATTGTAAATCTAGCTTTATTAAATGATCCAGAACTTGCAGATCCTGTTACACAGAAGTTAACATCGTCACCAGTTTTTAATTGAGACAATTGCGCAGATGTTAATGGTGCCCATTTTTCATCATATGCTTTTACATCTTGGCATTTGGCAGTTATTGAAGGTGTTGTTGCTGGTGGTTCGCTATCGTCGTCACAGCCACAAGAACTAACATATGTTCCGTCATAATTACCACCATCAATCTGTATGGTTCCACAGAAACAATTTGGAGGTTGTGAGTATGGAGATGATCCAGGAACCGAATTGGATTGCAAACATGGTCCTCCAGTATATCCATTTACTCCGACTCTACAGTACCATCCTCCAGTATACGTGCCAGGCATACCTTCACCTATCCTAATTGTGTAACCTAAACTGGCAGCAACATTACCACAAGTTTGGCCTGATGTATTACAAAACCCAGGTATTAGATTGTTCGATGGATATTCACTAACTTCATCACACCAATACCCACCATTTGACTGACAAGTGGATTCAGTGTTGCCCCCACTAGGTGGTGCGGTTACCCATGGTGTTTGTGGGTCGGTGTGCGCATCTGGTCTGGTACAATTTCCGTAGACACGACAATTACACACTTGGGTTCCACTTTCTCTTCTACACTCTTCATATTCAGACTCTAAAGACGCTTTTTCCCTAATATCTTGATTTTGTTGGACTAGATATGTTCCTGCCCCAACCCCCCCAATTAAGAGGAATAAACCAAGAATTGTTGCAATTACTTTCCCCCCACCAAATTTTTTAGAGGGTCCTTTTGCATTTGGTCCTGAGGTTACTACTGATGGCATTACAATATCATCACTAGGTGCTGCTGAACCTGTGTCAGTAGTAGGAGATGCAGTTGGTGTTGGTGTGTTGTTTATCGGTGGTTGTCCAATTGTATCAACCATTGGTGGGGAAGTATCCTCAATCATTACTGGTGGCATATCATCAGCTACTGGTACAGTATTATTCTGTGGATTTTGAGTTTGATTATTATCCTTGGGCATATTGTTTGTTCCAAATAAAAATAGATGACAAAAGTATTCCTATACCCATTATGAATAAGCCAATGGTAGCTGTCAAGCTTCCAGTTTCTGGTGTTGGTGGAAGTGTTGCTGTGGGTGTTGCTGAAATTGGCGTTGATGATGAGCTGGCAGTAGGTGATGCAACAGTTGTAGCAATAGCTGTAGATGTTGGACTAGGACTTAAGGATGCCGATGGTGTTGCTTCAAAAGCAGGCCCTTCTGCTGCACTAACTACAAAAGTTCTTGTGATAGTTCTTAAAATTCCAGAAGCGTCTCTCCATTTAACAGTGAGTTTATGTTCTCCAGGTGCTAGGTCATTTGGAGGACTCCACTTCCAACTTCCATTTGAAGAAACGGTAATTGTTTGTGATTGCATTTCTGATTCAACGATTACTTCAATTTCTGTGTTTTTTGGTCCAGAACCAAAGAATTCTGGATTAACTGTTGTTATAATTTCCCCTTCTTCAATTGATTCAACTAGGACATTATCAACAGTTTTTGTAGTTTCTGACTTTGTAACTTCAAATCTTGATGAAACTTCTACAGACTCAGGAACGGTCAGATTACTTTCTGGTAAGTTTCCTGACATATCCTCTTGCAAAGTTCTAAAATCATATGTTCTTCCTAGTACAATGGTTGGGACAGATTTAATATATTTGGGGTAAATTACAGCTTGGGCTAGCGAGTTTTGACCACCCTGAACAGATATTTCAATGGGGGTGGTATCTGGTAGGTTTGATATGTAGGTTGATATTGGTATTACATATGATCCTCCTTGTGATGAAATAGCAGAAAGCACGATTCCATTAATTGTTAAATAAACAATTGAAACCGCGGGTGTTGATGCATCTGGTTTTAAAATATTTCCTGAAGCAATTAAATTTTGGTCTGAGGTTGTTACAATATTTTCTGTTGTTTCTTGCCAAGGAATACCATTATTGTCATAGTCATTGCTGTTAGAATTTATTTTTAAATAAATTTTTGTGTTTGGGTTTATACCCATTATTGTGGCAGAGTGGACAAAGTTTTTTCCAATTCCTTCGCCAAGTGCCACTTTACTAAGAGTTAGCTCACTGGTTCCCCATTTGACAAACCCAGTGCTTTCAATATCTGTAGTCCAAGTTACAGTGAAGCTTGAGTTAGTTATGTTTGTAAACCTAACATTTTTAGGAATGGCATCTATGTTTGCGCCTAACTTAAAAACTTGCCTTGAGTTTATTAGAAAAACTCCAGCAATAATTCCAAAAATCAAAACCACAATGCCAATTATGGTGGGTAATTTATACTTTTTAATCATTCTTTTTAAGGGTATATTTTAGATTCCAAAACTTCAATAGTACTTTCGTTAAGGGTTGGTGAAAGTGGGAGTAGTACCTCTCTTGGAACATTCACATTGGTGTCATCTGTGATGTATGTTCTATAAACAGTAAACACAATCCAGAACACAACTGTAATTAGTGTCAGTATTAATAATATAACTAGACTTGGTAATTTACTTTTTTGCATTTTTATATTTTAGATTGATTGATAAATGGCAATCTACCTGTAAGTGTCAATACAATAACCCTAGTACTATCAGATGAGTTAGTTGCATTGATGACAAAGGTATCTATTTTTATAGGACGTCTTAAGTTTTCTATAGATTTCAAAAAGTTTAAAAGGTCTTGATAGCTACCTGTCACCGAAATTGTTAAATTAAGCTCATTCACTTCACCAGGTAAAGCTTTTAAATCTCCTGCCTTTGCCTTTTTGCTTGATGCACCCGAGAGAAACAAGTCTGTTGAAGCAATATTTAATATTCCTACCTGATGGGTAGCTGCCAATTTCTCCACCTGATCAATTACTGTTTCAAGGTTTGCAGATTTTGGCACGGCTTGATCAATTAAATTTAATCTTGAGGACTGGTTTTGTAAAACTAAAGATGCTGTTTTTAGGTTTCCAATCTTCTGGTTTAGAGAGACAATTACACTTTCTTTGTTTCCTATTTCGTTATTAAGTTCAATTATGGTCAAAACCGTAGGTTTAATGGCAAAGATAGAAAACACTATAATTGTTGTTAAAGACAGAATAATTTCCAAATATACTATCAATGTTGGTTTGGATTTATAAATATTTAGTATATTTAAAAAGAATCCCTTATATCTTGAGTAGTCTCTCCTCCATCCTTGTGCCATATTAGTTTAACCCTCCTGTTTTTTGTTTGTACTTTGCACTAATAGTGAACGTGGTGACAAAGCTGTTTTCGATACTCGAGGCCACTTGAGATAATTCAACCTTATCAAATATTTCAAGACCCTCAAGATTTACTAAAAACTGGGCAACAGCTTGTTCTGAAAAAGAAACCGCTTTAATTTGGAGGTCCTCACCAGTTAGTTGTATAGATGAAACAATTAAGTCGTTTGGAAGTACGTTTGTAATTTTTTGAATTAATTCACTGTTTTTTCCATCCAAATATAGAGTATTTGCAACCTGAAGCTGGTTTTGATAAAGCCTAAATTCTTGCTCCACATCTTGGTATGCGTTGACTTGAGCCATGCTCACATTTAGTTCTTCATTCAGGTCTGAGTTTCTGGCGTCTAGCCAAAATCTAGATAAAAATGCAGACATCACTATTAGTTCAGTGACGATAACCATAAATCGGAACGAGGACAGCGCCCATTTTAGTATCCTACCAAAAGTAGTACTCTGAAAATCATCATTAGGAAGTAAATTAATTATTTTGGACTTATTAATGGGCATATACCCAATTTAGCATTATTTGTTCTTTTTTGAAAGAGTTTGAAGTTTTGCTGGCATCAACTTAGCAAGTTGTGACTTAATTCGACCAGCTTTATTTTTGTGAATGGTGTTTTCTTTTGCTGCTCGGTCTGTAAGTGAAGTAGCTTTCTGAATTGACTTTAAATCCTTTGACTTTTTTGCTTTTTTTACAGCAATTTCAAGTCCAGAAAGTGTAATTTTATTAACAATTTCTTTCCTCTTTGAACCCCTCAAAGCTCTTTTGGCTGTTTTTGTTACTGGCATGTGGGTAGTATAATCAAAAAAAATGAAATTAACAATCCCAACAAAATTAAAATCCTTTTTCAATAAATTCAAATCATTGCTTACTGAGCAACAGAACTCTGTTTTATCTGCTGCAACATTAATCATGATAATGATTGTTGTTTCAAGACTCTTGGGGTTGGTTCGCCAAAGAGTGTTGGCTCATTATTTTATGCCTCAAGACTTGAGCTTGTTCTTTGCAGCTTTTAGGTTGCCAGACACAATATTTGAAGTTTTGGTTTTTGGCACATTTGCTTCAGCTTTTATACCAGTTTTTACAAAAACATTAAAAATATCAAAAAGTAGAGCTTGGAGAGTTGCCGGTGTTGTTGCTAATTGGGGAGGACTTATCTTTTTGACTCTTGCATCGATAGTTGTTATATTCGCTCCCTTAATTTATAAATGGCTAACTCCAGGTTTTAGTCCAGATGACCAAAATTTAATTGCCAACTTTGCGCGAATTTTATTTATAGCACAGGGATTTTTTGTTATCTCCTATGTCTTGACTGCTGTTTTAGAATCATCAAAACGTTTTTTTGTACCTGCCTTAGCGCCACTTTTTTACAATCTTGGAATAATTATAGCAACTGTGGTTTTTTCAAATAAATATGGTCTATATGCACCAGCAATCGGTGTAGTTTTGGGATCAATTTTGCATTTTTCAATTCAATTACCACTTGCCTATAAGTTAGGATTTAGGTTCAGCAGAAGCTTAAAGATCACAAACGATGTTAAAAAAATTGCCAGACTTTCACTACCGAGAATTATTGAAGTCTCTTTTTTGCAGGTTGCTAAATTTGTTGAGCTTACGTTTGCATCTCTAATATCAGTCCCTGCTTATACGTATTTTACATTTGGTAATTCAATCCAACTTCTCCCTGTGGGCCTATTTGGTACATCTATTGCCAAAGCGGCGCTCCCAACCCTTTCAGCTCAGGCCGATGACATCCCAGCTTTTAAAAAGACTCTGTATCAAACTTTAAATCAAGTGGTGTTTTTGATGATGCCCATAGTTGCTTTTTTGGTTGTTGCTAGAATTCCTGTTGTTCGATTGATTTTTGGAACAGATATTTTTACTTGGGATGCTACAGTTCAAACTTCGTTGGTGGTTTCTGCATTTGCAATTGGCATTTTTTCCCAAGCGGCCAATTCAATCTTGGCCAGAAGTTTTTATGCATTGAGTGATACAAGAACACCAGTTAAGGTCTCAGTCGTAACTTTATTGTTTAATATCTTACTAAATTACATCCTAGTTATAGTTTATAAACTACCTGTTTGGAGTTTGGCTTTAGCCTTTTCAATTTCTATGATTATTCAATCTGTTATTCTCTTCATTTTAATTACTAGACGAATTCACAATGGTTTAAACACAGCCCTCTATTTGCCAATTTTAAAATCAATTATAGGTGGGTTAGTTTCAGGTTCTACAATGTATTTTATTTTGAAGTTTTTTGATAAGTCTGTTTGGATTAAGAAGTTGTCTTTCATAACGAACCTTGACCTTCCTTTTGACCGGTTTGTATTAGACACTAGGTACGCAGTTAACTTACTTATATTAACCATAATAGTAGGACTAATTGGTACCATTGTTTATATCCTAACTTTAAAAATTTTGAAGTCTAAAGAGCTGGATATTTTTATCAACCTGTTTCGCAGAATGGTTTTGGGTCAAAAATATTCAACTGCAATGACAGATGAAGTAACTCCCTAATTTTAAAAAATACTTGACAACCAACTAGTCAAATTGTACAATTTGACTAGTTATGTTGAAGAATTTAAAAACAATATCTGCATATGAGGCTAGAAAGAATTTTGGTGAGTTGATGAACCTCGCTTATTATAACGATTATGAAATAATTGTTGAAAAAATGGGTAAACCCATGATTAAAATTATTAAAGTGGTGGCTCCAGCAACAAGTTCTCCTTCTAGATCTGAAATTATGGCTAAATATGCGGGTGTGTGGGATAAAAAAGAATTAAAAGTGATAGAAAAAAATGCAAAGAGTTTTAGGAAAAAATTTAATTTTATTGATTAAACAAGATGGGGCTATTACTTGATAGCGATGTAATTATTGATCACTTAAATAATAAAAGTGATTATCTTTCTTCAATCATTAGTATTTCAAAAGAAGGTCTTTTTATGAGCATTATCAATTGGTCTGAAATAACATATGGAATTAGAAAATTAAAAGACCCCACTAAGGCAACTAAACAATTTACAAATTTTATAATTGAGTTAGATATAAAAATACTTGATCTTGATTTAAAAATTGCAGATAAATTTCTTGATTTAAAAATAGACTTAGAGAAAAAGGGCACAAGGCTTGAAGATTTTGATTTGATAATTGGTGCAACAGCAATGGTTAACAATATAACTTTGATTACAAGGAACACTAACCACTTCTCACGTATTCCAAACCTCTTGATATACCCAAATTAACCTCTTGACAACTGTTGGCACTCTTGTTATATTACTGCTAAGATGAACTCACTTAGTGCAAGGCAAACACAGATACTAAAGGCTTTAATTGATGAGTATATAGAGACAGCAGAACCTGTTGGTTCTAGTCAGTTAGAAAAAAAATATAACCTAGGTGTTTCCCCCGCTACCATTAGGAATGAGATGAATCTTCTTACAAAGTCTGGATTTTTAAAACAACCCCACACTTCAGCAGGAAGAATTCCAACGTCAGGAGCAATGAAATTCTATGTAGATCAGTTGATGGAAGAAAAACAAATGAGCTTAGCAGATGAAGTTAAGGCCAAAGAAGAGGTTTGGGACGAAAGAGAAAACTTAAACAAATTTTTAGACGAACTAACACATTCTCTAGCAGATAGGACAGGTAGTATGGCAATTGCTGCAACTGAAGATGGTTCTGTTTGGCAGGCTGGTTATTCAAACATTTTTACATATCCAGAGTTTGGTGACGTTAGATCTTGCACCTCGTTATTTGATTTTATTGACGAGGATGAAGTATTAATGGACTTTTTCTTTAATAGGTTCCCAATTGAGACGACATACGATGTCTTGTTTGCAGAAGATATGGGATTAAGAAACTTACCTGTGGGGATTGTTGCTGCTCATTTTAAGGTTAAAAATAAAAATGGCGCAATAGGAGTAATTGGACCTGTAAGACAGTCTTATTCTACGGTTGTACCAATGATAAGATATTATAGAAACATGTTAGAGGAAATAATGCAATGATTAAGAAAATGAATACTAAAAAAACAAATGATAAAAAGATAAATAATGAAGAGTTTGATGCTATGAAGAACCAACTTGCGAGAGCAATGGCAGACTATTCTAATTTACAAAAGAGGACGGAAGAAGAAAGGGGTACAATGTATAAACTGTCAAGCATTTCTTTTATGACTAAAATATTGCCAATAGTTGACAACTTAAAACAAGCACAGGAACACCTCAAAGATGGTGGCATATCAATAATTATTGGCCAGCTTGAAACCTTAGCAAAAGAAGAAGGTTTTGAAGAAATAAAAATTCAAGTTGGAGATCAATTTAACGAATTAACAAGTGAGGTGACAGAGGTAGTTGAAACTGACAAAGAATTGGACGATAATAGTATCTCAGAAGTTGTGCAATCTGGTTGGAAATACCAAGACGGCACTACCGTAAGACATGCAAGAGTAAAAGTCTTTAAATTCATAAAGAAGGAGGAAGCATAATAATATGTCAAAAATAATCGGTATAGATCTAGGAACAACAAATAGTTGTGTAGCAGTAATGGAGGGTGGTAGCCCTAAGGTTATTAGTGCTTCTGATACTGGAAAAAATACTACACCTTCAGTAATTGAGATTGCAAAGGGTTTAGTTGGTGATGTTGCCAAGCGTCAGATGATTCTAAACCCAACTAACACTATTTCTTCTGTTAAGAGGTTGATGGGTAGAAGGTTTGAAGACAAGGAAGTTACCAGAACTCAAAAAATGGTTTCTTACAAAATCGTTTCAGGTAAAGGTGGTATGGCTGACGTTGAGATTGATGGCAAAGTCTATACCCCACAAGAAATTTCAGCTCGTGTTTTAATGAAACTTAAAAAAGATGCAGAAAAGTATTTGGGAGAAACAGTAGATCGTGCAGTTATCACAGTCCCTGCATATTTCGATGATTCACAAAGGCAAGCTACAAAACAAGCAGGTGAAATCGCGGGACTAACAGTAGAAAGAATAATCAATGAGCCTACAGCGGCTGCGCTCGCTTACGGCCTAGACAAGAAAAAGGCAGAAAAGATAGCAGTATATGATTTAGGAGGTGGCACTTTTGATATTTCTATTTTAGAGCTTGGAGATGGAGTTTTTGAAGTTAAATCCACAAATGGTGATACACACTTAGGTGGTGATGATTTTGACGAAAAGATAGTTGACTATATTGCAGAGGAATTCAAAAAAGAAAATTCAATGGACTTAAGGCTTGATAAGCAAGCACTACAAAGAGTAAGAGATGCTGCAGAAAAGGCAAAAATTGAATTAACAGCTTCTGAGGAAATTGAAATTAATCAGCCATATATAACTCAAAAAGATGGCCAACCTCTTCATTTAACAATGAAGTTAACAAGGGCAAAGTTAGAAGCAATTGTTGAAGAACTAATCCAAAAAACTATTAAACCAGTTGAAGATGCATTAAAAGACGCAGGTCTTAAAGCATCTGACATTAATGAAGTAATTATGGTTGGTGGAATGACTAGAATGCCAAAAGTTCAAGAAGAAGTAAAGAAATTCTTTGGTAAAGAACCAAACAAGTCAGTAAATCCTGATGAAGTGGTTGCAATTGGAGCTGCAATTCAAGCGGGAGTTTTAGCTGGAGATGTTAAAGATATCCTTCTTTTAGATGTTACTCCATTAACTTTAGCTATTGAAACAATGGGTGGAGTTGCAACACCAATGATTCCAAGAAACACAACTGTCCCAACATCAAAGACTGAAGTTTTCTCAACTGCAGCTGATAATCAAACACAAGTTGAAATTCACATAACCCAAGGAGAAAGACCACTTTCAAATGACAACAAAGCTCTTGGAAGATTTGTACTTGATGGTATTCCACCATCTCCAAGAGGTGTGCCACAGATTGAAGTTATGTTTGACCTCGATGCAAATGGAATTTTAACAGTAACCGCAAAAGATAAAGCAACTGGAAAAACACAAAATATTAAAATTACAGGTTCTGTTGGGCTAACAGATGAAGAAGTTAAAAAAGCACAAGAAGATGCAGAGAAAAATAAGGCAGAAGACGAAAAGAAAGCAGAAACCATTAAAGCTAAAAATACTGCAGACTCAACAATTGTCATGGCAGAAAAAGCAATTAAAGATGCAGGAGACAAAGCTCCAAAGGAAGCAGTAGAGAAAGTACAAGAAAAAATCAAAGCACTAAAAGAGGTTCTTGAAACTGGATCAAAAGAGGACTTAGAAGCAAAAACAAAAGAACTTTCAGAAACTTTGTCTGAAGTAGGGCAAGCAATGTATGCTAATCAAGCACCACCAGCAGGAGATGGTCAGCCAGCGGCAGAAGAACCAAAAGAGGAAGAAAAAACCGATGAAAAGAAGAAAAAGAATGATTCAAAAGTTGAAGAAGGGGAAGTTGTTGAATGACGATAGAAACTAAGGCACAATTAGTTCCAGAAGACCCTCAACGAATAATATGGAAAAATAAATTAAAGTTGTGGGTTTCGGGGGATATTGACTACACAACTCTTATGGAAAGTTATCCGGCATACACATTAGATGAAAAAATAAAGAAATTTTTTTTAAGAATCCTTCCTAAATTCAATTAGCTAGAGTAGAATAAGCCAATGGCTACAAAAAATGATTACTATGATTTACTTGGAGTAACTAAAACTTCCAGTGGCCAAGAAATTAAAAATGCATACAGAAAAAAAGCTTTGGAGTGGCATCCTGATAGACATCAAGGTGCTGACAAAGAAGAAGCAGAAAAAAAATTCAAAGAAATAAATGAAGCATATCAAGTTCTTTCTGATTCTAATAAAAAGAGTGCATATGACAACTATGGCCATGATGCATTTTCCCCAGGTGGAATGGGGTCAAGGGGTGGAAATCCATTTGCGGGAGCAGGGCAAGGTTCACCATTTACATATACTTGGTCGTCAAGCGGTGGTCAGCCCTTCGGTGCTCAGGGTGGGAACCCCTTTGGTAACGTAGATTTTGGAGACCCATTTGATATTTTTGAAAGTTTTTTTGGTGGTGGAAACCCCTTTGGTGGCCAAAGAGTAAGACAGATACCAAGGTATTCAGTCAAGCTTACTTTCATGGAAGCAGTAAAGGGTGTAGAAAAAGAATTTGATATAGAGGGAAGATTAAGAAAAATTAAAATTCCTGCAGGAGTTGATGAAGGTACAAAAATTAACTTTGGCGACTTTACTTTATCAGTAAATGTAACACCTCATGAATTTTTTGAAAGAGATGGGGATGATATCCATATAAATGTAACAATTCCCTACTCAATGGCTGTTTTGGGTGGGACTATTAAAGTTCCAACTATTGATAAGGAAGTAAAAATAAAAATAAGAAATGGGACTGCATCTGGAACAATGATTAGATTAAAGGGGCAAGGCGCTACAAATCCACATCACAAACAAAAAGGTGACCAATATGTAAAAATAAATATACTAGTTCCAGAAAAACTAAACAGAACACAAAAAAGAATAATTGATGATTTGAAAGAAGAAGGATTATAATTTCCTTTTTGGCCAATATATTATCTAAAATATCATGAAACTAATAAAACATATTGAAGATGCACCATTGTTAAAAAGTAAATCTGTAAAGAAAAGATTTGCAGTTAGGGCGGTTTTGTTGGATAAAAACGGTTTAACTCCTGTGGTTTTTGCATCAAAGATGAATTACCATAAAATACCAGGGGGTGGAATTGAAAAAGGAGAAAGTAAGACCGAAGCTTTAGTCAGAGAAGTTTATGAAGAATCAGGATGTATGGCCAAGATTGAAAAAGAATTGGGTAAGATTACTGAATATAGATCTAAATTTGAATGGTTTCAACTTCAAACTTCATATTGTTACATTGGAAAAGTTATTAAAAAAGGAAAACCACATTTTGACAAAGGTGAGGTGAGTGAAGGTTTTGAAATGTCATGGTTTACGTTGGATGAAGCAATCAAGATTTTAAAAAATGACAAACCTAAAGACTACGAAGGTTGGTTTATACAACAGCGTGATCTGGCTTTTTTAGAGGAAGCAAGAAAATTAATTGATCTACAATAGAAGAATAACTATAAAATCCATAATTTTAGATTGATTAAATCTCCGTGATGTTGTAAACTTCAATTCTGGTGGGGATAACCCGCCATTTTTGTTAAAATATAAAATTGACCAAGTAAAAAATAGCTATGAATAATCAACCAAGAACAGAATTTAACCAAGCTCTAAAGGCAATAGCTCAAGAAAGAGGGCTTGATGCTTCTGTTATTCTAGATGCTATTAAACAAGCAATAATTGCAGCTTTTAGACGTGATCAGAAAGAAGCTGGAATTGAATACCCAGAAGAAGTAGTAATGGACGCACAAATCGATTCTTTGGATGGTGGTGCAAAAGTTTTGGTGGATGGGAAAGATGTAACCCCTCCTGGTTTTGGAAGAATTGCTGCACAAACTGCAAAACAAGTAATTCATCAAAAAATTAGAGAAGCTGAAAGAGGAGTAATTATGGAAGAATTCACGGGTAAAGTTGGCTCATTAGTCTCTGGGATTGTACTTCGTTTTGATGGTCCCAATGTTAGAGTTGATATTGGTAGGACAGAAGGTTTCATGCCTGCAGAAGAAAGGGTTCCTTCAGAAAGATTGTCATTAGGTCAAAGGCTTACCTTTTTACTTAAAGACATCAGAGAAACAATTAAGGGCAAGGAAATCATTCTTTCTCGTAGTGACAGTCAGTTCGTAGTTAAGCTCTTTGCAAGAGAGGTTCCAGAAATTGGTGCTAACTCTGTTGAAATAAAATTAATTTCAAGAGAAGCTGGAGTAAGAACAAAAATTGCAGTTTATTCAGCTCAAGCGGGAATTGATCCAGTCGGAAGTTGTGTTGGTCAAAAGGGTGTTAGGGTTCAAGCAGTTACCAATGAACTGGGTGGGGAAAGGGTTGATGTTATCCCATGGAATGATGATCCCGCAGAGTTGATTAAATTAGCTTTGGCTCCTGCAGAGAACTTGAAAGTAAAAGTATCTAAAAAGACTCTAGAAGCAACAGTTACAGCTCCAGATGACCAATTATCACTAGCTATTGGTAAAGATGGCCAGAATGTACGTTTGGCTAGTAAATTGACTGGATATAAAATTGAAATTTTAGGAGCACCCGCTGAACCTATCAATGAAATAGATAGTGTAGAGATTAAAGAAAATGTTACTGAAGATACACAATCAGATCAAAAACTAGAAGATGAGTTACCTGAAAAATCACAAGAATGATACAAACAAGTAGCTTAAGAACAAAAATATATGAAAACAAAAAGACAACCAATAGTAGTAGTTTTGGGGCACGTAGATCACGGTAAGACTTCACTTCTTGATGCATTAAGACAAACCAACGTTACTTCAGGAGAAGCTGGTGGCATAACTCAGTCAATCGGTGCTTCTGTCGTTACTACTAAAGATGGTAAAAAAATAACCTTTATAGACACTCCAGGTCATGCAGTCTTTTCAAATATGAGATCTCGTGGGTCAAAATTAGCTGACATTGCACTTTTAATTTTGGATTCAACTGGTGGAATTAAACCTCAAACCAAAGAAGCAATAGATTTAATTAACGAAACCAAAATTCCATTTATCGTAGTTTTAACAAAAACTGACCTACCAACTTCAACAATTGAAACAGCTTTAGCAGAACTTGAAAAAGAAGGAATTTTCTTTGAAGGCCGTGGTGGTCAAGTTCCATACATAGGGGTTTCGGCAAAGAAAAATGAAAAACTAACTGACTTATTGGACTTAATCAATCTTCTAGCAGAAGTGAGTATTATTGAGGGTGATAGTGAAATGGAATTAGAGGCAGTGGTCATAGAAACCTCTAAAGAAAAGGGTGGAAATATGGTTTCAGCTGTTGTTAGAAATGGAAAATTAAGTGTTGGTAAAGATATTTATTCAGACTTGGCTAAAGGCAGGGTTAAGGGTCTTTTTGATGATAAAAACAAACCTGTTAAGGAAGTATTACCTGGTGAACCCGTAAGAATTCTGGGTTTTGAAGGTTTGCCTGAAGTTGGAGCTGTAATAACAGATAAAGAAGTAAATAAAAATAACGAAACCTCAAACCATAGGAGTCAGATCGATAAATCTAAAACCCCTATTTACTTAAAAGCAAATAATGCAGGGTCATTGGAGGCTTTAGTATCATCAATCCCACAAGAATTTGCAGTTATAGAATCAACTGTTGGTGATGTTACTGAGTCAGATGTGTTAAACGCGAAGGCAAATGGCGCATCAATCTATGTTTTTGAAAGTAAGATTTCATCAAGTGTTAAAAAGTTAGCCGAACTTGATGGTGTTAGGTTGGAGAGGTTTGACGTAATTTACGAGCTTTTGCAAAGGCTGACGGACATTGTAAAAAGTGGTATGGTTGAGGTGTTAGGAAAGGCTCAAATTCTGGCTGACTTTCCATTTGATGGTAAAAGAGTTGCAGGGTGCAAGGTCCTATCAGGAAGAATTGAAAAAACGTCTGACACGAGGTTAATGAGGGATGAAAAAGAAATTGGAAAAGTTAAAATTATTTCGATAAAAAAACAAAAGATTGAGGTTCCTGGCGTATCACAGGGGGAAGAATGTGGAATATTCTTTGCTCCACAACTTGATTTTCAGGCAGGAGATGCTATAGTAGCCCTAAAGAGAGATGGAAAATAGTTTTACTTCACTTATAACTTCTGCCAACGAAATTTTAATTTTGTTGCCAAATAAACCATTTTTAGATCAGGTTTCAGGTGCCCTTTCGTTGTATTTATCACTCAATGCCTCTGGTAAAAAGGCCGTGATCGCCTGTTCTGCCCCAATGACCGCAGAATTTTCAAGGTTGGTTGGTGTTGATAAAATAGCTTCAGATATAGGTAGTAAAAACTTAGATATTAGCCTTGTTAATTATGATGCCAATAGTGTGGATAAAGTTAGTTATGACATCAATAATGGACAATTTAAGTTAACAATTAGTCCAAAATCAGGTTTTAACTCTCCCACAGTAGAGCAGGTTAAAGTTGACTATTCTGGAGTATCTGGAGATCTAGTAATTTTAATGGGTGGGGCTAATGACTCACACTTTCCAGAAACAAAAAGAGAAGAGTTACAAAAGACAAAAATGGTTCATATAGGGACAAGACTTTTAGAAATAACTTCAAGTGACTTGTCTGTTTTGTCATATGCAAGGCCTGCATCTTCCACTTCAGAAATTGTTGCTAGTTTAATCAAAGAAAGTGCATTAGTAGTTGACCAAGACATTGCCACAAACTTACTTATCGGCATTGAAGAACAAAGTAAGGGTTTTCAAAGTAGTGAGGTAACAGCGGAGACGTTTGAAATTGTTGCAGAACTCCTTAAACTTGGTGGAAAAAGAATGCCAAAAATTATTCCTGCCAAAAATTATCCAAATGGATCAATACCAAATAAACCTTTTGCTCAAGTACAAACAATTAGTAAGACACCAGAACCTATTTTTGCAGAGGCCTCCAAAGGAAAACAAATGACACCAGAAGAAGCAGAAATGGAATTAAACCAAGAAATTCCAGCCGCATGGTCTGAACCAAAGATTTTTACGGGAACTAGTTTAAGTTAATTATGACAACTGAAAACAACAAATGGGAAAAAGTAGAAATATCTACTGGTCATTTCATATATCGAAGAGATGTGGATCCTAAAAATAATGGAACAAATGCCCCCAGCAGGATCCAAACCGTTTACACAAGTTACAATTAGAGAATTTGTGATAAGTGAGATTAAGAAAAAGGCCAAGATTGTATGCAATCTTATATATAAATCTTAATTCCCCTTTGTAAAATCTAAACTTGCCTGATATAATACAAATATTCGATGATGGTGAGGCAATAATGCTTTGACCATACATGACTGAACAATATGGCATTAAAAATTGACGAGAAGAAAGAATTAATTAAAAAGTTTGCAAGAGAAAAGGGTGATACTGGATCTCCAGAAATTCAAATTGCACTTTTATCTACCAAGATAAACAAACTTGCAGAACACTTAAAAGAACACAAAAAAGATGTTCATAGTAGACGTGGCTTACTTTCAATGGTTGCAAAAAGAAGAAGACTTCTGTCATACTTGGCGAAGAAAGACGAAATAAGATATAAAGCATTAATTAAAGAGCTTGGTCTCAATAAGTAACAGCTTCAATTAGAGAAAAATATAGTTTAAATGAATAAAAGATTAGTTAAGACATTCAAATTAGGTGGAAAAGAAATTACATTAACCACAGGGGTACTAGCAGAACAAGCGGATAGTGCTGTGTTGGTTAAAATGGGAGAGACTGTTGTTTTGGCAACAGTTACATCAGCACCATTAAAACAAGAACTAGATTATTTTCCATTATCTGTTGAATACCAAGAAAAATTATATGCAGGTGGAAGAATTAAAGGATCAAGATGGGTCAAAAGAGATGGTCGACCAACAGATGAAGAAATTTTAGTAGCAAGACTTATTGATAGGTCAATTAGACCACTCTTCCCAAAAACTTATAAAAAAGAAGTACAGATAATTATTTCTGTTCTTTCTGTTGATGGTGAAAATATGCCGTCAATGGTAGGTGCTATTGCAGCTTCAGCCGCAGTACACACAAGTAATCTTCCGTGGCTTGGTCCTGTTGGGGTTGTTAATTTAGGGCTTAAAGACGATAAATACATTGTAAATCCTACAAATACTGAACTTTCAGAATCAATTTTAGACTTAGTTGTTTCATCTACTAAAGATGCAGTTCTAATGATTGAAACTGGAGCAAAAGAAGTAAGTGAAAAACAAGTTGTTGACGGTGTAAAAATGGCATTTGATGAAGCTCAAACAATTAACTCTGCACTTGAAGATTTTGCAAAAGAAGTTGGGGTTACAAGAGATACTTATGTTGAAGACAAACCATCAAAAGAGTTAGAAAAAGAAGTATTGAAATTAGTCAAAGACCAGATACCAGCACTTGTCAAAAATATGGCCACCCATGAAGGATCTTCAGATGAGTTTAAATTATTAGTTGAAGCAGTTTCAGAAAAGTTTGAAAAAATTGAAGACAAAAAATGGGTGACTGAAATAATTGATCATCTTAAAAAAGATTACATCAGGGAACAAATCTTGAAAAAAGGAATAAGACCAGACGGAAGAAAATTAACAGAAATTAGAAAATTAAACTCAGAGGTCAGTTTTTTACCTAGAACACATGGTTCAGGACTATTTACTAGAGGTCAAACACAAGTATTATCTATTGCTACATTAGGTTCAACTCAGATGGGACAACTTCTAGAAACGGCAGAAGGTGAACAAGAGAAAAGATATATGCATCATTATTCAATGCCACCTTTTACTACAGGTGAAGTGGGAAGAGTTGGTGGAGTGGGTAGACGCGAAATAGGTCATGGAGCTCTTGCTGAAAAAGCATTAATGCCGGTTTTACCAACAGAAGAAGTATTTCCATATGCAATTCGTGTTGTTTCAGAAGTTATGAGTTCAAATGGTTCAACTTCAATGGCATCTGTTTGTGGTTCATCCCTAGCTTTAATGGATGCGGGAGTTCCAATTAAGGCTCCTGTTTCAGGAATTGCAATGGGTTTAATTATTGAAGGAAAAGATGTTGCAATTCTCTCTGACATTATGGGAATTGAGGACTTTAACGGCGATATGGACTTTAAGGTTGCTGGAACAGAAAAAGGAATCACTGCAATTCAACTAGATGTTAAAACATTAACTTTAACACCAAGTATTTTAGAAAAGGCACTTGAACAGGCAAAAACGGGACGCGCAGAAATGCTCAAGTCAGTAGTTTCTGCAATTGATAAACCTCGAGCTGAAGTAAGTAAGTATGCACCAAAGATTACTATGGTTAAAATTCCAGTCGATAAGATTGGAGAATTAATTGGTCCTGGAGGAAAAGCTATTAAGAAGTTGATGGCAGATACAGGGACACACATTGATGTTGAAGATGATGGTAGTGTGGCAATTTCAGGGATTGAAAAAGACGGAATTACAAAGGCAATTGAGTATGTTGAAGGATTGGGTAAAGAGGCAACATCTGGTGAAATTTATGAAGGTGAAGTGGTAAGAATTATGCCATTTGGAGCATTTGTAAATATTTTACCTGGAAAAGATGGAATGGTTCACGTTTCAGATATGGCGGAAGGATATGTAGCTGACGCTAATGATGTTGTTACAATTGGGCAAAAAGTACAAGTCAGGGTTAAAGAAGTTGATGAAATGGGCAGAATAAATTTATCTATGAGAATGGATCCTGCAACCGACAAACCAAAAGAAGAAAGAAGAAGTGGTGGGGATAGAGGTAATGACAGAGGTGGAAGGCCACAAAGTGGAGGATTTAGAGGTGGTGGGGATAGAGGTGGAAGACCTCAATCAGGAGGATTTTCAAGAGGACCAAGGACTGGTGGATTTAACAGAGACAGGGGTAATGTAGATAGAGGTGGAGACAGGGGCCAAAATGGTAGATCCAGTGGACCTCATTTCCCAACTTCAAGATACTTTCAGACTGATCAAGGCGGGGATAGATAACACTTCGTCTATTTTTTAATCTTTCAATTTGCAATTCTCATTCAATTTTCTATGGTTCAATGTTACAATTAAATAATGTCAGATACTGCCTTTCAAGAAATTGATATTCTGTCAACTAAAGTTGCCAGTTCTTCTGTACCTGAAGATTTAAAAAAATCTGTTTCTATACGTTTGGATCAACTTAAAAAATTAACTAACTCTCCAACATTCTTGCCTGAGTATGACAGAATGGATAGTTACATTGGTTGGATTACAAGTCTGCCATGGACTCAAAAATCACAGGACAACTTAGATTTAGTAAATGCCAAGAAAATCCTGGATGAAAAACACTATGGTCTGGAAGATATTAAATCAAGGGTTTTGGAATATTTGGCTGTAATGAAACTAAAACAAGAAAAAGGAGAAGCAAAAGATATATATCGTGCTCCAATTCTTTGCTTTGTAGGTCTTGTAGGTACTGGAAAAACAACAATTGCCTTTTCCATTGCTGAAGCCCTGGGAAGAAAAATAGCGCGTATTCCATTTGGAGGTATGGGAGACCCTCTTGACCTGCGTGGTCAGTCCAAGATGCATCCTGAAGCAGAACCTGGAAAAATTATTAAAGCAATGAAAGATACACAATTTAAAAACTCTGTAATACTTCTTGATGAAATTGACAGGGTAACAGATCAGGGCAGAGCTTCTATTATGGGTGTGTTGGTTGAACTTTTAGACCCTGGGCAAAATCATGCGTTTTCAGATCATTATATAGATTATCCATTTGACCTTTCTGAGTGTATCTTTATAGCTACAGCGAACAATACAACAAACATTTCAACCGCAGTTATGGACAGAATTGAGCCAATTATGATGCCTAGCTATTCTGATGAAGAAAAAATAACCATTGGAAAAAGATATGTTTTCCCCAAAGCTTTAAAAGATGCAGGGTTAACCCCAGAAACCCTACAAATTGATGATGAAGTTTGGGCAAACCTAGTCAGACCTTTTGGATATGATGCTGGAATTCGTACAATGGAAAGAACAATTGGCGGAGTTGTCAGAAAAGTTGCAAGAGCAATTGTTGAAGGAAAAGGAACAACATTTCATGTCACTACTGCAAATGTAAAAGAATTCCTTCCGTTGTAGTAGAATAACTTTGTGAAACTTTTAATTATTGGTGACTCCCATGGAAATATTGCAAATATAAAACATGTTATGGGCTTTGCAAAAAAAATTAATGCCTCTGCAGTTATTCATACTGGAGATTGGTATAACTTTGACAGCATAAAAATAGTTACAGATTGTGGTATTCCATTATATTCTTGTTTGGGTAATGCAGATATAGATCCAAGATTTGATTTTAAAGAATTTGTAGAACTTGAAATTGATAATATTAAAATAGGTTTAGTCCATAATATTAAAAAAGTAAAAACAGATAAAGATAAATTTGATGTTATTTTTTGTGGACACAACCATCAACAAAGACAGATAGGAAATATGATAAATCCTGGAGCTTTGGAAAATGGAATAAATTTTGCAATTTTTGATACCAAAACCAAAATGGTAGAATTCATAAATATATGATTAAAAATATTGTTCTTGACTTTGGTGGAGTTGTACTAACAGATGATGACGTTGGGGTCTTGTTTGATAATAAGGAAATAAAGGAAAGGTATGGAGTATCCGATCAAGTTCTTCATGACGCTTGGGTTAAATACTGGCACGAAGTGGGAGAGGGAAGAATGACAATTTTTCAGTTTTACGATAATTTTCAGAAAGAAATATCTGGAAAGGTAGATGGGGGTTTGTCGATAGAGCTTTTTAAAATATACAAATCTAGGACTCGTACTTTAGAACCGTACGATATATTACCGAATCTGAAGAGAAAATACAAAATACTTGCTTTAACCAACATATTCAAAGAGGGTTACGAGTTTAAAAGGGAAAAATATGGTCTAGACAATTTTTTTGAAATGATTATTGCCTCTTGTGAGGTTGGTGTTTCAAAACCAAATCAGGATATATTTCAAATATTATTAGATCGATCAAAGATAATCCCTGAGGAAAGTTTATTCGTAGATGATCGAGAAAAGAATACAGTTCAAGCAAGCAAAATGGGTTTTAATACACTTCTGTATGATAACTTTACTAACTTCAAAGAAAAATTAATTGACTTTGGTATTAAATATGAATAATTACAAAAAACTCCACAATCTTAAAGATGAAATGGAAAAGGATGAAACCCTCCCACTTAAAAAAATTGCAAATAAGTTAGTTTTTGGTTCTGGGAACACTGAGGCAAAAATTCTTTTTGTGGGTGAGGGCCCAGGGAGACAGGAAGACCTACAAGGTTTGCCTTTCGTTGGTCAAGCGGGAAAATTGTTGGATAAATTACTATTACTTGCAGGACTCGAGCGAAAAAAAGTTTTCATTACAAACATTGTTCATCATAGACCTCCAGAAAACAGAGATCCACTACCTAATGAAATTGAAAGCTATGGTAAGTATTTAGACGAGATTATTAAAATAATTGACCCAAAAGTGATAATTACATTAGGCAGGTTTTCCATGGCAAAGTTTTTGCCTGAAGTATTCATATCTCAGGTTCATGGTAAAGAACACAATATTGTGTGGAACAGTAAAGAGATAACTGTTATACCTATGTATCATCCAGCAGCATCTTTAAGAAATGGGAAGATTCTAGAGGCAGAAAAACAAGATTTTCTTGCTTTAAAAGAAACTCTAACAAGAATAATTATTTTTTCGTGATATGATATAGGTTAAGAATTATAAAAATGGTACGCTTCATAGCACTCTCTGGAACGACAGGGGTTACAGAAAACTTAAATGTCTACGAATACAAGGATGAAATGTTTATCCTTGATTGTGGTGTAGGTTTTCCTGATTTAGAAATGCCTGGAGTTGACCTTGTTATTCCAGACTTTTCATATGTTGTTAAAAATAAACACAAACTAAAAGCTATCGTTTTGTCTCAAGGCCATGAGGATCATATTGGAGCATTACCATTTTTATTAAAACAGGTAAATGCACCAATTTACTGCGCTCCTCTGGTTGCAGAATTTTTAAAAGAGAAATTTAGAGATAATAGAATTACTGACTTTAAAATCAATACTTTCAATTCGGATATGGATACTTTCCAAATAGGTTCATTTAAGATATCTCCATTTAAAGTTACTCACTCGGTTCCAGACACTGTTGGTTTTGCAATAGAAACACCAGAGGGGAAAATTATGCATGTCCCTGAACACAAAATTGATCAAGAGTCTGTTGACGGTCACTCTTTTGACCTAGATAGGGCCAGAAAACTTGCAGAGGGTAATGTGATTTGTTTAATTTCTGATTGTTTAGGGTCAAACGAACCAGGATTTGCACCAAGCGCTGTTCCTGTTGAAGAAAGAATTTTAAATATTGCTAAGAATGCCAAAAACGCACTATTTATGAGTGCCATGTCATCATCAATTGGCAGGTTTCAACAAATGATCAATGTTGCAGTTAAGTTAAATAGAAAAGTAGTTTTTGTTGGAAGATCTATTCAACAAAAAACAGAATCTGCACATAAGCTTGGGTATTTAAAATATTTGGATAGCCAAGTTGTAGATCTTAAAAAGGCCAAAAGAATGCATCCAAAAGACCTATTATATATTGTGGCTGGGTGTTATGGCCAAGTTGGCAGTTCTGTTTACAGATTAGCTACAGACGACGATGATAGATTTTCAATTTCTGATGGAGATATGTTTATTTTTTCAGCAAACCCTGCCCCACCTTATTCAAAAGAGAGCCAAGATTTTATAATAGATGAACTTATAGACCGCGGTGTCGATGTTCACTATTATGACTTAAAAGAAGGCTTACATGTTTCTGGTCATGGTGGACA
This sequence comes from bacterium, assembly GCA_030583725.1. Lineage (NCBI taxonomy): Bacteria > bacterium. The sequence goes on along the minus strand of CP129472.1, from coordinate 479,099 downwards.
GGAAGACATCAAAATGCTTTTTGATATAGCAAAACCTAAATATTTTATACCAACAGGTGGAACTATAAAACATATGCATTCATATGAAAAACTTGTAGTTTCAACAGGTAAGCAAAAATCTCAAGTATTTAAATTAAAACCTGGAGATTCTATAGAATTTGAAAATGGAACAGCCAGAAGGGGTCAAAAAGTAAAAGTTAAAGAAGTTATGGTTCATGGTTTGGGGATTGGGGACATTGGAAAGACTGTCCTAGAACACAGAACACTTTTAGGTAAGCAAGGTATGGCAGTTGTAGTTTTTAAAGCAACTAAAAGTGGTAAGGTCTTGGGTAATCCAGAAATTGTAACTAAGGGATTTGTGTTTGAAGGTATTAGTGGTGGGCTTTTAAATGACGCAATGCAAAGGCTGATGAAACACTTAAAAACACACAGTAATTTGAACTCCAAAAAGATTAAAGAAGACGCTATAAAATTTTTAGAAGGTTATTTCTTCAAAACAACAGGTCGAAGCCCTATGATTATTCCAATTGTTGTTGAAGTTTGACAGTTATAGACTTCTGGATTAAAATTGCCCCATGAAACAAGAGAAGGTGCCTAGCAGTAAGGTTTTGGGCTATCTTAGTGGTGTTGGGATAGGTGAGTTTGTTAGTCACATAGCAGATGAAAAGCTAACTCCAAATGAAATCATTGGTGTTATTAGGCAAGCCGCCTTGCGTGAGGCGAAGAAAAAACTTGCTGATGCGGAAGTTGTAATAAAGTCTGTCGAGGGAGTAGAAGCCCAGGCACCAAATGCTGGAGATTTTGAAAAAAATAAAGCCAAGAGGTTACTAAGGTTGGCAAAAAAATTAGGTGCTTCCACTAAAGAATAATAATCTTTCAACTAGCTACAAATTGTAAAAGTTGATATGATGTAATTATCATATGGCAAGGAAACACAAAAAGAGAAAGATAGACAAGAGGGCTTATAAACTAAAACTTAAACCTCAGACTGTTGCAACAATTGCACAAATATTTTTTCTTGCAGTTGCTCTACTTATCATAGTTTCCTTTTCAAGGCGTGGTTTGGTTCTTGTAAGGTTTAACGACATCATAATGGAGATGTTTGGTTTTGCTACAATTTTCTTGCCTTTTATATTTCTATCTTTTTCGTTTTTACTAAGTAGAATAAAACTTCCAATCTCACAGCCCAATGTCATTGTTGGTTCGTTGTTAATGTTTTTATCTCTTTCTGGTATGGGGAGGTCAGGTAATTTGGGTTTAGTCTTTTGGGATGGTGTTTCTACTTTAGTTACGCCGATTGGAGCTATTATTATTTTTCTTGGAGTTTTACTCACAGGTTTTGTAATTATGTTTAATACTTCATTTGACGCAGTTTTTAAACATGTGGCTCATATGTTTTCCACAATAAAAACATACATATTTGGACAGAATTCTGCTGGTGGGGGTAAGATGCTGCCAAGAAAAGACTTTAAAATTTCAGGTAGCAGTCCTAGTGTTTCAACTTCTACAGAAAAACTAGATATAGTAGCACCAAAAGAACCACTAGAAGAAAAAATTGTAAGTAACATTAAAGGTGAAGATGCTATCTGGAAATATCCATCCCTAGATTTATTATCTGATGAAGCTCTAGGTAAGGTTGATAGGGGTGATATCAATGGAAATGCAGATATTATTGAAAAAACACTAGAATCTTTTGGAATTTCAGCCAACATTGTAGAGGTTAATTTGGGACCTGCCGTTACACAGTATGCAATCCAAGTTGCACTTGGTACTAAGCTATCTAAAATTACAGCTTTAGAGCGAGACCTCGCACTTGCACTTTCTGCGCCAACAGGGACTATCAGAATCGAGGCTCCAATACCAGGACGTAATTTGGTTGGTATAGAGCTTCCAAATAAATCTCCAGAATTTGTTCCTTTAAAGAGAATTTTAGAGTCAGATGAGATGAATAATAGAAAATCAAAATTAACAGTTGCATTAGGCCTTGATGTTTCAGGAAAGCCGGTAATTGCAGACATAGGTAAAATGCCCCACGTTTTAATTGCAGGACAAACTGGTTCTGGAAAATCTGTTGCGGTTAACACTTTTCTAGCATCAATATTGTTTAGGGCAAGTCCGTCTGAAGTTAAATTTATTATGGTTGACCCTAAAAGGGTTGAGCTAACTGGTTATAATGAAATACCCCATTTATTGTCCCCCGTCATTGTGGATTCAGATAAAGTTTTATCAGCTCTTCGTTGGCTAACTAGAGAAATGGACAGAAGATATAAGTTGTTTGCACAGGCTGGGGCCAGAAATATAGATAGTTATAATGAGATGAGTGGCTTTCAAGCCCTACCTTACATTGTTTTATTAATCGATGAGTTGGCAGATATTATGCTTCTATCTCCAGTTGAAGTTGAAGATGCAATTACAAGAATTGCTCAAATGAGTCGTGCAGTTGGAATACATATGGTACTTGCAACTCAAAGACCGTCGGTTAACGTCATAACGGGATTAATTAAAGCAAACATTCCAACTAGAATTGCGTTTGCTGTGTCATCGCAAGTTGATTCAAGGGTTATATTAGATACACAAGGTGCTGAAAAACTATTAGGTAAGGGAGATATGTTATATTTACCACCAGATCAGGCAAAACCTGCAAGAATTCAGGGTGCTTTTGTAAATGACGCTGAGATCAAAGGTCTTGTTAGTTTTATTAAAAATCAAGGTGTTCCTGTTCAATATACTGAAGAGGTAACAACAATGACCAAATCTGGAAAAGCTCCAGTACCAGGTGTAACTGGTGATACAGACGACTTTTTTGCAGAAGCTGTAAGGGTGGTTTGCCAATACGATAGAGCGTCTGCATCTTTATTGCAAAGAAAATTATCAATTGGATATGCTAGGGCTGCTCGTGTTATTGACCAACTTCAAGATGCTGGAGTGGTTGCAGTCTCCGATGGTTCATCAAAACCGAGAGAAGTTTTAATTAAAAATGCAGATGACTTTTTGGCTTCATTTAGTAAGTAAAAGTTTTTTTATACAAATATGAACACTATTGGGGAAATATTAAAAACGGCTCGAAACTTAAAAAAAATTAGTTTAAGTGAAATTGAAAGAGAGACAAAGATTAAGATTGAGTTTATAAAATTAATAGAAGAGAATGCTTGGGATAAATTACCTGCATTTCCTGTAGTTTCAGGATTTGTTAGAAACTTGGCAATTATGTTAGACATTCCTCCAGAAAATGCCAATGCAATATTAAGACGAGATTATCCGCCTCAAAAGTTACCAATTAATCCAAAACCAGACGTTAAGACCAATTTTTTTTGGTCACCAAAGCTCGCTTTTGGTTTAGGTGTAACGTTATTGGTCTTAATGGTTTTAAGTTACTTGGGCTTTGAATATTTTAAATTTATAAAACCACCAAATTTAGAAATATTTTCTCCTAAAAATAATGGAGTTGTTTTAAATAATAAAGTTTCAGTTTCAGGTAGAACGACAACTGATGTATTTTTAACAATTAATAACCAACCAATAATAATTGACCAAGAAGGCAATTTCGCAACAGAACTTCAGATAACTCCTGAAACCAACAATTTAAAATTCATTGCTGTTTCAAGATCAGGAAAAACAACTGAAAAAATAGTTAATATTAATGTAGAATGAACGATAGTATAATATAACAATATGGATTCAGTACAAAGACTATTAGTTATAGTAGTTATCTCTTTAACAGTTTTGTTGGTGATAGTTGGTATACAAGTTGTTTTTATAATTTTAGATTTACGAAAATCAGTCAAAAGACTAAACTCCATTTTAGAAGATGCAGTTTTGGGTGGAGGTCTCATAAGACCTGAAAGATTAACAGGAATTGCAGAAATGTTTAAAAGAGATAAGAGTATAACTACCCATGGACAAGAATAGATTTATTTTTTTCTAAACCCCTGGATTAAACGTATTACTTGAGGAATAATTGGCTTGTGTAAATTACGCCTTCGCATATCGGTCGCCCCTATCAAATCTATTGTACCAGGATCCAAATTTGGGAGTTTTTTTTCAAGTTCTTCGGTGCTGATAAGGCCTTGAGCTTCCAAAGCCTTTGCGTATGCTGCATCTTTAAGTATAATGCCACGTACCTTTAAAGTTTCCATATGATACAACTATTATAATCCCAGCTAGATAGGTGTCAAATTTAGATATATAATTCAGTTTATGATTGCAAGTAATCAAGTCCGAGAAAAATATTTGCGTTTCTTCGAAAAAAGGGGGCATAAAATAATTCCTCCTGCTCCACTTGTTTTAGAAAAAGATCCAACAACCCTTTTTACAAGTTCAGGTATGCAACCCCTAGTTCCATATTTAATGGGAGAAAAACATCCTGACGGGACCAGACTAGTTGACAGCCAGCCTTCAATTAGACTTCAAGATATTGAAGAGGTTGGGGACAATAGACACACCACTTATTTTGAGATGTTGGGCAACTGGAGTTTAGGTGATTATTTTAAAGAGGAACAGCTACCTTGGGTATGGGAATTTTTAACAAAAGAATTAAAACTTTCACCAGCAAAGCTATATGTTTCAGTTTTTGAGGGTAATGACTCAGTTCCAGAAGACACCGAAAGTTTCAATATCTGGAAAGATCTGGGGGTTTCTGAAAATCACATTTTTGAATATGGTGTAAAAAAGAATTGGTGGAGTAGAAGCGGAACACCTGATGAAATGCCTGAAGGTGAAATTGGTGGACCAGACTCTGAAATATTTTTTGACTTTGGAGAAAAGCTAAAATTACACGAAAATAGTGAATTTAAAAGTGAAAAATGCCACCCAAATTGTGACTGTGGTAGGTTTTTAGAAATTGGTAACTCAGTCTTTATTCAGTACAAAAAGATGAAAGATGGAAGTCTTGAAGAACTTCCACAAAAAAATGTTGATTTCGGTGGTGGACTGGAAAGAATAACCGCTGCATTAAATAATGACCCAGATGTTTTTAAAACTGATATCTTTTGGCCAACAATTATGAAGTTGGAAAAAATTACAGGTAAAAAGTATGAAGATGAGAAAAAGAATTTTAGAATAGTTGCAGATCATTTAAGGGCATCAGAAGCATTAATTAATGCTGGTGTAGTTCCTTCAAATAAAATGCACGGATACATATTAAGAAGACTAATAAGAAGAATGGCTATAAAATTTTCCGATGTAGACAAGGTGATTAGGAATACTGTTATTTTGGAGGAATTAAAGAAGTTTAAGGTAAGTCTGGATAATGGTTTAAAAGAAATCAAAAAAGTCAAAAAAATTACAGGTAAAATTGCTTTTGACTTGTATCAGTCATATGGTTTTCCACTTGAACTTACGATTGAGTTGTTTACCGACAAAGGACAAAAAGTAGATTTAAAAGAATTTGGTGATGAATTTGAAAAACACAGAACAGCTTCAAAAAGTCTCTCAACTGGAATTTTTAAAGGTGGGCTTGAAGACATTTCGGAAGAAACAACTAAATTACACACAGCAACACATTTATTACATTCCTCACTTCGTAAAGTTTTGGGTGACGTAGTTTCTCAAAAAGGAAGTCATATTACGAAAGACCGACTTAGATTTGACTTTTCATATTCTGAAAAATTAAATGAGGAACAGGTAACTAATGTTTTTGACACAATCAATCGTGTGGTTGATGAAGACTTACCTGTTACATTTATAGAGACTACTCCAGAAGATGCAATTGAAAAAGGTGCCTTGCATTTTTTTGCTGAAAAATATGGTGAAAAGGTAAAAATGTACACAATAGGTTCAAATGAAGACTATTTTTCAAGAGAAATTTGTGGTGGACCTCACGTTACTAGCACAAAACTTGTTGGGAATGTTAGAATGATTAAGCAGGAGAAAATTGGCTCCGGCGTAATCAGAATATATGTTGGACTTTCTTCAAAAACAAAAACCTAATACAGAGAATTTTTGGGCTCTTTTAATTGAGCCGGAATGGATTACTTCTGCCGTCTGGCAAATAAAAGATGGTAAGGTAGAAGTTATCGCAAAATCTCCACCAACCCGTTGGGAAGACAATTTATTGGAAGCAATTGATACTTCACTATCCGCTTGTTCACAGTTTTTACCTGAAGAGTCAATGGATCCCAGTAGGACGGTATTCGGTTTATCTAACAACTGGATAGAAGATGGAAACATAAAACCTGAAAAACTTGAGGAGTTAAAAGTAATTTGTGAGAAGCTATCACTTGTTCCCTCTGGTTTTGTAGTACTTTCTGAAGCTATCTCCCACTTTCTTAAAAGTGAAGATCATGGCGACACTAATGCTTTAGTCTTAGGACTTAGTGACCAGAATATAGAAATTGCAATATTTAATTTGGGAACTTTATCTGGTGTTACAAACGTTTTAAGAAGTGTTTCGGTGGAAGATGATTTAATGGAAGGACTCACAAGATTAAAAGATACAGTTGAAAATTTTCCTTCTAGGATCGTTTTGTATAACCAGAAAGAGCAAGAACTAGAAGATGTTAAAGAAATTTTAAACAACTCGGATTGGGAAAAAGTAGGTCAAAGCAAGTTTATCCATACGCCAAAGATAGAAGTTTTTGACCCAGAGAAAAAGATAATTGCAGTTGCCTTAGCTGGTGGATCTGAACTGGGGGCTGTTGGTGGTGTTGAAGACAGTCAACTGCCTGATGAAACAGTTGTTGAAAGTTTGGAATCAGAAGAGGTTGAAAACATTCAAGAGCCTAATAAACTGACTGCTGAAGAGTTGGGTTTTGTCAAAGAAGAACCAGATCTTCCAATAACCCAAAAAATACAGCTTCCTGATTTAAAAAATAAAATTAAAGGTCTAACCACTTTTAGTAGGCCTAGTATAAAAATGCCTAAACTAAATTTAAACAACAAGATGTTGGTAGTTGCGGGTTCCGGAGCCCTGACTTTAGTTGTGGCAAGTTTTCTTTTGTGGTGGTTTTTACCTAAAGCTGTGGTGACCATATATGTTTCACCAAAACAAATTGAGGAGAATATAGAGATACAGTCAGATTCAAGTATTAAGACTAGTGAAAATGAGATAAGCGTCAGTGGTGAAAAAACTATTTCTACAACTGGCACAAAAACTGTTGGAGAAAAGTCAAAAGGTAAGGTAAAGGTTCAAAATGGCACAGCCTTTCCTATCAACTTAGCAGCGGGAAGTACTTTGTTGTCCTCGTCAGATTTAAAATTTGTAACTTTAAGTTCAGCATCTATCTCTGGTGCATTGTCTCCATCAAATCCTGGAACTGGAGAAATAGAGGTGGAAGCGGGAAGTATTGGTTCAGAATATAACATATCCAAAGACGAGATATTTAAGGTGGGGAATTATCCAAAAGCTGAGGTTGATGCCATTTCCCTTGATGGTTTTGGTGGTGGTTCAAGTCGTCAAATTTCGGCAGTTAGTGAAAGCGATAGAAAGAAAATACTAGATGAGTTAACAGAAGAATTACTAAATGACGCAAAATCTCAAATTTCACAAAAACTTGATTCCAATCAGATACTTATTGACTCGTCAGTTGAAATTGTTTCTCGTGACGAACAGTTTAGTAATAAAGTTGGTGATGAGGCCACATCTATCAAATTGTCGTTGAAACTTGATGTTAAAATTATATCCATTTCTAAAGATGAACTCTTAGCCAAATCTAAAGAAATACTAAATGACAAGATTCCTACGAATTTTGTTCTAAAAGATGATCAGATTGAATACGAAATCATGGCTGAAGATGACCTCTTTAATGTAAGAGTAACGGCAAATCTGTTACCAGACATAGACGAGGGTGAAATTGCAAAGAAAATAGCAGGTAAATACCCTGAACTTGCCGAGGACTACTTCTCTAGTATTACAGGATTTACTAAGGCAGAGTTTAAAATAAAACCGTTATTCCCCGGTAAGCTGGGAACTCTTCCCCATATACCCAAAAGAATGACAGTGAGTTTTGCCGTTGAAGAGTAGTTGATTTACTTTAAAAAAATGAATTTTAGTCACAGAAGAAAAGTTATTAAATTATTGTCGTTTGGATTAAGCGCTTTTGGGCTTACTATATTGTTTGTTTCAATTTGGCCCATTGTTGTTTATCAACTGACCAATGCAAGATCTTATTCCACCCTTCTATCCCCTTTAGTATTAGAGAAAAAAGATGAAACAAAAGAACCCACCGACTATACCAAAGCATCAACCTGGTTTCCTACGGCTGACACAAAAGATTTTGAGGAGTCAAAAGTAGATTTTTACACAATTACAATCCCGAAACTAAAAATAGAAGATGCCATTGTCGCAATCGGGGGTGAAGATTTGTCCAAGCACCTAGTACAGTATCCTGGAACAGCCCTGCCGGGTAGAAACGGCAATGCTGTAATTTTCGGTCATTCAATTCTACCAATTTTCTATAACCCTAAAAATTATATGGCGATATTCTCAACACTTCCTACTTTAAAAAATGGTGATCAGATTTTTGTTAAATTTGATGGTGTTTCATACGATTTTGTAGTTGAAGAACTGTTTGAAATATATCCAACAGACATTCAGATTTTAGAACAAAACAATTCTGATTCGTTTTTAACACTGGTAACTTGTACCCCACCAGGAGACCCCAGAAATCCAAAACGTTTAATTGTTAGGGCAAGAGTGGTAAGCTAACACCAAACCACAAAAAGATTATGAAATTTTTAGGCATTGATTATGGTAGAAGAAAAATAGGTCTTGCTGTTTCTGATGGCAAACTTGCTGAACCATATCAAGTAATTCGCTACAGAGATTGGGATAAAATGATTGCCCACATTCAAAGGATAATTGAAAAGCAAAAAATAGAAAAAGTAGTTGTTGGTATTTCAGAGGGTGAAATGGCAAAGGAGCAAAACGAGTTTGCTAAACAATTTAGAGCTGAAACGTTTGATGAAACACTAAGTTCACATGATGCCCAAGTTATGTCAATTCAATCGGGTATGGGTAGAAAAAAACGACGCGAGATGGAAGATGCATTTGCAGCAACTATTATGTTACAATCATATCTAGACAATGCTTAAAAATGTAATCGCTCCTATTCAGGCTTGGTTAATGTCACAAGGCAAATGTGTTGGCTGTGGTGTTTCATTATCAAACGCAGAAAGTAAAAGTCATAAGTATGGGACAATGGTAACTTGCAAGTGTGGTAGGATTTATATTTATAATGAGAAAACCAAAAAATATAGGCGTGCACTTCTTAATGAAATTTAAACTACTTACAGTAATTCTTTTACCTTTCGTACTTGTTGCAGTTTTTATTTTCTACTTTAGGGGTCTACTTTTGCCAGTCTCTGATAATAGTGGTGAGGTTGATTTTTTAATTAACAAAGGTTCTTCGGTTGCCCAAATAGGTAATAACTTGGAAAGCGCCAAGCTTATACGAAGTGGTATCGCTTTCAAGTTCTATGTGCAACTGACAAATAATACAAATAAAATCCAAGCAGGTGAGTTCCAACTTACTCAAAACCTAAGTTTGGTTGAAATGGTTGATAGACTAAAGAAAGGTCCGACAGAATTTTGGGTAACTATTCCTGAGGGTTTAAGACGTGAAGAAATTGCAATTAGGTTTGCAATCGTCTTAAACAAGGAAACAGATTTTATTGACGAGTTTTTAAGATTAACCGTAGGTAAAGAAGGTTATCTCTATCCCGATACTTATTTATTTCCCAAGTCAGCATCTGCTACCCAGGTTGTTAATAGATTAACCACAACATTTGACCAAAAAGTAAAGAATGCAACCAAAGAACAGGTTATCATGGCTTCCCTTTTGGAAAGAGAAACGTTTACAAATGAGGAAAAACCAGTAGTTGCTGGAGTTTTGTATAAAAGATTAGAAAACGGTTGGCCGTTACAAATAGATGCAACACTGCAATATGCTAAAGATAATATTAAATATAAAAATGTATCCTTGACCAATAAATATTGGGATCCTGCATATGCACAAGATAAAGGTATCGAGTCACCCTTTAATACATACAAGAATCTTGGACTCCCCCCCGCACCAATTGCAAATCCTGGTGCGTCTACAATTAATGCTGTAATTAATTCTGTTGAGAGCGAATACTGGTATTACATCCATGACAATAGTGGCAAGATTCATTATGCCAGAACACTAGATGAACATAATCAAAATATTAATCGGTACTTAAGATAGTTTTTACTTGTTGACACTTATCAAAATTTATATATAATCCCCATTAGGTCTACTTACGTAGGCTTATCTTGTATCACCTATCACCTAAGCTTAATGAAATCAAAAACTAACTTGCGCCGAAATTTTGGGAAAGTAGAAAAAAACCTTCCTAAACTTGATTTGACATTAGTTCAAAGAGAATCTTGGGATTGGTTTTTAAAAAAAGGTGTAGGTGAAGAACTTCAAGCAATATCTCCGATCGACGACTTTACTGGCAAGAATTGGCAATTAGCGTTGGGTGATTATTCACTTGGTAAACCCTCAATCACTGCAAGTTATGCCCAAGAAAAAGGATTAACATATGCAACTCCATTAAAAATTACAGCCACATTAATTAATAAAAGAACAGGTAAAGAAGTCAGCCAAGAAGTGTTTTTAGGTGAACTACCACAGATGACTGTTAGGGGTACATTTATCATAAACGGTATTGAGAGAGCTGTTATTAACCAAATTGTCAGAAGTCCTGGAATTTATTTTTCTGCAGAGGCAGACCCAACTTCAGGTAGATTATTACACAAAGCAGAAGTAAGACCACTCCATGGTTCATGGCTTGAATTTGAGGCAAACAAAAATGATTTGATATATGCAAGAATCGATAGAAGAAAAAAAGTTCTTGCAACAGTATTTTTGAAAGCTTTAGGGTTAGAGAGTGAAAATGAAATAATCAATTTCTTTAAAGAAGTAGATATAGATAAAGATCATAAATACATAGAGGCAACACTTGCAAAGGATGCCACAAAAGGAAAAGATGACGCACTTCTTGAGATATATAGAAAATTAAGACCTGGTGAACCTGTTTTAATTGAAAACGCCACAAATTTATTCGAGAATATGTTTTTAGACAAGAGAAGATATGACTTAGGTGAGGTAGGTAGATACAAAATAGGAAAAAGACTGCCTCTTTCAAGGACTGACAAGTCTGCAAACGTTCTAACCTTGAAAGATATCACTGCTTCACTTACGTATTTAATTGGTTTACAAAATGGTACAGGAAGAGTTGATGATATTGACCATCTTTCAAATCGAAGATTAAGAAGAGTTGGAGAGTTGGTTTCTGTTAACGCATTTCGTATAGGACTATTAAGGCTTGAGAGGTCAGTTAAAGAGAAAATGAGCTTGATATCAGCTGACGACAGGCCACTCCCTTCGAATTTAATTAACGCCAGACCACTAATTTCATCACTTAATGAATTTTTTAGAAGTAATCAATTGTCAACAATTCTAGATGACACAAACCCACTTTCTGAAGTTGATAATCTAAGAAGAGTTTCTGTTTTAGGTTCTGGTGGAATAAATAAAGAAAGAGCATCCTTCTCAATTAGAGACGTAAACTCTTCCCAATACGGAAGGTTAGATCCTGTCAGGTCCCCAGAGGGTCCTAATATTGGTTTGGTCACATATTTATCATTGTATGCAAAAGTTAATGAGTTTGGATTTTTGGAATCACCTTATAGAAAAGTAGAAAAAAAAGGTAAAAAGGTAAAAATTCTAGATGAAATCGTTTACTTAACGGCTGATGATGAAGAAACTTATAATATTACCCATTCAGGAGTGGGTATTGATAAAGATGGATATATAACTGACGCCAGAGTTCCACTAAGACATATGGGTAACTTTGTTGAAGGTCCATCAAGTTTAGTTGACTACATAGATATTACACCAAGGCAGTTGGTGGGTACCTCTGCCTCATTAATTCCATTCTTGGCTCACGATGAAGGAAACAGGGCATTGATGGGTTCTAACATGCAATGTCAGGCTGTGCCACTGGTTGCACCTGATGCTCCAGTTGTTGGAACTGGCATGGAATCCGAGATTTCAAAAGCAATGATTAGAAACATTTTGGCAAGGCATAGTGGTATTGTTGAATATGCAGACAATGAAAAAATAGTAATAAAACTGGATAAAAAGGTCTCCATCGAGGATCTTGAAAAAATTAGTAACAACGAAGATATTGAAATTATTGAAAACGGCAAAAAAGAAGTTTATTCACTTGTTAAATTTAAGAAAACAGCTCATTCAACCTGCTACAATCAACGTGTAGTTGTTAAACCGGGTGACAAAGTTAACGAGGGAGATTTGCTGGTCGATGGACCCGCTAGTCAGGACGGAGAATTGGCACTTGGTCGAAACTTAATGGTGGCCTATACATCCTTTGGGGGTTATGGATTTGAGGACGCAATCTTAATTTCTGAGAGGTTAGTTAAAGAAGACTTATTAACCTCAATCCATATCGAGGAATATGATGCTGAGGTAGTGGACACAAAATTAGGAGCAGAAGAAAGAACAAAGGATATTCCAAATGTTTCTGAATCTGAACTTTCAAATTTGGCTGATGATGGAATCGTTGTAATTGGTGCCGAAGTTGGGCCAAATGATATCTTAGTTGGTAAAATTGCACCAAAGGGTGAAACTGAATTAACGTCAGAAGAGAGGTTGTTAAGGGCCATCTTTGGCGAAAAGGCACGAGAAGTTAGAGATACTTCACTTCGTGTTCCTCACGGAGAGAAAGGTATTGTGGTTGGTGTAAATATTTTGAGCCGAAGTAAGGGTGATGACTTGGGCCCTGGAGTTATTGAGAAGATTATAGTTAAAGTAGCTCAAATAAGAAAAATTACTGTGGGAGACAAAATTGCAGGAAGACATGGTAACAAGGGTGTCATTGCAAAAATAATGTCCGTATCTGATATGCCGTATCTTTCTGATGGTACACCAGTTGATGTGATTATTTCTCCACTTTCAATTCTTTCTCGTATGAACTTGGGACAGCTTTTAGAGGCCCACTTTGGTTTGGCACTTCATAAGAATAACGAAAGAGGAGCATTTCCAGTATTTGATCATATTACAGAGAATGACTTGGTAAATGAACTTAAAAAAGCCAACTTGCCAGTAAATGGTAAGGCCAGGTTAATTGATGGTAGAACCGGTGAGGAATTTAAGGAAGATACGGTGGTTGGTGTTGGTTATATTCTAAAGCTGACCCATATGGTCGAGGATAAAACCCACGCAAGGTCAACAGGACCTTACTCTTTGGTTACGCAACAACCTTTGGGTGGTAAGGCCCAAATGGGAGGTCAAAGACTTGGAGAAATGGAGGTCTGGGCGCTTGAAGCTCACAGAGCTCAGCACGTATTGCAAGAAATGTTAACCATCAAGTCAGACGATATTGTCGGTCGTGCCAAAGCCTTTGAGGCAATTGTTAAGGGAACTGAAATTCCAGAATCTACAATACCAGAATCCTTTAAGGTTCTTGTTCGTGAACTTAATGCCTTGGGCTTAAATATTTTACCAAAGGGTGTTATACTCTCAGATACCAAAATTGAAGAAGATACAAAGCAGGGCAAAGAATTTGCACAAGCCCTAGGTGCTGAAGCAGTAGCCACAGAAGAACTTTTGGATCCAAAAGGAAATATGGAGGTAGAAAATGTTAACTAATACACTAGACACATTGTTTGATTTAAAGAACTTAGAAGACTTTGGTTCATTAGTAATTAGGCTCGCGTCCCCAGACGATATAAGAAAATGGAGTCGCGGTGAGGTAACAAAGCCTGAAACTATAAATTACAGAACTTTAAAGTCTGAAAAGGACGGCCTTTTTGATGAAAAAATCTTTGGACCTTCAAAGGATTGGGAGTGTTATTGTGGTAAGTATAAAAGAATTAGATATAAAGGGGTAATCTGTGACAAGTGTGGTGTAGAGGTTACACAATCAAGAGTAAGACGCGAAAGAATGGGACATATCAACCTAGCTTGCCCAGTAGCCCATATCTGGTTCTTTAAAGGAGCACCTTCAAAAATATCAATGATTCTAGGTGTTGCACCAAGAGCAATTGAACAGGTCATTTATTTTGCACGATACTTGGTCTTGAATGTGGACGAAGACAAGAAAAAGACAGCAATCAAAGTACTGGAGACTGCTTTAGTCGAGAGTGAAAATGAAATTATAACTTCCTTTAAGGATAAAAAGAGTCTTTTAGCAGAAGAAGCTAAAAAGGCAAAGGAAAAGATTGAAGGAAAAATTAAAGACAAGGAGCAACTTGCCCTAGCATTAAATGAAATTGAACTTGATCAAAGAAAAAAGGAAACTGCTATTTCAGAAGATGAAAAAGCAAACCTGAGCAGAAACTCAAGATTGTTTGAAAATCTAATAAGTTTGGTCAGAGGCCTTAAACTTTTAAGTATTCTTTCAGAAGAGGAGTACGATGAACTTTACACTTTTGGTGCAGCTGACTTCTTTGAGGCTAAAATGGGTGCTGAGGCAGTTCTTTCTGTGTTGGCTGAAGTAAATCTTGAAAAAATATCTGAAGAGTTGAAAAAGGAACTAAGTGAAACAAAAACAACAAGTGCAAAGTATATAAAAGCAGTTAAAAGACTTAAATTAATAGAAGGATTGAAAAAATCAAAGATTGATCCAACTTGGATGGTTATGAAAGTTTTGCCTGTCTTGCCACCAGATTTAAGGCCAATGGTGCAGTTGTCAGGTGGTAGGTTTGCAACATCTGACTTGAACGACTTATATAGAAGAGTAATTAATAGAAACAATAGACTTAAGCACTTAATAGGTCTTGGCGCTCCTGAAATTATTTTAAGAAATGAGAAAAGAATGTTGCAAGAGTCCCTAGATTCATTATTAGATTCTTCTCAAAGAAAAGCAACCAGGAGGGCAAGAGGAAGACAACCTTTAAGATCTTTAAGTGATTTACTTAAAGGAAAACAGGGTAGGTTTAGACAGAATCTGCTTGGTAAAAGAGTTGATTATTCAGGTAGAAGTGTAATTATAGTAGGACCTGATCTTAAATTAAATCAATGTGGTTTACCAAAAGAAATGGCTTTGGAAATGTTTAAGCCATTTGTTCTTCGAGAGATGATTACAAGAGGAATTGCCCCAAATGTAAAATCTGCTAAAAACATGCTTGATAGAAGGCCACCTGAAGTTTTTGACATATTGGAAGAAATTACAAAAGATCATCCAGTATTGTTAAATCGTGCGCCAACTTTGCATAAACTATCTATCCAAGCTTTTTATCCAATTTTGATTGAGGGTAGCGCAATTAGACTTCATCCTGCTGTTTGTTCAGGTTTTAATGCAGATTTTGATGGAGATCAAATGGCAGTTCACGTACCACTATCAAAACAAGCAATTGAAGAGGCAAAAACTTTGATGTTACCAGAGCATAACTTATTAAGACCTGCCGATGGTTCACCAGTTTCAACGCCAGCGTCTAAAGAAATGGCATTGGGTGTCTATTATTTGACGTCAATCGACCCAAGTCTTAAAAAGTACACAACTATTTTTTCAGATAAGAGCGAAGCTTTACAAGCTCATCAGAGTTATTTAATTGAATTAAGACAGCCAATTGAGGTTCGCATTGATGGGAAAATAATCGAGACAACAGTCGGTAGAATTACTTTCAATGAAATATTGCCAGATGTTTTTGAATTTGTTAACGAGTCTTGTACATCCACTGTAATTAAGAAGTTGTTTAGCGTTGCATATGCCAAGTGTGACTCAGGAACTGTTGTTAATATGATTGATAGTGTTAAGTCACTAGGTTTTACGGCAGGTACTATCTCAGGTCTATCATTTGGTATATTTGACGCAGTATTGTTACCTGAAAAGGCAAAAATTATTAAGGCTTCTGAAACAAAAGTCGCTGAAATTGAGAGCAACTTTGATATAGGTTTAATTACACTATCTGAAAAGAAAAGAATGATTCAGGAGGTTTGGCTTGAAGTATCCGAAGAGTTGGCTGATAAAACTTGGGATCTAATGGAGCCTACAAACCCAATTAGGGTGGTTATTGATGCTAAGGTTGGTCGTGCAAGCCGAGATCAGGTCAAACAATTATCAGCTATGAGGGGTCTAGTTGTTGATCCACTTGGAAAGATTGTTGAACTTCCAATTAAATCAAACTTTAGAGAAGGATTGTCTGTCTTTGAATATGTTACTTCGTCAAGGGGTTCAAGAAAAGGTTTGACTGACACTGCAATCAAGACAGCCGACGCCGGGTACTTAACAAGACGTTTGGTAGATGTCTCTCACGATTTGATTGTAAGGTTGGTTGACTGTGAAACAACTGAAGGTTTAACAATTAGAAAATCAGATAGACCGCAAGCCTTCACAAACAGGATTACAGGTAGATATTTAGTTAATGATATAAAAGACAAAAAAGGTAAGGTTTTGGGAGTTAGTGGAGACTTAATTAGTGAAGACTTGGCTCTAAAATTTGAAAAAGAAGAGGTTGAGGATGTTATAGTTAGGTCAGCTTTGACTTGCTCAGCAAGACACGGACTTTGTGTTAAGTGTTACGGTTGGGACCTTTCTACTAAAAAGGATGTAGAAGTGGGTACACCTGTTGGGGTAATTGCTGCTCAGTCAATCGGTGAACCTGGTACACAACTTACACTAAGAACCAAACATGCTGCCGGTGCAGTTGGTGTTGACGTTACACAAGGATTACCAAGAGTTGAGGAACTGGTTGAAGCAAGAACTCCAAAAGTAGTTTCTGCAATGGCTGAAATATCTGGAAAAGTCAGTGTTTCTGAGACCGAAGAGGGTATAAAAGTTGTAATTTCTGCGACAGGAAAATCTAAAGAGGAAAGGGAATATATATTACCTAAAACCTTGGAAATAAGTGTTGAAGATGGCCAGACAATAGATGCTGGTGAAGCACTTGCTAAAGGACCTCTTGATATTAAAGACGTGTTGTTGATTTGTGGTTTAAGATCAGCTCAAGAATACTTAGTGACAGAGCTTCAAAAGGTATATGAGTCACAGGGTATTGGCATTAATGATAAACATTTTGAGGTCATTGCAAGAAAAATGAGTGATGAAGTTAGGGTTGTAACTGCAGGAGACACATCCTTCTTACCAGGTGAGTTGTCAAGTAAAGCAACATTCGAAAGTGAGAATGAAAAAGCTTTAGCCGCAGGAGGAGAACCAGCATCAGCTCAACAAATTATATTAGGTATAACTAGAAGATCTCTTTACACTGAGAGCTGGCTATCTGCTGCATCGTTTGAACAGACAACAGATGTGTTAACAGAAAGCTCACTACTCTCAAGAGAAGACAAACTACTTGGTTTGAAGGAGAACGTTATTATTGGAAGATTAATTCCTGTTACTGCAGAAAAAGCCTTAATAAAAAATTAATATGCCTACAGCAAACCAACTAGTAAAATACGGTCGAAAATCAAACAAGAAAAAGTCTAAAACAACTTCTTTAAAAAAGTGGTTTAACGCCAAAGATAGAGAGTTTGGCGAAAATTCATCACCCTTTAAAAGAGGTGTTGTATTAACAGTTAGAACTCAAACACCTAGAAAACCAAACTCAGCGCTTCGTAAAGTTGCTAGAGTTAGACTCTCAAACAAACAAGAGGTTACTGTTTATATTCCAGGTGAAGGCCATGAATTGGCAGAGCATTCTGTTGTTTTGGTTAGAGGTGGAAAAGTTAAAGATTTGTCTGGTGTAAAATATACAGTAGTTAGAGGAAAACTTGATACAACAGGAGTATCTGGTAGGCAAACATCAAGAAGTAGATATGGGGCTAAGAAAAATCAGGGAGGAGCTAAGTAAGCGGAAGCTTATTTCGGACAAAAATATGCCAAGAAAAGGACCAGCAAGAAAAAGATTAGTTGAAGTAGATCTTGTTTATGGAAGTAGGTTAATTGCAAAACTTATAAACAGGAGTATGTATGATGGCAAAAAATCAGTTGCTCAAAAAGAAGTTTATAGAGCTCTTACTTTAATTGAACAAAAAACAAAAGAAAATCCCGTAACAGTATTCGATAAAGCAATTGAGAACATCCAACCAGAAATGGAAGTTAGAGCCAAAAGAGTTGGTGGAGCCGCATATCAAGTTCCAATGCAAGTTAGGGGTGAGAGAAAAGAATCATTGGCTATTAGATGGCTTGTCAACGCAACGAGGGCAAAATCAAATTCAGAATTTCATACCTATGGTGAGAAACTTGCTCAAGAACTAATGGACGCTGCAAAAGGTGAAGGCGGAGCAGTAAGAAAGAGACAAGAAATGGAAAAACAGGCTGATGCGAATCGTGCTTTCTCACATTTTAAATGGTAGAAGTCGTATTTTCGACCTTTTCTTCATATCATTTTTGTTTGCATGACTCCTTCGGGACAAGCCCTCGTCAAACAGATGCAAACATTTTAATTGAATTCACTACATAAACTGAAATCAAATTTTAGAGGGTGGAGAAAAAAGGTTTACTGATTGAATTTTAACCGAAGAGAGAGTAATATCGCTTCATTATGCCTATATCGTTTACTACATCAAGATCAACATCAGATCGTAAAAAGACATATGTTCCAAAAGGAGCTCAATCTGTTAGTGAACTGTCAGACTATAATGATATTAAAAAGAAAGACCTCGAAGTTGGGGCATCAGTTGGGGCGGGTTCTTCGGTCGAAAGGACTTGGGTTGATCCATCAACATGGACTTTTTTACATGGAGAAGTCGGAATTATAGCGAGATTAAAATTTAATCGAAGTAAAGAAGGTTGAAGATTTAATCCACTCCTGTTACAATCACTCTTGCTCCTTTAATGTGGAGTTTTTAGTTTGTTAATATAGAAATATGGCAGAGGAAAAAGCAAAAAAGTCAGCAATGGTTATGACGGCTACCAAAGACCGTAATGTTTCATTGGATAAAATTAGAAACTTAGGAATAATTGCCCACATTGATGCTGGTAAGACAACAACTACAGAAAGACTTCTTTTTGAGACAGGTAGGACTTACAAACAAGGTTCGGTTGATGACGGAACAACAGTTACTGACTGGATGGCACAAGAAAGGGAAAGAGGAATTACTATTGTTTCTGCGGCAATCACAGCCTTTTGGGATTTAAAGGAAGATTCTTCAGTTGAAAAGGGTCACTACAGAATAAATTTGATTGATACCCCGGGTCATATTGATTTTACAGCAGAAGTTGAGAGATCCTTAAGGGTATTAGATGGTGCTTTAATGGTCTTTGATGGAAGAACGGGAGTAGAATCTCAGTCTGAAACTGTTTGGAGACAAGCAGACAAATATAATGTTCCAAGAATTTGTGTTTTAAACAAACTTAATCTAATTGGAGCTGATTTTGATGGTTCAATTAAATCTATTCGTGAAAGATTAAAGGCCAATGCTTCACCTGTTACCTATCCAATTGGTCAAGAACACGCTCATCGAGGCGTAATTGATTTAGTTAAAATGAAGGCTTTAACTTATAAAGCTATAGAAGATCCAAAATTGACAGAAGAAGAAATTCCTGCAGATCTTTTAGAAACTGCCAAGAAGTACAGACAAGAGTTGATTGAAAGTGTTTCTGAATTTGACGACGAGGCATTGGCAAAATACTTAGAAGGTCAAGAGCCAACAGAGCTAGAGATTAAAAGAGCAATCAGAAAAGGTGTTATAGCTGGTAAATTCTTCCCAGTATTTGGGGGTGACAATAGATCAGCAGAATCACAACTTTTACTTGATGGTGTTGTTGAATACTTGCCATCTCCTATCGATATTCCAGCAATTGAAGGAACAAACGCAAAAACAGGAGAAGTTGAAACACGAGAGAGAAGAAATGACCAACCATTTTCAGGCATTGCCTTTAAAGTAGTGACTGACCCCCATGTCGGTCGTTTAGTCTATGTTAGAGTCTATTCAGGGGTCTTAAAGACGGGTCAAACAGTATATAACGCAAATAAGCAAATTAGTGAAAGAATTGGAAAATTGGTTTTACTTCATGCAGATCAGAGAGAATTAATTGAAGAAGCATATGCGGGAGAAATTGTTGCTGTTGTTGGTATTAAGGATACAACTACGGGACATACTATTTGTGACCCTGCACACCCTATTCATTTGGAGTCAATTACTTTTCCGGAACCTGTCATTTCACTTGCAATTGAACCTGCTACAAAATCAGATCAAGAAAAAATGGGTTTGGCATTAAACAAACTTTCAGACGAGGATCCAACGTTTAGAATTAAGAGTAATCCTGAAACAGGTCAAACTATCATTGCAGGTATGGGTGAACTTCAACTTGAGGTATTGGTAGATAGGATGAAAAGAGAGTTTAACGTCATAGCCACAACTGGAGCGCCACAAGTTGCTTATAAAGAAACAATTAAGAGAAATGGTGATGGTGAGGGTAAGTATATTAGACAAACTGGTGGTCGTGGTCAGTATGGTCACTGTTTCATTAAAGTTGAGCCTAGAGGCAGAGGTGAAGGTTTTGAATTTAAGTCAGAAATTAAAGGTGGTGCAATTCCACAAGAATATATTCCTGCAATTGAAAAGGGTGTTAAAGAAAAACTTGAAAACGGAATTATGGCAGGCTATCCAATGGTTGATATCAAGGCAGTTGTCTATGATGGAACTTTCCACGATATCGATTCGTCAGAAATGTCATTTAAGATTGCGGGATCTTTAGCTGTTGAAGATGCAATAAAGAAAGCTGATATGTGCCTACTTGAGCCAATTATGAAGGTTGAGGTCTTTACCCCTGCAGAATATATGGGTGATGTTATGGGAGACCTTTCAAGTAAAAGAGCACAAATTTCAGGAACAGAAGAGAAAATGGGAGAAACAGTTGTTTATGCAACCGCACCACTAGCTGAACTTTCAGGTTATGCAACAAAGTTAAGGTCTCTAACACAAGGTAGAGCTAGAGCTTTCGTAGAACCATCACACTATGAAGAGGTTCCATCTCATATTGCCGCACAGATTGTAGAAAAAGCTGGAAAAGTCGAAATGGCAAGAGGATAAAAAAAATTTATTTAACTTACTCTCACGACAACACCCTTTGAAGATCTTAATTGACCCCTACCATCTGTATACGACGATATAGTTCGTGTACCTGCTAATCTTTTTGCCTCCTCAATATCCATACCTGGCCAAGAGTTACCAATGCTTTCATTCTTACCTTCGGAGAGATAACTCATTATTTTTCTGAGAAACGTTGGACCTTTAAAACCGTCTGGTAGTATTCTAGTGTAAACAATAACTTGATAACCAGGTTCTCTTTCCATATTTTGGTTATTTTAACACATACTTAATTTAAGTTGCAATTCAAATTTGGGTGTTGACACTTTTTACTAGCTTCAACTATAATACAATCTCTTGAGGCAAAGATATGCCTCTTGTTTTTTGAGAGAGAAAAAACTATAATACAAAAACTATGGCAGCAGACGCAAAACAAAAATTTGATAGAACAAAAACCCACTTAAACATTGGGACAATTGGTCACGTTGATCACGGCAAGACCACATTAACTGCAGCTATTACTACAGTACTTGCAAAGAATTTCCCAGGTGGAGTAAATAAAGCTTACGCTTTTGATCAAATTGATTCAGCTCCAGAAGAAAAACAAAGAGGAGTTACAATCAATATTTCCCACGTTGAATATGAAACAGACAAAAGGCATTATGCTCATATTGATGCTCCAGGTCACGCAGATTACATTAAGAACATGATTACAGGTGCAGCCCAAATGGATGGAGCAATCTTAGTTGTTTCAGCTCCAGATGGACCTATGCCTCAAACAAGAGAACACGTAATTTTAGCAAGACAAGTCAATGTTCCGTCTTTGATAGTTGCATTAAACAAATGTGATGCAATGGATGATCCAGAACTTCTTGAGTTGGTTGAAGCAGATATTAGAGAATTGTTAACAAAGTATCAATTCCCAGGAGCAGAAACCCCAATTGTTAGAGTTTCAGCACTTAAGGCTCTTGAAGGTGATGCTGAAGCAGAAAAGGGTATTTTAGAATTAATGAAAACAGCAGACTCATATATTCCAGATCCAGTAAGAGATACAGAAAAACCATTTCTTATGCCTGTTGAAGATGTTTTCTCAATTTCAGGTCGTGGAACAGTTGTCACAGGTAGGGTTGAAAGAGGAGAAATTAAAGTCAACGAAGAAATTGAAATTGTAGGTATCAAGGATACACAAAAAACAGTTGTCACAGGTCTTGAAATGTTTAGAAAACTTCTTGATTCTGCAATGGCTGGTGACAATGTTGGTGTACTTTTAAGAGGTATTGACAAGGAAGCAGTTGAAAGAGGTCAAGTTTTAGCAAAATCTGGTTCAGTTACACCTCATACAGAATTTGAAGCAGAAGTTTACATCCTATCTAAGGACGAAGGTGGAAGACATACACCATTCTTTACAGGATACAAACCACAATTCTTTATTAGAACTTCAGATATTACAGGTGAAGTTAAACTAGCTGAAGGTGTAGAAATGGTTATGCCTGGAGATAGTGCAAAAATGACAGTTAAACTAATTGTACCTGTAGCTATGGAAGATGGTTTGAGATTTGCAATTCGTGAAGGTGGACACACAGTAGGCGCAGGTGTTATCACAAAAATTATAGCCTAATCCATCCCATTATTTATCAAGTAACCGCCTAACGGCGTCGCACATTATGCAAAGACTTAGAGTTAAGCTAAAAGCTTACGATCATAGAGTAATAGATGAGGCAGCATCAAAGATTATAGATGTCGCCCTAGCTTCAGGTGCTAAAATTTCTGGACCAACCCCACTCCCAACTGATAGGACCTTGATGTCCGTTAAAGAATCTCCATTTACAGATAAAGATGCTCAAGAACATTATGAAGTTTTAATTCATAAAAGACTAATTGATATAATTGACCCAACCCCAAGAACAGTAGATTCATTAGGCAATATGGATCTTCCAGCAGGTGTCTCCATAGAAATTAAGATGTAAGAGTGGTGTGGAAACTAGGTATAATTTTATGAATCTTCAATTCTACGAGCAAGTTCTTCGACAGCGTCAAATCTATCTTGAAGATCACGACCTTCTGTGATTCGTTTTGTTAACTCCTCAATAGTTGGTCTAATTTCATCCGGAGCTTTACCCCTGAGACTAGATTCGATATAGTTTTTAAGATTTTCCATTTGAACATCTCGTTGATGTCGCTCTTCTCTTACAACCCCCACGGCGCCAACAGCAATTCCTAATCCTACCGCCGGTGGAAAGATAACTCCAGCTCCAAGTAGTATTCCTGAGGCCACTGCTATCCCAGCATTCTCTTTAGTTACGTGTATTCGTTCTGCTGGCATTTTTAAAATATTATCGTATTTTTAATCTTGTCTGTTCTGCCTTTATTTCTAAATAATTCTCTAACCCATCTGAAGTAAAGTCGCCTTCTCTTGTAATTATAACTGGAACTTGGCGAACCCCTGTCTCGTCTTGGACTGTTTCACCTTCCACTTTCATTTCTCGAAATTTAATCCCAGCTAGCCGTAATCTTTCAGTCATTTCATCACTAGATTGCCCACTATTCACTATAACTAAAGCTTCAGGTGCCATTAGTAATAAAATACCACTCAACAATCTTTACAACAATAACCAAAAAAACAACTTTATATTAATTCTATGTTATCATTTCAAAATGACTATAGAATTTGAAGGGGTTGATCCACTTCTTGATCTTTTTAAAAGAGTCGGAGCAGTCTATACCAATGGTCATTTTGTCTACACTTCAGGACTTCATGGATCAGTATATGTAAATAAAGATGCAATGTACTTGCACCCCATGGAAACAACTATGGTTTGTAGAATGTTTGCCGAAAGACATCAGTATCTGGATATAGATGTTGTAGTTGGTCCAGCAGTTGGTGGAATAATTTTATCTCAATGGACTGCATATCATTTAACTCAGCTTAAAAGCAAAGAGATAAGTGGGGTTTATACGGAAAAGGATGAACTTAATGATCAAGTTTTTAGACGAGGATATGGTGAAATGGTAAAAGGCAAAGATGTTTTAATAGTTGAAGACATAACAACAACGGGTGGTTCTGTATTGAAAGTTGTTGAAAGTGTTGTTAAAGCTGGTGGAAGGATTACAGCGGTTAGCACTATGGTTAATAGAAATCCTGACGGAGTTAACTCTGAGACGTTGGGTGTTCCATTTTCTTCGCTTTCCAATTTAAAAGCCGAGTCATATCATGAAAAAGATTGCCCTTTATGTGAACAAAATATACCAATTAATTTACAAATTGGTCATGGAAAAAAGTTTGTTGAAAGTAGAAAACAGAATTAGTTAACTTCTTATCTTTGATATAATACAATTTATGGAAAAAACAGTAGGGTTTCCAAGTAGACCTGATTTTATAACATATTCATTTGAAAACTTTGGCCAAGTTATTAAAGTTTCGGCAGATTTAGAGCCAGAAGTGTTTCCATACAAAGTTGTAGTTCCACTTGATGGAAACTTTTTTCAATCTATCTATCACCGTGTTTATTGTGGCAAAAATACAACATCAGCAGATTCTGGTATTTTGATTGAACGCGATGCTGTTATTGGTACAAACGACGCAGGAGAGTTAATGATTAGTAATAAGGTTTTTGAAGGTAGTGAATACGAAAGCTTGACTGATAAAACTCAGAAGGAGATGCATCAACATGTTAATACATTGAAGTCAATTCCTTTTCCAGCGGGTTGGAGGACATTTGCACATATACATTCACATCCGTTAGATGATGTAGTAAATCATCTTCTAAGTTATTTTTCGAAAACGATTCCAAAAGTTAACGGCGTTCCTGTTACTTGGACTTTAGGAGATTTCCAAAGTCTTTTAATTAGCGCAGCTTTAGGCCATCAAGGACTTACAACATCGGGTCTTATTACTCAGTCACAATTAGGTTTAATGGTTGCATCAAGAACGACAATCGAAGCATTAAAGTCGCCCTCTGATGAACTTAGAAAAATTATTGAATCAAAGAAACGTACAAGCGACCCACCATACAAACTTTTTGAAAAATATGGGGTTATATTATATGGTGGTAATCACTTTGGAAGACAAAAGGGAGAAATGCAATTGCAACGACTGATCTAGTGTTTAGTGCGTAAAAATATCCAATTTCAATCCATGTTCCTTCTGCAGGTGCAGTGCCTGGGTTTGCAATTAAAATTTCTAAAGAAACAAATATATCTTTTGAAAACATGCTTGGGGTCGGTGATAGTACAAGAGATTGGAAATTTATTGAGCTTTGTAAGTTTGTTTCAGCTATGGGAAATTCACAAGAAGAGTTAAAAAAACTTGTCTTGTCTAAAGGAAGTAATAATTCATATATAGCTCCAAGTGTGGATGAAAATGGAATAATTGATGTATTTAAACACTTTAGTCTTATTTAAATATAAGAAATTTAATTACAATTTTTTCTGTAATGTTATCGCCTGTAGTTATACTTTGGCAGTAGTCGAAGGGTTAATAGGTAATAAAGTAAAAAGTTACTTTAAGATTGGAAAAAGATCACTAATAGCATCCTTGAAATTGAAAGTTTGATAGCATAACATCTCAGTTCTAAAACTAACTCCAATTTTATTTCCCTCTTTCACAACACCAAAGTTTTTAAGTAACTCAGCATCTTCTTTTGTAGCAACCATCATTTTATCTCCAGTCTTATCAGCTTGTCTTCCTTTTCTCCAACAGTAGTCGTTATTAAATCCAATTATAGTTGAGATAAACAAAATAAAGACAGTCGTAGTTAAAAACATTAAAGCTATCTTTTTTGACAATTTATAAAGGAAGTAAGAAAAAATAGAAATTGCAGTCAAGATAATTAAATGAAATAAGAAATTAGATGCAAAAAAATAAGTAACAAACAATAATATAAACCAAAATATAGTTGAGAGGGTTAATACTAGATACAAAGGAAAAGATAACTTGTCGTTATTTTTGAATAACATTTTATAAACTACAAATATATTTATACTCAGTGAAAATACAAAAAGAATAAATATAAAAATCTCAGAAGAAAAAATTTCCGGGAAACCATCATTTTTAATTCCAGAGAATATAAAATAAGCAAAACATAAACTCAGAAGTATATTTAATATGCCAAGAATTTTGTTTTTAAGCACAAAAGAATTATAACACAGGATCAAAAGTCACTAAACACAACATCCTTGTACCGATTCACAATAGATATATCTTTACTGGATCTATTTAGATTAACGACTAATTGTGTAGCGCTCTGAGTTTGGATATTGCTTCTTTAACTGTTCCAACTACATGGCCAGTTTTTTTAACAAATTCTATAGACCAAGATACTCTGTCTTTGTTCCAAATAATTATCAAGTTGTTACAAAAGTCCCCAGCTTTTTTAGTGTTTAGTGCGTAAAAATATCCAATTTCAATCCATGTTCCTTCTGCAGGTGCAGTGCCTGGGTTTGCAATTAAAATTTCTGAGTTTTTGATTGCAGTTAAATCTTGAGGGAAAAATGTTTCTGATGAAGATTGATCAGAATCTGTATCAGGATCATAAAATTTAAAACCTTTTATTTTTTTAACTATCGACCTCCTTGGATCATATTGATTTCCTGGTCCTGCTAAATATACCTACGGATTCATACATTTGGATTATACAATATCTTTAATCAAAGATTTTAATATGTGTGTTGAATTTCAAAAAAAGAGAGAGTAATATTTGGCAATGTCGGGTAAACGTTATTTTTGGCAAGGCGGTGGTGGAATGAGCTCTGGAATAATAGCACATGTTGCAAAAGGTGTACGGGACAGTCTATCTACATATAAAGAAAGACAAGATCGTTCTAGAAAACCCTTTATATTACTAGTAGAAGGTATGTTAAGTCGTGGAGAACAACCACCTCCAACATTAATTGACAAAATGAATAAATACAAAGCAGAACTTGAGGCTGAACAAAAAGGTGGTAGGACTGAAGCAAGAAGTTAAAACTTTATAAAACCATTGCTTGATACAAGTCATATAGTTTGATCTGATTCACCATCAGAAATGATTATATTGAGTAATTATTAAAATTCCAATTAGTTATTAATTTATTTTACCCAATTTGGTTTTCCTTCAACAATTACTCCAACCTTTTCAAGTGCGAGTATTACATTTTCTGAAGCTTTAAGTCTAGTTTTAACTTCCTCTAAATTTTTAGGGTCAATAGGGCTTACTTCTGATTGTAATTTTCTGCTTTGCTGTTCCCATATTAATTCTGCTTGTTTATCAAAACTTTCTGCTTCTGGAACAACGTACTTAACTGTATCTGGCAAAATTGCATTGAATTCTTTGCTTGTTAGTATTTGAATTGATTTGTCTAAGTTACCTTTCATATCTTCCCACATTAACCATTTAAAAGTTTGTTCTGAGTCTACAATTACATCTTTACCTTCTTTTGCTAATCTATATATAACTTTGTGAAGTTCTAAACCTAAAATTCCATAATAATCAAAATTAGGATCATTACCTCCAATTTCCTTTAATCTTGCAAGACTCTTTTTCTTTTCATCTGAAACAGGCCAGTTTTGTGGATGAGTACCATCAATTAAAATAGCTTCTGGATTATCTTCATGAAGTTTATTTGAAAGGTAAGTTTTGCCTCCACCATCTGGACCAATTAAAACTGTTACTTTTCCATAGTCGGGTTGCCTCTCTAATAATTTTAACCTCTCGTTATTATTATCTGGCATTTTTTGATTAAAATATTTCGTATTTTACTTCTTTTGGAAATAACATTTGAAAAGGGTAGCCAACATAATTTCTTGATATCTTTCCACAATTTAGGTCCTTTAAAAATTTAATCATTTCTTCTGTGATTTTTGCTGGACTTTTGGTTGTATTTTTACCTTTATATTCAATTTCTACAAAGTTACCTAAATCTTTAATGGAATCAATAGAAATTTCGTAATCTTTGTATTTATATATTTTTCTTGTTTTATCTACAGTAACAATTGGTTTTATCTCAAGCGATTTGAATATTTTCTCTACTTGCTCCATATTTCCAACAGGAGTTTCATATTCGTCACAATAATGGCTTCTACCATTTTTATCATGATGCCAATTTTTGTAATTAATTGATTGTTTATCCGACGAATCTCGTAGCCTAAGCCACTCAACTACTGGTCTGACTTTTAAAAACTTACGATCTTTTGGGGAAAAGTATTTATCTACTTGATGTTCTTTGTTTATAAATTTTGCTTTTTCTCTAAGAAACTTATTTAGTCCTTTAATATTCTCAACCTGTACCTGGATCTCGATTTCCTTATTTTTCTTGTTGGACATATTTATATTATCTCAGGAATATTAAAAATCACAATTCTTGAATTTCAAAAAAAAAAGAGAGTACTATCTGTTGATAATAAAATGCAGGTAGTTTTTAATAAATTGAGAAAAATCCCTAACGAAATTAAGATTTCTCTCTTGGCTGGTTTAACAGGTTATTCAAAAGATACTGTTAGGTTGGCTTTAGAAAGTGCTGAAGCCAAAGAGGAATTATTAAGATCTCAATTAGAGGAAACTGTCGAAGAAGTTTTAGAAAAAAGGAAAGAAAAAGGTCAAAATAGTAGTGCTGAGAGAAGAGGTTAATTTTCTCTTCATTTAATTATTTGACCTTACCAAAGATACTTTTGGCATAACTGGTTTAGTTTTCTCATTGTTATCTGAACAAACAAGAGGATTGGTTCTTGCTAAATTGTTCCTTGCAGTGGCCAATGCTTGGGCTACTCCAAGTTGTGGAGTTCTAAGAATAGTTTTATCTCCAGGCTTTCCTGTGACAATAACAATTTCGTCATTAAATACGCTTGTTACAATTTCCATACCCGTCTTGAGCCTAAGTGTAGCATGAAAGCGTGGCTTGATACAAGTCATATAGTTTGATATAATTCACCAATAGAAATTATGGAGGTGTATTTAACAAGATAGCCTCAAGAAAGAATGCTAAAAGCAGGATAAGCGCTTTTACGGCGCTTTTATTTTTTTCTAAAACACGACACGCGGCAAATGAAAACATTATTTGGTACAAAAGGACAGATGACACAGACTTTTATAGACGGGTCTAGAGTTCCCGTGACAAAAGTAACACTTGGCCCATGTGTAGTTACCCAAATTAAAAATGAAAAGAATGATGGCTATTGGGCAATTCAACTCGGATTCGGAAACAGAAAAGCAAAAAACACTTCTAAACCACTTCAAGGCCACCTCAAATCAAAAGAAAAAAACTTTCCAAGATATGTAAGAGAAGTAAGAATGACATCAGAACCAAATTACAAAGTTGGTGATATCATTAATGTTTCTGATATCTTTAAAAAGGGTGATACTGTTTCAGTAACTGCTGTTAATAAAGGAAAAGGTTTTGCTGGTGGAGTTAGAAGATATAACTTTAGAGGTGGGCCAAAGACTCACGGACAAAGTGATCGCCACAGAGCTCCTGGATCAATAGGACAGACCACAACTCCAGGTAGAGTCTATAAAGGCAAGAGAATGGCGGGTAGAATGGGTGGAGTTCAGGTTACATTTAAAAATGCTCGTGTTGTTGATATAGATGCAGAAAACAATCAACTATTACTTTCAAGCCCAATTCCTGGAAGAGTTGGAATTTTCTTGACAGTTAATAAGATAAAATCTGGATCTTTAGATTTTGAACATCACGCAGTAGCCACAGTTGTTGAGGGTGAAAGCCCTGCTGGTGAAGAATCTAAGACAGAAACTGCCCCAGAAGCGGCAACAGTTTTAGAAGAGGCAAAGAACTAATATGAAAATAAAGACATATACATTAAAAGGTAAGGATACTAAAGAATTGGTATTACCAAAGATCTATGGAGTTGAGGTAACTGAAAGCTTACTTAAACAGGCCATTAGAGTCTATGAGGATGGAACTCATTTTGGTCTTTCTCGTGTTAAAACAAGGTCTGAGATTAACGCAACAAGGAAAAAGTTGTACAAGCAAAAAGGTACAGGTGGAGCAAGACATGGTGCAAAATCAGCACACATTTTTGTTGGAGGAGGCGTTGCTCATGGACCGAAGGGAGTTAAAAGGCAATTAAAACTTTCTGAAAAAATGAAAAAGCTAGCTTTAACAATGGCTCTTTCTAAACGTTTTAAGGCTGGAGATTTTGTTGTAGTAAATGGAGTAAACAAGTTTTTAAAAACAAATGGAGTTAGTGAAATGGTTGATAAAATTAAAAAAGACTTTTCAGTCAAGTCAAAGGTGGTATTTGTGATTTCTAAAGAAAATCAATCTTTTTCTAGATTTTTAAAAAATATTAAAGATTTAGAGGTGGTTCAATTTAGTTCATTAAATGCTTTTAAAGTATTAACGTCTCAATTAATTATTTTTGATAGTCAGTGTTTTGAAAAAGAGAAGTCCAAAAAATAATTATGAATATATGAACATTATGAATATATGAACATTATGAATATAAAACCAATATATACAGAAAAAAGTCTAAACCAAGCCAAAAACGGTCTGTATTCCTTTTGGTTTTTACCAAAGTTTTCTAAAAATCAGATAAAGGTAATTTTAGAAAAAGCATTTGATATTAAAATCAATGCTATCAAAACTCAAAATTACAAAAAGATGAAATCGAAAACAATGAGAGGAATAGTTAAAACGATACAAGCAAAGAAGAAGGTATTGATTACTTTAAAATCTGGAAAAATTGATTTATTTACAGAAAAGAAAAAATAAAAAAAAGAGCTTGTTGTTTAAAATGCAACTAAAATTATAAAAAATATGGCAAAACTAAAAATATTATTAAAGAAAAATTCAGGAAGAAGTAAGGGTAAAATTACTGTCCGTCACCAAGGTGGTAGGGCAAAAAGGTTTTTACGTATGATTGACTTTAAAAGAGTCAAAGTAGATATGTGGGCTAAAGTTGAGGCAATTGAATATGATCCAAATAGGAATGCAGATATTGCAAGGCTAGTCTATCAAGACGGTACGAGATCATATATAATAGCACCCGTTGGTCTAGTTGAAGGAATGAAAGTAATTGCATCAGATGATGCACCATTAGAAACTGGTAATTGTTTACCGTTGTCAAAAATTCCAGTTGGGACTTCAGTATACAATATTGAAATAAGACCGGGAAAGGGTGGACAAATTGCAAGAGGTGCAGGTATTGCAGCCTTTGTTTTTGGTAAAGATGAAACAAGTGTTTTAATCAAAATGCCATCAACTGAAATTAGAAGATTTGACCCACTTTGTAGAGCAACTATTGGCCAAGTAGGTAATGTTGATCATAAGAATAAAAAATTAGGTAAAGCAGGTGCATCAAGATGGAGAGGTATTAGGCCAACCGTAAGAGGTGTCGCCATGCATCCTAACGCTCATCCACATGGTGGTGGTGAGGGCAGAAGTGGAATAGGTCTTAAGTATCCAAAAACACCTTGGGGTAAAAAAGCAGTTGGAAAAACTAGAAATAAAAAGAAATATTCTAACAACTTAATAGTTGAAGGAAGAAAAAGAGGAGTGAGAGGATTAACGAAATAATTATATGTCAAGAAGTACAAAAAAAGGACCATACATAGACTTAAAGCTTGTTAAAAAGCTTGAGAAAGGTTTGGGCTTGAAAGAAAATCCAATTAAAACTTGGTCCAGAGCTTGTCAGATACCACCTGAATTTGTAAATAAGTATTTCCAAGTTCACAATGGCAAAGTTTTTATTGAGGTTTTTGTTAGTGAGGATATGGTTGGGCACACGTTGGGAGAATTTTCACCAACTAGAACATTTAAAGGGCACGGAGAAATTGTCAAACGTACAATGGACAAAACTTAAGGAGAATTATATGGAATATAAATCTGAACAAAAACATTTAATTATAAGCCCAAGAAAGGTGAGGCCAGTTGTTGACGTCATTAAAAAGATGACACCTTTAAAGGCACTTGAAAATTTACCTTTTATCAAAAAAAGAGCATCTGAGTATTTATACAAAGTTATAAAGTCAGCTGTGGCTAATGCCAGCCAAAAAGGTGCAGATGTTAATAGTTTGATTTTTAAAGAAATTCAGATAGGAGAGGGACCAAGGCTTAAAAGAGGCCAACCTGTTTCAAGGGGTAGGTGGCATCCTATAAAGAAAAGAATGAGCCATATCAAGGTTATTTTAGTAACCAAGAAAGTTGCCGAGGTTATCAAAAAGAAAGTAGTCAAAAAAGAATCTAACAAGATTGAGGGAAAAAGATCAAGTATGCTTAAAAAAACAGTTAAGAAAGAGAATAAAAAATAAAAATGGGACAAAAAATTAATCCAATTGGTTTTAGAGTAGGTAGAACAATAGGCTGGAAGTCTAGATGGTTTTCAGACAGTGGTGTTTACAAAGACCTATTACTTGAGGATATTAAAATCAGAAAGGAATTGATGAAAAAATTATCAATTGCAGGAGTTACCGGCGTTGAAATTGAGAGACAACCAAAAAGTATGTCAGTAATAGTTACAGTTTCAAGACCGGGAGTAGTTATAGGTAGAGGTGGATCTGGAATCGAAGATTTGAAAAAGTTTATAGTTTCAATTATTAATAATAAGCAACAAAAGATTGATTTAAAAGTTAACGAAGTTAAAAACCACGAACTTTCTGCACATTTGGTAATGGAAAGAATTGTTATGGACTTAGAAAAAAGAATTCCACACAGAAGGTCTGTTACTAAGGCAATGGATAGGGTTATGGCAGCTGGTGCAGGTGGAATAAAAATAGTTTTAGGTGGTCGTATCAATGGTGCAGAAATTTCCAGAGTTGAAAAATTCCACCAAGGGTCGGTCCCAACTCAAACATTAAGAGAAGATATAGATTATGCTGAAAAACCAGCCCTAACGAGAAGAGGATATGTAGGTGTCAAAGTTTGGATACATAGAAAGGAACAGGAATAATCAAAAAATTACTCCTTAAGGGGTAAATAAAAGTTTGTTCAAATAAAAAATAATGTTACAACCTAGAAGAGAAAAATTTACAAAAAGTTTTAGAGGTAGAAGAAGGGGTATGGCCCTTCGAGGTAGCGATATATCGTTCGGAGATTTTGGTTTAAAATCACTTGAAGTTGCTTGGATTTCTGCAGCACAAATAGAAGCTGCAAGAAAGGCAATAACCCATCACCTTAAAAGAGGAGGAAAAGTTTGGATTAGAATTTTTCCTGACAAACCAATATCAGGTAGGGCAGCCGGTAAAAGAATGGGTGGGGGTAAAGGTGAGGTTGAGAAACATGTAGCAGTTGTTAAACCAGGCAGGATTATGTTTGAAGTTGCAGGAGCACCTGAAAAGTTAGTAAAAGAAGCATTTATAAGAGCGGGTGCAAAATTACCTGTTGCTACAAAAATGGTAATTAAAGATTAAATAATATGAAGAAAAAGGAATTAAACGACATTAAAACAAAAACACAAGACGAATTAAAAAATCTTGTTTCTAAGAAAAAGCTTGAACTAATGAAAAATAAAGTTAAAATAGCTGGTGGAGACAATAAAAACTTAAAAGCAGGGTGGAAGATAAGAAAAGAAATTGCCCAAATTATGTCAATATTAAAGGTAATTAAATAATTATGAAAATATATCAAGGAAAAATAGTTTCAAACAAAATGGCAAAGACCTTAACGGTTGAGGTGGAAAGATTTTTGGCCCATCCATTGTATAAAAAGAGATTTAAACGAAGTAAGAAATATCAGGTACATAGCGAAAAGGAACATACACTTGGTGAGGTTATTAAATTTGTTGAATGCCCACCAGTTAGTAAATCAAAAAGATGGAAGGAGCTTGTAAAATAATATGGTTCAACTAAGGTCATATTTAGTACCAGCCGACAACTCAGGCGCCAAGAAATTGATGGTTATTGGTGTTCCCGGAAGGATAGGAAAAATTGCCAGTCTAGGTCAAGTCGTCTTATGTGTTGTTAAAGGTGCTGACCCAAATGGAGCGGTAAAAGATCACGAAAAAGTTAAAGTCTTGATAGTCAGAACCAGAAAAGAAGTTAAGAGATTTGACGGTACATATGTAAGATTTGATGACAATGCTGGAGTGGTCATAGACAAACAGGGCTTGCCACTAGGAACAAGAGTTTTGGGTCCAATAGCAAGAGAAGTTAAAGAAGCAGGATTTAATAAAATTGCATCTCTCTCAAGAGAGGTAGTTTAAGGAGAAATTAAAATTATGAAGTTTAAAAAAGGAGATACAGTTAAAATAACAGCAGGAAAAGACAAGGGTCGTGAGGGTAAAATTGAGGCAGTTTTACCCAAAATAAATGCTGTAGTTGTTCCTGAAATTAATATGTATAAAAAACATGTTAAGGGTTTTCAGGGTCAAAAGGGTGGTATTTATGACTTACCAAGACCTGTAAACACTGCAAAAGTTGCAATTATTTGCCCTAGTTGTAAAAAACAAACTAGAGTTACGTTTAAAATTGAAAAATCAACAAAGGTCAGAATTTGTGTCAAATGTAATAAGAATCTTGGCCAGTAAACTGGTAAACAAATATGAAAAAAAACGACTTAATAACAAAAAATACTAGATTACTAGCAATATATAAAAAGGAGGTAATGCCAGTACTTAAGGAAGAATTTAAAATTGATAATGTTATGGCAATACCAAGTTTAAAAAGAATAAACTTAAATGTTGGTATAGGTGATGTGCTAAAAAATAAGGATGTTAAGGAAAAATTGGTCAATGATTTTTCGTTAATCGCTGGCCAGAAGTTTTCAGAAAGGAAAGCAAAAATATCTGTTTCAGCATTCGCAGTCAGAGAGGGGATGGTAGTTGGACTTTCTGCAACTTTAAGAGGAAAGAGAATGTATGATTTTTTTGATAAATTTGTTAACATTGTACTCCCTCGTTTAAGAGACTTTAGGGGCGTTAAACGAACAAGTTTTGATAGAGAAGGTAATTACACATTAGGTTTGACAGATCATACTGTTTTTCCAGAAATAGATATTGCTAAAGCTGCACCAGCACATGGAATGGAAATTACATTTGTAACGAAGGCTGGTTCTGTCGAAAAAGGTATGAAATTACTAGAATTAATGGGTATGCCGTTTGTAAAATAAAAAATAATAATAACTAAAAGTAAATAAAATATGGCAAAAACATCAAAAATAGCAAGAGAAACAAAAAAATTAAAACATAAGACACAATATAGAAACAGATGTAAACTTTGTGGAAGACCAAGGGGATATATGAGAAAATATGGTCTTTGTAGATTATGTTTCAGGGAACACGCCTTAAAAGGTGAAATTCCTGGAGTTAGAAAGGCAAGTTGGTAAAAAATAAATATATGACGAACTATCAAATAGCAGATTTTTTAATACGACTTAAGAACGCATCAATGGCAAATCTTAAAGTGGTTGAAGTTGCGAAAACCAAGGTAATTTCTGCGGTTGCCAAAACTCTTAAAAAAGAAGGTTTTTTGGATACAGTTACTGAAAAACAAGGAGTTATTACTGTTACGTTATCTATTTTTAGAAAAAAACCGGTTCTGTCAAATGTAAAAATAATATCAAGACCTGGACTTAGAATATATAAAAACGTTGACGAGCTGGAGTCAATTAAAACACCTGAGATGTTTATTATAAGTACACCTAAGGGAGTTATGTCACATAAGACGGCAATAAAACAAAGAGTTGGGGGAGAGGTAATAGCAAAAGTAATATAGAAAGTTTATGAAAATCTTGTAGCATTTTGCTACGTAAACTATAAAAAATATGAGTAAAATAGGACAACTACCAATAACAATACCAGTAGGGGTAACCGTTGATGTTTCGGAGGGTTCAGTTAAAATAACTGGGCCCAAGGGTGCATTGGAAGTTTCATATGACAAACGTTTGATTGAGATAAAAGTTGAAGATCAAAAACTGGTGGTTTCTCTTAAAAAGGAGAGCAAGATTGGACGTTCCGTCTGGGGGACAATCAGAATGCTTCTTGCAAATAACATTGTGGGTGTGACAGAAGGTTGGAAAAAACAACTGGAATTAGTTGGAACTGGATATCGTTCGGAGGTACAAGGTGACACATTGGTTTTAACTGTCGGTTATTCACACCCAGTTAAAATTAAAGCACCTGACAACATAACCTTTAAGGTTGAGAAGAGCGTGATAAACGTTGAGGGAATTGATAAACAGGTTGTTGGCCAAATCTCTGCAGTTATCAGAAGTTCAAGACCACCTGAACCATATAAGGGTAAAGGGGTCAAATATGTCGGTGAAGTGATAAGAAGAAAGGCGGGTAAAGCAGCTAAAGCTGCGGCGTAATTATATGACATTTAACAAAAGAGAAATCAGAACTAGATCTAAAGTAAGGGCTGTTGTTGACAGGCCTAGGCTTTCTGTCCACAAATCAAATAAGTATCTATCTGCACAGTTAATTGATGATCAAAAATCAGTCACATTGGTTTCTGTTTCTGAAAAGAAACTTGGAAAGTTAGGAGAGTTAGGAAAAGATGGTTTAGGTAAAGCTAAAGAAATTGGTAAAATGATTGCTGAAAAAGCCATAAAATTAAAGATTAAAAAGGTAGTATTTGACAAGGGTGGTTATTCGTATCACGGCAAAGTTAAAGCCATTGCAGATGGTGCAAGAGAGGGTGGTTTGGAGTTTTAAATTATAGAATTAAATATATGAGAAACAATAATTATCAACAACCAGAAAGAGAGTTTAGTGAAACTGTGGTGCAAATAAATAGGATTTCTAAAAAAACTAAAGGTGGAAATCAGATAAGATTTGGAGCAGTTGTTGTTTTGGGAGATAAAAAAGGTAAGGTTGGAGTTGGTAACTCAAAGGCCAAAGATGTTAGGAACGCAATCAGAAAAGCTATAGACGATGCCAAGAAAAATATGATAGTGGTTGCAATGAGGGGTACAACAATACCATATTCCATCAATGCCAAGGTTGGAGCATCTGAAGTTTTACTTAAACCTGCACCTCCCGGCTCTGGTGTTATTGCGGGTGGACCAATGAGAACTGTTTTAGAATCTGCTGGGTTACGCGATGTTGTTGGTAAAACTTTAGGTAGTAATAATAAAATATCAAATGTTAGAGCAACGATACTAGCTCTTTCAAAAGCATCAAGACTTATGGAAAAGAAAGATTATATGAAAGGAGAAAATAAGCAGTAACTTGCTTCTGCGAAGTAAATAAATATGTCAACTAAAAGACTAGGAAGAGGGTATGGTAGTGGTAAGGGCGGACACACTTCTAGCCGTGGGCAAAAAGGACAAAAATCAAGGACCGATATACATATATTGTTTGAAGGATTAAAGGTCAAGAAGTCGACGCTTAAGAAGTTCCCATTATTAAGAGGGCGTGGTAAGTTTTTGGCAAAGGCTAAACCTTTAATAATTCAAGCAGATAAATTATCAGTCTTTAAGAGTAAAGAGAAAGTAACAATAGAGACCTTAATCGCAAAAGGATTGGTTGACAAAGCAAAGGCTTATAAATATGGTGTTAAAATAGTAGGACAAGACCCAATTAAGAAAGATTTGGAGATATTAGTTCCTGTTTCTAAGATAAAATAGTTTTAAACAAATAATGATTGACTACATTGCCCAATTTTTTAAAAAAATAGTTTCCAACCCTAGACTTCAAAAAAAAATATTAGTTACAGCCCTAGCACTGTTGGTTTTTAGAATAGCAGCTCATATCCCCGCAGCGGGTATTGATAGAGAAAGCCTAGCTATCCTGTTTTCGGGAAGCCCACTACTTTCGTTGTTAGATGTTTTTTCTGGGGGTACTTTAGCAAACTTTTCAATTATGGCTCTTGGTTTAAATCCATATATCAATGCTTCGATTATATTTCAAATTTTAGGTTACGTCGTACCCCAACTTGAAGAACTGCAAAAAGAAGGAG
Source organism: bacterium (assembly GCA_030583725.1). Taxonomy (NCBI): domain Bacteria; species bacterium. The sequence continues at coordinate 441,310 of CP129472.1, read as the reverse complement.
AGTACGGTCAAGAGAAAATAAATCAATATACAAGAATGTTGACTGTTCCACTTGCCATTATGCAAAGTTTTGGAATGTATGCTTTATTAAAATCTCAATCAATTATTGGAAATTTAGATGTTTTTCAACTTATCTTTTTATGTTTGACAATGACCGCAGGAACGATGCTGGCAGTATGGCTTGGTGACATTATCACAGAGTATGCGTTTAAAAGCGGTATATCATTTTTGATCTTTGTGGGTATTATTTCTAGAATGCCGGTTGTTGTTGGTCAAACCTTATCTACTTTTAGATCTGAAGACACATTAAAATATATTATATTTGGGTTAATTGCATTAACGGTTATGGGGCTTATCGTTTTTGTAAACGAGGCAATAAGAAGAATACCAATTAGCTATGCTAAGGCAGTGTCTAGTTTTAAACAAACTGCTTCCTATCTTCCTTTAAGGTTAAATCAAGCTGGCGTGATACCAATAATTTTTGCTGTTTCGTTGGTGTTAATGCCTTCCATGATCGTCCAGTTTTTGGGGGCATCTACAAATCCAACTATTTTGATGATTGCAGGAAATATCCAAAAATATTTTGACCCACAATCTTTTGTTTACAACTTAATATACTTTTTGTTAGTTGTTGGTTTTACATACTTTTATACTTCAGTTGTTTTTAATCCAGAAAAAATTTCAGAAAATTTGCAAAAATCAGGAGGTTTTATACCTGGAATTAGACCGGGTTCGTCAACTATCAAATACCTAACCTTTGTCTTAAATAGAATAACTTTGGTTGGAGCAATGTTTTTAGGTTTGGTTGCAGTTTTACCATCTATGTTTCAAGGTACAATTGGGGTTAGTAATTTAGCAATTGGTGGTACGGGAGTCTTAATTGTTATTTCAGTAGTTCTAGAAATTATCAGAGAAATCGAGGGAGATATGTTAATGAACAAATACGAAAGGTATGCAAAATGAATATAATTTTGTTAGGTCCACAAGGTTCTGGAAAAGGAACACAGGCAAGACTTTTATGTGAAAAATTTGGATTCTTTTATTTTGAATCTGGTGCATATTTAAGAAGAATTGCAGATAAGCACCTTGAAATAAAGACTATTATTGACTCAGGTAGGTTGGTTCCAGATAAAGAAATGACATCTTATCTAACGGCTTTCCTAGATCAGGAACATTTATATGATGACATTATTTTTGATGGTTTTCCAAGAACTTTAGACCAATATAGCTTTTTAAAAATGTGGTTAACAGATAAGTCTGTAAAAATTGATCTCTGTATAGTTTTGAAAATTCCAGAAGAGGAAACAGTCAGAAGGTTAAGCGCCAGAAGACAAGACCCCAAAACTGAGAAGATATATAACTTAATAACCGATAAGCCACCAGAGGATGTTGATATTAACACTTTGGTTCAAAGAGACGATGACAAACCAGACGCTATCAAAAAAAGACTGGAGTTATATAAAGAAAATACCGAACCATTAATTGCTGAAATGTCAAAAACATCAAAAGTGGTGAGTATTGATGGAACAAGATCTATAAGCGAAATTCAGACCGATTTAGTTAAACTAATAGAGAGCTTCAAATGAAGTACCACTGTCGTTATGAAATTCAACTATCGCTATGAATAAAATAGACATCAAAACTCCAGAAGAGCTAAAAATTATGGAAGAGGGAGGTAAAAAACTTCATTCGATTAAACTAGATTTGGTTAAAAAAGTAAAAGCCGGAGTGTCTGCTGGCGAAATTGATAAGACAGCGGAAGACTTAATAATAAAGTCAGGGGCTAAGCCATCATTTAAAATGGTCTCTGGCTATAAATGGTCAACTTGTGTAAACGTTAATGAAGGCGTTGTACACGGCATACCCCACAAGAATTTGATTTTTAAAGAAGGAGATTTGGTAAGTATTGATTTAGGGTTATATTATAAGGGGTTTCATACTGATACTTCAGTCAGTCTAGCCATCAATCCCTCAAAGGAAGTAGAAAAATTCCTCAACTCTGGAAAGGAAGCCTTTAAAAATGCGGTTTCAGCCATAGTTCCAAATAATAGTTATATTTATGATATTTCATCTGCTATGGAAAAATCTTTAAAAAAATATGGCTATTCCCCAATACTAGACCTAACTGGCCACGGTATTGGTAGAAATCTTCACGAGCACCCCCATATTCCTTGTTTTACAGAAGGTTTAAGGGTAGAAACAGAAAAAATTGTACCTGGAATGGCCTTGGCTGTTGAGGTGATGTATGTAATGGGTAAACCAAACCTAATCAAAGAAAATGACTGGTGGACAATAGCCACCCAGGATGGTAAAATAGCAGGGCTTTTCGAAGATACTATAATCGTAACAGAGAAAGGATTTAAAATAGTCACATAGAATGTGACTTATTTTGGTATGAAAACAAATAGTGATACTTATATTTTAGAGGGAACAGTAACTGAACTTTTACCAAATACTATGTTTAGGGTAGTTACCGCTGAAGGAAAAAGTTTACTAACGACATTGAAAGGTAAAATGAGAAAGGCCTATGTTAGAGTTTTTCCTGGAGATAAAGTAAAAGTGGAGATGACAAAATATGATCAGGATAGAGGTAGAATAGTTTTTAAGTATGGTAAATAAAATTATAAGCATGGCTTGTAATATGTCATTTAAATAAGACAATAAGAATATTATAAGCATAGCTTGAAATTAAAATTATGAAAGTACTAGCGTCAATAAAACCAAGGTGTAAAGATTGTAAGCTTATAAAAAGGGCTGGGGTTTTACGATTGATTTGTAAAAATCCAAGACACAAGGCTAGACAGGGCTAAACCTTGGCACTGCTAACGCATTGTTAGGTCAAGCAAAGGTAAACTAAAATATATGGCAAGAATATCAGGAATAGAACTAAACGATAATAATAGAATTGATTTTGCTCTAACCCGAATTAAGGGTATAGGTTGGGCTGTTTCAAGAAAACTTCTTAAAAGTTTAAAAATTGATGACAGTAAAAGAGTTAAAGATTTTTCCCTAGAGGAATTAAATAAAATATCAAGTAAAATAGAAGAATTTCCGACTGAGGGAGACTTAATAAGAAGGGTTAGGTCAAATATTACTAGACTTCAAGCAATTGGGTCATATCGTGGTATTAGACACTCAAAAGGATTACCTGTAAGGGGTCAAAGGACCAAGACAAATGCTAGAACCAAGAGGGGCAAGAGAAAAACTGTTGGAGCTTTCAAGAAAGAAGCCTTAGCAAAAACAAAAACAGCTCAAAAATAAAACATTAAAAGATGGCAAATAAAAAAAATAAAGTAATTAAAGATCAAGGACTTGCAAAAATTTATATTTCTGCATCCTTTAACAATACTTTAGTTAATATTTGTGATACTCAGGGTGGTACTATTGCTTGGTGTTCTTCTGGAGCATCTGGTTTTAAAGGGACAAGAAAGTCAACCCCATTTGCTGCAACCACAGCACTAGAAACAGCAATCAAGAAAGCTAAGGATAAAGGAGTTGAGGAGGTTGAGGTCTATGTCAAAGGTCCAGGACCAGGACGGGACGCTGCGCTACGAGCCATTAAGGCCTCAGGTGTTAAGTTGTCTTTAATTGCTGATGTTACACCAATACCACACAATGGACCTAGACCAAAAAAGAAGAGGAGAGTGTAGTTACAAGCAAAATTATTAATTAGAAATTAAAAATATAACAAAATGGCAAAATATAACGGACCAAAAGACAGATTATCAAGAAGAGAAGGGATAGACCTTTTTGGTAAGGGTGCAAAATTGACAAGACTCCTTATAACTCCAGGTGTTCACGGGCCAAAAGGTCAAATGAGAAATCAATCACAATATGGAAAGCAACTTCGTGAAAAACAAAAGGTCAAAAGGATCTATGGAATTTTAGAGAAACAATTCAGAATATATGTCGAAAAAGCCTTAAAATCAAAAGGAAATACTGGTGAGGCTCTCTTGATACTTTTAGAAAAAAGGTTGGATAATGTTGTCTATAAATTGGGATTTGCCGAAAGCAGACCAATGGCAAGACAGTTGGTTTCTCACAGACATATTTTAGTGAATGGAAAAAAGTTAAACATTGCATCATACCAAGTTCAGGTTGGTGACGTGATTAGTTTGACTTCAAAAATTGCAGAGAACCAAAATCTTAAAAAGTTAATTGATCAGGAGGAGTATGAAACACCAAGCTGGTTAACCAGAAAAGCTTATGTGGGCAATGTTAAATCTGAACCTAAAAGAGAAGATATAACAGAGCAAGTTTCAGAACAAGATATCGTTGAGTTCTACTCACGATAATGATACAATACGAAAACCTTTAAGGAGGTGATATTTTATGTCGCAACCAATATTTGAAATAAAAGAAGAAAAGAAAGAAAAAAATTACTCAAGTCTAGTAATCACTCCTTTGGAGCAGGGTTACGGATTTACTTTAGGAAATTCTTTAAGGAGAGTTTTACTTACCTCCCTATCAGGTGCTGCAATAACATCAGTTAAAATTGCTGGTGTTAATCATCAATTCTCAAGTCTGTCAGGAATGAAAGAGGATGTTGTTGAATTCTGCTTAAATCTTAAAAAAGTAAGAGTATCCTATGATGGTGAAAAACCAGCAAATGCTAGTTTGAAAGTAAATACTACAGGTGAAGTTAAAGCGGGAGATATTAAAGTTCCAGCTGGAGTTACAGTATCAAATCCTGAATTAGTTTTGGCCGTTTTAAACAAGGGTGCAAAACTTGACGCTGACATAATTATAGAATCAGGAACTGGATATGTTCCAGCAGAAACAAAATCATCAACTGAAATTGGTATGATTCCACTTGATGCATCATTCTCACCAATAGTTAGGGTAAATTACAAAGTAGAAGAAACACGTGTAGGAAGATTAACTAACTACGACAAACTTACCCTAGAAGTTTGGACAGATGGAACAATTAAGGCATTAGATGCAGTAGTTGAAGCCTCAAAAACCTTGATGGCTTATTTTTCCCAGATTGTTAGCCCTGTCAAAGTCAAAGTAGAAAAGGAAGAGGTGTCAGTTAGTGACTTGGGACCAGTTGGTAGACTCTCTGTCGAAGAGATTGGTCTTCCAACAAGAGTTGCTAATGCTTTAAGTAAAGCAGGGTTTGAAACAGTTGACGCCCTAGTAAAAGCTGACAAGAATGAATTAGTTAAAGTAAGGAATTTGGGAGAAAAATCTCTTAAAATTATTTCAGCTGCACTTGGAGAGAAAGGGGTTTCGTTTTAAATAGCCTTAAGCTGTTTTTAAAACGTATCGATTTATGAACAAACGAGTTTTTGGAAGAAAGCTTTCTCGCGAAAGATCTTCTAGAGAATTATTATTTGTGGGCTTGGTTTGTGATTTGGTTCTAAATGGAAAAATCAAGACAACCAAAGCCAAAGCAAAATCTATAATCGGTCTTATTGACCGACTTGTTGTTCTGGCTAAAAAAGATACCTTGGCTTCAAAAAGACAGGTTCTAAAGAGACTAAAAGGAAACAAAGAAGTTTCTACAAAACTGTGGACAGAGGTGTCGCAAGCTTTTAAAGACAGACCGAGCGGTTTTACAAGAATTATACCCCTAACACAGAGGAAGGGCGACATGGCCGAAATGGTCAGATTAGAGTGGGTTGAAACAATAGTCAAAGCAGTGAAAAAAGAGGAAAAATCCAAGAAAACCGTTAGTAAAGTCAAAAAGTCTATAAAAAAGTAAAACTAAAATAATGAAAACATATCAACCAAAACAAAAAGAAGTTACTAGGAGTTGGCACTTGATTGATGCAAATGGGCAGGTATTGGGAAGACTGGCATCAAAAGTTGCAATTCTTTTAATGGGTAAACATAAGGCGGTATATTCAACACATATGGATTCTGGCGACAATGTGGTTGTGATTAATGCCGAGAAAATTAAAGTTACTGGTAAAAAAGCAGAACAAAAGGTATATAGAAGTCATTCAGGCTATCCAGGGGGTTTTAAAGAGGTTAGTTTTGAAAAAATGAGTAAAGAGCATCCGGCCAGAATTATTGAATTTGCAATAGCTGGAATGCTTCCTGACAATAGATTAAAATCAAAGAGGATGGTTAGACTACATATTACTAAGGGTTTAAAACACAAATTTGAAAGTAGATTTATCTAAAAATAATGGCAAAAGCAAAAACAAACTACACTTATGCGATTGGAAGAAGAAAAAGATCTTCGGCTAGAATTAGGCTATATAAGGGTAGTGGTATCAACTTAATTAATGGAAAGAAGATCTCTGAAATCTATCAGGGTAAGGTTCCAGAAATTGTAATCAGTAAGCCTTTTAAATTAACAGACACCGAAGGTAAATACTTTTTTACTGCAAGGGTTGTTGGTGGTGGTAAAGAGGGACAACTGGAGGCAATTGTACACGGTATTTCAAGGGCTTTAGTTGGTGTTAATTCTGAAAAGTTTAGGTCAGTTTTAAAAGATAACAACCTTTTGACTCGTGATCCAAGAGCAAGACTTAGAAGAATGGTAGGAACAGGCGGAAAAGCAAGAAGAAAGAAGCAGTCACCAAAGCGTTAGAACTTCATATATAATGTAAGTATGGTAAGAACATTCCTGCAAAAAAGATGGAAAATAATAATTGTTGCAGTATTAATACTAACTGGAATACTGTTTTTTGGTTTAAGAAGTAAAAATGCCGACATTAAGACCTCAACTATTCAAAGAGGGAATTTAAGCGAGGAATTAATTCTTTCAGGTGAGATTAATGCCACTAATTATGCAAAGCTACTATTTGAGACATCAGGAAAAATTGTTTATGTCGGGGTAGAGGAAGGAGAGTCTGTAAAACGAGGGAGGTTGATAAGTAAACTTGACACAACCGTCTTAAATTCAAGTTATCAAATCGCCTTATCTAATTTGAGAATATATTCAGCTACTGCAGAGAATGTACTTGATCAGGTCAAGGGTCATAATGATGACGAAACCTATGCACAGAAAGATCAAAGGACGACTGCCGAAGCTAATAAAGATAAAGCCTATGAAGCGGTAATTTCAGCAAAAAGAAACTTAGATGGGGCCAGTCTATATGCACCGTTTGATGGAACTATCACATTTTTAGCCCACCCCTTCACCGGCGTTTATACAAACATAGGTACTGTAGAGGCAGAAATAATAGATCCCAAAACTATTTATTTTGGAGTTTTGGCTGATCAAACCGAAGTTACAAAATTAACTGTCGGCCAAAAAGTAAGGATTGTTCTAGACGCCTTTGAAGACAAAGAGTACCAGGGTAGTGTAAGAAATATTTCATTTACACCAAAAATCGGAGAAGCGGGGTCAGTTTATTTGATTAAAGTAAACTTTGAGACAGACGAATATCTTAACTTTAAAATTGCCATGTCTGGGGATGCAAAATTTACAGTGTCTGAAAAGGAAAATATATTATATGTTCCATTTAACTATGTTAAACAGGATAAACAGGGTAAGTACCTAAAAGTTAACAGAAAAGGTGAGAAAGTTTATATTGAAACAGGCATAGAATCTGAAGATAATATAGAAGTTATTGGAGACATCATCGAGGGTCAAACAATATATGATTGATGTTGTAAACATTAATAAGACTTATATTTTAGGAGAGGATACTGTCTATGCAGTTGACGGTGCAAGTTTAAAAATAAAAAAAGGTGAGTATGTGAGTATCCTGGGTGCTTCAGGTTCTGGTAAGTCTACAATTATGCATATCATTGGGTTACTAGACAGACCGACAACGGGTACTGTTTTGATAAATGGAAAAGATATTTCAAAAATGTCAGATGACCAAATTTCTGTTCTCCGGAATTCATATGTCGGGTTTGTTTTTCAACAGTTTAATTTAATAAATAAGTTGACCGTTTTAGAAAATGTTGCCTTGCCTGCAATTTATTCAAAGAAAAAGTTGGATTTTGATCCATATAAAAAAGCTTCAGACTTGTTAGTAAAGTTTGGAATGGGTGAAAGGCTAAATTTTTACCCCAATAAAATATCTGGTGGTCAGCAACAGAGAACAGCTATTGCAAGATCTCTAATTATGAGTCCTGACTTGATATTGGCAGATGAGCCAACTGGCAATTTAGATAGTAAAACTGGAGATGAGATTCTTGATATCTTGGAAGACTTAAATAAAAAGACTGGGGTCACAGTTGTTATAGTTACCCATGAGAAGTCAGTCGCGGACAGAACAAGAAGAAAAATATATGTTAAAGATGGGAAAGTGGTTAAGAAATATTAAATTACTATGAATACTTACATAAATTTGATTAAGACAGCAATTGATGACTTTAAGAGAAATAAAATCAGAACCTTTCTAACATCTTTAGGTATCACTGTTGGAGTTATGTCTGTTGTTTTATTGATTGCCTTGGGGTTGGGACTTAAAAACTACATTGAAGAGCAGTTTGAAAGCTTGGGAGCAAACTTGCTAATTGTTTTTCCTGGTAGTGTATTCTCAGAAGATAGCGGCGCTGGTGGTAATTTTGGAGCGGGTTTTGCCGGGGGTGCAAATTTTGACGAAAAAGATTTGAAAAGTTTACAAAAAGTGAGTGATGTTAAATATGTAATACCACTTTTTACTAAGAGTTTGGCGTTATCTAGTACCAAGACAAAAAAACTTGGATATGTGATAGGCACATCAGATGACGCTTTTGAAGCTTTAAACATAGAACTTGTTGAGGGACGACAGTTTGGAAGTGGAGATGTTTTAGGAAAGTCAAAAAAGGCAGTTATAGGTTTTACGATGGCAGAAAAGTTATTTGGAGACCCAGAATTAGCATTGGGGCAAACTGTAAAAGCAAACGATGTGAGATTTAATGTTGTAGGATTGGCCAAGAAAAAAGGTGATCAACAATTGGACGATGGTTTGTTTGTCCCCTACACTGCAACATATGGTAGCCTAAATCCTTCTAAAACTTTTTTTAATATTTATATAGCCACAACGACAGAGGAAAAAATACCTACAGTTAAGGAGGCCTCAAAGCAGGTTCTACTAAAAAGATATAACGAAGATGATTTTTCTGTTACTGAGCAGTCCCAAATATTATCGTCTGTTAACCAAATATTTGGAATTATAAACACCATCTTAGTAGCCATAGGTTCAATATCGCTTTTTGTTGGGGGTATTGGGATTATGAATATAATGTATGCAACTGTGACAGAAAGGACAAAAGAAATTGGAATCAGACGTGCAATAGGTGCAACTGAAAAGGATATACTTTCTCAGTTTTTGACAGAGTCTGTTGTCTTGTCGCTTATGGGAGGGATTGTAGGTTTAATCTTTTCTGCAATAATTGTTTGGGGTATTAGATTTTTCTTCCCAGCAAGTTTAAATTTAGTTGCAGTTTTGGTAGCACTTTTTGTTTCGTCAGGAATAGGAATATTATTTGGAGTATTTCCTGCCCGTCGTGCAGCAAAACTATCACCAATTGATGCGATAAGGTATGAATAAACGGTCACAATTGGTGATCGGTTGGAAATTCAGTCGGTGACAAATTGTCACCTTCTGAAACCGTTACAAAATGTAACAGTTTGTTTTTTGATAAAATGTTTCTGACGGAGATTAGTTTAAGAGTAGAATGGGTGCATGGGGTGCATCTGGCGAGTGTGCGACTCACTCATCTCCGACAAAGATATAATATAAATATGTTTTCAAAGATTAACTTAAACAACATTCAAATTGAAGAGACATCACATAATTCTGGTTCTAGAAAAATGATTGTTTCTAAAGATCAAACAACTTCGAAATATTTTGAAGCTATGACTTACGGTTACTTACCCGCAGGGGTTAAATGGGAAATGCATGACCACAATAACATTGTTGAGATTTGTGTAGTCACAAAAGGTAATGGAATAATCAAAGATATAGACGGAAAAATAGAAGAGTATAAAGTTGGAGACAGATTTATATTTCCTTCTGGTATAAAGCATGAAATTGAAAATAATTCTGATACCGAATCCGAATTTTATTTCGTAAGATTTCAAGATCAATAATTTTACCCACTTGCATTTGGTAATAGTTCGTATTATTGTGTAAATATAAACATATGGCAAAAAAGAAACAAGACACAGTAGTAGCTCCAACAAAACAAGAAGGTTCAGCTCAAAAACTCCAAGCAATTAAAATCGCTATGGAACAAATCGACAAACAATATGGTAAAGGTTCAATTATGAGGCTTGGTGGAAATGCAGAAAAAATGGCCCAGATTGAAGTTATTCCAACTGGTTCTATTGCTCTTGATCTAGCCCTTGGAGTTGGTGGACTTCCACGCGGCAGGATTGTTGAAATTTATGGTCCTGAGGCATCTGGAAAAACTACCTTGGCACTGTCTGTTGTTGCTCAAGCTCAAAAAACTGGTGGTCAGTGTGCATTTGTTGATGCGGAGCATGCTCTTGACCCAGTAAGAGCTGAAACAATTGGTGTAAATCTTGATGATTTATTACTTTCTCAACCAGACACTGGTGAGCAGGCATTAGAAATAACAGAAACATTAGTAAGAAGTGGAGCACTTGATGTCATAGTTGTTGACTCAGTTGCAGCCCTAGTTCCAAGAGCAGAGCTTGAAGGCCAGATGGGAGATGCAGTAATGGGTTTACAAGCTCGTTTGATGAGCCAAGCGTTAAGAAAATTAACTGGAGCAATTAGTAAAAGTAAAACAGTTTTAATATTTACAAACCAGTTAAGACAAAAAATTGGTGTGATGTTTGGTAATCCTGAAACCACAACGGGGGGTATGGCCTTAAAGTTTTATTCTTCGGTTAGACTAGACATCAGAAGGGTTGAATCAATTAAAGGTGAGGCAGACATGGTTATTGGTACAAGGGTAAGAGTTAGGGTTGTTAAAAATAAAGTAGCTCCACCACTTCGAGTAGCTGAATTTGATATTATGAATGATGAGGGAATTAGTAAGTCTGGCAATTTATTAGATGTGGCAGTTGACTTGGGGATCATAACTAAATCTGGATCATTTTTCAATTATGACGGAAAAGTAGTTGCCCAAGGTAGAGAGGGTGTTAAAGTTCACTTTAAAGAAAATGAAAAATTTGCAGATGAAATAGAGAAAAAGATTAGAAATGTCATGACTTCTGGTAAAAAATTACCTACAGAAATAGGTGAAGAGAATAAAGAGGATTAATACCCGACATAACCATGCAGGTTATCACTTCAATAGAGTTACAAAAATCAAAAAAACGAGTAAACATTTTTCTTGATGAAAAATTTGGGTTTGGAATAGATCTTGAAGGTTTTATTAAATTTAACTTAAAAGTTAATCAAGAATTAAGTAATGAGCAAATAAGTATAATTAAAGATAAATCAGAAAGATCAAAAACATTAAATAAAGTTTTAAATTACGCAACAATTAGGCCGAGATCTGAAAAAGAGATCAAAGATTATTTGAAACGAAAAAAAGTTGAAGAATTGATACACTTATACATTTTAAATAAATTAAAAAAATTAAAATTATTAGATGACTTGGAATTTGCAAAGTGGTGGATTGATCAAAGACAGTCTTTTTCTCCAAAATCAAAAAAAGTTTTGACAAACGAATTAAGAGTTAAAGGTGTAAATAATCAAATAATTAAAGATTTGTTGGAGGTTTCAGAGATTAATGAAATTAAAATTGCAAAAAATTTAATAGAAAGTAAAAAATATAAATGGGAAAGATTTGACAAAAAAACAAAAAAACAAAAAATTACACAATACCTTGCCAGCAAAGGGTTTGGTTGGGACGTAATAAGTAAGTGTATTGACATAAATGTTGATATAGATAGCGAATAAAGATATAATAGACTTAATAGGAGATAAGATAATGAAAAATAACCTCCAGATAATTTATGGCTACACAAAGTGATTACATTAAAAAATTAGAATCAGTTTCTAAGATGACAGTAGACGAAGCAAAGAAGGCTTTGTTGGATGAAGTCCAGAGAGATTTATCTTCTGAAATTGCAAAGAAAATTAGACAGGCTGAAGAGAAAGTCAAACTTGAATCTTCAGAAAAATCAAGAGAAATATTGGCTGATGCATTAAAGCATGGCGTTACTAAGTTCGTGGCAGAATATACTGTTTCTTCAATAATTGTTCCAAATGAGGAAGTTAAAGGTAGAATTATTGGTGGGGAGGGAAGAAATATTAGGGCATTTGAAAAAGATGCTGGTGTTGAAATTATTATAGATGATACTAACGAAATAAGAATTTCTTCATTTGATTCAATTAGACGTGAAGTTGCAAAGAGAGCATTGGAAGTGTTAATTAAAGATTCAAGGATTCAGCCTTCAAGAATTGAAGAAGTGTTAAAGATTACTAGGGCAGACTTAAATGATGTTCTATTGGAAGAAGGTAAGAAAATTTCTGAAGAATGTGGTGTATATAACTTACCAATTGAATTAATGAGGCTTATCGGTAAGTTTAAATTTAGAACTTCATATGGCCAGAATTTGGGACACCACACAATTGAAGAGACAAAAATTGGAGTTGCAATTGCCCAAGAATTGGGCGCAAACATTGACATTGTTAGACTTGGTTGTTTGCTTCATGATATAGGTAAAGTAGTAACTGACGAAGAGGGAAATCATATTGATGTAGGTGTCGCTACAGCCAAAAAGTTTGGTATTGCTAAAGAGGTGGTTAATGTAATTGCAGAACATCACGAAGACAAGCCATTTTCATCTATTGAAAGTTATATTTGTTGGATAGCTGACGCTGCTTCTGGGTCACGCCCCGGGGCTAGATACGAACCTCACGAAGGATATGTTAAAAGAATGGACAAAATTGAGGAAATTGTTAAGGGTTTTGAAGGTGTAGAAACAGCCTATGCCTTCCAGGCAGGTCGTGATGTTAGGGTCTTTGTTGATCCAAATGAAGTAGATGATGATAAACTAACCATTCTAGCCCATGATATTGCAAGGAAACTTGAGAAAGAGGCAGAGTATGCAGGTCAAATTAAGGTAACGGCTGTACGTGAAGTTCGTGCTGTTGACACAACGAAGGCTAAATAGTATATTTGGCTTAAAGCTATTTAATTTAAAAATGACAAAAAAAGAAATAATTGAGTTGGTTTCAAGAAAAGCCCATTTAACTAAAAAAGGTGCTGAAGAGGCAGTTGATGTTTTTTTGGTTGAGATTGGGAGAGTGTTATCTAAGGGAGAAAAAGTTGTTCTTTCTGGATTTGGAACATTTAGAGTTATTTCAATGAAGGGTAAGACTGTTAAGATACCGAAAACAGATAAACTGGTTACAATTAAGTCACATAGAGCTCCAAAATTTACTCCAGGCAAAACTTTAAAAAGACAAGTTGTAAGATAAGAGTGGTATAATCCTACTTAATGAAGGTAATAATTGTGGATCATTTGTCGTACCAGAACCATTTAAAAGATATCTCTTTTACAATACAGTCTGGTGAAATAGTCGGTCTTATAGGCCCGAAAAATTCTGGTAAAACAACAATACTTAAAATTCTTTCTGGGCTTTTAAAGCCCTCGTCGGGTTTTGTGTCTGTACTTGACTACGATCCATTTTTGAAGACTGCTGACTTCTTGAAACAGATTTCTTTTTTATTTAACACAGTTAAACCACTTCTGAATAATTTAACACCCATAGAGGTATTAGAGATAACCAAAGAAGTCTATGGATTAACGATGCGAGATTTCAACAAAAGTCTAAACGACTTAACCAAGTATATTGCAGATCCAGTATTACTTGACTCATTAATATATAGACCAAAAATAGTCATTCTAGATGAACAAAATAACTATTTGAATCAGATATATGAATATAATTCTAAAAACCAAGCGACAGTGATAATTGCAGAAGAAAAGATAGACGATTTAGTAGGCTTGGTTAGGAGGGTTATTGTGGTAGATGAAGGTCGCCAAATATTTGACGGTCCTATTGATGAAATAATTGAGAAATTTGCAAAAGAGAAGTTAATTAAAATTAAGTTGTCGGAAGAAATTAATACAAAAGATGTTGAAGAAGTTGGTACAGTTAAAAAATATGTATTTCCCTATCTTTACCTATCAGCTCCACGTTCTGTTGCAGCTTTTGCGGCAGCAGAATTGTTGCAAAAACTGCCAGTTACAAACTTAAATATAGAAGAATTACCAATTGATGAAATAATTAATAATATGAAAAAATGATCACAAACTATTTTAAAATTTGGTTAAGTGTTATTGTAAAAACAATAAATTACAAACTATTATCCATACTATTTATTGAGCACCTAGCCATATTTTTTGTGGTTTATTATTTCACAAACTACAATTTGTTCTTAAGTTTTATACTGTTGTTGACAATTATTATAGTTAGTTCCGCAGTTAGAATATTTTATTTTTATAGAAAATTAACTCAACCAGGTGGTTATGATTTAATTCTACTAAAGCCAGTAAACCCTTTAGTGGGGATTATGGTCTATAACCGAAACCCTATGGATATTTTGTTTTTGTTGCTTATATTGGTTTACTTAAAACTTAGAAAGTTATAAAGATGGATACAGTAGGTGCAATAGATACAACATCTGGTTATCACCAAAGTTCTAATACCACTTCAAAAGAGCAAAAAGTCATAACTCACAAAAAATTGTTGGTTATCTGTGGGCCTACAGCTACAGGTAAAACACACCTCGGTTTTTTGTTGGCTAAAAAGTTTGATGGCGAGATTGTCTCCGCAGATTCTAGACAAGTATACAAACATATGGACATCGGTACAGGTAAAGAGTGGGATAAAAATATAAAAATTTGGGGGTATGACCTAGTTGATCCAAAAGATGAATTTAGTGTTTCCGACTACTTTAACCAAATGAAGCAGGTAGTTTCTGATATTTGGGATAGAGATAAGTTACCAATAATTGTGGGGGGCACAGGTTTGTATATAAAAAGTTTGATTGATGGAATACCCACTGTAGATATTCCTAAAAACGAGGAATTAAGAAAAAACCTTGGAAACTTAAGCCTGACTGAGTTATATGAAAAATTAGCAACTCTTGATAGTCTAAAAGTAGCAAGGCTAAACTCGTCTGATAAAAAAAATCCAAGAAGACTTATTAGGGCTATTGAGGTTGCTGTTTGGAATATCGAAAATGAAACACAAAAAAAGATAGTCGATTTACGAGACAGGGTCTTGGATGATGATGTCGAAGTTTTAATGATTGGACTAAAATCAAGTAAAGAAAATTTGTTTAAAAATATAAAGAATCGGGTGGAAAAAAGAGTAAATGAGGGTTTTATTGATGAGATTGAGTCGCTTTTAAAAATGGGTGTTTCTTGGAAGAACCAGTCAATGAAATCGTTAGGATATAAAGAAGCCGAAGCCTTTTTCAAAGAAGGGCAAACTTATGAGGAATTTATTGAAAATTGGGAGAGAAATGAAATGAAGTATGTTAAGCGTCAAATAACTTGGTTTAAAAAAGACAAGAGAATTGTTTGGTTTTATATAAGTGATAAAAATTTTCTTGAAAATATAGAAAATTTAGTTAGCAAGTGGAACTTGGGCGATTTAAATGGTATTCTTTAGCATATGCCGAGAAAAGTTGAGATCTCACACAAGACAATATTTTTTACAGCCATTTTTGTAGGTTCTATTTGGTTTGTATACTATATCAGAGATATAGTCCTACAGCTTTTTGTGGCCTTGATATTGGTTTCGATACTTAGCCCATTTGTTACTAAGCTTTCAAAGTATAAAATACCTAAACCTGTTTCAATACTTATTTCATACATTCTTATCTTTGGTTTTTTTGGTTTAACAATAGGAGCGGTACTCCCACCATTAATTGAACAAACAACCAATTTGGCCAATGGTTTACCGCAGTACTTTCAGAGTTCAGAGTTGGCAAAATATATAAATGAAGACGTGGTAAAACAAACTGTTTCTCAATTAGGGTCAGTACCTAGTCAGATTGTAAAAGCTGGATTTTCTCTCTTTGGAAATATCTTAAACATTTTTACTGTACTCATCTTTGCATTTTATTTACTTTTAGTTAGAGACAAATTTGACACAAACTTAGAATTTCTTTTTGGGAAAGAGAAAACAAAAAATGCAGCAGATTTTATTAATAGACTTGAATCAAAGCTAGGTGGTTGGGCAAGAGGTCAGCTTTTACTAATGATATTGATAGGTGTTTTAAGTTATATCGGATTTATTATTTTGGGAATACCTTACGCGTTACCACTTGCGTTGCTGGCTGGTATTTTAGAAATAGTTCCCTTTGTGGGACCAATTATTGCGGCGATTCCTGTGGTTATTTTAGGTTTTAGTATTTCTCCGTTTTTAGGTTTTGCTTCAGTTGGACTTGCTATTTTAATTCAGCAACTTGAAAACTATATTTTTGTACCAAAGATTATGGAGAAATCTGCAGGAGTATCACCAATTATTACATTAATTGCTTTGGCGGTGGGGTATAGATTGGCTGGAATAGTTGGCATGATTATCTCCATACCAATAGTCATTATAATTCAAACAATTGCCTTTCGGCCCCTAGAGAGTAGTAAGTAAACTTGGCTCCTCTCCTCTAGAGAGTAGTAAGTAAACTTGGCTCCTCTCCATTACCATCACTGGCTCTAGAGAGTAGTAAGCAAAGCTTGGCCACTTAACACACTATCGCCTTGCGGCTCTAGAGAGTAGTAAGCCAGATTCTGTGTCTCGATAATCATCTATCTATTGCCCTCATACTTTAGACTTTGCAATCTTACGATTACGTGGGGAAGACATCCCATAAGTCAATTCGGAGGTTGCAGCGGGGAGGATTGTCGCGTTTCACCCTAACCTTTCAGTTAGACTCGTCTCTGTTACTCTAACTGGCTACGTTTGATTACTCAAACGTATCTCTAGTTTGCACTAGACACCCTGTCTTCTGCTGTCTGGACTTTCCTCTCCAAATTGCTTTGGAGCGATTATCTCCTCTCTAGAGGCTAGAGTATAGCATTTCTGATACAATATAGCCATGAAAGTGGTTATACAGCGTGTAAAGTCAGCTATGGTTATAAGGGAGGAGAATAAAAGTATAGTTGGCGAGATAAAAAGCGGATTATTTGTACTTTTGGGCATTAAAAAGGGGGATACTAAAAAACAGGCTGATGAGATTATAAATAAAATGGTTAAACTTCGAATAATGGCAGATGAAGAAGGAAAAATGAATTTGTCAGTTATAGATACAAAGTCTGAAATACTTTTGGTTTCTCAGTTTACACTTTATGCAAACACAAAAGATGGAAACAGACCTTCGTTTATGGAAGCAGAAGAACCCTTAAAGGCAAAAATAATATATGAATATATTGTTGAAAGTTTACAAGAAAAAAATGTCAAGGTGGCAACTGGTAGTTTTGGAGACTATATGAAAATTGATTGTGTCCTCGACGGTCCAGTTACACTAGTTTTAGAGAATTAAATTAAACCCTCTTTCCTTAGAAACGCTATCAATTTTTTATTTGTTGTAAATTGACGACCGATGGAGACAAACAATCTATTTAAATCAGGCCAATATTTCTTTGGGATTATATTAATAAGTTTCATCTCTGTCTGTTCTGGTGTTTTTGTTTTTACCCAACCTAAGGTATTACAAATTCTATGAACATGAGTGTCGACTGCAATGGCTGGGATACCAAAAGCTCTGTTTAAAACTAGATTTGCAGTTTTTCTACCAACTCCATTAATTTTCATTAGTTCCCCACGTGTTTTTGGAACTTTTGTAATGTTTAAGTTCTTTAGGTATTTAGCTTTTGTTTTGTAAAAACCTACAGGGTAAATAAGTTTTTCTATTGTTTTAACATCTAACTTTTTTAGTTTTTCTAAGCTATCTGCAACTTTAAAAAGTTCTTTGGATCTAACTAACGTGACTTCATCTTTGGTCCTTGAAGATAATAATGTGGAGACGAGTGTTTTGTATGGGTTTTTACCAAACACTTCAAGAGGCACTAAGTGATAGTTCCTCTTGAAGGCTTTAATAACTTTGTCGAGATTAGTTTCCACCAATCTTGAACATCGTTGTTCCACAAACTTCACAAACTGCCTTTGTTGCTTTCTTACCATTCTTCATTGTTACAGCTTGTGCGTCTTTACCTTCTCTCTTTGTTCTACACTTTACACAGTACATCATATTTAAATCACCTCCAACCTATTTAGCGAAACCGAAGCTACGCTTTCGAAAACCAGTATACCACCATAAGGCTAGCTACAATTAGAATAGCTACAAATATACTTTTTCTGATCTCTTTTTTAATTGAACCTAAATCGTCATATTTTGCCGATTTTATGGATTTTTTAGGGTCACTTTGTTTTAAATTCAAGCTATTGAAGCTGTAGGCTAAATGGCTATTGACAGGCTTATTACTAGCTCTGATTTTTTGTTTTTTTGTTCTTTTTTTTGCCATGAGTTTAGGTTATCCTTTTATATGCCGAATATCAACTTGTTTATAATATGAATATTAACTTAACTTTAAGTCTAATTGCAATCATTGGTCTAGTTTTTGTAGCTGGCTTTTTAATCTGGCTACTTATAATTTTTAAAGATTTAATTAAAATATCAAAAAATAAAGATTTCTCTGATAACACTAAGTCGTTAGTTAAGCTTAAAAAGGACTTTGAAGATTTTAAAGAGCTATCTTTAAACAATATCCAGAGAGTTGGTTTAGTTAAATACAACCCATTTGACGAGGCTGGTGGAGAACATAGTTTCTCTTTGGCACTTTTAGATGGAAAGAAAAATGGTATTATTATTACTAGTTTACATACTAGAGAAAGAACAAGAACATATATAAAGGAAATCCATCTTGCTAAAGCAAAAATAGAGCTTTCAAAAGAGGAGCAAAAAGCGTTACAATTATCAATGAAGTAATTTAATATGAATAAAATAGTTAACTCAAAATATTTTACATTAGTTCTAGGTTTTATAGGTTTATTTTTGGTTTCAACAGGAATATCTCTTGCGGGCTTTACATTTTTAGTTAAAGATTCAAAAGGCCCAACTATTAAAGATGCTTCTGGTAGGGTGTCGCGTGTAGACCTTTCAAAACCAAAAACGGAAATGTGTCCAATTAATGGTGAGATGTATACAAAGGAAGAAAAAGAAATTTGGTCTAAAAAACGTCCAATTCTTGCGATTATTGAAAATCACCTAGAGTCAAGGCCACAATCTGGTCTCTCTCGAGCAGATGTCGTCTATGAGTTGGTAGCAGAAGGTGGGATAACCAGATTTTTGACTGTTTTTTACTGTGGGGTCGCAGATAATGATTATACAATTGGTCAAATTAGAAGCGTTAGGGTTTATTTCACAAACTATGCTTTAGGATATGGTAGTAATCCTTTGTTTGTTCACTGGGGAGGGGCCAATAATATTTGTAACAATTGTCCTGGAGGTGTCAAAGAAAAAGGTGTGATTGATCCAAGAACTGACGCCTATAAACAATTAGAAAAGTTAGGTTGGGTTAATGGACGCTTTGGAAATAATATGAATGGTGCAACAAATACAGGTTATCCAGCATTATTTACAGACGATAGGAGATTAAGTCTTGCAACAGAACACCAAAAGGTTGGCTCCACTGATGCAATTTATGAAGAAGCTGAGAAAAGAGGGTTTAACTACAAAGATTCTAAAGGGAATGCTTGGGATAAGAATTTTACACCTTGGCAATTTATTGAAGGAAAGGCGATTTCCTCACCTAAATATAGTTCGATATCCTTTATGTTCTGGAAAAATAAACCTGATTATGACGTTGAGTGGAAATATGACCAAAGTACAAACAACTATTTAAGATTTAATGGTGGTAAAGCACATAAAGATTTAGAAAATGGGGAGCAGTTGTCTGCAAAAAATGTTGTTATCGTCTATGTCAAAGAAGAAGGACCTGTTGATAAAGAGGGTCATATGTTGTATACAGTAACCGGTGAGGGTAAGGCAGTGGTTTTCCAGAATGGAGATGTTATAGAGGGTACTTGGGAAAAGACGAACGCTGTTGATAGCTTAAAGCTATTAGACAGTGATGGCGAAGAAATAAAATTTGTTAAAGGTAAGATTTGGATAGAAGCACTGCCATCTGGAAATAGTGTAAATTACTAAAAAAATGGCAAGTCTAGAAGATATAATCACTTCAAAGGTTAGAGTTAAAATCTTGGACCTTTTCTTTTCTAATGTCACTGAGATGTATCACGTCAGGGGAATTGTCCGAGAGATTGGTGAAGAAATTAATGCAGTCAGAAGAGAACTGGAGAGACTTGAAAAGCAAGGAATTCTTAAAAAAGAACCAAGGGGTAATAGAATTTACTATTATTTAAGAACTGACTATCCAGGTTATGGTGACCTTCTTTCAATGGTTTCAAAATCAACTGGATTAGGTAAGGCGCTAATAGATTCAAAATCCAAACTAGGAAAAGTTGGCTATATTATGTTTTCAGGTAGGTTTGCAAGGATGAAACCTAGAAAAACTGAAGATAGTGTTGATATGTTGGTGGTTGGTGAAATTGTTCTACCTGAAATTGCCATGATAATTAGAACTTATGAATCAAAATTGGGTAGGGAAATCAACTACACTGTAATGACTCGAGAAGAATTAGACTATCGAAAAAAGAGACGTGATCCGTTTTTGCAAGGCATTTTTCTTTCAAGTCGAGTAATGATAATTGGTGATGAAGAAGAACTTGTTGGTTAAACTATTTTTAATTCTCCTTTTAACTGTAGCTTGTACAATGATAAGCTTTGGTTTTCCTTTATTTGGAAAAACTTGGGATTTATCATTGGGCTTAGATTTATCTGGTGGAAGTAGGCTTGTTTTTGAAGCAGATACAAGGGAACTAGCGGAGGAAAAAAAACAACAGGCCATAGAATCTTTACGTAAGGTTATTGAAAAAAGAGTAAATCTTTTTGGTGTGACAGAGAGTAATGTGGTCGGCTCAAGATTTGAGGGTAAGGATAGGATAATTGTCGAGCTTCCAGGTATTAATGACCCCAAAACAGCAAGTGATTTAATTGGCCAAACTGCTCAGTTGTATTTTGCAGAAGTTGCTGTTTCTGAAGATAACCCCGAACAAACAAGCTTGGTCCCAACCAATTTAACTGGTGCTGATCTAAAATCTGCAGATACTGTTTTTGACCCAAATACTGGCAAACCCTCTGTGTCAATTGAATTTACTGATGAGGGATCAAAAAAGTTTGAAGAAATTACAGAATTAAACATAGGTAAACCACTAGCTATTATATTAGATGGCGAAATCGTCTCGGCCCCTGTCGTTAATGAGAAAATTAGTGGTGGAACTGCACAAATATCTGGTAACTTTTCAGTTGAAGAGGCCTCTCAACTAGAAGTACAACTCAACGCAGGTGCCCTACCTGTTCCCGTATTTTTAGTTGAGCAAAAAACTATTACAGCTTCATTGGGTGTTGACTCAGTAAATGTGAGTTTAAGGGCGGGAATAGTTGGTTTAATTATGGTTTTGTTATTTATGGTTTTAATGTATGGTAGGTATGGATTGATTGCAGATATAGCCTTGATTATATTTGGGGTAATTACACTTGCTATTTATAAACTTATTCCAGTAACTCTAACGCTTCCAGGGATTGCAGGATTTTTACTTGCTGTTGGTATGGCGGTTGATAGTAATATTTTAATTTTCGAGAGACTTAAAGAGGAAATAAAACTAAAACCAATAAGAGAAGCGTTGGAAGTCTCATTTGGCAAGGCTTGGGATTCAATAAGAGATGCTAATGTTGCAACACTTGTAACTTCCTTTATTCTGGCAAATCCTCTTGATTGGGAGTTTTTGCACGTATCTGGCCCAGTTCGTGGTTTTGCAATTACATTGGCCTTGGGAATTGGAGTATCTCTGTTTACTGGACTTGTTGTGAGCCGTAATTTACTTAGGTTGTTTATTAGAGAGGAAAAGAAATAAATGAATAACCAAAATACAATTCCGTGGATGAAATATAGGATTTTATACTTTGTGATATCTATGCTTTTATTGAGCATTGGAATTTCCAGCCTTTTCAAATGGGGATTTAAATTAGGCATAGATTTTACTGGTGGTGTAGTTGTTGAATATAGACAGGAAGATGGTGAAGTTAAAGCTCAAAAATTTGCCTACATATCTGAAGAAGAAACACAAAAAATAAGGGATGAGATCAAAAATAAAAATGCAGAAGAGTTAAGATTTGAAGTTGTTGGCCCGTCAATTGGTCCAGAACTTGTCAAAAAAACATATATCGCGATTGCTATTTCAGCTATTCTAATTTTATTTTGGATAGCTATACAGTTTAAAAGTTTTAAGTTTGGTGTATCTGCAATACTTGCCATGCTTCATGATTCATTAATTTTAATTGGATCATTTTCTCTCCTCGGTCATTTTATGGATGTAGAAATAGACTTTCTGTTTGTTACAGCAGTTTTAACAATTCTCTCTTTTTCTGTTCATGACACAATTGTTGTCTATGATAGGATTCGTGAAAAACAAAAAAAATATGATCCAGAACTTGGTAGTGACATTGAAAAAATTGCAAACAGTGCAATATCAGAAACTATGGTTAGAAGTTTAAATAATTCTTTCACTATCATTTTTATGCTTTTAGCAATGGTTCTTTTGGGAGGAGATTCTATTCGTTGGTTTGCTTCAGCGCTTTTGATTGGAACAATTTCAGGAACATACTCTTCACCGTTTGTTGCAGTCCCGATACTTGTGACTTGGGATAAATTAAGTAAGAAGTTAAGAAAAGACCTTTAAGTTTTTTAGTAATATTTTTCTCTCATTTGGAACCGTGTTCTCAACAACTTCATTAAATAGTTTTTCCAAAATCTCGCCCACCTTTGGTCCACTTGGAATTTTTAATGTATTCATTACATCTTTTCCGTTTATTTTTAAGTCTTTAATCGAAAAAGGTTGTTTTTGAACTTCAATTAATCTCTTTTTAAACTCTTCCAAACGCCAAGATGTTTCTGAAGCGCCACCACCAAGTCTGTCTGCAACTCTTAAAGCCAACATATCTTCTACATACTCAAGTCCAACGTTAGTTATAAACCTTCTAATTGCAGAATCTGTTTGGTGTTCATCTACAGTAAACTGATGAAACCTCACAAGTTTAATTAATTTATCTTTTTCTTTTGACGATAGTTTAAGTCTGTCTGCAATATTCTCTGCAATTCTTGTTGAAACCATTTCGTGGTTGTAGAAAGTTATAACTCCAGTTGGTAGTTTTCTATAAGTTTGAGGTTTACCAATATCATGAATTAGGGTTGCAAAACGTGTAACAGGATCACTTGATTTACATTCTTTTAAACTCATTAATAAATGTGTGCCAACGTCATATATATGGTGTCTACTGGGGGACTTTTGTTCTACTCCAAAACACTTCATCATTTCAGGCAATATCTCTTGCATTAAACCAGATTCTTTTAGGTGGACAATACCTGAATAAGGATTATTGCTTTTTAAGATTTTAAAAAGTTCATCTTTAATTCTCTCTTTTGCAATTTTATTAATTAGGGTGGTGTTTTCTTGGATGGCCATAAAAGTTTTTGATTCAATTTTAAATTTAAGTTCACCCGCTATTCTCACGGCTCTCATCATACGTAGTGCATCTTCATTGAATCTTTCTGATGGGTCACCTACTGCCCGCAGTGTTTTTTTATCTAAATCGTCCTGACCTCCAAAAAAATCAATTATTTTATCTTCATCTAAAGCAAGTGAGTTTATTGTAAAATCACGCCTTTCAAGATCTTCTTTTAATGTTTTACCCCAGACAACTTTATCCGGTCTTCTATTATCTGAGTAGCCGTATTCAGTTCTATATGTAGTTATTTCAAATGGTTTAAGGTTATCATCGTCGCTATTGCTCCGCGATAAGCCTACTGTGCCGTAGGCGTTATCGTAAAAACCATCTGGATAAAGAGATAGTATTTCTTCAGGTGTTGCATTAGTGGCAAAGTCCCAATCAACCACATCTTTTCCCATCAGCAGGTCTCTAACGGCACCACCTACAACATATATTTCATATTTATTTTTTTTGAAGTTGGTTAACAGACTACTTACATCTTTTGGAAGATTAAATTGCATACTATGATATTATATCAGAGTATATGAAATGGGAAATATTAGACGGCACTAAGGTAAATAGTATCGAGGTTTTACAAAAAGTAATTTTTAAAAACAGGGGACTAAAATCTGAAAATGAAGTCAAAGATTTTTTAGAACCTAAAAATCCAAAGGATATAAATCTAATTGACTTGGGTGTTCCAAAAGCTTCAATTAATAGGGTCCTTCAAAGATTAAAATTAGCAAAAGAAAAAAAAGAGAAAATTGTAATTTTTGGTGATTATGATGCAGATGGTGTTTGTTCAACAGCAATACTTTGGGAGGCGCTTTATAAATTAGGTTTTGATGCTTTACCATACATACCCGATAGGTTTGAAGAAGGTTATGGTATTAAATCTCAAACTTTTAAAAATTCCAAGTTTAAAGCTCTAAATCCAGCATTGATTGTAACTGTTGATAACGGCATTGTTGCTCAT
Source organism: bacterium (assembly GCA_030583725.1). Classification (NCBI taxonomy): domain Bacteria; species bacterium. Next base: position 416,830 of record CP129472.1, on the reverse strand, counting down.
AGTGCAATAAAAACAGCAAAAAACAAAAAAATTGATGTGATTGTAGTTGATCATCATCAGAAAACAAAAAAGAAGTTAGATACAGAATATATTATTCATTCGACTGAGGTTTGTGGATCTGCTCTTTCTTGGTTTTTAGCTAAAGAACTCAAAGTTTTTGATAATTTGGAGCTGGTTGCTATTGGAACAGTTGCTGATCAAATGCCTCTTTTGGGGATAAACAGGTCATTGGTTAAGTATGGACTAGAAGAACTGAATAAGCATAGCTTGGCCAGCTCCGCTGGTAAAACAAAAAAGTTAGGATTAAAAGAATTAATTAAATCTGCAGGTATTTCAAAAGTTGGTGTATATGAAATTGGTTTTATTATAGCCCCAAGAATAAATGCTATGGGAAGGCTTTTAAATGCTACTGATTCTTTAAGGTTACTCTGTACCAGAGACAAAAAAAAGTCACTAATACTTTCAAAGTTGTTAAATGATACAAACCTAAAAAGACAACAAATAGTGGAAGATGTTTTGATAAGAACATTAAAAGAAGTCGATCAAGAGTTAAATGTGATTGTTATAGAAGGTGATTATCATGAAGGAGTAATTGGTTTGGCGTCAGGTAGAGTTACAGAAAAATTATATAAACCTTCAATAATATTTTCAAAAGGTGAAAAGATATCAAAAGCTTCAGCAAGATCAATTAGTGGGTTCAATATTATTGAAGCTATTAAAGAAACTGGATTAATCATAGAGGGTGGTGGTCACCCTATGGCTGCTGGGTTTTCAATAGAAACTAAAAAAATTAGTTTGTTTAAAGAAAGAATAAACGAAATATCAAAAAAATATTTGAATAAAGAGATGTTATTAAGAAAGTTAAAAATTGATGCGGTTATTGATTTTAGTATTATTAATCAAGATTTATTAGATTTCATTACAAAGCTAGAACCTGTAGGGTATGGTAACTACTCACCAATTTTTTTAAGTAAAGATGTAGAAGTTGTGGAAACAAAAACAGTTGGTAGTGAAAATAAGCATATAAAAATGAAACTAAAACAAGACAGTAAAATAATAGATGCAATTTGGTTTAATGCAAAAAGTGACTACATTTCTTCAAAACCCATAAAAGCAAATATTGCCTTCACAGTTGAAGAAAATGTTTGGAACAACAAAACCTCAATACAGTTGAAAATACGAGACATTAGGAATGATAAAGATATAAAAATTATTTAGTTCCCCCATAAAACACTTCTCCTGTTTCTATTGCTTCTGCAGCTTCTCGATTCGCTTGAGCCACCTTGTCAGATTCTAAAACTTTTAATCTGGCCGCTTTTGTCCGCTCATCTACTGCCACAACCTCATTGTTGTCAGTTTGTCTTTCAGTCACAGTTATCACCCCCCCCAAATATTTGTCGAATTAGATATGCAAACTTGTTATCGTTGACGTTTTGTATTATGTTGTTACTTATAAATTGACCATCTGTGGTGTATTCTTCTAGATCACCAGATTTAAGGTGTCTATAAACCATCATGGCGATATAATTTATTTTGTTAGTATCTGCCCCCCTTGCTACAGCATATTCACCTTTTCCTGCGAGCTTTATCAAATCTTCCTCGGTTAGATCACCCTTTGATATTAGTTGAGACCACCAGCTTGCTCTAACTTTTCCAGCAACGCACATTCTGCTTCCGTCTGGATATTTAAACTCTTTTGTTGGTTTCTTTCTTTCAGTCATATTTTTAGGTCAAAAAAAACCCCTTTTGTTAAAGAGGTTTGTCAAAAAACAAAAGTCAGGACAAACCCCTTAGGTAAAGAGATTAATAATTGTCTTGACTGTGTATAATTTTTTCATGATATCTTTCTTGCTCGTCTATTGTAAAAAATGTTTGTGCTTGTTGTCAATCCCTAATATTGAAGTTAGAATACATATATGAAGAGAACATTAGTCAAAGAAACTATTGAGATGATTGGTGAAACAGTAACACTTAAAGGTTGGGTGGAAACCATACGTGATCATGGGAAAATCAGTTTTATAGATTTAAGGGACAGAACGGGAATTATTCAATGTGTTGGACAAAATTTAGAAAAGGTTAGCGTTGAAAGTGTTATTGAGATTACTGGGAAGATTGTTGAAAGGCCTGAAAAACTAATTAATAAAGAGATTGAAACAGGAGAAATTGAGCTACAAATTGAAAGTTTAAAAGTTCTATCTCTAGCCTCAGAACTTCCAATGCCTATTGATACAGATGGCTATGATATTGACGAAAATGTCAGAACAAAATTTAGATATTTAGATTTAAGAAGACCTAGAATGGCTAGAAACATTAGAATTAGATCAAAAATGACACAATTTTTAAGAAATTATCTATTAGATAATGACTTTGTAGAAATAGAAACACCAATTCTAACTAAAACTACTCCTGAAGGTGCAAGGGATTTCTTGGTTCCTTCAAGGTTACAACATAGTAAATTCTATGCACTACCACAGTCACCACAACAATATAAGCAACTTTTAATGGTTGCGGGAATGGAAAGATACTTCCAGTTTGCAAGATGTTTCAGGGATGAAGACCCCAGGAAAGATCGTGCTTATGGCGAATTTACACAGCTTGATATGGAAATGTCATTTATTGATCAAAATGACATTTTAGAGTTGACTGAAAAAATGTTTACGGACCTAGTGCTGAATCTTTTTCCAGAAAAGAAAATTTCAAACACACCTTGGCCTAGAATTCCACATAAAGAGGCTAGGGAAAAGTATGGAAGTGATAAACCTGATCTTCGAGTCGACAAAAATGATCCTAACGAGCTTGCCTTCTGTTGGATTGTTGATTTCCCATTGTTTACCGAGCAAACAAAGGAAGATTTTTTCCATGGTTCAGGTGAGGCTAAGTGGGCACCATCACATCATATGTTCACGTCTCCCCACCCAGACGACTTGGAACTCTTAGAAACTGATCCAAATAAGGTAAGAGGACTGCAGCACGACATGGTCTTAAATGGTTTTGAAGTTGGGGGTGGGAGTATAAGAATTAGTGACTCCAAATTACAGGAACAGATTTTTAAATTGATTGGGTTTTCTAAAGAACAAAGAGCTCAATTTGATCATATGTTAACAGCTTTTAGTTATGGTGTTCCCCCACATGGTGGTATAGCTCCAGGTCTTGATAGATTTATTATGGCTATGTTTAATGAGCCCTCAGTTCGTGAAGTTATGGCTTTTCCTACAACTTCATCGGGTCAAACATCGGTACTCGATGCGCCAAGTGCTGCATCCGATGACCAACTTAAGGAACTTGGGATAAAAATAAATGTCAAAAAGTAAAACCCCACTGGTTAGAGATCAGTTGTTCTATTTATCTATTTTGTCTTTTCTATTAATTTCAACAACAGCAATTTCAATATCTGGAAACTTTAGTAAGGTTAAAGATTACATAACCATTGTTAAAGTTAAAAAAACATATCCAGATTTGCCAGTTTTGAAAAATGACGCAACTTACCCAATTTTATCTTCACAGTCTGTCATGGCAGTAGATTTGGACTCTGGGGTAACTCTATATGAAAAGGACCCAAACAAAGCACTTCTACCAGCCTCTACAACCAAGATTGTTACAGCACTAGTGGCACTTGATACTTATGACCTAGAACAGGTCTTAAAAGTCGGCAGGATAAACGTAGTGGGGCAAAAAATGGGGCTTGTCCAGGGGGAAGAAATAAAATTCGTAGATTTATTAAAGGGGCTACTTATATATTCAGGAAATGATGCTGCTGAAGTCTTGGCAAGTAACCATGTTGGAGGACGAGATCTTTTTATTGGATTAATGAATAAGAAGGTTAAAGACTTAGGGCTAACCAATACACATTTTAGTAATCCAACAGGCTTAGATAATGGGTCACAATATTCAACGACAAGGGATTTAGTGGTGGTTGCCAAATATGCAATGAATAATCCACTGTTTGCTGAAATAGTAAACACTCAAACCTCAATTGTAAAAAGCGTAGATGGTAGGTTTACTCATAGACTTGTCAATATTAATAAATTATTGGGTGAAGTCCCTGGTGTTATGGGAGTTAAAACTGGATGGACTGAGAATGCCAGAGAAAACTTAATTACTTTTGTAGAGAGAGATAATAGGAAAGTAATGATAGTTGTTTTAGGTAGTAGTGATAGGTTTGGAGAAACAATAGAGTTAATTGATTGGGTATATGGAAATTATGAATGGCAAAAGATAGCTCCTTCAGGACAAGATTTTCTCACAAAGTGAAACTTTGCCAAGATTTTCTCACTCTCCGTAGTAATCTTGAGTAACTGCTGGGATATAGGCTACAAAATCTTTATCTCCCTCAAAAACAAAAACAGGCTGGAAAAATTCAGTATAGGTACCAGGGTCATAGTAGGCTAAATATATTTCTCTTATCTTAATATTTTCTCCTTCTTGGGCTGTTCCGTTGGAGGCTATAAAGTAATTTCCTCCCACAAACTCCTGCCAAGCTACTTCACCAGATTTAATAGGGTAGGTAGCTGATTGTGTTTCATCAACAGGAAAATAGTGATATTCACCAGCCAAAACCTCTTTACCTCGTTCTCTAACTCCACTAATTAAAAACCAAACATTTCCTTCATTTGGGTTTTTGGTGGCTGTTGGTAGGTTGTCGTAACTCTTTCTAAATAAATCAAGTCTTACTAAATTTGCATCTGACAAAGATAAAGCGGGAGTAAATCCACCTGACTGAGTTTTTAAGTAGGTATGTTTAAATATTCCACCTTCAAGATCAGGGGGATATAAACTTGCCGAGGCTAAAAAGGTCTTAATACTGTTTCTTGCAATTTCTGGTTGGCTAGGTCTAAAAGATAGTGGTGTGGGATCAGCGTTTAAATCATAATTTAATGAGAATGTGCCATTAACAATATCCATTTCTAGACTTGAGGGTGCAGTTTTGTGATAAAACTTAAAAGTTGTGTCTGATGCCTGTTGTGGTTCTATGTTAAAACCTAGTCTGTTAACTTTGTCTTGAGAGATATCAAGTGCTAGTAAGTTTGAGATATTCTTAGGCATAAAATAGACATTAGTTTTTAAAGGGAACTGAGGTATCCCACCTTCAGCAGTCTCTAGTGTAAAGGTTAGATTCAATTTTGGAAGATTTGGCAATGGAAGTTTTGTCAATCTACCAAATGCTACTGTTGGTGGTTCTGGGGGTGGGGGAAAAATTGTTTTATACAAAGATATTGCACCCAAAAGTAAACTTCTAGCTATAATAATTGAAATTATGGCATAGATTCCATAACGAATTGCTTTTCTAGAACCTATTGATGCCTCAGTTAGAGTTGTCATACTTATCTTTTAAGTTTAACCCGTGAAATGGTACAATTCAATTATGGTAAATAGGGTCAGAACAAGATTTGCTCCAAGTCCTACCGGCTCAATGCATATAGGTAACTTAAGAACTGCTTTCTATGCATACGCTTTGGCAAAGAATAACGGTGGAGATTTTATCTTAAGAATCGAGGACACAGATAAAAAAAGAGAGAAGGAGGGAGGGGTTGAAGATATTAAAAGACTTTTGAAGGTTTTCAATATCAAGTGGGATGAATACTATATACAGTCTGAAAGACTTGACCTGTATACAAAGACCGCTAAGGAACTGGTTGATAAAGGCCATGCTTTTTACTGCCAATGTACCGCTAAAAATGCCAAAAAAGATGGTTTTTCAAGTATTCTCCGTGATCCTTGCAGAGAAAGGAATTTAACAAATGGTGCTATAAAGTTAAAAGTTCCCGACAGCGAAGGCATTGGTTTTACTGATTACGTTTTGGGTAAAAAGGTTTCTTGGAGCACCTCTGTTGTAGGTGATGCAACACTTTTAAAGTCAGATGGTTTTCCCACATATCACTTAGCAGTGGTTGTAGATGACCACGATATGAAAATAACACATGCATTGAGGGGTCATGACTGGATGCCCTCTACACCAATTCACTTACTTGTTTATAAGTATCTAGAGTATGATGTTCCAGAAATTGGACACCTGACAGATATTATGGATCCTGGGGGTGGGAAGTTATCCAAAAGAAAAGGAAGCACCTCTGTGGATGGATTACTTGCAGAAGGATATTTACCGGAAGCATTATTTAATTTTGTTGTGCTCTTGGGTTGGGCACCAAAAGATAACAAAGAATTATTTAGTTTGGAAGAATTTGTCAAATATTTTGACCGCTCTGGCTTACAGGCATCAAACCCAATATTTAACAGAGAAAAATTGGATTGGTTTAATGGACAGTATATTCGTGGAATGAGTGATAGCGAACTATGTGAAAAATTTGAAGTTCTAAGTCCCAAGTTCAAAAAAATAGAAAAACCTAAAAAATTAGAAATTACAAAATTATTAAAAGAAAGAATTACAAAAGTTTCAGATATTGATACGCTGGCAAAATTCTTTTGGGAAAGGCCAGATGTTGATACTTCATTGTTTGGAGAGAGTTACAAAGAACATTTAAGTAAGGCTGTGCAAGGAATTGAAGCAGAAAGAGATTTGATGGAAGTTGTCAAAGAAAACAATTTTAAAACAGGAGACTTTTTTATGAGTTTAAGAATTGCCATTACTGGTATGAAATTTACACCACCAATTAATGAATCGATTATAATATTAGGTAAGGAAGAAACGTTGGAAAGATTAAAAAAAATAATTTAATATGCCACAAACTGCTCAAAATAATTTAAGAGATTTATTAAAACTAAAAAGCTTAGAAGCTAAGGTAAATTTTGAAAAAAAATATCCTAAGGCCCACAAGTTTTTATTAGAAAAAGGTGTTGAGTTGGGTCAGATCAGGCAACACAGTGCCAAACTAATTTCAGCTGGTGCATTAACTGGAACTCTTTTACTTGCTCCTCCAACGGGTGTTGGTCAACTTCCATCACCCACTGAGATATCGAAAAGTTTGGATGAGTTAGCAGGTAGAAAAGAAGGTGAGAGTTTACCACAGGCTGATTTGATAGAAAGTTTGAGGCAGATGTTGCCTGAAAGTGTTAGACCTCTCTCTCGAGACGAGGAAAAACATTTGGAACAAGTTATTAAAAATGTAACAAACATACCTGCCAAAGCATCACTTGAAGGAGAACATCTAAACACTACATATGGCTATATTGGAGCAGAGCAACACCTAAAAAGATATCCTGGAGATATTTTAGAAAACCACGGTCCATACTACAAAGAAGGGATAGCTCCAGGTCTTGGCGCTTGGGGTTATTTTGCAAAATCAAAAGATAATTTAAATCAAGATTTGGTAGAAATTGAAAAGTGGTATGCAGTAGTTCAAACCTTATATTTACCTGACTGGAATAGTCGTCAACCATATTTATATAATTGGTATAAGTATAGAAAAGTAATGATAATAAATACTAAAAATGGAAATGCGGTTGTTGCTGCAATTGCAGATGCAGGCCCTGCAGCTTGGACTGGTAAGCATTTTGGGGGGAGTCCTGAAGTGATGGAGTATTTGGGTGGATCAAGGTACAAAAAAGGAGCTGTACTCCTTTTCTTTGTAGATGATCCTGAAAATAATGTCCCATTAGGTCCCGTGAAGTATAATGAACTAAATATACCAGAAGGGAATTTAATACAAATATGAGTATTCTATTTTACGACCACTTGATTGTTATTAAAACAATTGATAAAAAAATTAAAAAGATAGCTGGTTCTAATGATGAGATGCAGGAGTTGTGGACTTACGTTGAAGACTTGATCCATCATACTGTCATTGATTGTTGCCTTGGTAATTTACCAGAGGAGCATCATTCAGAGTTTTTAGACAAGTTTCACAAAAGCCCACATGATACAGGGTTACTTCAATATCTAAATGAAAAAATAGGTAAAGATGTGGAAAAGTTAATTAAAGCAGAAATTAAAAAACTATCCAAGGAACTCCTCCTTCTTAACTCTGACAAAGTGTAGCCACTGTTCAAATATCTCAATAAATGTCTTAAGAGGAGCTTCTATTATTACGTCAAATATATAGCTGAGTATGTTTATTTTTGAAACTTGCATTGATAACCACTGTCCAATTTTTATTATTGGTAGGAAAAGATAATCAATTAGGGTTTCAATAAGCGAACTGTTTGAAGTCTCTTCTAAAAGAAAATCATTTGAGATTTCTCGAACACGGTATGCGAAAAATGAAACAACGCTTAAAAAGAACATAAATATCATTTGATTGATTGGGTTAAACCCTAGAATGTTTAAGAAATAAATTATACTTATCAGTAAAATCCCAGAGGTAACAATGAAAATATAATAAAAGACCTCTTCAATTTTTGTTTTAGTCTTATTAATCTCTATTTTTTCAGCACCTGATGACTGATTATCTGCATATAAATAGCTATTTATTCTTTCGATCACTAATTCTGAGTTTTCTTTTTCAGGTAACTTAACTTGTGAGTTAAATAGAATCATCAATGATGGGGGAAAAAGAATATTAATGCTTAGTACCAAGTAGTTAATACTTCCCATTAGAATATCAAATGGTACTTCAATCAGTAAAGCAAACAACATTTTAGTTAAGAAAATATAAACAATACTTCTTTTGGAGGCCCTAAGTACCTTATCAGTGTTTTCTTTATATTTAACTTCCAGAAATCCTATTAAAGATAAATTTAATTCATCAGGTTTTTCAATTAAGTCAATTAGTTCGTCTGTATGCTCTTTAATATAGTCTTTGAGTAGGTTAAAAGGTGGGATAAGTTTTACTATTTTTCTTCTGACTAAATTACCATGTTCATAATTTAGGTGCTGGTCTACTATTGTTAATGTTTCAATAAGTTTTACTGGATCATTCCTATCTTTTAGTAGAACTTTTAATAATTTGTGCTTAATAATAATCTCACTATTTTTAGCAAATGCCCTCTCGGTTGCAATGTATATTTGCATACTTTTTGTTGGTTTATCCAACCCCTCAATGACCAACAGGTTTTCAAAGCACGATGCAACATAATTAATGATTATTTGGTTAATGGGGTCAAAGTTGATAGATTCATCTATCTCTGCAGCGCAAAGTCCAACTAATGTCTGGTTGGTTTTACTATCAACTGTGGTGTTAATTGTGTTTTTGTACTTTTCAATTATTTTTTCTATTTTTAATAAATTTGATTCATTAACTTCATATTGTTCTATATATCTTGCCCAGTTGAGCTCCTTAAGTAGAAATGCAGATATCTTTTTTGAAGATTGATTTAAATGCAAACGACGCTTGAGTATCCTTTCGGTTGCTGTGTATCTTATTAGGTGTTCATCTTTATATTCAATTGCATTTCTTGCTTTTTCATATACAAAGGCGAGAGTTGACTTTGAATGATATTTTTTTGATAAGTCCTTCTTCTGCTTTAAGTTGTATTCAATAGCTAGTTTTAGATCATTTATTAAACTCTCTGTGCCTTTATTTATTAACATTATTTTTTGAAGTATACTACTAAAGTATGCCAGACCGAAACTATGGAGGAGTAATATGGACAAACCATGCAATTCAAAGATTAAAAGAGAGAAATATCAAACAAGGAGATGCTTGGGCAGTTTGGAATAGGCCAGATCAAAGTAGATACTCAAAAACTCAAGGAGCTTGGGTTTATTACAAAACCTATGGAGATCAAAGAATTGAAGTAGTTGCTAAGCAAAACGAGAAAAAAGAGTGGGTGATATTATCTGTGTGGTCAAAAACAGTATTTCTGAAAATTCATGAAAATAAAGAGAACTTTTGGTTAAATTTATTAAAAAGGTGGTTTTTTAAACAAAAGTAATAGCGATACCTTTTTTATCAGCTCTTCCAGTTCTTCCAATTCTATGAATATATGTTTGGTAGCTTTCTGGAGCTTCATAATTTATAACATGGCTAACGTTTGGAATATCCAAGCCTCTAGCAGCTACGTCAGTTGCAATTAATATATCAATTTGGTTTCTTTTAAATCGATCTAAAGTTTTTAATCTTTGACTTTGTCTTTTATTTCCATGAATACAGTCAGCTTTAAAACCTCTTTTGGATAATTCATCAGATAATTTTTGTACTCCATGTTTGGTTCTTCCAAAAATTAGAACCTTATCAAATTCTTGTTTTTTTAATAAATCTTGTAATTGCTCAATTTTTTTATTTGGACTATCTACTTTTATTACTTCTTGCTTAACATTTACTGCTGTTTCTCTAGTTTTTACAGATACAGTTACTGGATTTTTAACAAAACTATTTAAAACCTCTCTTACCTTTCCATCAATTGTTGCTGAGAAAAATAGTGATTGGCGATTTTCATGAAGCAAAGAAATCATATATTTAACATCTTTTAAAAATCCTATATCTACCATATGATCAGCTTCATCTAGAACAACAGATCTACAGTCTGATAAATTTAAGTTTCTATTATCTACGTGGTCTAACAATCTTCCAGGTGTTCCAATTATGAAATTTGGATTTCTTCTTAATTCTTGTTTTTGTCTGTTGATATTTTCTCCACCAATACAAAGAGCAGAGTAAATACCAAGACCTCGAGAGAAAGTGTAAAATTCATCTCTTATTTGACTTGCAAGTTCTCGAGTTGGAGCGACAATTAATACTTTTTGAGATCGGTCATATATAACTTTATTTAAAAGGGGGATTAAAAAGGCGACTGTTTTACCTGTTCCCGTGTTTGCAATACCAATCAAATCTTTACCATCAAGTATTTCAGGTATAGATTGGTCTTGGATAGGCGATGGGGCAGTATAATTTCTGGCTAGTAAATTTTGTTTTAGTTTGTGGTCAATTTTAAAGTCAGAAAACGTGTTTTTAGGTGTATAAGCTTCAACTTCAACCTTTATTTCATTGTTTTGTGAGTTAATGATACTAGTAGGGTCAAACGATTTAACATTTCTTCCTCTACCTCCAGCTCCAAAACGTCTACCCATTGCACCATAATTCGTGCGAGTACGAAATCCACCATTAGAATTTTTCTTAAAATTCTTATACATTTTGTTAAAAAATTATTGGGGAAAAACCGAAGAGGTAAGAGTTAGTTACAACTAGTCTTTCAACACAACATAAGCATAATAACACATTAACATTATGATGTCAATCAACTATGGGGCATTTACTGAAGTTATTTACCCTTACTCTTTTTTGGAGCTGGTTTACTGTCCCTGTTTAAAACAAGGTAAATAAGCGGCAAAATTCCCATTGAATTAACAATAAGTAGAGCTATAAACCAGATATTTTGATCTTTTCTGGCTGATTTCCAGAGGGCAAATCCTCTTAAAATTAAGTCAAAGATAACAACTGGGACTAAAAATTTAAATAACCCCATTCCATAAAAGTCTTGATTGTAGTAATTTCCATAACCCCACATATATAGTTATATTAATGTTTTTTAGACCATCTTGTCAAATGTTTAATTGCTTCTTCTGGATCTTTTGTTTGCATAAGTAAGGCTCTTAAATCACTTGATCCTTTAAAGTTATTGATATACATCTTAAAAAATTTTTTCATCACTCCGTATGCTTTATTGCTTTCGTTTGTTTTGCTATATAGATTTAAGTGTTTAATCAGAATTTCTTTGTTGTCGTTAAAATTATTAATTTTGTTGGTTTTGTCAAAAGCCCAAGGGTTGGAGAGTATCCCTGTGGCAATCATTGCGCCATCAACTCTGTGTTTTTTTGATAATTCGATCCCATGGTTATAATTTTTTACGCCTCCGTTCCCAATTATTAATGTCTCGGGTGATATTTTATTTCTAATGTCTACGGCTTTTTCGATTTCATCCCAATCTGCTGGTACATCAGACATTTGCTTTGCTGTTCGGCCATGTATCGTGATTGCGTCCAATTTATGTTCGAGTAAAAAAGTAATCCACTCTTCAGTTACAATCGTTTTTAATCCAAGTCTAGTTTTTATGCTAACGGGTAGCTTTCCTGCACCTTCTTTTGTTGCAGTAATAATTTCATTTGCTAGTGATTGATTATTAATAAGCGCAGAGCAGGCTCCAATTTTTACAACAGCTTTATCAGGGCAACCCATATTAACGTCTATTCCGTTGAAGCCAAGTTCAGCAATTAGTTTTGATGTTTTGTAATAATTATCAGGTTTTAGTCCCCAAATCTGGGCAACGATTGGTTTTTGTTTTTTACTGAACTTAAATCTGTGAATTGTTCTTTCAAAACCTGCAGAGTTTAATGCTTCAACGTTCGTAAATTCAGTAAAACATACGTCAGGTCTTGGGAGATATTTTGAGACAACTTCTCTAAAAACAAAGTCAGTAACATCTTCCATGGGAGCAAGTGCAACAAATGGTTTTGGTAATTTTTTCCAGAAATTATTTATCATAGTTGTGTTTTGTGGTTTCATCGTAAATAGTTATTAATGTTTTCTTTGTGTTCTTCATAAGTTTTACTACAATAAATTTTTTTGTTTTTGTCATGAAGATAAAATAGACATTCTGTCTCTTCTGGGTTAATAACTGCTGATATAAATTCTATGTTTGGACTACAAATGGGGGTGGGTGGTAAACCTTTATTTTTGTAGCTGTTGTAGGGGGAATCACTTTGTTTTTCTTTCAAACTAATAGCACCCCACCAACTCCCTTTCTCGTTTTTACCTAGTGTGTATTGCATAGTTGCATCTATTTGTAACCTCATGCCTTGATCAAGTCTGTTCCAGATTATTCCTGATATTAAATTCATATCTTCTCTACCTGCAGCTTCTCTCGCAATTAGTGATGCAATTTTTAAACTTGTCGTCCATTTGATATTTTTGGATGTATATTCATCGGCAAGTGGGGCAAATTTATCATTAAACCTATTTATGAATCTTTGAGAAACATCTTCTACGGATTCATCAACTGGGATTAAATAGGTGTCTGGATAATAAACACCTTCATAATAATCTGTATCTTTATATAAATCGTTCCAGTCTTCTAATTTGTTTTCGTCCCAACCTAAAACTTCAGCCAATTTTTCACCAACCTGCTCTTTTCTGGGACAAAAGTAAATGTTAACCCACATAAGATCTTGTTTCCCCTTAAGTTTGTTAATAGTTTGCCAAGCGTTTAATGATGAATTAAGTTTGTAGCCTCCAGATTTTATGTCTTGCCCCTTTAAATACCTATTAGCCAAAAACTCAAAGCCTTTTTTGTTTTTTATTAAACCTTGGTTGAAGAGTTCTTCCGTGACTTTGAATTTTCCAGTGTCTTGTGGAATTATGAGAACAATCTCTTGTTTCTGATTGTTAGCTGGACCAAAAAAAGACCATACTAATCCAAGTATGATGACTGCGGTAGTTATTAGTGCAATTACAGTTTTTGTTATTATTTCCATTCAGCTGTATTTTACAGTAAAGCTAAATAAACAAGAAATCTCTGTTATAATCTGTATCCATGAACATATTATTTGTGACATCTATATTGATAGTCCTCCTGCATCTTTTTTTGCATCCAGTAAGGATTTTGGGTATGGATACAAGTATTTTTTATATGGATGAGAAATATACCTTAGCCTCATTTTTTACTGTAGTTCTGGCATTTATGACAGGGGTTAATTACTTAAAGACAAAAATGTTTTTTAAAAAAATAAACTTAAATTTCATACTGGGTACATTCTTTATAGCTCTTTCTTTAGATGAATTTTTTGAAATTCATGAGTATGCAAACACTTTGGTTAAACAAGCTTTAGTAGGTGAAGGTATTTTAGGCCAGCTTTCAAATTTGTCGTGGCTGTTTCCTTTGTCAGGAGTGATATTGCTTGTTTTGGTGATGTTTATTGTAAGAATAGTAAAAGAAGAAAATTTAAAAACTAAAAAACTAATGGTTTACGGCACAACATCTTACTTTTTTGTTTTAGTTTTTGAACTCGTTGGCTCTTTAACTTATGGTCATGACTTTTATGTTTACAGTGTTGCAGTTGAAGAAGGTTTAGAAATGATAGGAACTGCCTTTTTCTTGCTTGCTAGTTTGCCTGAGAAATACATAAATACCAAGTAAACGACGCCAGATAAGCAAAACTTTCCTAAATTTGCAGGATTTATAACTATTAATCCAATTCCAGTTGAAATTGTTAGAAAAGTTAAAATAGATAAAACCACAACAGAGTTCTTTGAAGGTTTTAAGGCGCTAAAAACAGAGTAAATAATACTAAATACTGCAATTAATATATGAATGATTAATATCATATCTGTGTTACGCCAAGGTACTTATAGCTCGTTTTAAATTCTTCAAAATAGGTACCGATATTTGGAACAACATTAGAAAGTCTTTTTAATTTGTCGTTTATCAAAATCAAGGGGTCAACACATCTGGGTTTATTTGGACCATAAAACTCGGCTTTGTTTTTTTCTGAATACCTAAATTCTTTACCAACTTTTAATCTCTTTAGTAAGTTAACAATTTTTATGTTTTTTGAAGTTTTTAATTTTTTCATCAAAGCTTCATCATCGCTGAAAAGGTCGTTTTCATTAATAATCTTGTTTTGTAAGGCAGTTTTCATTGATTCTGCAATTAAGAAATATGATCCATGTGAGGTTGGGTCAAGCCAGATAAGTCTTGAGAAGTTCATAAACAAAATTGAGTAGGTGGATGCAAGCCCAATATCTTTAAAATAAAATTTATTATCTTTTTCAAAAACATTTTTAATAAATTCACTAACCAACACTTTTGGAAAAAATCCCAGTGCAGTTCCATCTCTCATAAAATAGTCCCAACGGTCAAAGGATATATCTGGTAGGTCATTTTCAAGAAGTGGAAATTTGTGGACATCTAAAACTTTTTTTAAATTAATATTATTCTTTTGAAGAATTTCTGGAATTTCTGAATTTATTATTATTTTTTCTGTAAATTTTTCGTGAAAGTTATGTTTTTCACTTGGGAATACAAAATCTATGGCATGGGAAAATGCAGTATGGGGTACATCATGAAGTAAGCAGGCAATTTGTTCTTCTATTGAGCGTTTGTAGAGAAAGGACAAATACCAAACACCAACGCTATGTTCAAATCTGTTTACATTGCGAATAGGTTGGATATATTGTGGAGCACCGTGTTGATTTATTTTTTTTAATCTTTGCAGTGGCTTGGAAAGTATAAGTTCTTGAATTACTTTATCCTTAATTTCAATCTTTCCATATATCCTGTCACTAATTAGCATGTGATGATTTTAACACTGACCAAATTTGAACACAATAGAGGTCTATTTATTAAAGTAAATGTAGATTATGTAAAAGCCTAGAATGAGGAATGTTGCCCAGACAAGAGACATATTTGATACAAAAAAATCATAGTAATTAACTGCAAGTATTATTCCAAAAGAAATAGTTGCAAGTTTAAATAATCCTGCCTGCCACCAAGTGAGTTTTAAGTCTTTAATTTTAAAATTATTTTTACTCATATATAAATAATAGTAGTTCTTGATTAAAAATCAATACCTTATGCTACAGTGCTTGGATTTGAACTACATGTCGATAGTGATATTTAAAATGCGTTTTGGAAGAATTTATTAATCTAATAAAACAATAACCTAAAAAAGGAAAATTCTTATTTTTTAGTGATATAATTTCCATCATGTCGAAAGATCGGTTAAATTTAAGCGAGGGTGAAATCCGTCTTGGTGAATGGTGTAAACAACAAGGAATAAAAAGATTTTTGTTTGATTTGGATGACACAATTTGTCCCACTAGACAAGTTTTTAGAGAAGTAATGGCTGAAGCCTTTGATCATCTAGCTTCAAATACATCATTTCGAACTCGTGATGAGTGGAAAGCTGATGTTGAAGAAATAAATAATAGACTTTTTGAAAAAATTGGAGTTAATCCTGTTCGTTGGAATTTTGTTGTAGATGAGCTAGGTGGTAAACACTCATTGCAATTGCCATTGATGAACGAAGTCAAAGGTATATTTCAGAAGATATATAAAACTCCACTTGCGATGATGAACGGTGCAGAAGAAGGACTTCAAATTATTAAAAATATAAGAATTCCAATTGGTATAGTAACCCATGCAAGTAGAGATTGGACAAAGATGAAATACAATTGGCTAGACCTAGCAAGGTTTGTACAAACAAATGACATATTTGTTATTGATGAAAATGGTCATAAAACCTCTGAATCTTGGACTCAAGCAATACAGTACTTTAGATTAAGTCCCATAGATTGTGCAGTAGTTGGAGATAGTCCAAGATCTGACATTAATCCTGCAATGGAAGCGGGAGTAAAACATTGTTTTTTAGTTGAAGATCCAAATATTTGGTCGATACATAATTTACCAGTAGATCAAAGTGTAAAAAGAATTAAGACTTTAAAACAAATTATTGAAGTGGTTTGATTAAAAATATGATTAAAAAACTAATCTTTGGAACTACAAATGAGGCAAAGATAAAACAAATTAGAGGAGTATTGGCTCCTGCTGGAATTGAAGTAGATAGTGTCGTTGACAAAAGCTTGTTTCCTGAAGTTATTGAAGATGGAAAAACTGCAAATGAAAATGCAAGGAAAAAAGCATTGGCATACGCAAAAACACTTGGAAAAACAGTTTTTTCAATGGATAATGCACTTTACATTAATGGACTTTCTGATGATAAACAACCGGCATTAAATGTCAGAAGGATTGATGGAAGAACAGCAACCACAGATGAAGAAATGATTGAGTATTATTCAAAATTAATTGAGAGTCTTGGAGGTAAAGCAGAAGGATATTTGGAATTTGGAATTTGTATTGCAACACCAAATGGAGAATATAAAGAAACTACAATTAAATCCCCAAGAACTTTTGTTTCAACTCCAACCACAAGCAGACAATCAGGATACCCGTTAGAAAGTATTCAAATTGACCCTGCTACAAACAAATACATTGCAGACATGACACAACAAGAACAAGATACTTTTTGGCAACAATCTATTGGAGAAAAACTTCTAGAGTTTGTTAAATCTGTGGACTTCTAGGGGCTTGGATACTTAGCTGAGCATACCGGTCTGCCCCCGTTTAGACCTTATAACTCACCTAGAAGTGTATCACATTTGAGGCTAAATGGGACAAATGGTACAGTGGAAAGGGTATAAAGCTGATGTAGTTTGATATATTTAAACTGGTGCTAAGAATTATTACCTTACCGGAGAGTTAATATGAAAGTGAACAAAAACTAACGCGTTTTCATCTCCATACCTAATTTCTTCTTCTCCAACTACCACAGGGATCTCTTTGACGTCTTTCATAACTTTATATGTGTACTTAAACTTCCCATGCTCTAAAGTTACTTCTTCATTAAATCTACTTGTAGAACCTAATGTTTTTAGGAAATATTTTAATTCTGTAGAAACCTCCTCTTCTGTTAACCCCAATCTTTGCAAGCCTTCTGTGTCAAGCGATCCACCTGCATATACTCTTGTAGCTTCCTCTCCACTAGGATCTTTAGCCAATTCTTGGCCACCACCATTTTGGTGTGCAGCCCATTCATCATGATATTTTCCTTCTGGGCCAGAATAGTCATTAACATCTACAGGAAAACCAGCTCTTTCACCCTTTCCATAGTTACTAGACCCATAACCACCGGAAAGCCCAGTTCCTAAGATTTTCTTTAATTCTGCCTTCATACGAAAGTATTATAACTCAAAATCGTCAGGTTTATGAATATTCGGCTTACTTTTGTTTTCTTTTCTAATTAGTTCAGCTAAGTCTTCTTCCTGTTCATAGCCTTTCAAATTCCCAGAGAGATATCCCAGCCTATAACTTATTCCTTCACTTATTAACCTCCAATTGGTTTTTTCTAGAGTCTCTTTAATAATCTTTCTGCAATTATTCCTGCTATCGTATTCTCCTCTTTTACTGTCACCATCCTCCAGCGTAAAGGGAACTATCACATATCTGTCCATTTGGGGTTTATCTAGCTTAAGATTCAAATACCTCTCTTTTGTAAGTATTTTCTCCAGGTTTTCCCTTAGATCAGTGATCTTTAACCTTTTCAGTTTTTGAACTTTCTTGTAAGTGGGGTCTTTTTGTTTTTTCTCACTTTCTTCCATTACCTCCCTAAGTCGTTTCATGCTTTCTATATGAGAAATGTATTCTTGACCCTCTTTTTCGTTTAAACAAAATTGCCATCTGTATTTTTTAAGTAGCTCTTTATCTTTCCTTTTCTTTTCTGCCCATTCTTTTCTATCCTTCTCATAATCGATAATTTCTTTATTTTTATATTTGCAGTTGGGACAGGAGATATAAGTTATTAATGCCTCACCTTTCCTTTCAAGCTTTTCATTAAGTTTTCCAGAACATCTAGGGCATAGCGGGGGTTCTGGTTTAAATTCCTCGCCATTGTCAAAAACTGCCTTTCTTTTTTTGCATTTATTTG
Organism: bacterium; assembly: GCA_030583725.1. NCBI lineage: Bacteria > bacterium. The sequence continues at coordinate 398,520 of CP129472.1, read as the reverse complement.
GACATTCGAACCAAAACATTACTCTTGTGTCGTTAGATGACAGATGTTTCATGGTCATATTCATCTCGTTTGAACAAGAATCACAATAAACGTTTCGCGGAGTAACTGCATTTTCAACCCTATCATCCTTTTCTTTATCTCTAGCCATCCATTCTCGAATCGTTTCCGACTTTTTCCTATATCTTTCACCCTTAATGTAATAAGTAAAAGATCTGTAACTATTCTGATAGCTTTTACTCTGGAGCCCTTGGGTTTCTGAGGCTTACTTTTTATGGCAAATTTGTGACTTTGTAAACATTCTTCTATCGTATGGAGATCATATAAATTGTTGTAATGCTGTTCATCCCCTAAATTATTCATAACTAATTATATTTTAGGGTATTAGTTTAAGGAAGAAAATTTACTTATTATAACCTCTGCCTCATTAAAACCACGCCCAAACAATGTCCAATTTCCGTTTGGAAGTAAGTGAACCATATCCCTAGTTTCTAGGTTTTTTAAATCCTTGTTCATGTGATTTTTGTTTTTAATCTTAATTTTTGTACTTTCTAGTAATTCATCAACCGATATTCCATCCGGGTTGGAATAGAGTAGTAATAAAATCCTTTGGGTTCCAGATAGTTTTGGGTTTGTAGTTCTTAATATACCACCCACACTTTGGACTAACGGAACTTTTCTGGTGTGAAGGATCTTTATTTCTTGTTCTGCTCCAGCAACACCGCTTTCTTTTAATACCTCTATCAAAATCCAGTTACATACGTTAAAAACTAAGTCTGCATCTATTGCTTGGGGATCCGTGGCCTTAAGATGTACAGATTTCTTTCTGCTTCTGAAATCATAGATTGCACGGCTTAATCTTGAAACATGTATTCTTAGCCCGTCGTTTCCAGCGACTGATTCGAGATTTTTTACACAATCGTCTAAACCAAATTTTCCCCCAAGAGGGGTGTGCTTGCCCTCTATTAAATGTTGGGTAACTCTCATAACAGATTCCAGAAAAAGACCAGTATTTTGAAGTAAGTCAACGGGTTTCTGCGCTATATATTCTTCAGATATCTTTTGAAAGCTAGAAAATAAGTTTTCGATTAACTTTTCGTCATCAACCTTTATGGCAAGATCAGCTTTGAGTTTTTCCATTGTTTTTATGAAGTAATTCTTCAAAGAAACTTTCCCCGGTTTGGCTAAGGTCGTATGTTCCGTCTTCCAAATCTCTTATCAATCCGTCACCAACGGCGCGTTCAATAAAGTTGCTTCTATATTTTCCGTCAAATTTACCATTTACCCAATTATTTTTAATCTTACCTTCATCAATTTTTTCTAATTTAAGTATCTTCTCGCAATATCCAACAATCGTGGCAATTTTTTTCTGTCCAGAATGAAATTTTTCCCCTTTTACCAATTCTGTTATTGTCAATTCTTTTACCTTTGAAGTTGTTTTTAAATTATTACTTGTAAGGTTTCCTTCCAAAGCAGAAATACGTTTCTCGTGATCTTTCAGTTGATCTATTATGCTTGTCAAATCGTCCATAGTTATTTCATTTAATTTCCGTATCACTATTTGCCGCCTGTTCACCTGTCGAAGTCAACATCCAAGTCTTTTTTCCATCTCTAGTATCCGATTCCATAAAACGACCTTTAGAGATATTTTTATTAATTTTGTCGTTTATATTTAAGGGAGAGGGTTCTTTGGCAACTTTGAATGCTTTTTTGATATCATCCATTGTAAACGAACCTATTCCTTTATATTTTTCCAAATACACTCCTATATAAAAAGTTTTTTGTACATCGTTTTTCGGCCTTTTTTCAAGCAAGAATTCTTTCAATGATAATTCCTTGACACTATTAATTATTTGTTCGGGCTGGTTTACTATCTGTCTTTCAAGAACGGAGACCCTTCTCTTAAGATCTGTAATCTGCTTTAAAATAGTAGAAATATCTGTTTTCATAATTTATTTAAAATATACATAACCTGTTGTGATTTTCTCTCTCTTTAAAACTCCGCTTCTTAGTTTTCGTACGAGAATAGTGGCCATCTGGTTTCGCGGAATTTTTATTCCTTTTACAAGATTTATTTGTTCAATGCAGTCAATATCTCTTCTCTTTTCTGCAAAATAACCGTTACTTATTAGTTCATCTACTATTCCAGCAACCTTGCCCCTAGCCTTACTTTTTGTCCTTGGAGCTGCTAAACCAGAATCAGATTCAGTCTTTAATTGAGTTTTTCCAGAGTCTACATCAGAAGAAATTAAAAGACGGAAGACTTCTCTAAAACCGGCACTTCGTAAATCATCTCCTATTTCAGAGTTGTTGATGATGTCTTTTGCTTTTTTTAATGCTTCTTGTATCTTCTTTTCCATATTTCTATCTTTCTTCTCTCATAAAATCTTCGATTCTCGTTATTGCAATTTGCGAAATTGAATATTTGGTAGCACTTTTCAAAATAAGGCCATCTTTTAACAAAGACTGAAGGTTGTTCCTAACCGTACTTCCGTTTTCCGTTATAGCCTTGGCGATATCCTTGGGTTGAGCTTCCTGAGAAATGTCTGTTGACTCTATAACATATGGCCAACCCCTTAAAGCAAGCAAGTATATCAAAATCTTTTTTTGGACCGATAAATTTCTCAATGCTTCCGGGAGGAAGATTACAGCCTTTTGATTAATATCGTACCTAATATATGAACTTACAGAACTTTCTATAAGTTCTTCTAACATCTGACCTTGATCTATTGTTAAATCTTTTAATGCCATATTACTTGCCTTCTAAGAAGAGATTCTTCATTTCATTGATTTGATAATTAGGAATAAAATACCTACCGTCTTTAACAATTACCAAATTTTTATCCCTTAATTGCTTCAAACCGGGGTGTACGCTTCCTGATTTTAAATCTGTCTGATCGATAATGTCATTTGGAGTCACGCTCTCGAGCTCTACCTTACCCTTTATATACAAAGCCTTTTTGGCCAGCAAAAAAATGATGAGCTTTTTATTTATGGGCAATTTATTTCCTAAGTTGGTAAAAAATATTGATAAGTCTTCGGAATTGATCTTAACAAATGGAAACAATATGTCTGAAAGCAACTGCGAATCGACCTCTCGATCGGGTGTAAAGATTTTATCTAATGGATCAGCCATAATAAGAATTATTATAAGGACAGAATTTTTAAAGTCAATAAGCAAAAACTTATTCTCCATCTTTCTTCGTATTATTAATCTTCATAAAATACCAACTCTTGACAAAGGACAAAAAGGTTGGTGTGTATTATCTCAAAATTGAGCCTGAATACTTGTCAATTATAATTTTTTGTTGTTGACCGGAGTCAGTTGTTTTAAGATGAGAATAAGTGCTTTTACAAGAAATAGCCATAATAGTCTTCATTGTATTTGTAAAATTAATCTTCATAAAATACCAACTCTTGACAAAGGACAAAAAGGTTGGTGTGTATTATCTCAAAATTGAGCCTGAATACTTGTCAATTATAATTTTTTGTTGTTGACCGGAGTCAGTTGTTTTAAGATGAGAACGAGAGACCTATCTTGATAAGGATTTAGATCTTTATAAAAATAGATAAGGAAACTAATATTTATTTACAAGACAGCTTTTGTGCGTGTTGCTTAAGAGGCCTGCTTACAAGGAATTACATCAGAATAGAATCGGAATAAGTGTGTTTTTACAACTTTTTTCATGATAGTACGTAACCTGGCTGCCTCGCTTCGATTCGAACGAAGATAAAATGATCCAGAATCATTTGGCCTACCGTTAGCCGACGAGGCATAATAAACAACAACTACCTAAATCGGATAACGGCCAAAACTTGTTTACCGTTATCCGACGAGATAATATATCAAGCGTAATTATACCAAACGATGCCTTTTTTTGATATGTTACAATTAATTATGTACAAACTCCCTGAACTTAATTTTTCATTTGATCAGTTTGAACCTTTTATTGATACTAAAACAATGGAAATTCACTACACTAAACATCATCAGGGCTATGTTGATAAGTTAAATGAAACATTAAAAGATTACCCTCAATTCTCAAGTCTTACAATAGAAGACTTATTATCAAAAGTTGGTGAATTACCTAGTGAAATAAAACAAAAAGTAACTAATTTTGGAGGAGGTCACTATAACCACACATTTTTTTGGCAGATTTTAACTAAAAAATTACCCTCAAATTTTTCTTCCTTTGAAGAAGAATTCAAACAAAAGGGAGTAAGTCTATTTGGTAGTGGTTGGGTTTGGCTAGTTGAAAATGGAGATTCGTTTGAAGTTATGACAACAGCTAATCAAGACTCACCCTTATTGCAAAACAAAAAACCTGTTTTGGGCTTAGACTTATGGGAACATGCTTACTACCTAAAATACCAAAATAGACGAGCAGAATATATTGATTCATTTTTAAAAATTTTTGAAAGTAGATGAAAAGTTTTTTAGTTTGGACGATTTTAATCTTAGGTGTTATTGGTGGTTCTTATTTTGTAGTGAGTAAGTATTTTCCACAGGTTTTACCTCAATTTATACCTGTTTCAAAAGAAGTAAAACAACATTTTCCTTTAAGTAATGAAACATTTTCTCCATTTAAAATTCCAAGTGGTTATAGTATGGATATTTTTGCAGATTTAAAAAATGATTTGCCAAGAGTTTTGGAATTTGATTCAAATGGAAACTTGATTGTTAGTATTACTTCAAAAGGTAAGATACTTGCTTTAACTGACGACTCTGTTACAGAATTATTAACAGGTTTAAATAAACCACATGGCATAGCTTTCAATGAAAATTATATCTACATTGCAGAGACTGATGGAGTAAGTAGATATTTATATAACTCCCAAAATTTAGAAATTGGTAAAAAAGAATTTTTATTTTCACTCCCTAGTGGTGGAAGACATTTTACTAGGACTATAAAGATAAATAACGGCAAGCTCTATACATCAGTTGGTTCCTCTTGTGATACCTGTCTTGAAACAAACCCACATAGTGCAACTATTTTAGTCTCTAGCCTTGATGGTTCTGATTTAAAAGTTTTTGCAAGAGGACTTAGGAATACTGTTTTTTTTGATTTTGATAGTCAAGGAAATATGTGGGGGGCAGATATGGGTAGGGACAATCTAGGAGATAACCTCCCACCTGAAGAAGTAAACTTGATAAAAGAAGGATTAGACTATGGTTGGCCATATTGCTATGGCAACAGGGTTAAGGATACTAAGTTTAATTCAGATAAAACCATAACTTGTGAACAGACAGAACCTCCTGTTTTTGAAATGCCTGCCCATACTGCACCTTTAGGGTTTATTTTTGATAGTAGTGGCAATATTTTAGTTGCATTGCATGGTTCATGGAACTCAACTCAGCCAGTTGGCTATAAAGTTGTAAAACTAACTACTTTTGCAAATAGTATTACTGGAATGGAAGATTTTGTAACAGGCTTCATACAAGACAATGGTCAAATCTTGGGACGCCCTGCTGGATTGGCATATGATAGAAATGGCAACCTATATATAGGAGACGATAAAACAGGTTTGATTTATATACTAAAAAAGTGAAAATACTGATTGACATCTAGCAAACACTTTGTTAGACTGCTAAATCAATGAGAAGTGTACCAATTGTACCAATACGAGGCTCTGTTGTTTTTCCCCATACTGATACTTTGTTATCATTTGTAAGGTCTGGATCTGTTTTGGCAGCTGATGAAGCATTCCAAAAAGACAGACTTATTGCTATTTTCACTCAAAAAGATTCAAGAATAAATAACCCTGAAAAAGAAGATTTATATGAAGTTGGAACTTTGGCAACTATTACTCAACTGATGACTGTTGAAGATGGAACCCACGCATTAGTTAAGGGGCAGGCAAGAGTAAAACTATCAGAAATAGTTGCAAAAGACCCATTTGTTATAGGAAATGTGGAAGAATTACCTGATATTTTTGATAACTCTCCAGAATTTGTTGCCCTATCAAATTCACTTTCTGATTTGTTTAAAAAAGCACTTTCACTTGGTAAAACAGTTGAGGTTATGTCTGTTGTAAAATTAATTTCCAACTCATCAAGTCCAAGTGAGATGGTTGACCAAATTGCATCAGTATTAGACATTAAATTCACTGAAAAACAACTACTCCTAGCTACATTCCCATTAATTGAAAGAATGAGAAAAGTTCAAGAACTTTTAAATAGAGAAATTAGTGTTTTGGAAATTGAAAAGACTATTTCAACTAACACGCAAGCTCAGTTTGACGAAATAATGAAGAAAAACATTTTAAGAGAAAAGAAGAGGGCAATTGACAAAGAACTTGGAGTAATTGGGGGTAAAGGTGGAGAAGAGGGAGAAATAGACTCTGAAGAAATTAAGGAATACAAGAAAAAAATTGCTGATGCCAAAATGCCCAAAGATGTTGAGACTAAGGCCTTAAAGGAGTTAACCAAGCTTTCAAAAATGAGTTCTTTTAATCCTGAGTCTGGATTTTTAAGAAATTATCTAGATTGGTTGTGTGAGGTACCTTGGAGTGTGGTATCCCCAAACAATGTATCAATTACCAAAGCTGGTAAAACAATGGAAAAAAGGCACTATGGTTTAAAAAAGACAAAGGAAAGAATTTTGGAATATTTATCAGTTATGAAGCTTTTGGAGGAAAAAAAGAAAAAGGGTAAAGAAGGAAACTATCAACCCACAATTCTTTGTTTTATTGGTCCCCCAGGAGTTGGTAAAACATCAATTGGTCGTGCAATTGCAGAAGCAATGGGTAGAAAATTTGCAAGAATTTCACTCGGAGGAATTAGAGATGAGGCAGAAATCAGGGGTCATAGGAGAACATATGTTGGTGCACTTCCAGGAAGAATTATTCAAGGTATAAAACAAGCGGGGACTAAAAACCCTGTTTTTATGCTTGATGAAATAGATAAGGTTGGCTCAGACTTTAGGGGTGACCCAAGTTCTGCATTATTGGAAGCTTTAGACCCTGAACAAAACAGGGAATTCTCAGATCACTATTTGGAAGTTCCATTTGACTTATCAGGTGTTTTTTTCATAGCCACAGGAAATATATTAGATACTATTCCATCAGCTCTAAAAGACAGAATGGAAATAATTCAGTTTGCAGGTTATACAGAAGAAGAAAAGTTTGAGATTGCAAACAGATTTATATTACCAAAACAACTCAAAAATCATGGACTAGAAGATATAAGTATAAAAATTACAGATAAGGCATTAAAAGAAATGGTATCAAAGTATACAAGAGAGTCGGGTGTTAGAAACTTGGAAAGAAACATAGCAACTGTTATGAGAAAATTAGCAAGGTTAAAAGCAGAAAAGAAAAAATTCCCTAGATCTATTAATTCAAGTCATTTACTAAAGTTTTTAGGTCCTCACAAATATTCATCTTTAATTGCAGAAAAGAAAAATGAAGTGGGGATGTCAACAGGTCTTGCAGTAACTTCAGTAGGTGGAGAAATACTCTTCATTGAAGTTTCTTTAATGCCTGGACGTGGGAGACTTACTTTAACAGGTCAGTTGGGAGATGTTATGAAAGAATCAGCCCAAGCTGCATTTACCTGGGCAAGATCTAATTATAAGTTGTTAGGATTAAAGCCAGATTTTTCTTCAAAACTTGATATTCATATCCACGTTCCAGAAGGTGCAGTACCAAAAGATGGACCATCTGCAGGAACATCAATTACAACTGCTTTAGTTTCAGCTCTAACTAAGATTCCAACAAGAAGAGATACGGGTATGACAGGTGAAATATCTCTAAGAGGTCATGTAATGGAAATAGGGGGAGTAAAAGAAAAAACAATTGCAGGTCATAGGGCAGGACTTAAAACAATAATTTTACCTAAAGAAAATAAAAAAGATATGGAAGATGTACCAGAAAAAGTAAAGAAAGATATTAATTTTGTCTTTGCAGAAAAATTAGAAGATGTTTTAAAAGTTTCCCTCACAAAGTGGCCAATTGTGGTAAAATAACCCTATTCTAGGAGGCCCCATCGTCTAGTGGCCTAGGACACTTGGTTCTCATCCAAGAGATCGTGAGTTCGAATCTCACTGGGGTCACATATATCGCAAGGTTCAGCCAGACCTGCTCGCATGGCCAGAAAAGCTCAACAACACTTGCTAATCTTCTATCATCTTGCCCAGAAAACACTTTTATATCCTGTAATAGTGAAGAAATGGCCTTGTTTTAGACCAAGTTTAGACAACGAAAAGTACACCAGATATTAATCTGGAGTTATTTTTCTATTGTTATAGTTCTTTTAGATAGAATAAATTTAGTTTTGATAAAACTCAATGCTTCTTGTCTTTCTTCAGCAGTTCCAACTTGTAATATGTGCAAAAGATAGTTTTTAGTCATTTCGTTTTTATCAATTGTGGTTTGTGGAACTCTATTAAATTCTGGTAGATACCCGTCTATAAATTCTTGGTGTAGCACTTGTGTTTTTAGTCTATGATATCTTTCAATATCTTCTTGAATTTTTCTATTTATACCAGAGTTGTTGAATTTAATTTTATCTATGTTTGCAATTAATTGTTTTACTAAATCGTTTTCGGTAATATACGGCTCGTCACACTCGTAATTTACAGATCTAGCACAGTGATAGTAAATATGTTTAGTATACCCACCACCTTTTAATTTTCTAAGTTTGTCATCAGCAGTTATTCCACCGTTACAACCACCACATCTAAATATCTTTTTAAACGGAAAGATCTTATTGTGATAGCTTTTTGGAGGTGTTTCAAGCATTATTTGAACTTTGTCAAACAATTCCTTTGAGATTAATGGTTTATGCTTTCCTTGATACCAAGTTCCACTTCCAACTGGAAATTCAAATTCTCCATAATAAAAAGGGTTACTAAGAGTTGTATATAACCTACTTAATGCTAGTGGTTTATCATTTTTAGTTTTAAACCCAATTCTATCTAACCAGTTCTTTATAGCCCTTCCACTGTGACCTTGGTTCGCCATCCGATCAAACATCTGTTTGACAAAGGAGGATCGTTCTTGGTCAATAATGATGAGTTCGTCTTTATGTCCATCTCCTGCTTGATTTAGATAACCCAGAGGAGCAACTGATGGTCTCCACCCCATACTACACTTAGTTCTCAACCCTCTTTGAACGTTTAATCCTTTGTTATCATTTTCAAGCTTTGCTTGAGAGCAGAGAATCATTAATAAAAACTTTTCATTTGGACTGTTTGAAAAACTTTGTGAATATGTCTGGATTTTTACTAATTTTCCTTGATCCATTAAATCAACTACAGATCCTAAGTCTCCTGCGTTTCTCGAAAGCCTATCAGGAGCCCAAGTTAAAATTCCGTTAAATTTCTTTTGTCTTAAATCTTGAAGTAATTCAGTAAATACAGGTCTTGATCCAGACATTTTTGCAGAATGACTTTCTTTTTTAATCGCTTTAATTTTTAAATTATCTCGTTTAGCTAAAGTCAGCATCTCATCAATCTGAGAATCAATCGACATTGCTTGCCTTTCATCGGATTCCGAAGACTTACGAGCATAGAGACAATATTCTATCTTGGGCGGTTCTATCGTCGTATTTTGGTTGTATTTGGCACTCATTTCAGTAGTCAATGTACCGCTGTCTCTTGAGGAAGTCTAGGTTCAAAATAGCATAATAGTCTTATACCCGATATAATTCCATCATGGAAATAAAATTATCTAAATTTTTGCAGCCAAAAAGAAGGCTAACTAGACAAAGAAGCGGATTTAATGTTGGTGGTATTAAAACAGGTAGTGAATGTTTATTATCACAAACTAAAGTTTTCAGAATTAATGGTTCTCAGATAACTCTTTCTAAAAAAGATCCTAGTGTCGTCTTCACTAAATTGTTTGATAAGAACCTAGGAATTTATGGTGCTGGTGGTTACATAAAAATTAGTACAAATTCAGAGTTAACTATAAAGATCGAGTTGACTGATGAGAGCGGTTTAATTGCTGAGTCCAAGAAAACCTATAAGGTCTCTAATAGTCATTGGGTTAGAGTGGGAAACGACCTACAAATAGAAGTAGAAGATGGTGCCAAAACTTACAGTGTCTCAGTTTCTCTGAAAATCGTGTCAGCCACACCCAACTTCCAATTGGAAATATATGAGCTGTATGCAGATGTAGTCAAATTCTATGCTGAAAAATCGAATTACTTTAATGCTTTCTATGAAAAGACAGATTTATATAAACCGGATATTTACTATCTCGATTCTTGTGAATTTGACTTTGATGTTAAAGATCCTGAGCAAATTGAGCCTGGATATATTGTGAGTAAATCGTGCAACAGATGTGCCAGGTTCCTTCCAATTGATGTTGAAAATGAGTCAAATTCTTTAGGATTTAGCAATCATTGTAAGAAAAAGGCACCCTGCGTTCATAACGCTTTCAGTAGATATATTTATTGAAAATCCCGAAAGTATCCGGAACTGTCCAAAAAAATTAAGACAGGCCGTCATTGAAGCTGGTGAAAAGAAATATTTAAAGACAAACTTCGGGTTTCAATTAGAATGTCGAACCTGTAAGAAGTTTGAAGTTAATTCACCGCTAAATCCTTTGCGAAATAAAGCTCAACACCACGAAGACAGTGCGCGAAGGCGGGCTTTCGAACGTCTTATTATCGAGCTTACCAAACAAGATGTCGTAAAGACGTTTCGTAGTGCGAATGGGATAGAATTTCAGGACTATATTTGGAATAACTTTTCGAAATCTTGTTTTGGTTGTGGCAAGAAGCTAGAAAAAATTACCGATATGGATATCGATCACACACTTCCACTTGTCTATCTTTGGCCCTTGGATGCCACGGCTACAGCTTTATGTAAGAGTTGTAACTCTTTGAAACACGATCTTTTTCCCAGTGAATTTAAACTTTACGACAAAAACAAGTTAATGATTCTTTCAAAATTAACTGGGATTCCCTATGAAGTTATTTCGAGCAAAGAAAGAACAGTGAATGAGTCAGTTTCTGGTCTCCTTAAAGAAAACGTTGAGTGGGTTTTCGAAGACTTTTTATCAAGAAATGACTACCAAAAGATTAAGAAAGGCAAAAAAGTTGCAGATCTCATTTTTAAAGCTCTGAATAAAGTTCTTACTACAACAAATATCGACTTGATCTCCATTTATAGAAAAAAAACTGGTAAGTTTCCTAGTTCAATTAGTTTGGAATAAGAACAAGATATTGGTGATCAACAACCGTTCCTTTGTCAGTAACACCATGTGACTCACCTTTTCTAACACTCTCCTCAAAGATATCTGCAGTATCAAACCATGGTTTAGCTTTTTCAGATAAAACGGTTGCCATGTCACACTTCTTGCTTTTTCCGAGATGCATCACAAGCGTTCCATTTTTTTTGAGTCTCTCCTTTGCTTGACTAAATATTGAGTTATATACAGAGAAATCCTTTTTCTGTAATTCCTCTATAAAGTCAACAGAATCTGTTTTAAAGTTTTCCTCATCCCATCCTGCGAACCAAAGTCTCATCCAGTTTGATACATAAAATCTTGTGCTATCAAAAAAAGGAGGGCTTGTTATTATCGAATCTAAGTTTTTAACTTCTTCTGGCCAAGGCTTCAAAGAGTTTTGAAAGTACATTTTACCTTTTGCAAAATTGGTCCTATCAAAGTGTTTAAATGAACGATCAATTTTTTCTTTTAGTTTTGTAATTAAATTTTTGTACTCAAATTCTCCAGTTGGTGCAAATGGAGTAATCCCATGAGACCTTCTACTGAGGGCATATGGTCTGTTGCCATGTAATATGTGAAGAATGGATGCAAGAACAATAGATTTCTCTGGAGTATCGAACCCGTTTTTTCTAAAATACTCTCTCGATACTAAAATCTCATTTAGAGTATCTTTATGAAAATAATCTACTAATTTTTTATTAAATCCAAACCTTTCCGCTTTTTCATGGATCATTTCATCAACACTTTCATTTCGGATGTGGCTTTCTAGATCTGAGATTATTTCATAAGTTCTTTCTTTTGATGGCAATGTCAACTTTGCTCGAGAAATTGCAATTGCTGGGTTACTAATATCGAATCCAAAAGATTTTTTGCCTTGTAGCGCAGCTTCTAATGGAATAGTGCCAACTCCTGCAAAAATATCTAATACCGATCCATTTGGAGGGACAAATATCGATACCAACATATTTGCTATGGATGGCTTTAGCTTTCCTTGATATGAACAGAGTGAGTGCATAGGATCACCCCAATTTCTCTTAGAGAAAGGAACTTTTTGATGGGGCAGGTCTTTCTTAAAATCATTCCATGAATTTTGCCAAGCATACGCTTGGTCCAATGGAACTAGGCTGTCCTTCTTTGGTTTCGAGTATCTAAAGATTAGCAATACCTGTCGTAATTCAGCACCACTTTTAGATATTCTTCTGCGCAAAACAACATTTTTTTCGAATTTATATCCAATATTAGTCAATATGGAAATTAATATTTCATCAGTTTTTACATGAACATCACTATAAATCGAGTCACCCAAATCAATTGCCAACACTGCATTATCATTTAAGTGTCTTTGTAGTCCTTCAAAGATAATCTTCATATCAGCAAAATAATCATGAACCATCTTCGGAATTCTCTTGTCATAAGCATTTTTTCTCATGATTTCTAGTAAATCATTAAGTTGTTTGTTCTCGATAAGTTTTTCTTCTTTGAAAGAAACATCGTTAATACCAGCCGTCACCGCCTGTCTTCGGAATTCATTTAGATCCTTTGGAGTTTTCAAATTTCCCAAAAACCAAAGCTCAACTTTTGTGTTTCTAAAATAGTTTGTTCCATTTAAATATGGTGGGCTTGTGATGACAGCATCGATTCCAACTGATTCCAAATCCTTTAACTTTCGAGCGTCGTCAGTTAGAAATATGGGTTCGGAGGCTTTTTTTATCACTTTAAGATCGTCGATTATATTTTGAAGACATTGTTCTAGAGTCTCAAAATATTCAGATTTTTTAGCCTTTAAGAGCTCACTTTGATTTTTGAATCTCAGATCACCTTGTCGTTTTAATAGTGAAACTTTTATCAAACTCCCCAATACGGCAGTACAAACTAGGTCAGATATTAAATTTTCAGACTTAGATAAACCATTCAAATAAGTCTTTGTTTTAAGTATGTATGAAAATACTTCATCGTTAAAGAATTTACTGCTTCCAAAAGTGTCTTGATATGCTTTCCTTAATACTTCATCTTCGGCTTGTTTGATAATATTCTTTTTAAGATTAGATTTTATCTCGTTTAGTATTTCAATTGTCTTCTCTTTATTTACGATATTTCTAGCCTTAAACTTTGTTTGAGATAAAAATTGCAGTAACGGATTTACCTCTGAATAATAAGATGTGTACTTCAAAGTAGAAGTTACTAGTGGGGTAGTTCCTGACCCAGAAAACGGATCATAAATTGTTCTGGTATTTTTATTCAAATAGTTGTTAATTATGTGAGTAACAAAATCTGGAGAATATCCCTCGAGGTAGGGAAACCAAGATTGTAATGGAAGCTTCTTGCCACCTTCGAAGGTTACATGAATGGGGTCAATTTTCAATAATGGTAACTGGCCATTAACCCCTTCCTCATTAGTGTGGCTTTGCGAAAAGTTTTTACGTAGTTTCCAAAGACAGTAGGTGTTTAGTGCCAAATGCTCTTGATCTGCTTTGTCAGTCAGATCTTTGAGTGTTTGAGCGGATAGCAAACTTCTAATCTCAAGGCTAGAGATATTTTTTAGAATATCGTATAAATCTAAGTCCTTCTCTGAAAAAGCTAGAGTAAATGACTTAGAATCTTGATCGCTGTAATTTGGAAAGTAAATTGATTTAAATAGCTGTGACATATGTATATATCATATAATGATATTCACATACATAAGTCAACTGGGTGTTACTGCATCACTTGGCGATGGGTTAGAAAAAATCACTAATTGGAGACTTGAGTGCTTTGGCGATTTTCTCAAGTATCTCGAGAGAGGGTGCATTTCTACCTTGCTCAATATAACCCATATAAGCCCGACTAATGCCGACTTTATAACCCACATCTTCCTGAGTGAGTCCAAGTTCCTTCCTGCGCTTCTGGACTCTCTTGCCTAGGACTTTTGGTAACTTTGCATTTTTTCTCATTCATACATTGTCGAAATATCTTAGAGGATAGTCCACTTAACCACAGTTAGCATTTAGCCTGGTAAAGAGCTTGATTTTATGCTAAATGTAAGTTAGCATTGCATCATTACGATAGGAGGTGAAAACTATGAAAGTACTACTTAAAGCCAGAACCACCAAAGGATTCTTAATGGTCTATGACGACAGAGTCGCTATAGAGCTTAAATTCCTCGGATCATATAAGGCTAACACCATCATGAAAGAACAACTCACAGGAGTTGAAATTAAAGTAGTGATGGCGGCTGTATTCATGTCTCCAGGAGCAGCTACCGTCAAAGTGTTTGGTACAGGTGATCAAAAGCTCGAAGCTCCTTTTGTGAAAGTTGCCGAAGCCAAGAAGGCTGAAGAACTCATCCTTAATCTGATGAAGAAAAAATCAGGTGGAGCAAGTGACGCAGATGAACTCGAGAAGCTTAGTCAACTTAAAGACAAAGGAATCTTAACCCAAGAAGAGTTTGACCAGAAGAAAAAACAGATCCTTGGACTTTAAAGATCTGCTTTAGTTAAATCTCCAAGTACGCTCTTAACGTACTTAAGCGAATTTTCTGCGAAATCTATAGATATGTGTCCAACATGACGTTCTAAACCATCAACATAGTTTTGATGGTTTCTATCTAATACCAAATTGATCATTTCCGAACTACAACAAAGATACGCTCCATTTAAATATTCAAAGTCCTCATTGTGACTGCTTATTGGCTTACTTAACCACAACTTTAATAAACTCAGACACTGGAAATCTTTTAGTTCCGCTAACTCATGAAGATAACAGTTCAATGTCAGAATGTTATCGATGTCCTGAATAAAGTATTTAAATGTGTCTCCCAAAGACTCTAAAGTTTGAGTGAAAGTTTTGGTGCTGTGGTGATAATAAGAATACGAGCCAAAATCTAACAAGGAACCTTTGGTCTTATGAATTGGTGTTGCTTGAAATTCCGCTTTAATTAGCCTGAGTTGAGTTATCAGCATTAACCCTTTATATGCCTGCTTGGTGCTATTACTATCTTGATCGAGCATGGATTCATAGGCAAAGTTATATTCCTGGTACTCATCAGGTGATTCGGCTCTTGTTTGTTGAACCATAAAGTTGACCATCACAGGTGAAATTGGCCCCGTTGCTCGTTCAGCGGCAATGTATGGATTGGCTTCTCTCTCAATATTAATGAGGCCGTTCAAAATGCCCTTACGTTCGAGATATCGCAACTGAATCGCTTCAAATGGTGTCAGAACCACACCTTTTGAAATAATCTTTTGAATGAGAGATGCTTTATTTAAGTCCATGTTTTTTCGAATTTCTTCTTTTCTTTGCGTTCTACTTTTCTTCTTAGGACTTCAGTCATAATTTCAGCTTCAGCTTTTCTGGTCATAACATCTTCAGCTCGAAGTTGGGAGATAAACATCTTTAGTATTAACTGGGCAAATTTTTCGCTGATAAAACCTCTAAAAACATATGAGGTCAGCATCTCCTGACCCTGTTTAAAGGTGCTTTTGTTATAGAGAAGCTGTGTCAGTTCATTTATATTTGCTTCCGTCAGGCTATCTTTATTGCTGATCGTTGAAATCTCATATTTTGGCGCATAAGTGGGATGATGATGTTTAAGCCAAAAGATAATTCCTGTTGGGTGCTTATCCTTTATTAATGAAAGAAGCTGAGACTCTGCCATGTCATTCATGAGTAGAGTTCCTTCGCCAATGGCCACATCAGATTTATCAGCAAAATCTTTGTCTTCTTGTCGCCAGCGATAGTAACTGGCTCGGCTAATCCCAACCTTCTCACATGCAATTTGGACAATTGGTATCTTAGTGAACTGTAGTAACAGTAGTTCCTTATTCCTCGCTTGGCGTTTGGCAGTAGTTTCATCGATCATAGTTTCTTTGCTTTTAGTCCAGTCAGCTTTCCCCAGCGTTTAATAATGACCTCGGTATAGACTGGCGATTTTTCCATGATGTAGCATCGGCGCTTCATCTTGGTTGAGGCCATCAGAGTGCTTCCACTGCCTCCAAATGGCTCAATAATGAGATCGCCACGCTTAGTGAGCATCTTAATATATGGAATGAGGATTTCAGTGGGCTTCGTACCAAAAATTACACCTTGCCCAGAATGCTTCTCATCTGAGGCTACGTACTCGATGAAATCAGTTGGTTGGTTCTTCCTGCCTCGCTCGTAGCC
Organism: bacterium; assembly: GCA_030583725.1. Lineage (NCBI taxonomy): Bacteria > bacterium. The sequence goes on along the minus strand of CP129472.1, from coordinate 382,206 downwards.
TTCCCAGTGGGGTTTGCCTGCTATGGCATATAGTGCGGTCTCGTATTCTTCTTGTAACCCGTCTGCTTCTTCTTCCCAGTTGAACTCAACATCTACATCTGGTGAAGCACCAACCATGGCTATGTCATGTTTAGAGAAAAACTTGTGTTTAGCTGAAAATCCTTGATGTCTGTTGGGTAAGTGCCAGACGATCATGTTCTTAACCTTCCAGAATTTCTCCATCTCACCCCAAATGGTACGAATGTTCTTCCAGTTCTCGTAAACAATAATACTGAAATGTTCTTTTTGGGCTTTGGCGATATTGCCCATCCATTTCTCAGTAAAGTCTGGTGGAAGCACATCAGTTTCCAAATATCTTCTATCTCGCTTTGCACCAAACCCTGTAACTGCCGAGCCATGCTTTTTCTTGCCATTGAGGTAATCGAGGATGTAAGGCGGATCAGTAAAACACATATCCGCTTTCTCACCATTCATAAGCTTGGTGAAGTCTTCTACTATTGTTGAGTCGCCACACATTAACCGACTTCCGTCCAACTCATACACATCACCTTTTTTAGTGTTTATAGTCTCTATGTCTAGCTTCTTTAACTCTTTTTCAAGATTAAATTCCTCAGGCGTGTCTTCGATATCAAAGATCGTGTCGAGTTCACCGCTGGTAAAACCAATATCAGTAAGTAGCGAGACATCGAACTTCGCCAACAGATTCCAATCAAACTCGCCAGTATTTTTATTGAGGCGAATATTGAGTTCTTTTTCCCTATCAAGATCTGGTATATCGACGTATACGACAGGAACGGTGGTGTAACCTAGCTCTTTGATTGTCTCCAACCTAAAGTTGCCTCCGATAACTATGTTTTTGCGGGCAAGCGAGGAGTTTGCGACTATCGGGTCGACAATCCCAAATCGACGGATGCTTTCTTTTAATTGTTCTTTAGCAAGGTCGTCATGCTTGCGAGGGTTATAGTCTGGTGTGATGAGTTCGTTCACGGGAACTTCCACCGTTTGAATCTTTGTGTCTTTCATAATTAAGCCAATTTACCACGGGTTTTTGAATGACCTAGGTGACACGGTGGAGGTGGGTGAAACGGAGGGTAATACATAAAATAGACCGATTTAACGACCTAAATAATTTTCTTCAGTTTTTTAAATTCACCGAAACTACCCACTTGACAAGGTTTTAGCAATCAAGACTTTATTTGTCATTAGAAGGAAATTGGTGTAAGTTATTGTTAACTATTGGTAGGTTAACAAAAAATGAAAAATGACGACAAAATACCAGAACTACTGAGCATGAGGGAGGCCTGTGAACTATTAAAAGTTCATCCTAATACCTTAAGATTGTGGGATAAAAAAGGCATTCTTAAGGCTGTACGATTTGGAACAAGAAAAGACAGGAAATATAGAAAAGAAGATATCAAGAAGTTTATTGAAAACTATGATCAAGAAAATTAAGAAGATAAAAAACTTAGGAATATTCAGTGACTATGTCTGGGATTCTTCTTTGCCTGATTTTAAAAGGTACAACATTATTTATGGATGGAATGGCTGTGGCAAAACCACTCTTTCTAGTCTTTTTGACACCCTCGAATCTGGACAGTCAACTAAGTTCCCGGAACTGGAATATGAAATTGATTCTGAATCTGGAGTAACCAAGCAAGGAACAACCTACTCCAGAAAAGTGAGAGTGTTCAATCAAGATTATGTTGCAAATAATGTACAGGTCTTATCTTGTACTGCAAAACCAATATACATTCTGGGAGAAGAGAATAAAAAAATTGCAGATCAGATAGAAAAGGATGAGAAAGAAGTTATCAGCCTTAATTCTCAAATCAAGAAACATAAACTAGATTTGGAAAATCAAGAAAAGGATAAAAATAAGAAGTTTACTGATATTGCGAGAACAATTAGTTCCAACACCTCAGGTGAGGCCACTCGTCGGTATGACAAACGAGACGCCGAAGAAGCTTTCAAAAAACTTTTAAAGAAGGAATTGATTGATGAGGCTGGACTTACTAAGCATAACCTCACCCTTAGACAACTAGAAAAGCCTCAGCTAACCCTACTTTCCACTCCTCAGTTGGTGATTGGGGGTAATACCTATGACACCAATAAAGGTATAGAAAAAATAAATGAGGTAGCCGTTAACTTGTGTAGAGAAACTGTTGAAACAGTAATAATAGACAAACTAAAAGACAATGCCGATATTTCAGAGTGGGTTGAAAATGGTATTCACATCCACGAAACACACAAGTCAACCGTCTGCGAATTCTGTAATCAAAGTTTACCAAAAGAAAGGCTTCTCGAGCTCGCAAAACACTTCAATGACGCTGACAAAAAGCTAAAGATTAAAATCGACGAGAATTTATCTGACCTCAGGTCACTTTATTCACAGATTGAGACAGTAAAAACGATAGATAAAGCGAATCTTTATGATGAAATTCAACCAGATTACCAAAAGAAGGCAGAGAAATTTGAGACAGTAAAAAAGACCATCCTAGGTGAGATCACAAAAGCTGGAACTTTAGTAAAAGAAAAAAAGTCAAAGACCACTGAAGTAGTTAATTTTGAACAAAAAATAAATCTAGATGAATTTCTTAGTGCAATCAGTGAAATAAATGAATTGATCAAACAGCATAATGATAAATCAAACAATTTTAAGAATGAAAAATTAAATGCCCAAAAAGAATTGGAAAAACATTATTTAAGCACTATTTTTGATGACATCAATGAACTTGAGACAAAAATGGAAAATAGCAAGAAAGACTTGACCAACAAAAAGAGTGATCTTGAATCAACAAGTAAGGCCATCATCGAAAATAAGAGCAAAATATCTTCCTCGCACAAAGCCTGTAAGGCGATTAATGATGGTATAAAAACTTTCCTAGGAAGGGATGAAATAACTTTTGAGGTAGAAGGTGATGGTTATGTTATTAAGCGACATGGAAAAATAGCTGAGAATTTAAGTGAGGGAGAAAAAACAGCAATTGCATTCGTGTATTTTACTGTTCATTTACAGGATCAGAATTTTGACACGAAAGAAGGAATTTTAGTAATAGACGACCCTGTATCTAGTTTAGATTCTAATTCATTATTTCAAGCTTTTGCCTTCTTAAAAAATTCAGTTAAGGATGCAAAGCAAATATTTGTACTGACTCACAATTTTGATTTTCTTAGATTACTTTTAAATTGGGTAAAAAATATTCCTAACAGTGCAGGCGAAAAAAGCTATTACATGATCAAAAATACTGACACTACTGCGGGGAGAGTAGCCAGCATCTCCCTGCTAGACAAAGATCTTCAGGATCATGAGAGTGAATACCATTTTCTTTTTAAACTTCTCTATACATTTAAGTCTGATGGCACAATCATGTCTGTATATCATATGCCTAATATAGCCAGGAAAGCATTAGAGACATTCTTAATGTTTAGAGTCCCAAGCAACCAGAGTCCGTTCAAAAAACTTGAATCATTAAATGATAAATTTGATCAAAACAAACTTACAGCAATATATAAGTTCACAAACGATCAATCACACATAACTGGAAAAGGTCTTGATCCCTCTTTGGTTCAAGAGACTCAAAAGAATGTTAAATATTTGCTTGAAATGATTCAAACAACATTCCCAGAACACTATTCAATATTGGAGAAATCAATTACTGGATAGATACACATGTCAAATATTACTAATATTGAAAAATTGAAACTTGAACGAATACTTGAAATGGGTGGTGGTTATGTTCTTGACCTTTCCAATCAAAAACTTCAGGAGTTTGTTCATTCGGCTATAAAAATTGATATATGGAGTGATAAATACTCTTATGCAAGCGGATCAAAAGCTAATAGGCTGAGATCTCTATGGGAGCAAGAGCCTAACCATATTGTCGGAAAGTTAATAGCCGACTTACTAGAGTACTGGAAAACAAAGAGGCTTATTGATGGCGTGGTTATTACAAGTAACGATCAGTCTCTTTTTGATGAATGTCAAAAGATCGTCATTAGACTTGTGGGAGGCCAACCGCCAAAACAATCAGATCAAGTATCATCTGAAGATGAATTTATAAATAAAGAATTTAAGAGTGTTTCTCTGGAAAAATTAGGTTTGGATACAACAATCACTGATACCCTTAGCCAAAGAATTGAAGAAATTAGGAAGTGTTTATCATCAAAGTCTTCTTTAGCAACTATCTTCTTATGTGGCAGCACATTGGAAGGAATTCTTCTAGGGACAGCAAGTAAATACGCTAGAAAATTCAATCAATCAAAATGCGCCCCTCAGAAAGAAGGAAAAGTTCTACCTTTTCACAACTGGACACTATCTAATTTTATTGACACCGCGAGTGATCTCAAAATTTTGGGGGATGATGTGAAGAAACATAGTCACGCACTAAGAGATTTTAGAAATTACATTCACCCCTACCAGCAGGTAGCGAGCGGTTTTAGTCCACATGAACATACAGCAAAAATTAGCTGGCAGGTTTTACAGGCCGCTATTTTCGAGATAGGAAACTATAAAGACAGTTAAAGGCTATGAAATATCTTAAAGATGAACAATATTATGTTGATCTTTACGACCTTTTCACTATAAAGGCCTGCTTAAAAGTTATTCATTTCTGGCAAGACTTATACAAGAAAAAAGATACCGACCCCAAGCTTAAAGAAATTTCTCCAGAAGAAGTAGAAAAAGGTTTTAATCATTACATTTCTTGGGATCTACGAGTTAAAAAGGGTGAGGAATATCGACGTAAAGCAGAGACTATCAGCGATTGGGTAGAAAAAGATCGAGTAAGGCAAGACAAAGTAGACAATACCCCTTCACCTGCCAATGTTTTGTGTCCCCATTGTAAAACCGAGATGGTTGCCGAAGATTTTAAGCATCTGGAAGACTGGCCAGAAGATAAACCAATGCGAGTTATGTTTATTTTTGAATGTCCAAAGTGCAAGAAGCGTCTAGGCTTGTATGACAATGGTGAAGAACACATCTCAAAACCAAATTTATGCCCTGAGTGTAGTAAAGAGATAAAGACCATCTACAAACGAAAAGGCGATGTTATAACCACCACTGAAAAATGTACCTCATGTAAATACAAGAAAGTTGAAGTTGAGGATTTGGGCAAGAAAGATCTTGAACGAGAAGCTGAGAAGAAAAAAGACAAGGAGTTACTTGAAAAATACCGCTCTGAGTTCTGTTTGTCCGACAAAGAGGGTCAAGAATACATTGAGCTGATAGAGGCGATGGAAGTAGCTAAGGTCGTACGGGAAGAAGAAATGCAAAAGTACGATAATCCTGTCTATGAGCGCTCTCTACAGCTCAAGAAGACCAACATCTCTGATCTAGAAACTTTGCTAACCAAGTCGCTTGAGAACGCTAAATACGCCAAACTATCGTTTGATAAACCAGAAATAGGCCAATATGTGATTGTTCCCTTCACCGTTCAAGATGCCGACTCATCCAGAAGAGACAGAATCAGTGTTTCGGAGCTAGAAAAGGTCATTAAGAACTCACTAGAAGACACAAACTGGCGATTACTCTCCAATAGTGTCAGTTACAGACTTGGATACCTTGAAGGTCGATTAAAGGGCCATGAGCGTGAAGAAGACATGCTTAAACTCGCTGGCAAGAAAGAAGAACCTGTTAAACCAAAATCAAAGATTGATGAAGCTAAGCGACAAAAATATGCTTCTAACAATCTAGTCCAACTCGCAAGACTCATTGGTGAACATGACGGCATTGAAAACATGCGAAAACGCAGACTTACCAAAGAACCAGATGGTTTCTTCCTAGAAGCCAGTGAAGGTCCATACAATTGTGGCATTTGTGGTGAAAGTCATTATGGAAATGAGATTTGGTGGAATCTGGATGGCTTACGTTGTGTCGATTGTCGAAGGAATATAGTGGAAGGTGTCATTCCGCCACTAAAACGCAGTAAACACGATGACAAGTCTGAGTGGTTTGATAAATTTGAGATTACTTCCAATAGAGGCGTTCATCCGTCCTCAATTCGTAAACTCAGGCGAGAAGGCTTGCTTAAAGGCAGAGATTTGAAGCGAAAGGATGGAAGCGAGTACCACACCATCTACTTAGTGAGTGAAAATCAAGAGTTTCTGGAAAAATACCCCAAAAAGGACTCTAAGATTAAGATGACTATAGCTGGTTCGGATGGAAAAGAGATTCAGTTATAAGGATAAGTAGTTATCTATATCAAAATACATCAGTAAACTGAGACAGTCCTTTTATAGTGTCTTATTTGTCTTGTTTAGCCAGGACGTGAGACAATGGTAAGAACCAAGTGGTTATGGGACTAAACGGTTCCAGACCCGGATGGCTCACACATTCAGATTCAGATGCCCAAAATGTGGCAGGGTGGGGACTGTTTATGTAGAATTTAACGATATGGTAATACAACAATTTGAAAAAAATAAAACATTATGATATATATTGCCATATGACAGAAATTTTGGCTGCTAGTATATCCCCCACAGATAGTCATCGCATAATTTTTTCTGAAGGAACAAATATTGCTATGGTGAAAAAAGTCAAATGCGGAAGTTGTCCTTTGGGTTATTCATGTGGAGGACCTGATTCTGCTGGTGGTTCAATTTTTGCAGACGTACAAGGTGATAGAATTTCTCCGGAACAAGTAAAGTCTGAGGCAAAGTGTTTAAAGTAAGATTAGTTTTTGATACAATCTGACTACTTGACTTTGCATGGTTCAAGGGATATGATAAACGAGTTTGTCACGCGTGAACTGATAAACGCCTTAGGTACTATTTAACTAATGAATATTTTTTCCAACATGCCGTTTTGTTCTAGCCTTATTATTAAGGTTTAAGGTTTGTTGGAGAGAATCAATTATTTAAATCTCTCCAAATTAAGGGGAGATTATTTTTTTTGAAAAACAAGGATTATGGCAAATAAAATACAATTAACAACAAAAGGTTTAGAAGCTCTAAAAAAGGAGCTTGGACTTTTGGTGGACAAAAAGAGGCCTGCATTAGTTAAAAGACTATCAAATGCAAGGTCACAAGGTGATTTGTCTGAAAACAGTGACTATCAAAATTCAAAAGAAGAATTAGAGTTTTTAGATGGGAAAATTGAAGAACTAACTCAAGTTATTAAAAACGCTGATGTTGTGTCAGATGCTAAAAATGGATCTGGTGCAGGTGTGGGTTCAAGAGTTACAGTTCGTGTAAATGGTGTTAAAAATACTTTTGAAATAGTTGGAGAATGGGAAGCTGATATAGCAAACAAAAAAATTAGTCATACATCACCTCTTGGATCTTCGTTGGCTGGGAGAAAAGCAGGCGAAAAATTTGAAGTTGAAGCGCCAGTAGGTAAGATAGTCTACGAGGTTGTTGCAATTGATTAAAATAACAATCAATTAAATCAATAACCTCCTTAACTAGGAGGTTTTTTTAATGTAGAATACAAATATGGATGAAATAACAGGTAGTACCGTAAAAAATGTTCGCGAAGAACGAATAGAAAAACTTAACAAACTTAATAAACTTGGAATTGATCCATATCCTTCCAAAATTCTATTAGAAGGCAAGCACATATCTATTAATAACTCTCGTGACTTAATGGACAAAGACGTTTTGGTGGCTGGAAGAATAATGTCTATTAGATTACACGGTGGTGTTACGTTTGCAGACCTCAAAGATTCTTCTGGTAATATACAACTTTTTTTTTCAAAAAAGATATTAGAGGATAAATACAATCTTTTAAAATTAGTTGATTCTGCAGATTTTTTGGCAGTTACTGGAAAAATTATTAAGACCCAAGCTGGGGAGATCTCAGTTTTAGTTTCTGATTTTCAAATTTTAACAAAAGCTATCAGGCAACTACCTAGTATTTGGTATGGTTTAAAAGACACAGAAGAAAGATATCGCCAAAGATACGTAGATTTATTACTAAATGACGATTTGAGAGACCTCTTTAAGAAAAAATCTATGTTTTGGAATAGTATGAGAAAGTTTTTAATGAATAAAGAATTTCTAGAAGTTGAGACACCTGTTTTAGAAAATACGGCTGGCGGAGCAGATGCTAACCCCTTTGTTACACATCATGAAGCTTTGGATATTGATTTATTTTTAAGAATTTCAATGGGTGAGTTGTGGCAAAAAAGACTAATGGTTGCAGGGTTTGATAAGACTTTTGAAATTGGTAGACAATTTAGAAATGAAGGTTTAAGTCGTGAGCATCTCCAAGACTATACACAAATGGAATTTTACTGGGGTTATGCAAACTATGAAGACTCAATGGCATTAGTTGAAGAAATGTATAAGTATGTAATCAAAGAAACATTTGGAAAGTTGAAGTTTGAGATCAATGGCATGGTCGTTGACTTCGATTCAGACTGGAAAAAAATAGATTACACTAAAACCATTTTAGATAAAACTGGGGTTGATATAACATCAACGACGGTCAAGGAATTGAAAGATAAACTAAAATCTTTAAAAATAAAAATAGGAGATGACTTATCAAGGCCACGTTTAATAGACCTACTGTGGAAGAGTATAAGAAAAGAAATTAGTGGACCCGTGTTTTTAACAGGTCACCCTGTTGAAATTTCACCCCTTGCCAAAAGGATGACAGACAAACCTGAAAAAGTAGAAAGATATCAAGTAATCTTAGCAGGTAGCGAAATGGGTAATGGATATTCGGAGTTAAATGATCCTATTGATCAAGCAGAAAGATTTGAAGAACAACAGAAACTTCGTGACGAGGGTGACACCGAAGCACAAATGAATGACTGGGATTTTGTAAGAGCCTTAGAGTATGGTATGCCTCCGGTATCAGGTTTTGGAGTATCTGAAAGGCTATTCTCATTTTTAGCAGACAAACCAATTAAGGAAACAGTTTTGTTTCCATTATTAAGACCGGAAAACTCTTAAAAAAAATTAACTCTTTACATTTAACAAATTAAGAGGTAAATTACGAATATGGCAAGAAAGACAGCTAAAAGAACCAGCGTAAAAACAGTGAAAGTTTCAAATCTCCTTCAGGCTGTAAATGCAGAAATGGTTAAAGACCAAATAACAGAACTCAGATTAGAAATGACTCATTATGTTACTGAATCAGTAGCTGTTTCAATTTTATCTTTACTTTTATTTATTGGCGCACCATCAGTTTTTCCAGAAATTATCAATCCATATTTACCATCATCTTTGAAAATAATGCAGGCTTTTATTGCAGTCCCAGTTGTTTTTTGGGCAATTACAATATTAGGCAATATGGTTAGATACTTCAAAATCTTAAAACTTAAAGACTCACTTAAGTAATGATCAGTCGTGAAGACGCCTTTAGTTTAGTTACTTCTTGGACACAAAACAAAAACTTAATTAAACACATGTTGGCTGTTGAGGCTTCAATGGGTGGTTTGGCAAAACATTTCGGAGAAGACGAAAATCTTTGGAAATTAGTAGGTTTGATTCATGATGCTGACTATGATAAATATCCAGATAAACATCCTCAAGTTTTAATTGATGAGCTAATAAAGAGAAAAGAAGATGAAAAGATTGTAAATGCAATTCGTGCACATGCTTGGAAATATAATGGAATGGACAGAGAACCACAGAGTAATATGGAGTGGAGTATTTACTGTTGTGACGAATTAACTGGGTTAATTGTTGCGGTTGCCCTGATTAGACCAGAAAAAAAATTATCCACTGTGACAGTAGAGAACATACTTTCAAAATGGGACAAGAAAGATTTCGCAAAAGGTGTTGAAAGGGAAAACATAAAACTTTGTGAAGAAAAACTGGGAATTAAATTACCTGATTTTATAGGAATTGTGTTAACTTCAATGCAGAGCATTTCTCAAGAGTTAGGTTTATAGGAGACCTGTCGAGCTATGGTCAATGGAATCTTTTATATCCTTAATATTTCCTGACCTATGACTTTCATCAAAAGTTTTGCATATTTTTTCGCAGGAACCTCGCCGGTGACAACTTCACACGTTTCGATTGTGAAATCGTGAGCAAATTCTTGACCACTATTGTTTAATTTTACAATTTTTTCTCTACCTGTCCATCGTTCGATAAGATTTGCTCGTCTACAAGTGAACCCATATTCTTCACAGAGATTGCAGTTTGTTATCTTTTCAGTTGACATGGATGGATTATAATATATTTATTGGTATAATCAAGTAGCATGCTAGACATTAAATTTATTAGAGAAAATGTTGATTTGGTCAAAGAAGTTGTAAATAACAAACAACTTGATCCAACTGTTGTTGATAAAGCTTTAGAATTAGATGAAAAAAAGAGAAAATTAATAGGTGAGGTTGAAAACTTAAGAAGCTTAAAAAATAAATATGCTTTAGAAAAAAATATAGAAAAAGGAAAAGAAACAAAAACAAAACTACAAGAATTAGAACCAAAATTATCAAAAATAAGTCAAGAGTTTTTAGAAAGCTTATATAATATTCCAAATGTTGTTTCAAAAGATTCCCCAGTAGGTAAGGATGAAACAGAAAATGTAGTAATCAGAAAATGGGGAGAACCACGAAAATTTGAATTTAATCCCAAAGACCATATGGAGCTTGGTACAAGTTTAAAAATAATTGACACTGAAACTGCAAGTAAAGTATCTGGCGCAAGATTTAATTATTTAAAGGGAGATGCCGTTTTGTTGCAAAACGCTTTGCATCAGTTTGCAATGGAAGTGTTACTTAAAAAAGGTTTTATCCCCGTTGTTCCCCCTCTTATGTTAAAAACGGAGGTCATGAAGAAAATGTCAAGACATGATCCTCTAGAAGAAAGATACTACCTAAAAGAAGACGACACAATGCTTATTGGTAGTGCAGAACATACTTTAGGTCCGATGCATATGGATCAAACTTTAAATGAAAAGGATTTACCACTTAGATATTTTGCCTTCACCCCTGCATTTAGAAGAGAAGCAGGTTCATATGGTAAAGACACAAAGGGAATTTTAAGACAACACCAATTTGATAAACTGGAAATGGAATCTTTTTCCACTCCTGAAGATGGCTTAAAAGAACAAGACTTTTTTGTTTCTATTCAAGAAGAATTTATGCAAGCTCTTGATATCCCATACCAAGTGATTCAAATTTGTACAGGGGATATGGGGGGGCCTGACTTTAGACAAATAGATATTGAAAGCTGGATTCCAAGTCAAGATAGATATAGAGAAACTCACACATCAGACTATATGACAGATTATCAATCAAGAAGATTAAACACAAAAGTAAGAACAAAAGAAGGAACTGAATATGTACATATGAACGACGCAACAGCCTTTGCAATAGGTAGAACAATAATTGCAATTTTGGAAAACTACCAAAATGAAGACGGATCAGTAAATATTCCCAAAGTTCTTCAAAAGTGGGTGGGGAAGAAAAAGATAGGGATGGAATAAATTCATGCTAGGTACACAAGTTTTGGAGGAAAGAGATTCAAAGCATAATGGTCATTTACGTGTTTTAAAAACTTTTGGAATGGGGACTTACATACAAGCAAATGGATTAACCCAGTCTGGAGGAATTGTTGAAAGTATCTGGAAACAAACAATAAAACAACTTGGAAAGGATTATAGAGATATTTTAATCTTGGGTTTAGGTGGGGGAACACTCGCAAAGTTGCTTCGTAAAAAATATCCTGAAGCCAAAATAACTGGAGTTGAAATAGATCCCATTATGGTTGAATTAGGTAAAGAATATTTTGACTTAGATAAATATGATATTGATATTAAAATTGAAGATACCAACAAATTTAAATTTGGTAAATATGATTTAGTAATTGTAGATATGTATTCTGGAGACAACTTTCCAAAAGAATTTGAGAGTGAAGAATTTTTAAAAAAATTAACAAAATTCCCCACAGTAGTCATTAATAGGTTGTATTTTGGAGATAAAAGACCAGATACTGTTAGGTTTGGTAAAAAACTAGAAGAAATATTCTCAAAAGTAACTTGGTTTTATCCAGAAGCAAACTTGATGTTTATCTGTAGCTATTAAAATCTACCTTCAACTTTTGCTCGAATCAGTCCAAGTAATCTCATGGCTAGATGGTCTATCTTTTCATTGTAATCAACCTCAATAGCTGGTATATGGGGATAGTTTTGTCTGGCTATGTCCACACCCGACCTCGAACTTTTAACTTGTAGGTCGATTATTGTTCCGTCGGGTAGTTGTATGTGTTTATCAATACCCTCAAATTTGTCTTCAGTACCACTTGCATCCCAAGAGGTAGTGATGTATCCATTAGCAGCCAATATTCCTAGAGCATCACCGACTTTGTTTTCGCTTTCTTTACCACGACGCCTTCCTGATTCTTTATTTTTTTTGCGTACTTCACGTATTGCTTCTCTTATGCTCATATATAATTTTATTTGAAGTCTATATCTGGTAGAATGACAAAGCAAGTATGTTCAAAAACTTATTTAAATTTTTAGATCTTAACCAGAGAGAAGTTGACAGGTTAAACAAAACTGTCACACAAATCAATGAGGTTGAGTCAAAATTTACCAAATTCAAACTTGAAGATTTTAAAAAAGAAACTGAAAAATTAAAAAAACAAATTGCAAATAGTCAAGATTTGACAGATGCCTTACCTTCCGCCTTTGCCCTTGCTCGTGAAGCTTCACTTCGTGTTTTGGGACAACGCCACTACGATGTCCAATTAATGGCAGCTACAGCTCTTTTTGAAGGTAAAATAGTAGAACAAAAAACAGGTGAAGGTAAAACGCTGTCAGCTGTCCCCGCACTCTACTTAAGGGCTTTAGAAGGTAAAGGTGTCCACTTGGTTACTGTAAATGACTTTTTAGCTCGTCTTGGTGCTGGGTGGAATGCTCCTGTCTTTGAGTTGTTGGGACTTTCTGTGGGTGTCATTGTCCAAGAAAATAAATCTTTTGTGTATGACCCTAAATATACTGATAATAGCCACGGCGACGAAAGACTTTCTCATTTAAAACCAGTATCAAGAAAAGAGGCATATGCCTGTGATATCACCTATGGAACCAATAATGAATTTGGTTTTGATTATCTTCGAGACAATATGGTTCAAAATTTATCTGAGATGGTGCAAAGAGAGCACTACTTTGCAATTGTTGATGAGGTTGATTCAATTTTAATTGATGAAGCAAGAACACCATTAATTATTTCAGCTCCTGATACTGAGCCCACACAAAAATACTACGAGTTTTCAAAATTAGTTGAGAAGTTACAGCCAGAGATTGATTTTAAAGTTGACGAAAAAGCTAAAAGTGCATCTCTAACTGAAACAGGTATATCAAAAGTTGAAAAAGTATTAAAAGTTGATAATTTGTATGAAAAAGATTTTGAAAGTATCCACCACATTGAAAATGCACTTCGCGCCAAAAGTTTGTATTTGAAAGATAGAGACTATGTTGTAAACGATGCAGGAGTAACTATTGTTGATGAGTTTACAGGAAGGTTAATGACCGGCAGAAGATGGAGTGATGGTCTCCATCAGGCAGTAGAAGCAAAAGAGGGAGTAGTAATACAGCAAGAGAGTAAAACCTTGGCAACCATTTCATTCCAAAACTATTTTAGGTTGTATGAACACTTGTCAGGTATGACGGGAACTGCAGTAACTGAAGCTGAGGAATTCAAAAAAATATATAAACTAGAAGTTGTTGCGATACCTACACACAGGGAAAATATAAGAATTGACGAGGGTGATTCAATTTATAAAACACTGTCTGGTAAGTATGGTGCTATTGCAAACGACATTGTTGAACGATATGAAGCTGGTCAACCTGTTTTAATTGGAACCACCTCAATTGAAAAAAATGTAATAGTTTCAGAACTCTTAAAAAGAAAAAAGATACCACATAATGTTTTAAATGCTAAAAACCATGAAAAAGAAGCAGAAATTATAGCCAATGCAGGCAGACTTAAGGCCGTAACTGTTGCTACAAACATGGCAGGCCGTGGTGTCGATATTATTTTAGGAGGAGCAAAGCCTGAATCACAAAAAGATGTTAAAAAGTGGGAGAGAGATCACTTGGATGTTATCAATGTGGGTGGACTTCATGTTATTGGTACAGAAAGACATGAATCAAGACGAATAGATAACCAGTTAAGAGGAAGGGCTGGAAGACAAGGTGACCCAGGATCATCAAAGTTTTATTTGTCACTAGAGGATGATTTAATGAGAATTTTTGGTGGAGAACAAATAAAATCATTAATGGATAGGCTTTCAATTCCTGATGATCAGCCAATTGAAAACTCACTTGTAAGTCGTGCAATTGAACAGTCTCAGGTAAAGGTCGAGGGTTTTCATTTTGATACAAGGAAACGTTTAGTTGAGTTTGATGATGTTGCCAATCAGCAAAGGGAAATAATTTACACTTTAAGGAGAAAAATTTTAGATAGTAACAATTTAAAAGAAGAAGTTTCTGAAAAATTAGGAATCCACGCAGGAAAGATATCACAATCTGTTACTGAATCTGTTGACTATGATGCTGTTACGGCAGGTTTTCTAGAAGTAATTCCATTTGATCCTGAATCTACAAAAAATTTCAAAAAAGAGCTTCAAAAAAGAAGTAATCCACAAGCGGTAGAAGAGTTTTTGGAATCAATTTTTAAAGATATATATAATTCACGCGAAAAAGAAGTTGGAGAGACGGTTATGCGCCAAATTGAAAAATATGCATACCTAGGAGCAATTGATCACCATTGGATTGACCACATTGATGCAATCGATGACTTAAGGGGTGCTATAGGTTTAAGGGCCTATGGACAACGTGACCCATTAGTAGAATTTAAAGGTGAAGCATACGAGATGTTTGAAGGACTTTTAAATAGAATTGATGAAGAAATAGCAAGAAGGATATTTAGAATTGGAGTTACACAAAGACCACAAGAAATCCCAGTTAACTTAATGAGGGAAAACATTGATAAAAAGGATGGAACTGGGTTGTCTGAAGTTTCTCGTGTTTCTAGCCCACGACAAAATCCCAACAACTTGTTAAATACTACGACTTTTGCCTCAGGTCAAGGGATGTCAACAACAAATGGTTTAAAAATAGGTCGTAACGACCCCTGCTGGTGTAAATCTGGAAAAAAATGGAAGAAATGCCACTATCCAAAAGTGGGATAAATACTAGTTTTTGTATATACCAATATGAATATAGATAAGGTTCTAGTTATATCAACTGCGATTATACGAGATTCAAAAAAACAAGTCTTACTCATTAAAAGAAGTAAAAAAAGCTCATATCCTGATCATTGGCAATTAGTCGAGGGCAAAATAAACATCAGTGAGTCACCTGAAGAAACAATAAGAAGGGAAGTTGAGGAGGAAACTAAAATTGAAGTTAACAAACTTGAACTAAAATCTGTATATCACAATGAAATTGAGGCCAAAGGATTGAATTTTTTGTGTTTCAGGGTTGTTTTTAATGCAATCGTTACTCCAAATGATATTGTAATAAGTGATGAACACACTGAATTTGGTTGGTTTAATAGAAAAACGGTTAACAAACTTATACTTCTCCCCGGAACTAAAGAAATACTAGAAGACATAAGTGATTTGTAAGGATTCCTATTTGAATAGCATTTCAAACACTGCCACTATCCAAAAGTGGGATGAGTCAAACTCCTTGACTTCGGTAATAATTCGTACTATTGTTAAAGTATGATAGATACTCATATTGCAATTTTTAGAAATAAAAAAGTTAGAAAGTAAATTCATCATGGAGAATGGTGGTTTTCGGTGATTGATATCATTGAAATTTTGGTAGGTTCAGAACGGCCTCGAAAATATTGGAGTGATCTTAAAACTAAGTTAGTTAAGGAAGGTTTTATTGAACTGTCCGATAAAATCGGACAGTTGAAGTTAACTGCACCTGATGGTAAAAAAAGAGAGACTGACTGCGCAAATACGGAAACTATGTTTCGTATAATACAAACAATTCCTTCTCCGAAAGTCGAACCAATGAAAAGGTGGTTGGCAAAAGTAGGGTTTGAAAGGATTCAAGAGATTGAAGATCCTGAGCTTGCAACAAAACGAACTCGAATTCTATATAAACTCAAAGGTTATCCAGATTCATGGATTGAGAAAAGAATGCGTGGGATTGTTATTCGAGAAGAACTAACAAACGAGTGGAAAAATAGAGGAATTGAAAAAGACTTGGATTATAAAATATTAACTTCAGAAATTTCAAAAGCTACATTTGGTGTTACTCCAAGTCAATATAAAAAATTAAAAGGTTTGAAACGTCAAAATTTAAGGGATCACATGGATGATTTTGAATTAATTTTTACTATGCTTGGAGAAAGATCAACCACGGAGATTCACAAAGTTGAAGATTCAAAAGATTTAAAAAACTAAAAAAAGATGCTGAAGATGGTGGGGAAATTGCAGGAGTTGCAAGGAAAAAACTTGAGACGAGATTGAAGAGACCAGTTGTTTCCCATAGAAACTTTTTGAGGTAAAGTGTATAGTTATTAGATATTTTAGAAGCAAAATGGAGGAAAGTAAAAACAGTCTAATTTCATATTTTGGTTACTTTACTATTGTTGCTGTGGCAACTATTGGTATAGTTCTCTTATTAAGAAGTGATCTAAGTAGTATTTCACCTGTTGCAGAAAGTGAAGAAGTCCTGCAAAATATAGAAACTGATATGGAAGAATTAGAAATAAAAGATTTGGTTGTTGGTACAGGTCCTGAGGCTGTTTCAGGCAAGATTATTTCAGTGCATTATACTGGTACTTTAACTGATGGAACAAAATTTGACTCAAGTGTTGATAGAAATGAACCATTTGAATTTACATTAGGTGCAGGACAAGTAATTCAAGGTTGGGACCAAGGTTTTAATGGTATGAAAGTTGGAGGAAAGAGAAAATTAGTTATTCCTGCATCTTTGGGCTATGGCGCACAAGGCGCTGGTGGTGTTATCCCTCCAAATGCTACCTTAGTTTTTGAGGTAGAACTTCTTGGTATTAGGTAATGAATAAGCAGAGCTTGCCATATGGTGGTAAAAAAGTTGTTGTTAATGATGTAATGCAAAAGGGCTACGTTTATTATTTAACTGAGCCAATAGGTAAGCACTTTGACCCTCGTTTTAAACCAGAACTTACACCAAAGGAGATGCTTTATTTGGGAGTTTTTGGTGGTAAATACATGACTGATTGTGGGGGTGAATTTCCAAAAGACTGGTATAAAAATGCAAAGTTATGTCACGAATTTCATGACCCAGGTCTTAATTTTTTTAAAGTGAATGCCAGCCAGCCTTTGTCTGTGTGGAGAAATAAGGGCTGGATATATAGAGAAGATCCTAGGGGTTGGTTCCAGTGGTATTGTAGATACTTTATGGGTAGGAGGATAAAAGGTGAGGACGAAAAACAAATAAAAAGATGGGTAGCTATTAAAAGACACTTAGTACAACTTAAAAACAACTGTAAGCCTCATGATTTAGATTGCAGGAAGAAACAAAGACAAACACTTGTTCATTGGGCTTACGATGCAACAAAAATTTGAAAAGTATGTTAATATAAGTATATGCCAAAAGAAGAAGATAAGAAGAAAAAAATGGTAGTAGTTGAGGAAATAGCTGAGCCCGTTGAAGAGAATGAATTGGAGAAGCCAGAAAGTGAACCAGAAACAGTTAAAGTTGAGGATCAAGAGCCTTCAAGTGAAGAAATTGTAGTTGAGGAAACAGAAAAAACAAATTACCTCTGGATTATAGTCCCAACAGCGCTTTTAGTTGGCGCATTTGTTGGAGGTTTAATTACTTATTTCTCAGGCCTGTCTCGTCTTTCTAGTGTGGAAGCTTTACCATCTCCTGTTGTAGTTGCTACTCCTGAGGTGGAGGAAGAAGTTAAAACAGAAGAAGAGGATGAATTTGATAGATCAGTAGTTAAATTACAAGTTTTAAATGGTAGTGGAATTGCAGGTTTTGCTGGTAAAGCCAAAACAATGCTAGAAGGTCTAGGCTATGAGAATGTAGCTGTGGGTAATGCTTCTAGTTCAAATTTTGAAGAAACTGTAATATCTGTCAAAAGTGACAAAAAAGAACTTTTGGAATCTTTAATTAAAGATCTTTCAGAAGATTATGAAGTTTCTACTGAGACTGAAACATTGCCTGCTTCAAGTCCTTATGATTTTGTCATAACTCTGGGTAACAAATGACGTCTCCTAAATATTTTCGGTCTGCCAATGGTAATGTTTCTTTACCAGTATTCTTTCCTGATGCTACTAGGGCAGTACTTAAATCACTTGATACCAGAGATATTGAAGAAACAAAAACAACAGGTTTATTAGTTAATACTTTCCATTTATACAAAGAGTTGGGATTAGACTTCATCAAAAAAATAGGTGGGATTAAAAAGTTCATGAATTGGGATGGTGCCATGATTTCAGACTCAGGGGGGTTTCAAGTTGGAAGTTTAATAAAATCAAACCCAAATTTGGGAAAAATTACTGACGAGGGAGCTTTATTTAAACTAGATGGTAAAAAAATACTACTAACACCTGAGCTATCCATACAAATTCAAATGGAACTAGGTGTTGATATGGTGGTTGTATTGGATGACTTTGATTTGTTTGGTGGTACTAAAAAAGGAACCGAGATATCAGTTGATAGGACTATTATGTGGGCCAAACGTAGTAAAGATGAATTTGAAAAAATATGTAAGGCAAAAAAAATACCAACAAGTAAAAGACCACTTATTTTAGGGGTTGTTCAAGGTGGTAGGTTTGCTGACTTAAGAAAGTATTGTACACAAGAACTAGTAAAAATAGGCTTTGATGGTTTGGGTTATGGTGGAGATGGCAAAGGAGACAAGGGTATAAATTATGAAATGTCCAAAGTTATTGCCAATAACAGCCCCAAAAACTATTTACTATATGGACTAGGGTTAGGGAAGCCTGAAGATATTGTAACTTTAGTTGGCCAAGGCTTTACAATTTTTGATTGTGTTCTGCCAACTAGAGATGCAAGGCACGGCAGAATGTATATATATAACGCAAAAACAATAGATGAGATAGATGTATCTCAAAAAGATTTCTACGAGTTTTATGTTCCAGCAAAAACTAAAAACTTAAGTTCCAACGAACCAGTTTCAGAAGCTTGTGATTGCCTGACCTGTAAAAGATATACTAGAGGGTATTTGGCCCACCTATTTAAAATTGGTGATTTTACTGCGGGCCGATTAGCCACGATACATAACCTTAGGTTTTACTCCATTTTAATGGAGAAACTAAGTAAGCTTGTTGACCTTGATTAGTAAGACTACACTTGACAATACCCATAAGTTATAGGTATACTGCGCCGACAACGATGGAAGACCAAATAACACAGAACGAAGTAGCTCAGCAAGGACCTCCTCAGGCATCTGATTTTCAATCATCTTCCAACAGGGCAAAAAATTCTAACTCCAAGTGGTTAATAATTTTTATACTTTTATTAGTTTTAGGTGGAGCTGGTATTTATTTCTTTTCAAAAACTAGTAGTGAACCAATAGCAACACCTACTCCATCATTTGGAATTGTTCCTATTGACGAACCACAAAATACTCCATCTCCAACATCAACACCAGCACCTGTTAATAAGTCTGAAGTTTCGATAGAGATTTTAAATGGTACTGGTATAACAGGGGAAGCAAAATTACTTTCAGATAAGTTAAAAACTCTAGGTTACAGTGATATAACATCAGGAAATGCAGATTCAACAAATAACACAATTACAACAGTTACCTTTTTAAGTAGTTTGTCTAAAACAGTTCAAGATGAACTCAAAAAAGAATTAGAAAGTTTCTATAAAGAAGTAAATGTAAAAACCTCTACAACTCAAAAATCAGATGTTGTAGTAATTACTGGGCTTAGAGGTAGTCAAACATCAAAACCTGCTAGTACGGCCACACCTCAAGCCTCAGGCACACCAAAGCCTTCAGCAACCCCAACTTCCACACCTTTATAACTCTACTAACCTACAAAAGTAGCAAACTGGTTTGACTAGTATATAATTAAATTGTGCAAAATATCTTAAGTTATATTTCAAACATCAGTTGGAGCCAAGGTCATATTAAGGCAGGGTTAATTATTGTTTTGGTGTTTTTGGCAGTTGTGGTTTTTGGATATATACGCAAAATTTTTGTCAAGTCATCAATAGATGGTGTCTTTTTAGGTATTTTTTTTGGATTTTTGTTGACATTGCTTTTGGAAGGATTTTTATTAATTGCAGGAAGAACTGCAATTACTGAGATTTTAGGTTGGAAAAATGCTCCAAAACCAATTACCGCAGCGCTAGATATAGGCAGAGGCAAATTGGTAGATGTTCTGGGTGTCACGGACGAAATACCATCATCTTATGCTAGTAACCCGACAACTGATGATGCTTTAAATGTTTTACAAAGTTTAAACCCAGATGAAATGAAAAAAATAAAGGCTATAATATGTACTCCATGAGCGAAGAAGTAACAATTGAAGAACTAACCCAGAGATTAGACAAGTTAAAAGAGGTTTTAGATATTCCCAAAAAAGAAGCGGAGTTGAAAAAATTGGAAAGCTTGTCAACTGATCCAAGTCTTTGGGATGACCAGAATAATGCCAAAACTGTCCTTCAAAATCTATCAAATTTAAAAGAAGAGTTGGATGAGATAGAAGACATTTCAGCTACGATTGAAATTTTAAATGAAGTTGAGGATCCCACAGAATTATCAAAAGCCTCAAAAATAATATCAAAACTTGAAACAAAGTCATACCTTTCGAGTCCATATGATACTAAAAATGCAATTATTACAATTCACGCGGGTCAAGGTGGAACCGAAGCTATGGACTGGACCGCAATGCTTTTTAGAATGTATCTAAGATACTGCGAAAGAAAAAACTATACAACTGAAACCATTGACTCAACAGCAGGTGAAGAAGCTGGTTTAAAAAGTGTAACTTTTGAGGTAAAGGGTAAATATACATATGGTTATTTAAAAAAAGAATCAGGAACACACAGGCTTGTCCGTCAGTCGCCATTTAATGCAAATGATTTAAGGCAAACATCATTTGCTTTGGTTGAAGTCTTGCCAGACTTGGAAGCTACTGATTTACCTGAGATACAGATTAAAGATGAAGAACTTGATTGGCAATTTACGAGGGCTGGTGGGCATGGAGGACAAAATGTTAATAAAGTGTCCACTGCAGTTAGGCTTACGCATATTCCGACAGGAATTGTAATTACTGCAAGGACTGAAAGATTTCAAGAACAAAATAGAAAAATTGCATTAGGGTTACTTCGTGCAAAATTATGGATTAGGCAACAAGAAGTAGAAAAGAACCAATTAAAAGATATTAAAGGGGATTATAAACCTGCAAGTTGGGGAAACCAGATCAGAAGTTATGTGTTACATCCGTATAAGATGGTTAAGGATTTAAGAACAGAGGTGGAATCAGGAAATCCAGATGCAGTTCTTGATGGTGAACTTGATGAATTTATAAATGCCGAGTTGAAAATTTAAGAAGCAGAATAAAAATTAAAACTGTGGTATAGTTAATTTATGCAAGAAAATCAAACACCAGAAGTACCAGTAATTAGTAATCCAGAACCTGAAGTTAGTGTTCCTCAGGTAGTAAACCCAGAACCAGTAAAAACAAAAGGAGGTAGTTTTTTAGTATCATTGCTTTCAATCCTTTTAATTCTTGCAACCTTAATGGCTGGCTTTTTTGCCTATCAAACACAACAATTGGTGACAGAGTTGAGAATGAAGAATGAAGAGTTAATAAATATTCAAGTTACACCAGAGCCAACTATGGTTCCATCTCCATCGCCGACAGCAGAGTCTTCAGATGAGCCAACAGCGACAGTCAGTGCCGAAGTTGTTGTGTTGCCAACCTCAAGCCCAATAGAAACAGAATAATTTCTCTCTTGTTTGACACTCTCAATTATGGTAGTTTTAATGATATGGAATCTACTTTAAATCCAGTCCAAAGGTCCGCATCTGTAGTTAAGCAATTTAGCACAACCAATAGTGGCCAAAATCAATCCAAGAAAAATATCATTCTTGCTTTAATTTCTATTACAGTAGTTTTACTAGGCATAGGCGCAGGTTATTTATTGTCAGGTGCTGGTAAAGATTCTGACGGATTTTTAAGCATTTCGAAGGAGCAGACAATAATTGTTTCTGAAAATGAGGCGGGGGTTGCAGACGAATCAATTTTTGCATCTACTGCTGATGGTCTTTTAGAAGAAGGTGGAATTGCAGATGAAGGTACACACCACTTGGTTAGGGGTGTAGGTCCTTCTCAATACGCTTATCTAACTTCAACTTCTGTTGACTTGGATAAATTTGTTGGTAAAAAGGTCAGAATTTGGGGGGATACAATTTCAGGTAAGAAAGCTGGTTGGTTGATTGATGTGGGTAAAATTAAAGTTATTGAATGATACAATTTGAAAATGTTTCTAAATCCTTTGGATCTATAAAAGCCCTCGACAAAATCTCATTTGAAGTCAAGGATGGCGAATTTGTTTTTTTAACAGGTCCTTCTGGTGCAGGGAAAACAACGATTCTAAAATTAATTTTAAGAGATTTGATAGCAGACTCAGGTAAAGTAGTTTTTGATGGAAACGATCTTTCTGAAATTAGAGCAAGCGACATACCACTTCTACGTCAGCAGATGGGTATAGTTTTTCAGGATTTTAAAGTGTTGTCTGAAAGAACTGTTTCAGAAAACGTTGAGGTTGCTTTGGCGGTTTCAAATACACCCCAAGAGGAATGGCAAAAGAGAGTTGACCATGTTTTAAAACTTGTTGGGCTGTCAAACAGGGCAAGACTATTTCCCTCACAACTTTCTGGTGGAGAGCTTCAAAGAGTTTCCCTTGCTCGCGCATTAGTGGTCAATCCAAAACTAATTTTAGCTGATGAGCCTACCGGCAACCTAGATTGGGATACTGCAGAAGGTATAATGGATCTTTTAGAAAAAGTAAACAAAGAAGGTAAAACAATAATTATGGCTACTCATCACGAGGGTATTATTAAACATGGTAAGCATAGAGTGATAGAATTAAAAGATGGCAAAGCAGCTGGGAAATAGAGGTATTTAAATTTTTTTAATAACTATATGGGAATACATTCAAAAACAGCAATCGACTCAATTAAGAGATCGCCGTTTCAGGCAATTTCTGCAATTTTTGTTTTAACTTTAACTTTTTTTGTGGCTACCACAGTTGCTATTTTAGTCTATGCCTCAAACCAGTCTTTAAATTATTTTGAAACTAGGCCACAAATTATTTCTTTTTTGAAAAATGATGCTACACAAGAAGCAGTTTTTGCTTTGCAAAATAAGTTAAGCCAAGACTTAAGAATTAAAGATGTTAAATATGTGCCCAAAGAGGAAGCTCTTGAAATTTATAAAAAAGCAACAGAAGATAATCCACTTCTTTCTGAGTTAGTTAGTCCTTCAATTTTTCCAGCTTCTTTAGAGTTTTCAGTCACTGATCTTGATTTGGCTGAGGCTGTAATTAGTGAAGTCAAGTCAGAAGCAGTTGTTGAGGAAGTTGGCTTTACTGCAAACATTGGTGGGGAACAATCACTGGGGGATGTTGTAGGCAGGCTTAAAGCTTTTAGTTCATACTTGCGAATAGGCGGAATTGTTTTTGTAGGAGCTCTGGCTGTAACTTCATTCTTTGTACTTTTGGTGATTGTCAGTATGAGAATGACCACGAGAAAAGGAGAAATTGAAATATTAAGTCTTATTGGTGCAACTCCAGCTTTTGTCAGAAGTCCAATTGTTATTGAGGGTTTAATATATGCAACAGTGGGTGTAGTAACAGGTTGGGCATTATCACTAATTCTTTGGCTTTATGTCTCAGCTCCGATACTTAACTATTTTGGACAAGTTCCAATTTTACCAAGAGATCCTTTTTACTTCTTTATGCTTTTCTTAATAATTTTAGGTATCGAGTTGATGGTTGGGTTAGTAATTGCACTAACCGGAAGTTTAATAGCTGTCAAACGATCACTTAAAAAAATATGAGAAATAAAATAATAATATTTACATCGCTTTTCTTTGCTTTTACACCACTAATTCTCTCAACTGTTTTAAAAGTTAGCGCCCAAGAGTGTAGTGGTGATGTGCAGTCAAGAATCAGTTGTTATGAGGCCAACATTTCTAAGTTGAAAGACTCAAGCAAAACGCTTTCTAGTCAAATAAACCAATTCGATGCCCAGATTACTTTGACAACTTTAAAAGTACAGCAAACAGAAGAGCAAATTAGTTTGTTGTCAGGCAGAATTGATCAAATTGGTGGCTCAATTGAATCATTAAATATTGCCTTTAATGAAAGAGCCAAAGAAACATATAAAATGGCTCGTGTTGGTGACCCATTTTTACTTTTAGCAGCCTCAAGTAATTTAAATGAAGTTTTTAGTAGATTTTCATATCTTAAAAAAATTCAGGATGGAGATAAAAGTTTACTTGATAGACTCCAGAAAGCACAAGACACTTACGTAGAAGAAAAAACAGATCAGGAAGAACTACAAGAACAGCTTGCAAGTCAACAGAGGCAATTGGCCAATCAAAAACAGCAGAAAGCAAACTTGTTGGCAGTTACTAAAAACGATGAAAAGAAGTATTCTGAGCTGTTGGATTTAGCAAGAAGAGAACTAGAAGCTCTATCCAGTTCACAATTTACAGGCAAAAAGGACGTTAAAAAAGGTGAAACAATTGGAGTTATGGGTAATACAGGATTTTCAACCGGTGCACATCTACACTTCGGTTTATATAACCTAACAGAGTCACAACACAACGAGGAGTATAGTGGCAGTATCGGATGGTATGCTACAAAACACGAGTCACCCACAAACTTGTTAGCTTCACGAAGTTTATATTTTAATGCTTTGTCTTGTAATGATGTACAAACTGCACAAACTAAGAGTATAGGGTCTGGTTCACTACCTTGGCCCATGACAAACCCCAGAATAACTCAATGTTATGGTAATACTCCCTATTCCTACGTCTATTCTGGTAATTTTCACCACGGTCTAGATATGGTTGATAGTGCAGATAGAATAATTAGAGCCTTAGACGATGGTGTTGCTTATTTCTACCGTGGATCTAGTTCTTTTGGTAATAACGTACGAATATTTCACCCTAACGGGAAAATGTCTCTTTATTTGCATTTGCAATAAATGAAAACAGCAAAAGTTGTTTATTTACTATCTGCTGTTGGTTTTTTGTTTTTGTTTTACCCAAAATATGTTTTTTCACAGGTTGTGATAAATGAGTTCTCTCCCTCAACAGACCCTGAGTGGGTAGAGTTATATAATGAAAGCTCAAATCAAATAGATCTCGGTGGGTATTTATTGGAGGATGGCAACTCAAATTCAAAGGATGATATTTTACTTTCAGGGGTGATAGAACCACTTGGTTATATTGTTTTTCAGAGGTCGGAGGGTTGGCTAAATAACGGTGGTGACACAATTAAATTATATAATAATCAGTTGCCACAAGTAATTATCGATCAATACACATATACCGCCGTGGATTCAAACAAAGTTTATGCAAGAGTACCAAACGGAAGTGAGAATTGGCAAATTACGAGTGTAATAACTCAAGGATTACAAAATCCAGATCCTACACCCATACCGACCCCAACAGCTACTTCAACTCCACAACCAACTAGCCAACCAACTACTGCACCAACTCCAACTCCAACCCCCAAACCAACACCTACTAAAACATCAACCCCCAAGCCAACTCCAACTGAAGAATCTGAGGAAACAAACGAACCTATAAATTTGATTTCTGACGCTGATATTAAAATAGTTGAATCTACACCAGAGGGTTTAGTAGCTGGAGCAACAGATACTAAAAAAACACCACTAGCTGCAATTATTTTCATATTACTTGGAGTCTCTTGTCTGGGATATGTGGGCTATATGATATATAATCAAAGACGTGTTAAAGAACAAAAAATTGACTAAATTCTGGTTGCCAGTTTTACTTTGGGCTGGTTTGATATTTACTCTTTCAAGTATCCCTACAGTTACGACAACTAAGTTTTACTTGTGGGATTTTATTTTTAAAAAATCTGCTCATTTTGTGGAGTATGCGATATTGTCGACACTGTTATATAGGGCTCTAATAAATTCAAAAGTTAAAAGTAAAAAAGCTATGTGGTTATCCGTTTTAATCTCATTTTTATATGCAGTTAGTGATGAGTATCATCAGTCATTTGTACCGGGTAGAGGTCCTGCATTTCGCGATGTTTTAATTGATACAATTGGGGCCAGTTTTGCCTTATTTGGTATAATAGAAAATATTAAAAATATGCCAAAGGTGATTCGGGATTTTTATACAAAATATCAGATAGTTAAATAATAAAAAAAATGAAAATATTAGTAACAGGTGGGGCAGGTTACATTGGTTCTTTTATGGTTAGAGAACTTAAAGAAAAAGGACACAGTGTTGTGATTGTGGATAACCTGTCAGGTGGGCACCCCGAAGCAGTAAAAGATTTTGATTTACAAAAAATTGATTTAGTAACTGAAAAACAAAAACTAGACGAATTATTCCAGAAAGAAAAATTTGATGGTGTTGTTCATATGGCCAGTTTTATTCAAATGGGTGAATCATTTAATAATCCATCAAAGTATTATCGTAATAACGTTGTTGGGTATTTAAATCTTATGGATACTATGATTGAGAATAATTGTTTAAATTTAATTATTTCTTCTTCTGCAGGTGTATATGGAAATCCTGAGAGAGTACCAATTGAAGAAGATGACCTTAAAAACCCACTTAATCCATACGGAGAAACAAAATACATTCTTGAAAGGGTGGCAGATGACTATGACTTGGCCTACGGTTTAAAATATATGTCTTTTAGATACTTTAATGCTTCTGGTGCATCACTAGATGGCACAATTGGAGAGGCGCATATGGAAGAAAGCCATTTAATACCAAATATAATTGTTAAAGCTTTAAATAACCAAGAAGTGGAAATATTTGGTAATGACTATGAAACCACCGATGGTACTTGTGTTCGTGACTATATCCACGTACTTGATTTAGTTGAAGTTCATGAAATGGGGCTACAATCTTTAGTAAAAAATAAAAAGAGTAATGTCTACAATGTTGGTTTGGGCCGTGGTTATTCAAACAACCAAATTATAGAAGAAATAGAAAGGTTAAGTAATTTAAAAGTCAATGTAAAGTATGGGCCAAGAAGAGAAGGGGATGCTAATGAATTATATGCTTCAAATGAAAAATTAAAAAAAGATTTTAATTGGTCACCAAAATATGATATAGAAAAAATTATTGAAACTGCACTTCTTTGGCATAAAACCAACCCAAATGGTTATAAAACCCATCCAAAAGGCTATAACCAGGTTTGATTCTCATAGTATTTAACTATTGACAAATAAAAAAGCGAATATTAAACTTCCGGTTAGTGCAATTACTAACCCAACCATCAACTCGATACCTAAAATTATTAAGAAAAGCATAAAGAAGTAAAAAGGATCTCTTGGTAAAATTGGAACTTGTCCAAAATAGTTAAGTATCGGAGCTGAGACATAAAGCCAAAGAATTAGTGATAATGCCCAACCTGTTACTACACCCACTGTTGCATATATTAAACCCTCAATAACAATTGGACTTCTGACAAAAGCTGGAGTTGCACCAATAAGACTTAATATTTCAATTTCTCCTTTTCTCGTGGTCATTCTCATACTGACAATCACCAAAAGTACAAAGAATGAAGTTACAGCCAGAGCTCCTACAAAAACAATTCCGCCTATTCGCAAGTATGAACTAAAAGCTTTAAGTTTAATGATTTCAGGCGCTTTGGTTATGATGTTTGTCGTTCCTGTAATGGCATATCATAGAAGAAGCTCTGATGACACTTCTGTAAGAAATTATGGAAGAGTTACTAACAATGTCGAAGTCAAGGCAGATTCCGGTGATAATTCTATCAGTGGAAAGTATGTAGGCGGAGGCAGAATTTTAACTGGCATAGCAGATGCCATGAGCACTTTAGTCAATGTAGTTAATACAAACGATTTAGGCTGTGGTTGTGACGGAGATTTATCCGTTAAAAATATGGCTAGGGTTAGAAACAATGTCGAAGTCAAGGCAGATTCCGGTGATAATTCTATCAGTGGAAAGTATGTCAGACGAGGCATGATAGGTACAGGTGATGCAATAGCAACATCTGTTATCGAAAGCACAGTTAATACAACTGTTACAGGTGATTAAGTAATTAAATCACTTACTTTTCGGGTGGGAGATTTAAAATCATCTCCCACCTGAGGAGGTGCGTAGTAAATAATACTAGGATGAAAAAAATAAAAAGAGTAATAAATATAGTAGTTGTATTGTTGTTGTGTTTTACAAATATCTTTCCTGTTTTGATATATGCCCAAGAAGATTTAGAAAGTCCCACACCTGAGGCTACAGTAACTTCTGAGATTGAGATTGAAAACACTGCAGAAGTTATTAATGATATAACAGACACATCAAATACAGGCGAAAATACAATTGAAGTCTTAGCGTCCCCAACTCCAGAACCAAGTCACGTAGTTGTTATTTACAATATTGA
Source organism: bacterium (assembly GCA_030583725.1). NCBI lineage: Bacteria > bacterium. Next base: position 353,681 of record CP129472.1, on the reverse strand, counting down.
TGAATCTCCAAGTCCAAGTAGCGAACCATCTCCAACACCTGTTTCTGAAATAGTTACCTCAGATGCTGTATCAGTTGTTGAGGTTGAAAATAATGTCAATACAAATATTATAAATTCAGAGTTTGTATACCACACTTTAAATATATATCTTCCAGAATCAGGCAATATTAATCTATCAAGTTTAACTTCTAATGTCATCAACAAAGTATATGGAGTTGACAATAACTTATCCGAAAATATATCTGTCAAAGTAACTGATTCTAATAATTTTTCATATATTGAAAATTATGCATATGTTGAAAATAATATTTCTTCAAGCTCAAATACTGGTGGTAACACTGTTGAAAATGGGTTGAGTTCAAATATTCAAACAGGGGATGCATATTCTGTCGTTTCTGTACTTAATAATGTAAATACAAACGTAGTTGATTCAAAAGTTCATTTGGTGACTATAAATATTTTTGGCAACTTAACAGGAAATATAATACTTCCTGAATATAAAGATTCTGGTTCTTGTGTGAGCTGTAGTTCTAATATTGATCTATCCAGTGATGCGTCTGTTAATAACAACATATCATCTAGCTCAAATACTGGTGAAAACTCAACTATCGGTAATGGTTTATCAAGTATTGAAACAGGTGACTCTCAAAGTGTTGTAAATGTCGTAAACATAGTAAATACCAACATAGTCGATACCGTTTTTAGGTATTTATATATTAATACACTAGGAGTTTGGATAGGAGATTTCTTAGGCTGGATGGATGAACCCGCCCAAACTGATAATAACTTAGCAATTGATTCTGGCCAAAATGGTTTAATTTTACAAGGTGGTGGGTGTGTTTATTGTAGTTCAAATGCCATGACGGGTACAAATACTGCAATTGTTAATAATAATATCAGTTCAAATTCAAATACCGGAAATAACCAGATTGTAAACAGTGAAGACGGAGATATAAAAACAGGCAATGCATATAACAGTATATCGCTTGTAAACCTTGTAAACACAAACATAATTAATTCCCAAGGGTTTATAGGATTTATCAATATTTTTGGGACATTAGTAGGCGATGTTGGGGGGACAAGCATGTTTGAAGAAGTTTCGCCTGATGTTTCTCCCCAACCAACTACTGAGGAAGAAACCAAACAATCAGAAAAAGAAAGCGGAGGGGTTTTGGAAGTAACTCATACTAATAATGTAGGGGCATATGTATTTCCGGGTGATACGATTACTTTTCAAGCCAGAATCAAAAATGTAGGTTATGGAAAAGTTTATGGTGCAAAACTTAAAATTGAGCTATATAGAGATGGAATAAATTATGGTGGAAGTCATTTTGATCTTGGAGATATCGATGCACAAAAGACTGTTAGACTATCAACAGGTCTTGTAATGTCCAGAAGGGCAGTGCCAGGGTTATATGTTGCTAAAGTTACAGGCTATGGAGTAGTTGGACCAGGAGAGGATGAAATATCAGCAGAATCTGAATCAAGCTTTATAATTTCCGGCTATAATACGGCATTTTTCAATACAACACCTGTTTTATTAGCTTATGAAGATGATGAATCTGGTGACCCTCAAGTTTTTGGAGAATCGACGGAAGCTAGTGGAAATTCAATGATTATGAAAATGATCTATATTTTTGTGGGTTTATTGTTTTTATACTTAACTTTAAAAATAATACAAAAAAGAAAGTTGATTTTTAAGTATATACGTCGCATTAGAACCAATCTTACTTGATAGTTACTAGGTATGTTATGATGAATTATGGAGAAGTTAATTCATTTGTTAGTGCCTCGAGACACCAATAACCACAAAGCCAAGATTTTGCATTCATCAAGTCTGATAGTTATTGCCTGTTTGATGATTATATTTCAGGCTGTTCTTAACTATATTCCTAAGATTAACCCCAGTATTTTAGGATATGCATCAAATATTTCTATTCAAGACGTTGTTAATCTAACAAATCAAAAAAGAGCCCAAGCAGGGCTACCTGCTTTAAGTTTAAATCAAACATTATCAAATGCTGCCTATGTTAAGGGTGTCGACATGATAAATAAAGATTATTGGGCACATACTGCCCCAGATGGTACACAGCCTTGGGTCTTTTTTAATAATGCTGGCTATAAATACAGATATGCGGGGGAAAACTTGGCCAGGGATTTTTCTAATGCAAATTCTGCAGTTGAAGCTTGGATGAATTCTCCAACGCATAGGGATAATATTTTAAACCCAAAATATAAAGATATAGGTGTCGGGGTAGTTGAGGGTGACTTGGCAGGATCTGATACTACAATAATAGTTCAGTTTTTTGGTGCAACCTACGCAGACCAGGTTAGAGAGCCAATTGCTCAGGCTGTAAGTACGGAGGTTACTAGCTTACCCAATACTGTTACTACCACAGTTCCTACTTCTACCCCAATAGTAGAAGCAACACCTACTTCAATTACTGTTCCTGAAATTGAAACTATTCCTGCAGTTATTGTAACTCCAAACCCAGATCAGCAAGTTTTAGTTTCGCCGTTTACCACAACAAGAAACGCATCCTTAATTGTGGTTGGGTTACTACTTCTAGTTTTTATGGTTGATGCAATTTTAGTTTCAAAAAGAAGGATAACAAGACTAACTGGTAGAACATTTGCCCACATTGCCTTTTTAGGTATGGTTTTGTCAATTATTATAATACTTAAATCAGGTCAGATATTATAAAAATATATATTATTTAAAGAAATGCAAAAACATTTAAAACATCTACCACACTATTTTTCTCTAATTACCATTTTTATTGCAGGAATTGTTGGCTTCTATGTTTTTTCTTTTGACAGATTTTTTCAAATTGGGGTGGCTGTTGCAATGGCCTCAGCTTATGTGTCTTGGGGAATAATACACCATACACTCCACAAAGATATATGTTTGTCTATAGTTTTAGAGTACTTTTCCGTGGCTATATTGGGTCTAGTTATGGTCTTTACCTTGATTTTTAGAACTTAGTCCTAGTATAATTCTTTTCACACTTAAGTATATGAAAAAAGTAACAAAAGCAGTAATTCCAGCAGCTGGTTTTGGAACAAGATTTCTACCCCAAACTAAGGCAATGCCTAAAGAGATGCTTCCTATTGTGGATAAACCTGTCATTCAGTATGTGGTGGAAGAATTAGTTGAAGCTGGGATACAAGACATTTTTATAGTAACTGGTTACCACAAGCGAGGAATTGAAGACCATTTTGATGCTCCAAACCTAGACTTGATTGAAAACTTAAAAATGGGAGGGGAGAAAAAGAAGCATCTACTAGAGGAAGTGGAAAAAATATCAAATATGGCAAACTTTGTCTACATAAGGCAAAAGGGACCATATGGAAATGGGACACCACTATTAAATGTCAAACATTTAATTGGAGATGAACCATTTATTTATACATGGAGCGATGATTTTATCGTGGCTGAACCAAACAGGTTTAAACAGTTAATTTCAATTTACGAAAAATATGGTGGAAGTGTTCTAGCTGGAATTAAAGCTACGAAGGATGAAGATTATGACAGATATGGCTTTGCGGGTGGAGAAACAGTTGAGGATGGTTTAATCAAAGTAAACACTATTATAGAAAAACCTGGAAGAGAAAATTCTCCTTCAGATATTGCAAATGTTTCAGGCTTCTTGTTTACCCCAGAGATTTTTAAATATTTAGAAATTGCAAAAGATAATTTAAAGGAAGGTGATGAGCTTTACTACAATGATCCTATTAAACTGATGTTGAAGGATAATATAGATGTATATGTAAAAGAAATTAAGAATAGTAAATATTATGACACTGGCAATAAATTAGAATACTTAAAAACAGTTGTTGAATTTGCACTAAAACACAAAGATTTAAATGGTAAATTTAGAGATTACCTCAAGAGTTTAGAGATTTAAAAATTATGAAAATATTAGTAACAGGTGGAGCGGGGTTTATTGGATCAAACTTTGTGCATTATTGGGTTAAAAAATATCCAAAAGACAAAATAAAAGTTATAGATTCTTTAACTTATGCAGGTAATATTGAAAACTTAACTCCTGTAATTAAGAATATAGAGTTTGCAGAAGCAGACATTAATGATCGCAAAAGTGTTTCTCAGAGTTTAAAAGGTGTGGACGCTGTTGTTCATTTTGCTGCAGAAAGTCATGTTGATAGGGCAATTTTTGACCCGTCTACTTATTGGCAAACTAATGTGCATGGTACGCTTACCCTCCTTGAGGAGGCTAACAAAGCTGGAATTACCAGGTTTCACCATATTTCAACTGATGAAGTGTATGGTGAACTTCCACTGGATTCTGACGCCAGATTTACAGAAAAAACTCCTTATTCACCAAGACCTGATAACTTATACGCCTTATCAAAAGCAGAGGCAGATAAAATAGTTTTAGATTTTTATCAAAAGACAGGAATGTATATAACAATTTCCAACTGTTCAAACAACTACGGCCCATACCAGTTCCCTGAAAAGTTTATCCCAATAGTAGTTACTAATTTAATAGATAATATAAAAGTTCCACTCCATGGTGATGGAAGAAATGTTCGTGATTGGATACACACCAAAGATCACTCATCTGCAGTTGATCTAATCCTAAAGAAGGGTAGGTCAGGCGAAACTTATTTAATTGGATCGAATAATGATAGGAGTAATGGTTATATAGCAGAGAAAGTTGTAGATTTGTATGGTGCAAATCAAAACATGATTAGGCATGTTTCAGACAGACACAGTAATGATAGAAGATATGCTATTGATGCGACAAAGATTATTGAGGAGCTGGGTTGGAAACCTGAAATCACAAGAGATAATTTTAATGAAGGACTTAAAGAAACCATAAAGTGGTATAAAGATAATCAGGATTGGTGGAGACCACTTCTTAAAAGGAAGGCAATGATAATGGATAGGTCCAAGTCAATCTCTGCTTACATATCACTTGATAGAGATTCTGGGAAAACAAAGTTTGTTTTTGGTCAGGTTGAAGATAATGGTAAGGTGCCAGAGAAGGTAGATACTGATGAACACTTTGTAGAACAAAATTTAGTTAGATATGAAATTGTTATTAAAAATTTAGAAAGCAAAAAATGGTATCAAAATAGTTCTGAAGCTATAAAGGATGAAATTAAAACTTTGGGTATAAATCCATCTACATTTGGTTACGTTGAGGACTTAGCAGGTAGGGAGGACCGTTTAAACGGTGATGTAATTCAAAAATTATCTAAGATAGAACATGCTAATCCAGAATTTGGTATATATGGTATAGGTTCATGGTTTGAAGTTGATGATAAAAAAGGTAAAAAGAGAATGGAGGGTTACTATTCGTGGGGTTGGGGACCAAAATCAGGCGCGAAACTTTTAATTTTAATTAAAAGAAATGGAAAAATAACCCACTTAGCAACACAGCGAGAAAAGAAGTTTGCTACAGGAGCAGTTGAATATTCACTTGCAGGTGGATTCCCACAACTAAATGAATCTGTACTTGATTTCATAGTTAGGTCGTTGAAGAAAGATTTAAACTTGGATGTAGCTAAAAAAGATGTAACACTAGACCAAATAATTTCATTAGGGAGACTTAATCCAGATTCTGGTATGACAAACAATAAACCAAACTTATATGCAGTTATAGCAGACTTGTCAGATGAGCTTTATAAAGACGTCAAAAGTGGAGATAAATTTGAAGAAGACGAAGGAATAGTTTTATGGCCAATTGATAAACTTGCAGACCTTGTCAATAAATGTGACGATTCTTACTTTCTTTCAGCTCTTTCAAGACTTAACCTCTCGGGTGCCACAAACCTCAAACTCCAGTAAGTTTTTCTATCTTGAAAAAAGTAGCTTCAAAGACTAAAGTTAGTATATGGATAGGACTCAATTAATAGAAAAGTTATCAGAAAAAGTTTGGTTTCAAAATACAGATGAAGAAGTTAAAAGTGATCTGCTAAATTTGCCTCAAGATTTTGATGGATTTTTGTGGGACTTAGCTTCGAGACCAGATGAATTTGAAGGCGTTGATATTCTTAGAATTTTAAGGATTCCTCGGGGAAACTTTATTATAACCCCAGTCTTTGAGGTCAGATCGCAAAAAACTAATCAAATTTTTACATATGAGTATGCTAGTTTCAAATATGGAAAGAATGCAGGCTACAGAGGTATATTGCTATTGGAACACGGAGATGGAATCAAATATTTTGTACTTAAATATACTAAAAAGTTTTCAGTAGGTACATGGGTTTATGATACGATTGGCGACTTTATTCAATTTTCTCAAGGATCGATCAAAAATTTTCCTGCGATTGTAGAAAAAGAAATAAAAAATGAGCTTGGTTTAAATGAGTTGATTGTAAAGAGATTTATTGATTTAGGACAAATAAATCCAGATATAACCCTAACAAATAAACAGGCTGCATTGTTTGCGGCAGTATTAGATGCAAATGACTCACAAAAAATTAGAGAATTGGAGAAGGATTCTATTACTACCAAGAAAATAGAATTTGGAATTAAGGTTTTTCCAATAAACAAATTGGGAGAGATGATAAATACTGTTGACGATCCATATTTCTTGTGTTCTGTTTTGAGGCTTATCTCAATGAATATCTTGAAATTATATTAAAATGTCGGACTCCGGTAAAGATATCATCCAAACAAAAAATGAAAAATCAGGTTTGGTTAGATCATTAGAAGAAAATCTTCATTTACATAAATATTCAGCAGAAAAAGTAGCAAGATTTGTTTTGCAATATTCTGAACAAAACGGTACAAATATATCAAAAATAGGTGCTAAAGATTTCAGCCGTATTTATAGTTTTAATAATGTTGTTTTTAAATTTAGTCCAGATGGTCAAAAATCTCTTGCTGTCAAGTTATTTTCTGGCGGTGAAAATAGTCAATCTGGATTTGTAGCGGAATCGTTAGGTAAAGATTTTCTTCAAAATTCTGGAATTTTTGGAGCAGAATCTCGTATATTATTACCAAAAAATATATTAGAGAGTAACGCTGATAGGCTAATAGCTACTGAGTTTATAGATAATCTAGATCAAGTTTATCCATTGATTTTAGAAGACAATAAATCGAAGTTATTAGTTGATTTTTTAATTCGTTTAAATGAATTAAAGGCTATTCCTACAAATTTAGAACAATTTGCAAATAGGAGTAGATATTCAAAAGATTCAGTATATGAAATTTATCAGGAGACAGTTTCTCGACTTGAGCAATTTAAACGTTGGTTAGATGATGATGGCAAAATAACTACGAAAATGTGGTGTACAGACAATAATATAATTCCCTTGTTTGAATCTAGATTAAATGAATTACTTCGGTTTATAGATCCAATAGTTTTACACAAGCGAACTAATATAACCGACCTAAGATTTAATTGGGGAGATGTGAGTTTTCCAAACATGAATTTTAAACTTATTGATGATAAAAGAATATTAGTGCCTATTGATATGGAATATGCAGGGTGGGATCATTTTTCTGGAGGTATTTCGAGCCTACTAATGCATCATTCTAGCGAGGGTTTGTCCGATGAATCAAAACGTTTAATTTTAGCTGAATTTGTTAAAAATTCCAGGTTATCAGAACAAGAAAAAGAAGAACTTAATGCAAGACTTATTGCTACTGACTTATTGTTTATAGCTAGGAAGTTAAAACCTGTAACAAGACCTGCACACGAAACTAAAGGACTTACTTTTATGAGAATTCCATACGAATCATATACGGTTGCAAAAATAAGAATGTTTCTTGAGCCAGCACTTAAGAGGTTGATGAACAATCGTATTGACATTAAATAGTATCCTATAATCTTGACAAATGGAAAATTGCCTGATATACTACCTCCACAACTTAAAAAGTTGACCTGTTTAGTTCTTTATCAAGACCCAAAAGGTCGGACTTTAAAATCTTCAAATTCTTAAAGGACATCTCTATTTTAGAGGTGGTCCGAACAAATGTTTTAAATTTTGTAATTCAAATCTGTTATTTCAACTACTGGAGGTAGTCATGAAAAAAATCGTCCCGTTCCACGAAGTCCCGCAAGAGCTGCTTTTGGCGAAAGCCGAACAGTTGTCCAAGAATGGGCACCGCCCGTTTTATACTCCCGACGGATCTGTCGCCGGCTTTGTTAGCCCGTTTTCCGCTTCCCGTCATGTTGCACAGGTTGAAGTCGACGCCGAGGGTAAAATCATCGGTTTTGATTTCGACCAGATCGAACGCACCGACGGCGCGATGGATGTCAATGACCCTTGGGGCCATGCTACTCCCAACGCCATGGTGGTTGTGATCGAAGATCGCGATGGTGAACTCTGGGTACACAGCGTCAATGAACCCCGTCCTTTTATGTACGATCATCGCTCAGGCGAAAAAGGAATGCAGGTTGTTGGCGTGACTGGCAAATGGGCGAAGGAAGTTGGGAAGAATCCCGCGGCGACTGCACTCGAAGGATTGATCGCGGATGCCGGAATCGAAGTGGAGGAATCCTCAGTCGAATTGGTGGGTATTCACAATCCCAATCGCGCATGGGTTGAAACTTGCAACGAAGTCTTCGTAGCCAAGTTCAAGCGCGCGGGCGAGCCCATCGGCGATGGTACTCACGATGCAGTTTTGGCTGGTGACGTCTATCCGCTGGGAGATTTCCCTGTTGGTCCTGACGCTCTTGTCAATTCCGCGCTTTGGCTCACTGCCAAACACTTTGGATGTATCTCGTCCAAACCGCTTAAGTAAGTAATAATTTGTTCGGACCGCTTCTGGCCCTCACCGCCTCAAAAAAATTTGGTGGCGATTGCGCTGTCGAATCAAAGGTGGTGGGGGTTCACGAAGTTTTGCCAGTGCGGTATAGAAAATAAAATTGAATTAAAAACTCAATCAAAAATCTATATCGCACGGCAAGAACAAATCTTCAAGTGATATAATAACTTCAAATGAAAAATTCAAAAACAAGATATCAAGCATATTTAGATTTTGTAGAAAAGTATAAAAATAACTTAGGGTATAAAGGTGATTATTCCAAAGGTGAAATTGAAGTTGTTTCTGATGTAAACTTATTTCCACAGTGTGAATCTGGATCTGTCGCGATTATGGTCAAGACGGGTACTTCAGGGGTTGATGCTGAAAAAAGATCAAAAATTGGAATTTTTGATGAAAATAGATGGGGCGTTTCAATTCATGAGCCACTTCGCTTACCGAATGGTTCGTACACAGTTTTTAATCGTTGGATATCCTGGGGAACACTTGATTCTGGTTTTGCTGGTTGTGTTGTGGCTCCTATTACTTCAAGTGGAAAATACGTATTTTTGAAAAACTTTAGAAACGCCACAAAAGTTTGGTGCTTGGAATTTCCTAGAGGAAATAAAGATATAGGTAACAGTTTACTTAAGACTGTAAAGACTGAACTTTCTGAAGAGATAGGCGCAGAAATAATTGGTGAGCCAAAAGAAGTTGGATCAGTTTGTCCAGATTCTGGAGTTTTGTCTTCAGTTGTTCCTATTTACAAAGTTGAAATAAATTTTACTGGAAAACCTGAATACGAAGTTACAGAAGCAATTCGGGGTGTTGTATTTTTGGATAAAAAAGAATTAAAAGAGGTGATAGTAAATCAAAAATACGTGGATAGAGATGGAAAGGAATATGAATTCAAAGATGGTTTTACTCTATCTGCCTTAACTATCTTATCTGTAAGTTGATTCTTTTTACATGAAACAAAGAATTAAAGCTTTAAAATTAAATAAAAGACTGATGTTTGGAACACGGTTTTTTGTGGAATTAAAATCTTTAAATTCTGTTATTCAATTATTTTATTTATCACGGGGATTAGATTTAGGTCAGATTGTGTATTTAAGTTTGGTTTGGACAATAACTTCCTTTATCTGTGATGTTCCTTCAAGTTTTTTAGCTGATAAGTTTGGACGTAAAAAACTAATTATTTTGGGAATTCTGTTAACAGCTGTCTCGACAGCGATGCTCTTTAATGCATCTACTTTTTTAACCTTTATCTTTGCATATATGGTAGGTGCTGCGGGTTATTCATTTTTTGCAGGTGCAGATCATGCGTTACTATATGACTCATTGAAGGAAACTGGTGAAGAATCAAATGCAAACAGAGTAGCAGGAAAATATTTTTCTTCAGCTAGTTTACCCAAAGTTATAATGCCGTTAATAGGTTCCATAATTGCCAAAGGACTTCTACCAAGTCAGTTTTTAATATTGATTGGAATTGATTTTATCGGAACAATTATATCTATGGGCATTGCCTTGTTTTTGACTGAGCCACATGTTAAAGAAATTAAGGTTAATAAACTTGGTTTAATACAAGAAGGGCTTAGATTAATCAAAGACGACAAAATTCTTTTAAAGTTTGCACTAAATAAGATAATTGTATTTCAGGCAAGCTTTGTTTTTTGGAGAATTTACCAGGTTTTATTAAAAAACGCTGATATGCCAATTATTTACTTAGGTGTACTTTATACAGTTTTCCAGGGAATTAATTTTTTGCTGTTTTGGAATACTGAAAAAGTACAAAACAAAGTGGGTAAAGCCAACTTTATGTTTTATCCTCCAATCTTGGGTGTAATAGCAGTTGTGTCTACATTATTAACATCAAACCTCACAATTTTGTTTCTAGCATGTACTGTACTTTTTACAGTAGGAGTTGTTAGGGATCCATTATTTATGGCTCAAATTCAATCAAGAATACCATCACACAATAGAGCAACAGCTACGTCAACTTTAAATATCATTAAAAATATAAGTGATATCCCGCTACTTTTGTTAATTGGATATTTGGCAAATATAAATATAAACTATGTTTTAGTAATCTCAACTTTGTTGTTTATTTTGCCAATAATATTTTTGAGAATTAAAAGAGAGGAGTTATAAATTTGATATTTAGTCAGGACCTTGGAGCTAAATATTTTGAATAACGAAGTTGTGATATAATTCTACTATGGAGAATTTAGGAGAACAGTTGGACAGACAAATTGAGGCTACAAAGAGTGTGTTGAATCCAATTTCGATGCAGGTATTTGGATATAGCGATGAATTAAAACGAAAACTTGATCCAGAAATATCAACAATTAGATCAAATATGTTAGCCATATATGATACTAAGTCTACTCATCCCCAAAGGCTATCTAGATTTTTAGATGTAGTTAATAAAGTCATTGATAATAATTCTAAGACGTTTGAAGAAACAAGTATTTCTGAAAGTGGAATGCATAAATTGATGTTACTGGATGTGTTAATTAAGTGCGGGGTACCTTTAATTAAAAAGGTGTCCGATGACGATTTTAATGTACTTTTGATGGCGTTTGAAAATGATACTTTACCCAAATCTCTTACATCTGGGGTAGAAGTTGACAGATTGAATCAACAACTTAAGGCGGATTTTGATGTGACTGTTGTCATAAAAGATTCAGGATTTAATGAGGTGGGAGAGACGGGTAATGAGTTGGGTCAAACAATGGCTGCTGTGGATATCTTAAAAAGCTCGTTATCTAGTGGTGTATCTGCTGACGAGGCATTATCTAAAATTTCAAAATTAGATTAACTTCAACAATTCAATAATTGAAACTTATATACATATACATTAGAATCAATTTAGTATGATGCGTTTTGACCCTGAGAAAAACATAATCAAGACATCTATCGAGGGAGTAGTCTTGATACAAAGACCTGTGATGGGTGATAGTAGGGGTTTTGTATATGAACCATATAACAAGGAAGAGCTTAAGGTGGCAACAGGAGTTGAGTTTAATCCTGTACAGTGGACACATGCGTATATAAAACCTGGAGTTATCAAGGCATTTCACAGAGAAGACTGGAATAAATTAATATACCCAGTAACCGGCAAGTTGTTTGCACCGATTGCTGATTTAAGACCTGAATCAAAGACTTTTGGAAAAGTTGAAATAATTGAAATAGATAACACTGACGACACAAAACCTAAAACCGCACTTTTTCTTCCAAAAGGAGGAATTGGTAATTCAATATGTACACCAGGAAATGAAATGATGCATTACTTTTATTTAATTGATGAGTATTGGGATGATACTAAGGCCTCAGGTGTTGCTTGGGACGATCCTGACCTGGCCGTTAAATGGCCAATTAAAGACCCAATTTTATCTGAAAGAGATAAAACAAATAAAACATTAAGACAGACTTTTCCAGAAAAATTTACATCCAAAGGATGATGCATAGAATGAAAAAAGTATTAGTAGTTGGTGCAACAGGGTTAGTTGGTTCTAGATTTGTACAACTTGTAAAATCTGAATTAGATATTATTGCCGTTGATGAAAAGACCTTGGATATTACAAATAGTGATGCAGTAAACAAGTATTTTAATGATAATTCCTTTGACTCGGTTATAAATTTTGCAGCAGTCACCAACGTTGACGGTGCTGAAAAAGAACGAGGAGATGAAAATGGATTTACTTGGAAGCTTAATGTTGTAGGACCCCTGAACTTAGCTGAAGTGTGTCTAAAGCATGATCGTTTTTTGATTCAGATATCTACAGACTTTGTGTTTAAGGGAACTGAAAACGATCCTGGGCCCTATTCAGAAAATACTCCTCTCCCAGAAGAGAATAGTGGAATTGGGTGGTATGGATGGTCCAAGAATAGATCTGAAAAATTAGCTAGGGAATCAGGAGCAAGATTTGCAGTAGTACGAATAGCCTATCCCTTTTACCCTTCCTTATATGAAGCAAAGTTGGATTTCGCCAAGAACTATCTGAAATTGTTTGATGAAGGAAAATTGTTTCCTATTTTTACTGACCAAATTTTAAGTGTTTTAAACGTCGATGATTTAGTTGAACCGATGACCAAGATTATAGATAATGAGCTAGAGGGCGTCTTTCATTTAGTTTCCAGTGATACTACAACACCATTTGACTTTGTTGAGTATTTACTTTGGAAAGCTAGAAAAGTAGAAGGTGTTGTTCAAAAAGGATCTATGACAGAATTTTTGAAAGCAGAAGGAAGAACACCAAGACCGAGGCTTGGAGGACTCCAAACTAAAATAACTGAAGAAAAGCTTGGTATAAAACTTCCAACATGGAAAGAAATGATAGATGAATTTGTATCCAAACTATGAAAACTAAAGTCTCCATAATTATTTTAACCACAAATGCTTTAAGTATGACAAAGGAGCAACTTTTGGATGTAGCTAAACTAGATACAGGAAATTTGGATGTTGAATGCATGATTGTAGATAATGGTTCTCCTGATGGCACTGAAGAAGCTTTAAAAGATTATAAATTATCCAATATGAAGTATAAGTTCATTCAAAGCGGTGCAAACTTAGGTTTCGCTGGTGGAAATAACGTGGGGATTAAAGACGCTGTAAGACGTAAATTTGATTACATAATATTAATGAACAATGATCTGATTTTGCAAAAAGATATTGTTGTTAAACTTGTTGACTATATGAAAAAAAATCCTGAAGTTGGAATAGCGTCACCTAAGATGTACTTTGCTAAAGGATATGAATTTCATAAAGATAGATATAAAACTTCAGAAAAGGGAAATGTTTTATGGTACGCAGGTGGCATAATTGATAAACATAATGTATACACATCACATCGTGGTGTAGATGAAATTGATAAAGGACAATACGACAAGATTGAAGAAACAGATGTGGCAAATGGAGCATGTGTAATAGTAAAGCGAGAAGTATTTAAGAAAGTTGGACTTTTAGATGCATCATTCTTTCTTTATTGGGAAGATGCAGACTTTTCAGAAAGAGTAATACGTGCAGGATATAAGGTAATGTATTATCCAGACACTTGGATGTGGCATAAGGTATCAGCTTCAACTGGTGGATCAGGAAGCCCTACAAATGATTATTTTTTAATTAGAAATAGATTTTACTACTCAATGAGATACTCACCATTAAGAACAAAATTTGCGGTATTAAGAGATACTGTAAGACAAATATTCACGGGCAGAACTTGGCAAAAATGGGGAGCTATAGACGCATTATTAGGTAGAAAAGGCATGGGTCAGTGGAAATATAGATAAATACTTGTTAGAAGCTAGTTAGAGCCTTCAAATAAATTTTTGTAATATTTAATTTACCAAAAATAGTATAAATTATTATTCTTAATAAAACTCCAAACTTAAGTACTCCGGTTAATATAGGAAGTTGCCATTTTGGCATGTGTAACTTATAAAATAACCTAAGGTTTTGCATTTCCATAATTGTCGCTTTTTCACTTCCGTTTGTGGCCATTCCATAGTGAACAGTTTTCCATTTTGGTAAGTACCATGTTTCCCAACCCTTTAGGTAAAATCTGTATGCTAGTTCAACCTCTTCCACATAAAGGAAAAACTTTTCATCAAATATGCCCGCCTCATCCATTGCTGATTTACGCATAAAGAAAAATGCTCCAGTTACCCAGTCTTGTTTATGTGCCTTTTTGTAATAATCTTCATTAGTGTGAATAAATGAAGAAGAATGCATTGGGTGATATGGTTTAATAATGTTATCAAGGTATGGAATATCGTCGATAAAAGTCATCCACGCAATAACTCTTAATAGAGTAGGAAAATATCCACCTGATCCTTGGTAGTTCTTGAGATCTGGGTTTACTAACGCACAACTAGAAAGACCAACTTTAGGATGAGAATCCATCCACTCAATCATTTCTTTGAAAATGTTTTTATCAATTATTTCTGTATCATCATTTAAAAGTAATACATATCTACCTTTTGCTATTCTCATTCCCATATTGTTGTTTTCACCAAAACCACCATTTACTTCTCTTCTTATTATTATTACTTCTGAAAATTGTTTCTTAATTTGTTCGCCAATTTTATCGACTGAAGCATTGTCAACAATAATTATTTCATTAGGAATACCTTTTAGTGCTGAATATAAAGTTTTTAAACAGCCACCAAGGTATTTAATTTGAGACGACACGATTACTATAGAAATTTCGATGTCTGTTTGTTTGAGTTTCATTTGTTTAATTTTGAAAGTAATTTTTGCCATTTTTGACCAGACCAAAGAATTACATTGATTATATAGTGATTTATAAATCCATGATAAATTTTGCTTGATGGAATTAGTTTTTTCCATCTTTCGGCTTCATTCGCCATCTTTTTGAATGTTGCCCCGTGGTAATGTGTGATTACTGACTCTGGAAGATAATAAACCTTAAGTCCATTTTTCCAGCACTGTCTACAATAATCTATGTCTTCAAAATAGGCCCAATACCGTTCATCCAAAATTCCAACTTTCTTAATAGCTTTGGGTGTCATTAAAAATACTGCTCCAACTACGGAATCAACTGTTGTTGGTTTATCTCCAAGAGGCGCAAACTTGTCAAATAACCCTTTTCTTCCTCCAAAATACTCAAGGATAGCGTTCTTAACTGTTGGAAAGTTAAAACAAGACATTTGTAGTGTTCCATCTATATTTAATAATCTGCTACCTATAACGCCTGCATCTTCAGTTTTTTCTGCAAACTTAATCAGGTTTTGAAGTGCGTCTTTGTGTACGATTGTGTCATTGTTTAAAAGTAATACATATTTTCCCTTAGCTCTTCGTATACCTTGGTTGTTTGCTTTAGCATAACCAGTGTTTGTGTCATTTAGAATTAATGTAAACTTACCATTCCAAAATTTTTCTTTGGAAATTTTTTGAAAAGCTTCAACAGAGCCATCACTACTACCATTATCTGTAAGTAATACTTCAATTGGAATACTGCCAGCTTCTTTTTGAATTGATCTAATGCAACCCACAGTCAGGTCGCGCGTGTTCATATTTACAATTACTACAGATAATAGTATCTTTTTCATACAGTGTTATTGTAACATACCTAGGCTCTTGAAAAATAACATAAAAACTGAAACAATATAACTTATGAAATCACACAAACCAAAGTTGTCTATAATTATTCTAAACTACAACACAAAGGAACTTTTATCAGATTGTTTGAAATCTGTTAAAGAAAACATGGGCGAAGTCCCAATGGAGGTTATTGTTTCTGACAACTCCTCAAATGATGGCAGTCCAGAAATGATAAAGAAGAATTTTCCTTGGGTTAAATATATAGAAGGACCAAACGAAGGTTTCTCAAAAGGTAACAATAGGGCAAAACCATATGTTAATGGGGAAATGGTTTTGTTTTTAAATCCTGATACGTTAGTTCACAAAGATGTTTTTGCAAGAACCGTAAGATATCTTGAAGAACACCCAAAGGTGGGAGCAGTCACTTGCAAACTAATTCTGCAGGATGGCAGTATGGATAAAGATGTCAGGAGGAAGTTTCCTACCCCCTGGGTATCTTTTAATAAATTAGTTTTGGGTAGAAGCCATGATTATTACTATGACTATATTCCAGATACGGCAACACATGAGGTTGAAGCAATTCAGGGTGCATTTTTCTTAACTTACAAAAAACTTTTGGATAAAGTTGGTTGGTTTGATGAAAGATACTTTTTTGATGGGGAAGACGTTGATCTTTGTTATCAAATTCACAAAACAGGATATAAGTTAGTTTATTATCCAGACGTATATATTACCCACTTAAAAGGTGTTACTAAGGGTAAGGTTAAAAAATGGAGACACAAGTTAACTGATGCCCAAAGAAGAAAAATTAGACTTGCAGGGGTTGCATCAATGGAATTGTTTTACAGAAAAAATTTGTGGAATAAATATCCACTTCTGTTTAATTATTTCGTAGTTTTAGGGATTAACTTATTTAAGATAGTGAGATATGTAAGGGTAGTATTTTTGTCTTCCTATTGATTACTTTTTCTCCACTTTTCAATTTCACCATGGTTTCCTGTAAGTAATATTTCTGGGACTTTTAAACCATTATAATCTTCAGGGCGAGTATATTGAGGATATTCAGAATCGAAACCAGAGTGTGATTCTTCAGCTAGAGATTCTGGTTTAATCACGTTTGGAATAAGTCTTGTAACTGCATCGGCTATAACCATTGCTGGGATTTCACCTCCCGTTAAAACATAATTTCCAATAGACACAACTTCATCAACTAAATTTTCATGAACCCTGTGGTCAATTCCTTCGTATCTACCACAAATTAGTACAAGTTTTTCAAGTTTTGAGTATTCGTATGCCCTAGATTGATTAAATTTTTCTCCACCAGCATCTAGTACTACTATTCTTGTATTTGGGTCGCCCTTTTTTACACCGAGTGACTTTAGGGCATTGTCTACAACGTCAACACGAATTATCATACCAGCTCCTCCCCCATACGGCTTATCATCAACTGTTCTTCTTTCATCTATTCCAAACTCACGCATATCTACAACATTTAATTTTAAAAAGTCCTTGTCTTGTGCTCTCCACATAATTGACTCATTCATTGGTCTTTCAAACATTGTCGGAAAAAGTGTGATTATATCAATTTGCATAATGATATTGTATCATTTAAGTATGTTAAAAGTTGCAGTTGTTATACCCGTTTGGAATGAGGTTCATAACGTTAAAAAAATGATTGATGAGCTTTTCGAAGTTCATTTTCCAAAAATTGAGGCTGAAATGCACCTATTGATTGTTGATAATCATTCAAACGACGGCACAGAAGGTGTGGTCAAGGACTTTGCCAGAAAATACAAAAATTTAGAGATTATCCAACAACAAAACAAAGGTTTAGGTTGGGCTTATGTAACAGGCTTTAAGTATGCAATTAATAATTTAAAAGCTGATGCGGTCATGGAGATGGATGGAGATTTTCAACATCCACCAAGATTTGTCAAACCGATGGTCGACAGTTACTTAGCTGGATCTGAATATTGTATTGGCAGTAGATACATTAAAGGGGGTTCAGTACCAAAAGAATGGCAACTATCAAGAAAGGCCGTTTCATATTTAGGAAACCTTTTTATTAGACTTGTCTTGTTAAAACCATCACTACACGATTTGACTACTGGTTTCAGGCTTACAAAAGTTAAAGGTGTTCTAGATCAGATTGACTTAGAAAACTTAATGGAGCTAGACCGATTTGCATATAAAGTTGACTTGTTATATCAGTCAGTCAAGCTATCAAAGAAAACCGTTGAGGTACCTTTAGAATTTGCCCCCAGAACAATGGAGAAATCAAAATTTAATCCAAAAGAAATGATAGCAACATTTAAAGTTGCAATTATTTTAGGTATAAAAGACAAAATGAGATTTATTAAATTTGGCATAGTTGGTGGGACAGGGTTTATTGTTAATTACTTGGGTCTGGAATTACTTAAAATGTTTGGACTTAGTACATACTGGTCTACGTTACTTGCCACAGAATTAGCAATAATCTCCAACTTTACATTCAATAATATATGGACCTTTAAAGATAAAGAAATCAAAAGATTTAGAGATATTTTGGTTCAATTTGGCAAATTTAACTTAACCTCAATTTTTGCAGTTATATTTCAACCATTAATTGTTTCTTTGGGAACATACCTATTTGGAGACACATCAATTATCAGGCTTGCTTCGCTACTATTTGCCCTTATCTTTGTTTTGATATACAACTACACAGTCTATAACTTATTCATCTGGAAAACTTGGAAGAATCCGTTTGTAAAACGGGCCTAAATTTATAGCCATATACAATTAAACCTCTTTCATCACCGTCATCTTTCATCTTTCTGGTAACCATCTCAACAGGCATTCCAATTTCAATGTCGTTTTGGTCAACATCGGTTAATTGGGCTGTAAGCATTGGGCCTTCATCAAGTTTTACAAGTGCCACTGTGTATGGAACTTGCCCTTCATAACCACTTGGGGCTTCATAAACAGTAGTATGTGAATAGACTTCCCCTTTACCGCTAAACGTAAAAAGATCTTTTGCCTCGTCTCCGCAGTTGTTACATATATCTCTAGGAGGAAACATTTTGTGATCACAATGTGGGCACACTTCTCCTACCAGATTATATCTTTGTTGTTTTAGCCTCCAATGTCTAGCTATTTCCATTTGTATATTATTAGTCTTTGAATATGTGTAAAACCCACAGGCTTTATTTTTGTTAGAAGGTAATTAAAGGAATGGAGCCCAGTTAGATATTGGCATGGCGTTTTGAGATATGAAGGTTAGTGAATAAAGATAAATTGGGATTATCAAAACTGCCATTGCAATTTTAAATTCTGTTTTTATTATAAAATCCTTATAACCTAACAACAAGAATGGTACTAGAGGTAAAGAATATCTTAACAAATCCCTATGTGCCACAAATAAGAGTGGTATAAAAAAGATTAGTGAGAAATAGAAATATGTTGATAGCTTTTCTTGAAAGAGTTTATAAATTCCTAATACTCCAAATAAATATACAAATATTATCTCTTCAAGCCAAAAAGTACCTACCCATACGTCTGAATAGTTAAAAATTTGAAAAGGTGGGAAAAACAAGTGCATATTATCTCCAGATTTAAAATAAGTAAGGAAATCTCCATATGCATATTTATATAGTGAAAAGACTAACAATACTCCAAAAGGCATTAAGAGAAGTGGTATGTATTTTTTAATTTTTATTTTATCTAGATTGTGTATCTGAGAAATAACAATTTGGAGAATATATGCTCCAAAAAGTAGTATTGCAGGGGACTTGGTTATCTGTGCTAGCATTCCCCAAAGTCCTGCAAGCCAATATTTTTGTTTATCAAAATAGTATGTTGAGGCAAGGATTGCTGCAATAAAAAAAGGTTCAGGAGAACCTACCGATCTGACTATTAACCATCTTGCAGGAAAAACTGAAAACACAAACGTCAGCCAGAGTGCATTGTTTTTGTCTAAATATTTTCTTGCATGTTTATAAAAGAAGAAAAGAGCTAGGATAGTTGTTAATATTGTTGTAGCCAACATTGAATATGGATGACCTAAGATATAGCCAAAAGCTTTGATTAATAGTGGAAACAGGGGAAAGTGTGCTGAGTAGTATTCATTAGTAAGGGGGAATTGATAATTGGCGCTAATCAACTCGGGGTCATATAGTGTTTTGGCAGCTACAATGTATAACGGTCCGTCATAATTAGCAACAATAGTTGCCATACCTTGGTTTGGTAGTGGGATGTTCCAAAATTTTTCCAATCTGAAAAAAAAAGGCAACCAAATCAAAAGAGTTGGAACAATTGCAAACAAGATAATAGGTATGAATTTAGATAGCTTTCTCATAATTTGATAATATCACATCTAAGCTCGGATGTGTTAGACTTACCAATATATGGATTCTCTTTCTGTCTTTTTTCCAACATATAATGAAGAAGGAAATATCAAGGGTACTGTGAATAAGGCTGTTGATGTCTTAAATAAAAGGTTTAAAAGTTGGGAGATAATTGTGGTTAATGATGGCTCTACGGATAGAACAGGTCAGATTGCAAGTCAATTAAGAAATAAAAATCCTAAAATAAAAGTCATTACCCACAAACAAAATAAAGGCTATGGAGCAAGTTTACAATCTGGGTTTTATAACGCAAAATATGACTGGATTGCATTTACAGATTCAGATGGACAATTTGACCTTTCCGAAATTGATAATTTTATAAAAAAGCAGAAAGAAACAAACGCAGACCTTGTGATTGGTTATTATAAAAAACGCAGGGTAAGTAAGTTTAAAATAATTACTTCCAAAATGTGGGAGATTTCAGTAATGTTACTTTTTGGATTATATGTAAAAGATATTGATTGCGGCTTTAAGTTGATTAAAAGTGAGGTGATCAAAAAAATTCCACGTTTGGAAAGCGAGAGGGGTGCATTTATTTCTTCAGAATTTTTGATTAAAGCAAAAAAAGCAGGCTTTAAAATAGTTGAGATCCCAGTGACACATTATCCAAGAACACAAGGAAAAGGAACTGGTAGAGATTTGAAGGTAATTGTAAAAAGCTTTGTGGATTTATTTAGATTGTGGCGCAAACTCAAATAAACTTTATAGACATCAAACATATGAACTTAAAACTTATGAATTATAAATTTATTAATTTTATAAAAACTAATTGGCTGATTATTTTAATTTTATTGGTGGGAGCTTTCTTGAGACTCTATAAAATTGACCAATATATGACCTTTTTAGGGGATGAGGGTAGGGATTCGATAGTTGTCAGAAATTTACTTGTTCATAAGGATTTATTTTTGATAGGTCCTGGCACCTCGGTTGGGAATATGTATTTGGGTCCTCTATATTATTATTTGATTGCAATTCCCTTGGCTTTAGCCAATTTCTCCCCTGTGGGTCCTGCTGTATTTGTGGCTTTGTTGGGTGTGTTTACGATATGGTTTGTATATTTTGTGGGCTGTGAGTGGTTCAGTAAAAAAGCTGGTTTAATTGCATCACTTCTTTTTGCAGTTAGCCCGACTGTTATAATTTTCTCTCATTCATCGTGGAATCCGAACATAATGCCCTTCTTTGCCCTACTAACAGTCTATTCAGTCTGGAAGTTTTGGAAAAAAGGATTGTATAGTTGGCTAGTAGTTCTTGGTATTTCATTTGCATTTTGTTTGCAGTCTCACTATTTAGGTTTGCTTTTGGCACCTGTAATTTTATTATTTTGGGTATGGAAAGTTTTAAGGTTTAACTTGGCAGGGAACTGGACTGGGGAAGTAGCAAGTTTTATGAGAATGAGTATTTTTGGCTTAATAACATTTTTGTTTTTAATGTCACCACTTTTGGCTTTTGACATTCGTCACAATTGGTTAAATACAAACTCCTTAGTAAAATTCGTAACAGAAAGAGAAACTACTGTCTCTGCAAAACCATGGAGTGCTTTACCTAGAATTCCAGAAATTGCTGAAAACATTTCAACATCTTTACTTGGAGTTGGAAATAAAAATTTGGGTAATCTTATTTTGACAATTGTCTCCATACCATCAATTTTATTTGTGTTAAGTCGTAAAAAATTACACAAGAACGAAGCAGAAGGATTCTTGTTTTTAACTGTCTGGTTATTTTTTGGGTTTATAGGTTTTGGAATATATAAACAACCTATCTATGATCACTATTTTGGTTTTCTATTTCCTGCGATTTTTTTGTTCTTCGCAGGCTTTATTGATGGGATTCTTGAGAACTTAAGTAAAATTGGTGTTGGTCTAATATATTTATTGTTAGGATTTTTGGTTATTTGGAACATATCTGAAACACCAATTCTTAAAGAGCCAAACAGACAAATGGCAAGGGCACAAAATGTTGCTACAAAAATAATAGATGAGTCAAAGACAGCTGAATTTAACCTTGCTGTGATTGCAGATAGTAATTACGAAGATGGATACCGTTACTTTTTAGAAAAAGAAAGCGATAAAGTTGTCAAAATTGACGCCCAGATAGAAGAATCAATAAAAGATCAACTTTTTGTTGTCTGTGAAAAACCAAAAGAAAAATGTGACCCAACTCATTCACCTAAGGCAGAAGTTGCCAACTTTGGTTGGAGCAAAGTTGAAAGTGTTTGGGAAGTGGACGGTGTTATAATATACAAACTGGTACACAGTAAAAAACAATAAATTAGAGAAATCATAAATTTTATGAAAACAACAAATTATAATGAATCACAGTTAATATTAGAGGAAATTAAAAGGGTCAAAAGAATACTTCTAAACTGTCATCGTTCACCAGACCCCGACTCAATTGGTAGTGCCTTGGCAATGAAAGGTGTGCTTTTGGCTATGGGTAAAGAAGTTGAGGTCATCTGCCCGAGCGACGAGCTGTATCAAAATGTTAGCTATCTTTCAGGTTTTGACACAATCAAGAAAGGTGTCAACTTCAATGAGTTTGACTTCTCAAGTTTTGAGTTGTTCATTACCTTGGATTCTTCAAATTGGGATATGGTGACTGGTTTAAAAAATTTTATACCTAAAGATATTAGGACTATAGTTATCGATCATCATCATACTAACAATAAGTATGGCGAGATTAACCTAATAGATCAAAAAGTTACCTCGGTGGGAGAGTTGCTTTATTTAGTTTTTGAGGATTGGAATATTGTTTTAAACAAGGAAATTGCAGATTCACTGATGGCAGGAATAGTTGGAGATACTGGGGCATTCAGATACCCTGGTGCGAATGAGAGGACCTTTAATACTGTAAGCACTTTAATGAAACTGGGGGGTGATAAAGACAAAGCTATTCATAATTTATATAGAAGCGACTCTTTTGAGTTAATCAAGTTTTACGGAGAAGCCTTATCTAGTGTTCAAATCGATAAAGAGCATAAATTTGTTTGGACGGCATTACCTCACCAAGTTTATCAGAAATATAATAAACTGACCATGGCTAAAGAGTCTGTCGCTAGTATGTTTTGTCAGGTTGTTGAGGGGACTGAATTTGGATTTGTTGCCTTAGAACAAGAAAAAGATGTTTTAGCTATAAGTTTTAGGTCGAGAACCGGTTTTGATACCTCGGCAATTGCTACAGAGTTAGGTGGCGGTGGTCATATATATGCGTCAGGCGCCAAAGTAGAAGCTCCATTTAACGAGGCCTTGGAAAAAGTTTTGACTGTATGTCGTAAATATGCCAATAAATCTTGAGAAGAAATTCTTAACAAAAATTAAGCATAACTTCTTGCTATGTGGCAAGAAGTTGTTTACTCCTTGGAACATATTAATTTTCGTAATTTTGATTACAGCCTTTTTGGTACGAATATATAGACTTCCTGAACTTTTAGGTTTTTGGTATGACCAAGGTCGCGATGCTTTGGTTATTTGGGACTTAATTCATAATGGTAAATTATTTTTAATAGGCCCAATGATGGGGAATACCGGTATCTTTAGAGGTCCTTGGTATTATTATTTAATTACCCCCGCTTACTATTTTTCTAACGGTAATCCATTGTATGCAAATTATTTTTTGATATTCATATCAGTTTTGGCTTTACTTATTTTATACTTAGTTGCAAAAAATATATCTAATAAAAGAGTGGGTTTGTTTGCATTATTAATTGCAAGTTTTTCTAGTTATATAATTGGGGCATCTAGGTGGCTTTCAAATCCTACTCCCACAATGCTGACGGGTGTGGTATTTGTTTTTTCAATGATAAAGTTCCTTGAAAAAAGATGGTGGTCTTTGCCTCTGGCCTCATTTGTCATCGGTATGGGTTTAAACTTTGGAGCTGCTACTGAGCTTTATTTGATCCCCGCATTGCTTTTGATTTTATTTCTAAACAAAAAGTTAATTCCAAGCTTAAAAATTATAACACTCTCAGTGTTTGTTTTTGTTTTTACCTTTTTACCACAAATATTATTTGAAGTAAGACATAAAGGCGTAATGATAAAAGCTTTTTATAACTTTGTATTTAATGAAAAGACCTTTACGATTGATTTTATACAGACATTAACTGCCAGGTTTTCAAAATACTATGACCTTTTTGCATCAAAGTTTTGGGTTGATGGTGATCTGTTTTTTTTACCCTTTCTTGTTTTATTTGTATATTTACTATTTAAAAATTTCAAGGTACTTTGGAAAAACAAAAAGTTTCAAATTTTGTTTATTACATTTTTAGCCCCATTTGTAGGAACGTTATTTTTTGTTAGTAATTTAGGAGGTTTTTATGATTATTATTTTACTGCTTACTATTTAGTTTTTATTCTGATGTTCGCTGTGGTTCTTGATTCCCTTTGGCAGTCAAATTGGGGTAGGTTAGTAGGAATATCTTTTTTGATTATTTTTTCAATTCAAAATTACAACAGTTTTGAATATTATAAGAAACCATTAAATGATCCTGAAATAATAGCTTTCAAGAACCAGTTGGATATGGTTGAGTGGATTAAGAATGACTCCGATGCAGATTTTAACGTTGATGTCTATGTACCACCAGTAATACCACACGCATATGACTACTTGTTTAAATGGCAAAACTTAGATCAATTTCCAGAACAAACAAGTTTACTTTATACTGTTTATGAAGTTGACCCACCACACCCTGAGAGGCTTGAGGCATGGCTAGACAGACAAGAGGGTATTGGTATGGTGGTTGATGATGAAAGATTCGGTGGAATTGTAGTACAAAAAAGATATAGAATAGAAAAATGAGAAGACCATTTTTAAGTGTAGTAATACCGTCTTATAACGAAGAGAATAATATAAGAACGGGTGCTCTTTCGGGTATATGTGACTATTTAGGTGGCCAGAAATATACTTGGGAGATATTAGTCGTTGATGATGGATCCACAGATAAAACGGGTGAATTGGCTGAAAAATTTGCTGTTAATCGTAAAAATGTGAGAGTTTTAAGAGAGCCTCACAGGGGGAAGGGTGGAACTGTGATTGCAGGAATGCTTCAGGCAAAGGGGGAAATAATAATATTTGATGATATGGATCAGGCCACACCCATAGATCAGTTAGAAAAAGTATTACCAAAGTTTAAACAGGGTTACGACATTGTTATTGGTTCAAGAGCAGGTAGGGAAGGAGCACCTCTAATTAGGAAAACCATGGCCTATGGGTTTTCAATTCTTAGAAATATAATATTGCAGCTTCCTTATAAAGATACTCAATGTGGTTTTAAGGCCTTTACAATGTCAGCATCTAACAAGATTTTTAAAAGACTTAAAGTTTTCAATCAAAAACAAGCCCAGTCGGGGGCATCTGTTTCAGCTGGGTTTGATTTAGAAATTCTATATGTTGCAAGAAAATTAAAACTAAAAGTTGCAGAAGTTCCAGTTGTCTGGCATCACAAAGAGGGGACAAAAGTAAATCCAATTAAAGATTCTTGGGAAGGGTTTAGGGATCTTGTTAAGGTTAGAATTAATGCAATTTACGGTAGATATAAAGTATAAATATTAATGAAAAGGTATTTAAATTTCAAAAAAATATTTGTAGTTTTAGTTTTACTATTGGCCTTATTTTTAAGGTTTAACAATCTTCACCAGAGAACTCACTTTGACGCAGACCAAGAGTGGTTGGCTACTAGGGCAACCGAGTTATTAAAAGGTGATTTACCTCTATTGGGCCCTGTTACTTCAATCGGCAGTTTTTCAATAGGTCCAGGTTTTATTTACCTTTGGGCATTTTTTAGTTTTTTATTTAGTGGTGCACCAGTTGCAGGTGCCTACTTGTCAGCTGTTTTGGGTCTTCTATTTTTGATTACATTATTTTTATTTACTAAATATTTTATAGATTTAAAAGTAGCCTACTTAGTTCTATTTCTAGCTGCAATTTCTAGTAAACTAATATTTTGGGATCAGCAACCTTGGGCACCTTCATTGTTTTATACAGCACAGATGTTGATTCTTGCTGGTGGATACATTTCTATTAAAAAACAAGTAGGATATTTGATTTTGGCTGTTGGTTTGGTTCTAGCGTTTCAGTCCCATTTTGGAGTAATCCTAAGTTTTGTTTCTTTGCTTGTTTACTTTCTCCTTGTAAGACCCGTAAAACCAAAAGTTATGACATCTATTGCTACTGTGGCAATATTATTTGTTGGCTTTTTACCCAACTTAGTTTTTGATTTAAGTCACAATTTTATAAATTTAAAAAAGCTTTTTGAAGTGTTTAGAGGTGATAGTGTTGATTATTTTATAAGCCTTAATAAGGTAATTAATGTTTTAAATTCTAGTGCTACATCTCTTATTTATCCAAAGAATACTAATCTTTTAGATACAATATTCACAAAAGGTTTATTCGCATTGGTCTTGGTCAATGCTTTCAGTTTATTAAGAGACAAAAAATTAAAAAATTTGTCATTGTTGTTACTAACAACAGCTTTATTGCCAGCTATTCTGTTTTATCTACAACAGGGGAAATTTTCTGAGTATTATCTATTAATGTCTGTTCCCTCCCTTATATTATTACTTGCTCTATTTTTGAAGAGGTTGATCAGTTACAAAATGATTGTTTTTTTAATAATTATTATTTCTGTTTATTTTAATTTTAAGCAAATTGATTCAAGATACGTTTCTTGGAACTTAAAGGCTAAAGAAAATATTGCTCAAAAGATAGTTGAAATAGGAGGTACAGAAGGTTATGGAATATCTATAAATTCTAAGAGAGGTGATAGGTTTGGTTTTGAATACATATTCGACTACTATCAAATAAAAGCAGATGTCCCACCCAAAATAGGTGAAACGAGAATATTTTCTGTAGCTATCCCTCAGGGCTTTGAAGGTATAGTTGGTACCCATTCATACGATGGAATAGGTCTATTATGGTCGGGGATATGATATTATTATTCTAAAGATGAACCTCAATAAAATATTTAAAGAGTGGGGATGGACAATATTCATATTATTTGTAATTTCTGGTATTGGGCTTGGTATTAGACTTTACAATTTAACAATACTTCCAGTCTTTGTAGACGAAGCAATATATGTTAGGTGGTCACAGGTTATGGCTATCGAACCAACTCTTCGTTTTTTACCATTGTCTGATGGTAAGCAACCTCTTTTTATGTGGGTTCTAATGTTTTTAATTAAATACTTTAGTGATCCATTGTTTGTGGGAAGACTTATATCAGTTGGTACAGGTATGGGCACTATTTTAGGAGTTTTTACTTTATCTTATTTGTTGTTTAAAAATAAAAAGACTGCTGTGGTTGCTACTCTTTTATATACCGTCTCACCCTTTTCCGTCTTTTTTGACAGGATGGCTTTAGTTGATTCGATGCTCTCAATGTTTGGTATTTGGACTGCTGTTTTTGGATACTTAACAGCAAAACACAAACGATGGGACCTTGCAATGTTGACAGGTTTTATGTTGGGTTTTGCATTTTTGACAAAATCACCAGCCATTTTTGTTGGACTTTTATTGCCTTCATTTTGGTGGCTTACTGGCCTTAGAGGTATTTGGAAGCTAGGAGCAACCTATGTAATAGCATTTGCAATGTACAACGTCCAGAGACTAGGACCAAACTTTGACATGTTAAGTTCTCGCACAGGGGATTATGTCAGGCCTTTAAATCATATCTTTATTAACTTTTTTGACCCCTTAATACCACATTTAAAAGATGTTGCAGTCTGGCTTTCAAGTTTTGGTCCGTCCGCCATTATCCCTGTTGTTTTAATTGGTGCATATTTGGGATTCAAGCAGAACTTCAAAACAACAATTTTACTTTTGGGGTGGTTGCTTGTTCCTATTTTTATTCAGTCAGAGCTGGCACTTGCTTTTACCGCAAGATATATTTATTTTACAATTCCATATCTTTTTATTCTTGCGGGGCTAGTGGTAGTTACTGATCAAAAGTGGTTACGTTATATCGGTTACGGGTTAATAACTGTTTTTCTTGTGCAAAGTTCAATCTTTAATTTTTATTTGTTAACAAACCCTGAAAAAGCCAATCTGTCCAGAGGTGAGAGATCAGGTTATCTTGAAGAATGGACTGCTGGACAGGGAATTAAAGAAATTTCAGAATATTTAAAAAATGAATCGTCATTAATTGATAATCAGCAAATCATAGTAGGTACAGAAGGATATTTCGGAACTCTTCCTGACGGTTTGCAGATATATGTTAATGATCATCCAAACATTGTTGTCATTGGGGTGGGTGTGATAATTACTGAGACCCCCAAAAGTTTGAAAGAAGCAGTTGAAGCGGGGAACAAAACTTATTTAGTTGTTAACAAATCAAGGTTTAGAGCAGATTATGAGGAACTTGGCTACAAATTTATTGCAAAATATCCAAAAGGTCTAAGGTTAACAGATTCTGATCAGTATGCAAAATATGGCCCTCAGGAAGAACTTCTCTTTTTTGAGATTGTAAAGTGATACAATTTAACCTGTGGAGGAAGAAATTGGAATAGATACAATTAAACAAAAGTCAGTGCGTGGTATTGTAGTTTTAACTGGCAGAACCTTTTTACTTCAAATAGTTGCCTTAGTGGCTCAGTTTTTACTTTTTGCATATCTTGGAACGTATGAGTTTGGTGTTTTTGCAATAGTTTCCGCAATTGTTAATTTTTTGGTTTACTTTTCTGATATTGGTCTGGCTGCGGCGTTAATTCAAAAAAAAGATAAACCTACAGATGTTGATTTGAGAACCACATTCTTTGTGCAACAAGTGTTGGTGTTCACCCTAATAGGTATTGTTATTTTTCTAACACCTTACTTTGTTGAAAAGTATTCACTAACCTATGATGGAAAAATTCTTCTTTATGCCTTAAGTTTTTCTTTAATTTTATCTTCTTTTAAAAGTATCCCATCTGTTTTGTTGGAAAGAAAGTTGGAATTTACCAAGTTGGTTTTTCCTCAAATTTTAGAGCAGATTGTATATAACGTTATTTTGGTGGTAATGGCCATGAAGGGTTATGGCTTGTTTAGTTTTAGTGTTGCAGTTGTTGTTAGAGGCTTTGTTGGATTAATTACACTATATTATTTGCAACCATGGAAAATTGGCATTGCATTTTCACTGGATACATTAAAAGGTCTCTTTAAGTTTGGAATTCCATATCAAGTAAATACTTTTTTGGCGACGTTAAAGGATGACGGGCTAGTAATTGTCTTAGGGGGTATCATTGGACCTGCTGGGGTTGGAGTACTTTCATTTGCTCAAAAGATAACTAGGTTGCCTCTAACTTTCTTTATGGATACAGTTACTAAAGTTATGTTCCCTGCCTTTTCTAGATTACAAGATGACAGAGATAACTTAGAAAGAAGTGTTACAAGGTCAATATTTTTCATTTGTCTTTTTGTTTTCCCAAGTTTAATGGGAATAGTAATATTGGCACCTTTATTGGTTAGGGTTGTACCTAGGTACGAGCAGTGGGTTCCTGCATTGGTACCAATCGTTTTCATAGCTATAAATTTTGCATTTGCTGCAGCTACTACTCAACTAACCAACTTGTTAAATGCTATTGGTAAAATTAAGTACACTTTTTATCTAATGATTATGTGGACCGTACTTACTTGGATCTTTATTCCACCATTGGCTATAAAATTTGGGGTAGTTGGCGTATCAATTGGATACTCCTTAGTTGGGGTTTCATCAGTTGTTGCAATTTATGTTGCAAAACAAAAAGTAAATTTTTCCATAACCAACTCAATGATTAAACCACTAATAGGAACTATTGTAATGGGAGCAGTACTACTAGTTACTAGAAACTTCTTGGATGTAAGTGTTAATTCAATGATTGTTTTGACGCTTATTGGTGCGATGGTTTATATTTCATCAATGACGGCAATGATGGGATTGTCTTTAATAGAAGATGCTAAAAAAAGCTTTAAACAAATATTTAATCGGAATTAGTCTAATACTTTTAATTGGTATCAGATTTATCTGGCTTAATAGTTTTCCAGTTGGGATGGATGCAGATCAGTTTGAAGTTGCATTGAGTTCCAAAACCATTGCCAACTATTCTGTTGATTCGTCTGGGACTGCTTGGTATAAGTCAATATTCTCAAATGATACAAAAGCAGGCATAGCTGGTTTTCCCTCACTTATTTTATCGCCTATATATAAAGTTATTAATGGTAATCTAACTGAGTCGAGGTTGATATTCGTTTTGATTAATCTTTTGACAATCCTGTTTATTAGTTTTTGGTTGTACGAGTTAACGCAAAAAAAGGATATATTAGTTTTTTATATTACCTTGTTTGTTGGTCTTATCAACCCTTGGCTGTTTACTTATTCTAGGTTGCCGACAGAAGCTCCTTTCGCACTTCTAATGATAATGCTCGGTTCCTATATCTTGACCAAGTTTAGAAACAAAAAAATATTCTACTCATTACCTTTCTTCATCGCCGGTTTTTACTCTTACTTTGGTTCAAAACCTATTTTATTGATTCTTGTTCCCATATTGCTTATTTTTCATTATGTATATAACAAAAGAAAAAATATGTATCTCTACCTTGTTTATTTGGTAATTTTTGTTTTGACTACAGTTGTCTATTTTATTCCACTTTACGGAGGTCAGAACACCACATTCAACCAAAGAAGCCATAAGGAACTTATATTTTTAAACCCCGATCATTTGATGTCTAAAGTAAATGAGTACAGGAAAAACTCTATAGATTTTCCATATAAAGAGATAATAATAAATAAATATACATTTACTGGATTGAAATTCACGGAAAACTATATCGGTTATATAAGCTCAGATATTCTTTTTTGGAAGGGAGATCTAAGAGGGTTGTATACATTTGAAGATCACGGATTAATCTATTTGCTTGATTTGTTATTTATAGTTGTTGGAATATACTCTTTAAGGAAATATGGTTATGTAGTATGGCCGTTGGCACTTTTTTTCGTACTGGCGCCAGTACCATCTGCCCTGAGTTTGAACGGTGATTCATATTTTTACAGATCCTTCTTATTAGTACCGTCTTTTATTATTTTAATTGCACTAGGTATATACGAATCCATTCTAGTTTTGCCTAAAAAATACTTTACTCTGGGATTGCTTACTATACTTTTTACCTATCTTGCATTATTTGTGGTTTTTCTAATCTTTTACTTTTTTAGATATCCCATAAGGCAGCATTCAAATAATTTTGTAGAAGGCAGATTAATATCAAGTTATGTTGATATGGTTAAAGATCAAGAGATTACTGTCTTAACAACTTCACCGTATTCTATATTTAATGAATTGATATTTTATAACCGCGATTATTTTGATATTTCGATGAACAACTTGAGCAAAGAAAAAAGTAGGTATGAAATTGGAAAAGTTCTGATAACTGATGATTGTAGTGAGTTAGGGCGGGTTGGAGTAGTATTCTTAGATTCCAAACTAGATTGTGTTATTGAAAATGAAAAATACTTGGTATTACAAAACCAGAGTGATTCGGGTGTCACTTTTAAGATTTTTAATGATAGACTATGTAATCAAAGTGAGTTGGCGGTATATCGACGGTCCCATTTGATTTCTGACTATCATATAGAAAAGATGACCAGCGACGAGTTTTGTAATAGATGGATTCAAAATGGCAAAACTAACTAATAAATGTCCGATCTGCAAAAGTAAAAGAAATACCAAATATTGGGCAATGCATGGTTATAAGTTGTCGAGATGTAAAGAATGTGAGTTTGTTTGGGACTCAAATCACCAAGTGGATGTTTTGCTTCAATATGATAAATCCTACTTTCAAAACGATAATCCAAAAGGTGGTTATACAAATTATTTTGAAGGGATGAGAATAAATAAAAGAACTTTTATTGATAGATTGAAGAAAATAGAAAAAAAGCTGAAATTTAAAGGAAGGTTATTAGATGTAGGCGCTGCGCTGGGTGATTGTCTTGAAGTCGCAACACATCTGGGATGGAAAGACTCGTATGGTGTGGAAGTATCAGAGTTTGCAGTGAGTCAGGCTAAAAAAAGGGGAGTTACTAACATAAAAAACACTGTGCTAGAAGACTCTGGTTACCCAAGGAACAATTTTGATATTATTACCTACCAAGATGTGATTGAACATGTGAGCAACCCCATTAAGGAGTTAAAAATTGCGTATAAATATTTAAAAAAAGATGGACTCATATTTTTAGTAACTCCTGATATTGGAGGGTTGTGGCACAAATTATTAAAATCCATGTGGTATCACTATAAACCTGGTGAACATATCATGTATTTTACACAAGGATCGTTAAGATTAGCTTTAGAAATGGCGGGATTCAAAAATATTGAGACCAGAAAGACTTATCACGTTTTAAGCTTGGAGTATGTTTTCAGCAGGTTGAAATATTATTCTCCATATTTTTTTGAGATGATGGTCACGCTTTCAAAAAAGTTAGGTATTCAAGATTACTCATTTCGAGCATATACAGGTGAAATTGAAGCATGGGGTCAAAAATAATACTTATTATTATCGGAACCAGTCTATGGTCTTTGACCATGATTAGAAGTGGATGGCTGTATGGCTATGGTATCGGTTTTTGGGGTCCAAATGGACATGATGGTGTATGGCACATAGCTCTCTCAGAAAGTCTCGCGCGCGGTAGTCTTAATAACCCAGTATTTTCCGGAGAGCCACTTAAGAATTACCATATTGGTTTTGATTTATTACTTGCCTTAGTTAATCAAATAATAAAAGTACCGGTTAACACTCTTTATTTTCAAATTATTCCCCCAATTATGGCTTTTTTAATTGGTTTATTGACCTATAAATTTATCTTTCTTTGGAGAAAATCTAAGAGTGAGGCTTTTTGGTCGACTGCCTTTGTATATTTTGGAAGTGGTTTAGGTTTCTTGCTGACCTTTTTACGCAATGGAGAAATAACTGGAGAATCAATGTTTTGGTCCCAACAATCTCTATCTACTCTAGTTAATCCACCCCTTGCTTTATCTTTGATTTTTATTCTACTTGGTTTAATCTTTCTTCAGAAGTATGAACAAACACGCAAAAATTACCATATTTTACTCTCTATGGTCTTTTTTGGTCTACTTATCCAAATAAAGGCATATGCTGCAATCTTAGTTCTTGGTGGTTTGTTTGTTTCTGGAGCATATTCATTAGTAATAAATCATAAATTCCATATTATGAAGGTTTTTTGTGGCTCACTACTTATTAACATAATATTATTTTTTATGGTTAAGAATGATAGTGTATCTGTATTTACGTGGTACCCCTTTTGGTTCTTGGAAACAATGATGATTTATTCTGATAGGGTGGGTTGGGAAAGGTTTTATTCAGCCATGACTACATACAAAATGGGTAATATCTGGTTGAAGGCCACGCTGGCTTACGCAACTGCCTTTTTAATCTTCATTGTTGGAAATATGGGCCTTAGGGTTATCGGATTTTGGTATTTCTTGCAAAAGAAATTAAAAATTGATAGTACTTTAATAATACTGGTTACTATTTCTGGAGTGGGATTGTTAATACCTATGTTCTTTGTTCAGGTTGGTACTCCATGGAACACTATTCAGTTTTTCTACTACTATTTATTTATCTTTTCTCTTTTTGCAGGTATTGTGATTAGTAGATCTGGATTGGTCATAAAAGCACTATTTATTACATTTTCTATTTTTGGTTCCTGGGCTACGTTACAACATTATCTGCCACCCAAACCTCAATCTATGGTTACAAAGTCAGAACTAGAGGCATTATCATTTCTGAAACAGCAGTCCAACGCTGTAGTTTTGACATATCCCTATGACAAATATAAAGCAATAGAGGCCCTCAAGAATCCACCTCGTCCGCTTTATACATATGACTCAACCGCCTATGTGTCTGCATACGCTCATAAAAATGTTTACATAGAAGACGAAGTTAACTTAAATATCATGGGTTATGAGTGGAAAGAGAGAAGAGATAATGTATTTAATTTTTTTACAAGTTTAGATTTGGAATTTGCCAGAAGTTTTCTTGAAGACAACAATATTAAATATTTATATTTGGTCAAAGAAATGACACCCTTAAGTGGGGAACTGATGAAGATTGGTCCTTCAGACTTAAATTTGACTAAAATCTATGAAAACGAAATTGTTGTTATTTATTCACGCTAAACTGGTATAATATGCCTATATGCCAAAAATATCAGTTGTAATTAATACCTTAAATGACCAGAAAAAAATAGGCAGGTGTTTGGCTTCTCTTAAAAGTTTTGCAAATGAGATTGTTGTTGTTGATATGATGTCATCTGACCAAACGCGTGAAATTGCAAAAAAATATAGAGCTAGGGTTTTTAAACATAAAAGGATTAGTTTTGTTGAGCCTGCCAGAAACTTTGCAATATCAAAGACCAAATACGATTGGATTGTTATTCTAGATGCTGACGAGGAGCTAACTGAAGAGTTAAAGTCTTTTATCAAAAAAGAGTTAAGGGATCCAAAAGCAGATTACTACAGAGTTCCCCGAAAAAATATTATCTTTGGCAAATGGATTAAACACACAGGCTGGTGGCCAGACTACAATATTAGGTTTTTTAAGAAAGGTCACGTTTCTTGGAATCAGTTAATACATTCTGTTCCTGTTACAACAGGTAGGGGTTTTGACTTAACTGCAAAGGAGGGCTTAGCAATTAAGCACAAAGCTTATTCTTCAGTCGAAGACTATATTTCTCGAATGAATAGATATACAACAGTTCAGTCAAGGGAATTAAACAGAAAAAATGTTGAATTTGTTTGGTCTATGTTAATTTCAAAACCCCTATCAGAGTTTTTAAGAAGGTTTTTTGCAGAATCTGGATATAGGGATGGTTTACATGGTTTGGCACTATCACTATTGCAAGCGTTTTCCGAAGTAGTTGTATATTCTAAGTTATGGCAAAAACAGAAATTTAAGAAAGTCAAAGTTCCACTTGGAGATGTTGGTAAGGAATTTTTTAAGTCATTTAAAGAAATCGAATGGTGGCTGGATGAATCAAAAATTAGAAGTAGTAAGAATATATTTAGAAGAATTTGGTTAAAAATACTTCGTAGGTTATGAATCATAACAAGAAAGATATATTAAAACCTCATATTTCAGCCGTTATTGTCTATGGAGGTAATTATGACAAGATGCTTTTCGAAAAAGCAAAGAAATCAGTTTCTTGGTGTGGTGAAACAGTTTTAATCGAGGGGAAAGAAAAAGGTTTTAGTGACTGGAGAAATGAAGGATTAAGAAAAGCAAAAGGAGAATGGATACTATATTTAGATAGTGACGAAGAGGTAACAAACGAATTAAAAAAGGAAATCCTACAATTAATTGAAAACACTCAAAAAGTTAAATGTTATGCTATTCCTAGACAAAATATTATTTTTTCCAAAGAGTTTAAACACAGTGGGCAATATCCAGATTATCAGATAAGACTATTTAAAAAAGAAAACTTAATTGAGTGGGCAGGAGATCTTCATGAACAGCCAAAATATATAGGAAGATTAGGGTATTTAAAAAATTGCATTGTTCACCACAAGAATATGACGGTTTCTCAGATGATTGAAAAAACAAATAAATGGTCAGAGATTGAAGCTAAGCTTATGTTTGATGATAATCACCCAAAAATGAATATGCTCAGGTTTTTTACTGCTGGATTTCGGGAATTTATATTAAGGTTTGTAAAACAAAAAGCATTTCTTGATGGTAGGGAGGGCGTTGTATATGGAATTTACCAAATATATAGTAGGCTAATATCGTATTCAAAATTATGGGAAATGCAAATAGCACAAAAATAAATTTTAAAAAAAATAAAATGAAGGCTGCAATTTATAATCCATATCTAGACACCCTAGGTGGTGGTGAGAGATACACTATTGAATTTTGCAGAGTGCTGTCTGAAATAGGTTACAACGTTGACATTGAGTGGAAAAATGGTGAAATTCTTAAAAAAATATCCAATCGTTTTGGCGTCAAGGTTCCTCAAAATATAAAAGTTGTTGAAGATATTAAAAAAGGTAAAGACTATGATATTTGTTTTTGGGTTAGTGATGGTAGTATCCCAACTTTAAATGCCAGAAAAAATATACTTCATTTCCAGGTTCCGTTTAAAAATGTAAACGGATCGTCTCTCTTAAATAAAATGAAACTTTTTAGAATTAATGATGTTATCTGTAACTCAAGGTTTACAAAAAGCGTAATAGATAAAGAATACGGTGTTGATTCAATTGTTTTATATCCACCAATTGAGACAAGATTGTTTAATCCCAAGAGAAAAGAAAATATCATTCTTTATGTGGGTAGGTTCTCAAGTTTATTGCAGTCAAAAGGGCAGGACGTTTTAGTTAATACTTTTAAAAAGCTTTACGATTTTAAAAGTTCTAAAGATTATGGAAATAAGTCATGGAAATTGGTGTTAGCTGGTGGTGTAGAGGTTGGATCAAGTGAATTGTTATACAAACTGAAGTTAATGGTTGATAACTATCCAATTGAGATAGTTGAAAGTCCAAAATTTAAAGAACTACAGGCTCTTTATGGAAAAGCAAAAATATTTTGGTCAGCATCTGGTTTTGGTGTAGATCAAAACAAAAATCCTGAGAAAGTAGAACACTTTGGGATGACAGTCGTTGAAGCTATGAGTGCTGGAGTGGTTCCAGTTATTACCTCAAATGGTGGACATTTGGAAATAGTTAGTAGTGGTAAAAATGGATATTTATGGCACAATGAACAAGACCTTTTGGATTTAACTACAAAGCTAATCAATGAAAAAGGTTTATTGAGTAAACTGTCTAAGTCCGCAAAAATTAGTAGTCAAAATTTTGGCAAAGAAGTTTTTAAGAAAAATATAGAAGAAATTTTATGAAAAAAAGTAAAGCACTAGAACTACATGAACACGTACCTGCAAATTGGTATCATCAGTCATTGAAGAAAGATTTACTTCAAAGATACTGGCACACAACACGATTTGAAGCTATCAAAAAATATGCAGAAAAAGCAGATGATGTTTTAGATATTGGTTGTGCAGATGGAGTATTCACAAATGTAATTTTTAAGGCAACAAACGCAAAAAAACTAACTGCAATTGATGTGGTTAAGACTTCAGTTGACTGGGCCAAAAAACATTGGAAGAAAAATAAAAAATTAAAGTTTATTGTTGGAGACGCTCACAACCTAAAGTTTAAAAGCAATTCTTTTGATGCTGTATTTATAATGGAAGTCTTAGAGCACGTTGAAGATCCTTTAAAAGTTTTGCAAGATGTTAAAAGAGTTCTTAAAAAAGGAGGTTATGCAATGTTCTTGGTTCCTTCTGACAATGATTTGTTTAAGGTTGTTTGGTGGCTATGGCTTAATTTTTATCCCAGAGGTTGGGTTTGGAAAGAGACACACATACAAACCTATAGAGATAACTATTTGCCGGTTTTATGTAAAAAGGCTGGATTTAAAGTGGAACTTGATAAAAAATTTAACTTAGGAATGTTACACTTAGTAAAGGTTAGAAAATAACTATGAAAAAATTAACAGTATCAGTGGTAATGCCAAATATTAACGGTAAGACGATAATGGAGAAAAACTTTCCAGCACTTTTTAAAGCAGTAGATAATCCTAATAATCACATTTTAGAGGTAATAGTGGTTGACGACGGTAGTTGGGACGACAGTGTTGTTTTCTTAAATAAAGAATATGGGGATAAGGTTAAGCTAATAAAGCATACTAAGAACAGGGGTTTCTCGGCTGCTGTAAATACTGGTGTCCGAGCGAGTAAGGGAGATTTGATACTTTTAATAAACACAGACGTTATTCCAGAACCAAATTTTTTAGAGCCAGTGTTACCGCATTTTGAAAATCTAAAGGTTTTTGCTGTTTCTACACACGAAGAAGGATATGGGGGCGCCAGGGGTTACTTTTCTGAAGGATATATTCAGCTGGGGATGACAAAGGAAACAAAGGAGTCTCATATAAGCTTCTATGTTAGCGGTGGAAGCGGTGTTTTTAGAAAAAGTATTTGGAAGGAATTGGGTGGAATGGACGAAAAACTGTTATCCCCATTCTATTGGGAAGATATCGATCTTTGTTACAGGGCATGGAAAAGAGGATATCTAAACGTTTGGGAACCTAACGGAAAAGTGGTTCATAAGCATGAGTCAACAATTTCAAAGTTTCCAAAAAAGTATGTAGCCAGAGTAAAAGAACGTAATCAGTTATTAATGCTCTGGAAAAATATACAAAGTAATAAAATGATACAAAACCACGTTATTGCAATTATAACAAGGGCACTTAGACACCCCGGATACTTCATAATAATTTTTATGGCCTTATTAAGGTTGCCTATTGCCCTAAGAGCTAGGAAAAAAGAGATTAAGGAGTCTATCGTTTCCGACGAAGCAATATTTGCCAAGTTTAATCTTTAAAGTTTTATCTAAATAATATGACCTTCATCAAAAATAATATACTTTGGATTGTGTTAGTCATTATTTTTACAATTCCAACGTTTTGGAATCTGTTAAGACCGGGATTTTTTTCAATGCAGGATGACTTGCAAGCTTTTAGGATTCAACAGCTAGATAAATGTCTTGAAGACTACCAAATACCATGTCGTTGGGTTCCAGATGGTGGGTATGGCTATGGTTATCCTCAGTTTAATTACTATCCACCACTGCCATACTATGTAGGAGCTCTACTTCATAGAGTAGGTTTTCAATATATAGACAGTGTAAAAATATTGTTTGTTGCAGGCTACATACTCTCAGCACTTACAATGTTTGTTTTAGTCAGCTCCTTATTTAAAAGCAAGTGGGCGGGTTTTGTGTCTGCTGTTGTTTATACCTATATACCCTACAAAGCTGTTGAGGTCTATGTCAGGGGGGCATTAAGTGAGTTTTGGGCTCAAATATTTTTCCCGTTGATCTTTTTGTTTATTTACAAACTGATTAAAACCGGCAAACAAAAATATTTAATAATACTTGCAGTTTCAATTGCATTACTTGCACTAACACATACATTAATGACCATGATCTTTGCGCCCGCAGCCATTCTGTGGGCAGTTTATTGGTTATGGGATGAAAAATGGAACAATTTGTTAAATGTAGTTTGGAGTGGGTTGATCGGTTTTTTGCTATCAGCTTTTTATCTATTACCAGTAGCCTTTGAAAGAAAGTTTGTGCACATAGAAAGTATGTTATCAGGGTACTTTGACTATAGAGCTCATTTTGTTAGTTTACATAAACTTTTCTTTTCGACGGAATGGGGTTATGGTTCGTCGGGATTTCCCGATGAGAAATTAAACTTGTCCCTTGGGATCATACAATGGTTAATTGGTATAGTAGCAGTAGTTTTGGCACTAGTTAATTTTAAGAAAGACAAAAAAAAGTCATTGTTAGTTATTGGGTTGGGGTTCTTGTCTCTGGCAAGTATCTTTATGATGCATATGAAATCAAGTTTTATATGGTCCGAGCTTCCTTTTCTTTGGTATATGCAATTCCCTTGGAGATTTTTAGCCTTAAGTATATTTTTACTCTGTTTACTTTCAGGAATTTTTATTCTTTACTTTAAAAAATCAAAATATGTAATTGGTGTTTTGGTTGTCACTGTGGCAATAGTTACCAATCTTTCATTTTTCGTTCCTAAAGATTGGTTATACATAACAGATACCGACAAATTTTCAGGTGTTAGTTGGCAAAAACAAATGACAATATCTATTTTTGATTATTTACCTATTTATTCCATTCTTCCTCCGATAAATGAAGCTCCAAAATTACCTGAGATTATGGATGGCAAGGCTGAAGTAATAGGATACAAAAAGGGAAGTGATTTCCAATATGGAACAATTAATATTACTGAAGACGCATCAATTAGGTTTCCTCTTTTTGACTTTCCTGGAATGACCGTAAAAGTTAATGGAGAAAAGGTTGAGCATTACAACAATGATTGTAGGGGGCATGATTTTTGTTATGGACTAATTTCAATTGACTTACCTATTGGTGATTATGATGTAGAAGTAAGGTTACTGGATACTCCAATTAGAAAAATTGGCAATTACTTAACAATATTAGGTATGATTGTTATAGCCTTCCTTTTGGTGAGAAAAAAACATGATTAACTATTTAAAAAGAAATTGGCAAATTATTTTAATTTTTATTCTAGGACTTTCAATCTCTTGGCCACTTTTTAAAAGTGGTTATTTCTCGCATCAAGATGACCTTCAAATCATAAGACTTGTTGAAATGCGAAAATGTTTTTCAGATTTTCAAATTCCCTGCCGTTGGGTACCTGATATGGGTTGGGGAAATGGTTATCCACTTTTTAATTTCTATGGTGTATCCACCTATTATCTTGGGGCACTTATTAGTTATCTGGTGGGATACTTAATTTCAGCCAAAATACTTTTTTTCATAAGCCTTACTGCTGGGAGTTTCGGTATGTATCTTTTGGTCAAGGAGTTGTGGGGCAAGTACGCAGGTTTGACTTCGGCTGTTCTTTATATGTTTGCACCATATAAGGCACTTGATATATATGTTAGAGGTGCGTTGGGTGAGGGAATGGCACTTACAATCATTCCTTTTGTTTTATATTTTTTAATTAGAAAGAAATATTTTCTTTTTTCTTTAACTTTTTTCCTATTTTTAATAACTCACAATATTATGACTGTTATTTTTGTCCCAATTGTAGGTTTATTGGCAGTATACTTGCTTTTAACAAGTAATTTAAAAAACCTGAAAGTAATTACGATATCCTTTTTTATAGCCTTTGGTTTATCTGCTTTTTTTACTATTCCTGCCTTTATTGAAAAAGATCTTGTCCAGACCGAAAGCCTGACTCGTTTTGAGCTTGATTACAGGGCCAACTTTGTAGGCCTAAGGCAGTTGTTTTTGGATAGATCTTGGGGTTATGGTACTTCTATACCAGGTCCTGAGGGTGGAATGAATTTTCAAGTAGGATGGCCATATTGGATACTTGCTGTTCTATCTTTAATTTTTATATTTTTAAACAGAGTTAAAAAACACAATATAATATTGGTCGTTAGTATTTTTGTGTTGTTTTTAATGTCAGTCTTTATGACACATAATAAATCAACCTTTATTTGGGAGTCTTTTAGCATACTAAAGTATTTTCAGTTCCCTTGGAGATTTCTATCTTTATCAATATTAACAGCGTCTATATTGGGTGGTTTTGTTGTGTTCTTGGTTAATGATAAATGGAAAAAGTATTTAAGTGTTTTTATTATAATTATTACGATTTTATTAAATTGGGGCTACTTTCGTCCAAAAGAATTTTATCCAATTAGTGAATCACAAAAAGTGTCTGGTGAACTTTGGGAACAACAAACAAGGGGTGCGCTTTTAGACTATCTACCAGAAACTGCACTAGAGCCGAGGGAGAAAGCACCTGACTTACCACTTATCATAACTGGCGAGGCGGAGATTGATAATTATATAAATCGCTCAAATAGTTTTAATTTTAATATTGAGGTTTTAGATAAAACAGAAATACATATGCCTATTTTTTATTTTCCTAATTGGAGTGTAAAAGTAAATGGCGTAAAACATCCAATTTCAGATGATAATTTATTGGGTAGGATTTCAATCAGTCTAGATAAGGGAAACTATGAAGTAGAAGGTAGATTTAACAACACACCAGTTAGGGCAGTATCGAACTTAATATCAATTATAAGTTTTGTAGGATTAATAGTATTACGGAAAAAAAGAAAACAATGATACAGTCATTCCAAATGTTTATTTCAAGATATACATATTTGGTGATAATTTTACTTTCTTTGCCTGCCGTCAGATATCTTTTTGTGGATGGGTATTTTGGAGTTTCAGATGACCTTCATATTGGTTGGCTTTTTGAAATGGATAGAGTTGTTAGGAGTTTGCAGTTTCCACCCAGATTTGTCCCTGATCTTTCTTTTGGTTTTGGTTACCCACTTTTTACTTTTGTCTACCCACTACCGTTTTATGTAGCAGAGATTTTCCATTTAGTTGGTTTTTCGCTAGTAAATAGTATTAAGTTGGTGTTTGGGTTATCAATCCCATTATCAATGGTTTTTGCATATAAGCTTTTTAGGATTTATATGAAAGAGGATTTCTCATTAGCAGGTGCAGTTTTATATGTCTATGCTCCATATCGGGCCCTTGAGCTTTTTGTGCGGGGGACGATAGGGGAGATTGTTGCCTTTATTTTCTTTCCATTAATTTTAATGTCTTATATAAAACTGACAAGTGAAAAAAGATCACTAAAGTGGTTGGGGATTGCGGGCTTGGGAACTGCTGGACTTATTCTGTCGCACAATATTATGGCGTATATGTTTACACCATTCCTATTAGTGTTTATTGCCATGAGAATTTATTGGTTAGTTAAGGACAAAAGATACGCAATTTTGAGTAGCTTTAAGGGTTTAATTATTGGTCTGCTAATTTCAAGTTATTTTTGGGTTCCAGCTATTTTTGAAAGTAGGTTAATGAAGTATGATACTGTTTTTAACTTCTATGATCACTACCCGACTTTAAAACAATTTATTACTCCTTATTGGGGTTATGGTGCTTCAGTACCGGGACCCTATGACACAATGTCTTTTTATGTTGGTCTTGTTGGGTTGGTGACAATTGCACTTGGAACAATCTTATTCTTTATAAAGAACAAAAAATTTTCTAAAAGTGAGAAAGTATTTATTGGCTGGTCATTCTTTGTTGTGCTGGTTAGTGTATTTATGATGAATCATAGATCTGCCTTTTTATGGAGGAGCATTCCCCTATTACCTTACTTTCAATTTCCTTGGAGGTTTTTGGCTATGATAACATTGGTTAGTCCAATTTTTATAATAGTTTTATCAAAATTTAAGAGTTTAAGGTTTTTACCAATTGTAATAATAGCTGGAGCAATTGTTTTTAACTTTAATTATTTTAAAACCAGTGAATATTTAGGTAGGACAGATGACTATTATATAAATAGATTTATTCCATATCCTACTGCAAGTGAAGAATACAAAAAAACAGGAGAGGAATATTTGCGGCTTCCTAAAGAAAATGAGATAAGACCTAATAAGAATTATCCTAGGGCTTACACCGAAAGTGAGGAAGTAGAGCTTACTATACAAGAGCTAAATGCACTGGATGCAAGCATTACCACAAGCAGCCAGATTGATTTTGTTTTAAATTACTCAAAGTATAACTATCCAGGTTGGATTGCAGATATAGATGGCCAAAGAGTTAATATTCTGTCAGGTAAACCATATGGTCAAATTTCATTTTTGGTCCCCAGTGGGGAGCATATTGTAGAAATAAAATATAGAGAGTCGCCAACAAGACTTGTTTTTGATATAGTTTCATTAATGGCCTTGGGAGTATCAATCTACTTAATATATAAAAAATGAATAGAATTGTGTTAATAATTTTAACAGTTGGGATTTTGTTGCGTATATTTTTAGCTTCCACTACTTACCATTCAGATACCCCAGTATTTGATTTCGCAGGAAAAGTAATTGGTGGTGGTAATGTTACTAATTTTTACGATTATCTCTGGGATTTGCCAGAAGATCATCCTTATCTTTCAATTTACCCTAGACACCTATTTAACTATCCACCATTACCCTACTTTTTCTTAGGAGGTGCCTCACTATTAACTACTTGGATAGTTGATAGTGGCGTCCATACAGCTTTTATACTTGATTTTGAGTCCACGCTGGGTAATGTTCAACTTAATTTATTGTTGTTTTTGTTAAAACTTCCCTACTTTATTTTTGACATAGCAGTAGCTTTCATCTTGATGACATTCTTTAAAGAAAGAAAGGAAAAGATCATTGTTTTTGGACTATGGATGATAAACCCCATAAATCTGTATGCAACCTATATGG
Organism: bacterium; assembly: GCA_030583725.1. Classification (NCBI taxonomy): domain Bacteria; species bacterium. The sequence goes on along the minus strand of CP129472.1, from coordinate 309,681 downwards.
TTGGACAATTTGATATTATCCCAACCTTTTTAAGCGTCGCTGCATTGTATTATGCAATCAAGAAAGACAACTTAACCTTAAGCGCAATCTTACTGGGTCTAGGTGCAGGATTTAAAATATTTCCATTACTTTTTATAGTTCCTCTAGCTTTTTTTAAGCAAAGTTGGTGGGAAAGAATAAAAATCTTGTTTACGTCTGGAATAACATATGCTTTATTTGCTTATCCGTTTATAATGTCTGAAGGATTTAGGAAAACTGCACTTTTAGCTAGTCAAACTACCAAAAGTTTTTACGCTCAAATTCCTGTGTCGGGTGGCCAGTCTGTTATTCTGTTCTTAGTAGCTGTCATTTTCCTTTATATTTTTTATTTTTACCACAAAACTCGCATCGAGTTTTTGTGGCAAAGATTCTTTTCTGTTTTATTAATATTTTTCATCTTTACCCATTCTCACCCTCAGTGGCTACTATGGATAACTCCATTTTTGATAATTGACTTAGTTGTCTCAAAGTTTAAACATTGGCCGTTGTTACTAGGAATATTTATAAGTTTTATAATGTTGGTTACCTTTTTCGACCCAGGTCTTTCTATATGGTTATTTGCCCCAATTAACCCATCACTTTATGGTCAAGCGGGTATATGGTCACAACTAGGACTAAATCTAGACGTTAATTTGATGCGTAGTTTGTTCCATTCTGTTTTTGTAGGTATTGCAGTATATTATATTTATTATTATTTCCGAATTAAAAAAAATGAAAATTAAATTGCTTTTAACTGCCGTTATATTGCGTCTGCTAGTTTCTGCACTTTTGTTTCATCCAGATGTAAAAACAATTGCATTTCAAACCTCATTTTTAAAGTCTGGGGTGACTGACATATATAATTATTTAAGTGATAATAAGTCAAGTCTTCCATTAAAAGAAGAGTTTGTTTATTTTCCTCTAACATATTTTACAATTGGAGCCTATCAGGCAATTATCTCGCCTGTTTTAGGTAGTGACTTTGGCAGCTGGATAATGGACGCGGGTGCAAATACTGTTGTTAACAACCCAAACATTTTTAAATACTTAATTACGCTTAAATTACCACTCCTAATATTAGATATTTCCATTGCTTATCTGTTACTTAAGTTTTTCAAAAGATCAGAAAATGGTGACAAAGCATTTGAGTTGTGGTTGTTTAATCCATTTACAATAATACTCATCTATGCCTTTTCAAATATCGACATGTATGCTGTTTTATTAACAGTAGTTGCTCTCTTGTACCTAAAAACTGACAAACTAATTAAGGCGAGCGTGTTTCTGGGTCTTGCCATTTCCTTTAAGTTGTATGCTTTGTTATTTGTGCCATTTTTGTTTTTAAAGGCAAAGAGCACTAAGACAAGAATACTAACTGTTATTGTCCCACTATCTATATTTGTAGTTTCTATAATTCCTTTTTGGTCAAAGGCTTTTGTCAATTCTGCACTTTTGTCAGGGTTATCGACTAGAATATTTACCCCAAATTTTGTAATAGGGTTTGGCGAGTCTATAATTGTGGGACTTCTTTTAATCACTGCACTGTTTTTCTATTGTTGGTTGAATGACACAAAAATAAAGTTATTTCACTACTTTGTTGCGATACTTTTAATACTGTTTTCATTTTCCCACTTCCATATTTCATGGCTTTTATGGATTGCTCCTTTTTTGGTAATCCTTGCAGTTAAAAGAAAAGAACTAGCTATACCTATATTTATTTGGTCAGTACTGGCAATCTCTATTCCTCTGTTTTATTCAGACAGGTCAATGACTTTGTCACTATTTAGGATTTACTCAACATGGTTTGATTTGTTACCAACTCCATTTACATTTATACAAAAAATATATGATCCATATGGTTTACAAAGTCTGATCCACTCAGCCCTAGCTGGTTTGTCAGTTATTTTGTCATATAATTTATTTAAGAAGAGTAAATTAAAATTAAATGAATAAAAAAAGTATGTTTTTACAAAGTAAGTTTTCAGTTTTTACAATTGCTACAATCTTGTTTTTATTATTTCTATTTCCAGGTTTGATGGCAATGTTAATCCAGATGATACCTGCAGATGACCAGCCAGGGTATGGTGACATGGGAAGAGTTTCAGTCTATGGAGAAAGAATTTTCACCCAATACTTTGTGTCAAAAAACAAAAACTTAACCGCTGTTGGGACAACTATTAAAAATCCAAACCTACACAACAAGAAAGATATTTTTTTTGATCTATATCAGGAAAACGCAAGATTAGTAAGATCAGTAACTTTAAACGGTTTCAATATTGGGGATGGAGATTTTGTAAAGATTGTTTTTGATAAAATACCAGACTCTGAAAGTAAGAAATATTACTTTACTCTTTCTTCGCCAAGTGCAGGGGATGAAGAAATAATTGAGATATTTTTAACAGAGAAAACAGATGAAATATTGGAGTATATATACGATGAAGAGTTACATATAGGTGGTGCTCCAATTGTTACATTTCACAAACCAGACAGTAGACTAGAGACAGTGAAGCTAGTTTATTCTAATTTATTTTCCAAACTTCTACAGTAGTGTTTTCATAAAATAGGGTAAATCCAATTCTATCTAGTTTAACTTGGGGTTTTAAATCTTTTGGAAAGTAAAGTAGGTTTGCATTTGTTGAAAGTATGGCTTCTTTAACTTTCGTTTCGTCTTTTTCACTAAAGACAACCTCTTTTGTTTTAAGTCTTGGTCTGTAGTCATAGCCCATGATGTCAACTTGTTCATAGTCATCAAAATAAGTTCTTCTTGCGGAAAAGGCAGAAACATATGAAGTGTCAAACCAGTCCCATATTTCAGGTATATTCTTTTTCTGATCAAGGTACTGATTGTATGGTGGTGTAATTATTACAGAATTTATTTCTGTGTTGTTTTTAATAAATTCAAGAGCTTCCAGTTCTGACGAGTTAACTTTAGTAAATGGAGGTCTGATATGGCCATCCGCGACGTAGAAATCTTTTAATAATGTAAGTTGTGTTGGGATCATTAAAATAATAATTACAGTTCCTAATGTAATTGTTTTTAGTTTAGTGTTAAGTATTTTTGATACAGCAATTCCAGCCATTATCCCAAAAAGTAATATAAAATATTGTAAAAATTGTGCAGTATTACTGGCTACACCTTTTTGTAAAAATAAAAGAGGCATAGTAATCGAGATGATAATTGCAATTTTAAAAATAGAGTTTGATTTCACGAATTCCCATAGACCAATGGCTCTCATTCCTAGGTTTCCAAAGAAAAATATTAAAAAACCCATTCCCTCAAGCCAAATAACTCTTTTCCAATTGTTTTCAACTATGTATGTTTGACGTCTTAATTCCCAGTCTAGGAGATTTAACCTTGATGGTTCTACGATCAATGTTCTTATATACCACCAAGGTTCATATATTAAAAATGAAGTAGAGTTTGCAGAATTTGGAAGATATAAAAGTAGTGCAACAATACCACTTGTTAGTGAAAGTAAAAATAATCTAAAATCTTTTTTAAATATCAGGTTCCAGGTGCCAACCAAAGCAATGGTTAGTAGTAATACAAAACCTGCATAGATTTTAAAAGATGATATGGTTCCTAAAATTACTAAGGAAATTAAAAAATATTTTAATCTTTGCATTTTCTCTTTTTGGTCAAGAAAAACTAATACATAATAGATACCTGCAAGAAACAAAAAATTAGAAATAATTTGTGGTGGGTTACCACTTGAGCTTTGTATTTGTGTTGCCCAAAATACGCTTTCTCCCTTTCCTATTAAATAACCAAAACTACCTGCAAAGTATGTAAAGATAACTGCCCAAATACTTGCATTAAAACTTTTTGTTAACTTTTTTGTTAGGTAGAAAACAGAAGCACCTAGAAATAAAGAGTAGAAAAAAGGGAAAACTCTAAAATACGAATCCGTGTTTGATATTGGTGTATAGAGGCTTACCATAGTTGGCAGAATATCTGAAAAGAAATGGTAATTTGTTAATTTTTCACCTGCAAAAATTGGGTTTTCAAATGGGTAACCTTTTTTCATCTCCTCCACTAGGGCAATGTGCCATGGTCCATCATGTCCATGTGCACTCCAAAAGACTAAGTTTCCATCTTGATAGTTGCCACTTGGAGAAATAATTGCAAGTTGGCCAAGAATGCCTATGCTAAAAACTACAAAAACTATCAAAAACTTTAAATTAAAGGTGATTTTGACGTTTTTTACAGCTTTAATTAGTGGCTTGTAGAAGTAGATTAATGTTAAGAGTAAAATAGGAATGATTAAATATGGAATATTTAGTACAATTAAAAGATATGAAACTAGGGTGGCAGCAGAAAACACAAAAATTGAACCCATTAAAACAACTTCCATATCTAAATTATATACTACTCTTAATCATTATTCTTGGGACTCTACTTCGTGTTTTTAAGCTTGACAGCTTACCTATGTATGGTGATGAACTAACTATGGTTTACGATGCTTACAGCGTTCTAAAAACAGGTATGGACCAGACTGGAGAAAGCCTTCCATTAACCTTTAAAATGGGAGCAGGTAGGCCTGCAGGTTATGTTTACGGTAGTATACCGTTCGTGGCGTTGTTTGGACCATCTGAATGGGGGGTAAGAAGCTTATCTTTAATTTCTGGAATTGGAATAATAATTCTAATGTACTTTTTAGGTAAGAAGTTGTTTAGTAAAAAGGTTGGTTTATGGGCTTCATTTTTAACTTCAATCTCATTATGGGATATTTATTTATCACGCGCTGGGTTTGAAGCTCATTTTGCCTTGTTTTTGGCAACCTTTGGGATATTAATGTTTTTGCATAAAAAATACATTTGGATGGCCCTTCTTTGGGGGTTAACAATATTTACATATCCTACTTTTAAGTTAACACTGCCTTTATTGTTTTTAGTATTAATAGGTTTTTCTGGTTTTAGGGAGACTTTTAAAAATAACAAGTTTAAGTTATCTTTATTAGTGTTGGTTGTTTTTAGTGTATTTTCATTGAATGAAACCTTCAAAGGTACCTCAGAAGTACGTTTTTTGGATTTGAACATCTTTTCTGATAGAAACAGACAGGAGTCTGTCATACAAAAGATCAATGAGCAAAGAACCTTATCAACTTTACCAGTGATGATTAAGCCTATTGTTTATAACAAGCCACTTGCATATACAAGAATTCTTTTTGAAAATTATCTAGAAAATTTATCCCCAGAATTTTTATTTTTAAGAGGTGACAGAAACCCACGAGTCAATCCTGGTGAATGGGGTATGATGTATTTAGTTGAGTTACCTTTAATTTTATTTGGTTTTTACAAGCTGGCAAGTATGAATAAGAAAAGTTTACTTCTACTTGTTTCTTGGATTTTGATTGTTCCCTTGGCTACAATGTTAATGGGGCAAACACATGGACTCAGGAATAACTTAATGTTACCAGCTTTTATCTTAGTTTCAGCTTTCGCTTTATCTAACCTTTCAAAAAAATGGATTGTAACAATAGTTTTATTAATGGTTGTTCAATTAATTTACGTTTTAATAACTATTTATTATTTTGCACCAAATAAGTTTGGCAGTTTTTGGTCTGCTGAAGCAAAGATGGTTTCTCTGGCTACAATAAAGACTGACAAGAATATTGATATTACTCTCTCGACAAAAATTGACAACATAGAGTATGCATACCCTGTATATGCAAAAATCGATCCAAAAGATGTGATTTCTCAATATGGCAAGCTCCCAAAAATATATGATAATGTGACAATTTCTGACAAATGAAAAATATTTTTATAGTTACTCTTTTTTGTTTTTTAGCTTTTTTACTTTTTTCATTTAGAATTACTGAAGTCCCCCCTGGAATAAATGGAGATGAGGTAGGTATAGCCCATAACGCAGCACTGATGTCTAAAAGTTTGACAGATGAGAATAATAATTTTCTACCGCTATTTATATTTGCAAAAACATCTGATTGGAAACAGCCTGTAACTGTTTACACAACAGCTGCAATTTTTAAAGTGTTTGGTGTTTCTTTTGCAGCACTTAGAATGACTAGTGTGTTGTTTGTCGTTGCCTCAATAATAATTTTTTACTTTTTGTCCAAAGAAGTTTTCAACTTAAAGTTTTTCTTAGTTGGTTTCATAATACTAATAACTACTCCAATTATTATGATCCAGTCACATTTGGCTTTAGAAAACATTGCGGTTTTACCATTTATATTTTTGTGGCTATTGATGCTTGTAAAGCAAAAAAAACCTATACATTTTATTTTAGCTGGGGCATTTTTAGGTGCTGGTATATTTTCCTATCTAGGTATGAGGATAATTGTTCCTGTTCTATCACTAATAACCTTAATATACTTAAGAAAAAGTTTTAAACAATGTGTATTATTCTTGGTAGGAGTATTACCATTTTTCATTCTTTTATATGTTGCTAACTTTTACTACCCTAGTGCGGTGGTGGGAAGTTTTAGTTCTACTGCCCCTTCTTTTTATGAATTTGCATTACGATACTTAAGCGTGTTTGACTTAAGTTTTATGTTCTTAAAGGGAGATATAAGTTCCTATCATTCAACTGGGAAATCAGGAATGTTTCTTATTTTTACACTACCACTATTTTTAGCAGGGGTATGGGATATATTAAAGAGAAAGAAGCCTTTTGAAGTTTTAATCCTTTGCTCTTTCTTTTTATTACCCTTACTATTTGGATTTGTTCCAGATATATATAGAGCAAGTAGGCTACTTGCGTTAGTACCGTTCTATGTGATTATCTCAACAATAGGATACTTATCTATGAACAAAATCATTGGCTTAATTATAATGACCACAGTCCTTATTGGTTACTGGTTTTTTGTAAATGACTATTGGTTTGAGTATGCTAAGAGAGTGGAAAACATTTTTCCAACAACAATAAATTATTATGATCAAGAATTTGTTAAAAAATAACTTTTGGCTTTTTATTATTTTAATCCTTGCTTTTGGATTGAGATTATACAAAGTTACTTCAGTCCCACCTTCTCTAAATTGGGATGAAACCTCAATTGGTTACAATGCATATTCAATACTAAAAACTGGAAAGGATGAGTGGGGTGAGTTTATGCCTTTGCATTTTAGATCTTTTGGAGAATATAAATTACCTGCTCAAATATATGCTTCAATACCTGGAATTTATTTTTTTGGATTAAATGAACTTGGTGTTAGGATCACACCTGTGGTTTATGGAACATTAACAGTTTTATTGTTATATTTTTTAGTTTATGAAATATTCAAGAAACGTGAGATTGCTTTGATATCATCTTTTCTTCTTGCAGTTTCTCCTTGGCACATACAGTTAACAAGAGGTTCATTTGAATCATCATTTTCACTGTTTTGGTTTGTTATGGCGGTTTGGTTTTTGGTTAAAGGTTTCAAAAAGCCAATTTGGTTTATTGTCTCAATGATACCCTTTGCAATATCTGTCTATACTTATAATACTGCGCGTGTTTTTACTCCATTTTTCTTACTTGTTTATTATTTATTAAATATTAAGTTTTTGTTTAAGAATTTTAAGTATATGGTACTTAGTACTCTAGCTTTTGTAGTTTTATTAATTCCACTTATACCATTTGTGTTGTCTGGAGAGGCATCTGCCAGATACAAACTTGTTAGTATCACTGATGATGCTGGTCTAATTCCTAGGATTGAAGAAAGAAGGAATTTGTCTAAGCTTCCGCCACTAGTTACAAAACTAATTCACAACAGATATACATATAATACATATTACTTTTCTGTTAATTATTTATCTCACTTTACTCCAGACTTCTTATTCGTTAACGGTGCAGGCCACAGACAACACCATGTGCAAGGTGTTGGAGAATTGTACTGGATTCAAGCCCCATTTTTACTATATGGACTTTATCTATTGTTGAAACGTAAAGACTGGTCTTTGAAAGTTTTACTTCCATGGTTACTACTGGCATTTGTGCCCGTATCAATGACTAATGATAGTATTCCAAACGCGCTTAGAACTTTAATTGCAGTTCCTGTTTATCAAGTTTTTACAGCAATTGGTATTTACTATTTTGTAAAACTAAATAACAACAAAAAACTTGTCAAGTTATTACTATTACTTGCTGTTGTTTTGTTTTTGATTAACTTTTCAATTTATTTAAAAAAGTTATATGTTGACTATTCTGTTAACTATTCAAGAGACTGGCAGCATGGAAATAAACAAGTAGTTGAGTATATAAAAGAGAATCAAGATGATTATGACCTAGTTGTTTACTCAAGAGTATATGGTGAGCCCCATATTTTTACCTTATTTAATTTAAATTATGATCCAAAAAAATTTCAAGAAATTAATAATTTGGAAAGGTTTGAAACGTTTGATTGGGTAAGAGTATTAAGGTTTGATAAATACTATTTTCCAGATCTAGGTGATGATGGGACAAGGTATGAAGATATTGTAATAGATAATCCAGATAAAAAAATACTATTTATAGGTAAAGTTGGAGATTTTCCAAGTGAGGTAAAAATACTAGAAAGGATAAATTTCTTAAACAATGAAACAGCTTTTGAAATTGTTACAAACTAACTTTGTTTTAATAGTAATCTGCTTACTTTTTTTAGGAACTAGATTATTTAGGATTGACTCAATACCTGCATCTGTCTATTGGGATGAGGCCTCAATTGGATATAATGCATATTCCATACTAACAACAGGTAAAGATGAATGGGGTGAGTTTTTACCTCTTCACTTCAGGGCTTTTGGAGAGTTTAAGTTACCTGTTTATATTTATTCAGTTGTTGCCTCTCAATTTGTATTTGGGATGAATACTTTTGCTCTTCGTTTTCCTGCAGTTATCTTTGGTTTATTTTCCATAATTGGTTTGTATCTTTTGGTATTACAACTAACAAAACAAAAAAGTGTTTCCCTACTTAGTTTTTTTTTGTTTTCAATAACCCCCTGGTTTTTTATTTTTTCAAGAACAGGTTATGAAGCGGTTGCTGGTTTGGCTTTATTTATTTGGGCAACTTACTTTTTATTGAAATCAGCTACTGAAAAAAAGCATCTTTTTCTGTCAACAATGTTATTTATCGGGTCATTTTATAGTTATAATAGTTTTAGAATACTAACACCAATAGTTTTAGGTCTTGGTTTTGTATACCACCTTTACAAAAAACAATTTGCTGTATTAATTTTGTCTGTTTTAGTTTTGTCTGCAAGTTTTTTCCCATTATATAAACTTTACAAACACGATTCTGGTCTATCAAGATTACAAGCAGTTGGTTCGTCTACAATTTTTACAAACTACTTAAAAAACTTTTCTCCTACCTTTTTATTTATAGATGGTGATAGTAACCCTAGGAGTCAAATTCCTGGAGAATCACAACTATATTATTTAGATGCAATATTTTTGGCCTTGGGGGTTTTATATATTTTAAAGTCAAAAAATCCAAAGTTGTTTATAGTTTTGGGATTATTACTACTTGCTCCAATTCCTGCATCAATTACAAAAGAAAATCCTCACGCTTTAAGATCAATATTAATGTCCCCAATGTTATCTATTATCTCTGCTCTTGGAATTTATTACTTGTCTGAAATTTTTAAGAAACAAAAACAAATTATATTGATTGCTGTAGTTGTTTTGTATACTCTCTCATTTGAAGGATATATGTATAAATTTGGAACTGTTTACAATGATTTGTCAGTAAATGTATGGCAATATGAATACAAAGAAATATTTGAAAGACAAAAAGAAGGTTGTGTTAGTGACCAGTATGCACAACCCTATATTTTTGCACTGTATTACAATAAGGTTGACCCCAACTATTTTATAGACACAAGAGAGTTAAATCCTGTTTCTGATTGGGGTTTTTCAACTGTAAAATCATTTGGTAGCTACACCTTTCCAAAAGTATGTGGAGAAACAAATTAACATATATTGTACTTGCGATTATTGTAATTCTGGCTGGGTTTATGAGGTTTTATAAGCTAGATCAAATACCTGCTTCATTAAACTGGGATGAAGTTGCTGCAGGATACAATGCTTACACAATTGCAAATTGGGGAATGGATGAATACGGAGATAAATTTCCAACTGTTTTTACATCTTTTTATGATGACAAACACCCAGTCCACATTTATATTACTTCAGTTATTGTAAAAATATTTGGACTTAATGATTACAGTGTTAGGTCTAGTAGTGCTTTAATTGGAACTTTGTCTGTTATTGCTATATTCTTGTTCGCTCGCGAGTTGTTAAGAAGTAATTTAGCAGGCTTATTTGCTGCATTATTTTTGGCTGTTTCGCCATACCACATACATTTTTCAAGAGGGCTCTGGGAGAACAACTTTGCATTATTCTTTTTAATAACGGGACTTGCTAGTTTTTATATTGGTTTAAGAACTAAAAAATATTTAATACCCATATCCTTTTTGTTTTTTGGTTTAAGTTTCTTTTCATATCACTCTGCAAAAGTTGTTGTTCCAGTAGTGGTCTTTCTTGTTTGTTTAATAAATTTAAAGAAGCTACTTAAAAACAAGACTTTGTTGATGGTTTCAGTTTTAATTACATTGTTATTTGGGATTCTAATTATTAAAGATACAAGAATTTTAGGTTTTGCTCGTATGGGACAGACGAAATTTTCTGAAGAACTGATATTAAACGCTGGTGGTAAATTAAATTTAGTTTTTGAAAATTACAAAAAACATTTTACACATAAATATCTTTTTGAGAATGGAGATCAAGGTCCAAGGGCATCAGTTAAAGTGGTTGGTCAGTTTTATAGAATTGACTTGATTTTATTGGGTATTGGTTTTATTTCCTTACTTTACAGAAAAAAATGGCAAGCATTAGCCGTTATTTTTACTTGGTTATTATTGTCACCAATCCCAAGTGCAGTTTCTTCAACCGACCCAAGTTCTATTAGGGGAATTTTCATGATAATACCTATGTTACTCCTGTCTGCATGCGGTGCAGATGCATTGCTATCTCTGTTTAAAAGTAAATGGTTAAAAGCATTTATGTTAGTAATTATATTAACCTTTTTATTTAGAGAAGTAACTAATTATTTAAATTACTACACAAAAGTATACCCTACTAAAGAAGCGATAGAGTGGCAATATGGTATGAAAGAAATTGTTGAATACACAAGGGAGAGCCCTGACTTTTACAAGATGTATGTAGATAATATTAGACAACAGCCATATATCTACTTTCTTTACTACAACAAAGTTTCTCTTCCAGAATTGTTAAAAACGGTAAAATATGACCAATCAAGTTCAAAAAGCTTTAATACTGTTTTATCGTTTGGAAGATATCAATTTGGAGGTTGGAACATAATTGAAAGTTATCCAAATAATGGGATATTGTATGCTGTAACACCAAGTTACTACACAGGATTACGTTTTGCCCCACAGTTTGATGTTAAAAGGTTAATAAAATATCCAGATAACAGTGATGCTTTTTATATAGTAGAAGGACAGGGGCAGTAGTGTAAAATATATGAATATGAAGTTAAGTGTTGTATTAGCCACAAGGAATGAAGCGGAAAATATTGCAAGGTGTTTGAAATCTGTAAAAAAAATTGCAGATGAAATAATTGTGTTTGATGAACACTCAACAGATGATACCAAGAGAATTGCAGAGAGTTATGGGGCAAAGGTCTATTTGGAAAAACATAATGATATCTTTCATATCACTAAACAAAAAGCTCTTGAGAAAGCTACTGGTGAATGGATATTACAACTTGATGCTGATGAAGTAGTAACAAGGGAACTATCAAAAGAAATTTTAGATATTGTTAATAATAGACCTACCACTAATAGCTCTCCACAAAACAAACTTTTTATAAAACATCAACAACTTATTGAAGAGAGGGATGGAAAAATTGGTAAAGACACTGGTGAAGTTGTTGGTTACTTTGTGCCAAGAAGGAATATGTTTTTAGGAAAACCACTAATTCACGCAGGAGTATATCCAGATGGGGTTATAAGACTTGTTAAGAATGGTTATGCTAAGTTTCCTTGTAAGTCTGTCCATGAGCAAATAGAGTTAAATGGTAGGGTTGGGTGGTTAAATGAGTCCTTATTGCATTATGATTCACCAACATTAAAAAGATATTTTGCAAGATTAAATAGATATACTGATTTACAAAAAAATGAGTTGGTTAGAGAAAAAGTAAATAAAGGTTTAAGTGGTTTTACAAATTATGTTTTTTTTAAACCAACCTATACATTTTTAAATTTATATTTTAGACACAAAGGGATTCTAGATGGGACAAATGGTTTTCTTTGGAGTTTGTTCTCATCTTGGCACTTCCCAATTGCATACTTTAAGTATGTAACAGATAATAAACTAGAAAAAGTATGAAATTGAAAAATAAAGTTATAGTCATAACAGGAGCAACAGGTGGAATAGGACGAGAGATTGTCAAGAGATTAGATAATGAGGGTGCTACACTGATTTTGGTTTCTAGAACTGAAACTGAACTTTCTAATTTATTAAAAAGTTTGGAAAATAAAGAAAGTAAGTATTATGTTTCTGATTTTTCAGATCAAGAAAAAACAGTAAAAACTGCAAAAGAAATACAAAGTGATTTTTCAAAAATTGATGTATTGATTAATGCTACGGGTATTGGAATTTACAAACCAATTGAGTTAGCTACACTAGATGAATGGAACAAAACTATAAATATTGGTTTGACTTCCACTTTCGTTTTTATTAAAGAGCTAATGCCAAGTCTTAACACCTCAGAAGATTCCTTAGTCCTAACTATTGGTTCTGGGGCTGGAGTTATACCTATGTCAGGGAGAAGTCTTTATTGTGCAATGAAATTCGGCTTAAGGGGTTTTATTTTAAGTTTGGCTGAGGAATTTAAAAGGATTGGAAACCCTAAATTCTGTTTAATTACTCTAGGTAGTACACTAACAAGCTTTGGACCTATGAGCTTTGAAGAAAAGAAAAAAGATATGGAAAGTGGAAAGGCCTACTTTACTCCTGAATGGGTGGGGGACAAACTGGTTGAGATAATTAAGGACACCGACAGGGAGGTGGAATACACACTTTACCCAGGAGATTATGGTTTTGGAGAATGGAACAAACCAGAACCTAAATAATTTTAGTTATTAATAGTATAATTACTTCATATGGTCAAAATTGCATTTGTTCCCAAGATTGTTACCGAGGGTGATAGTGTTAGGGGGATTGGGGTGCATACGAATGAGCTTGTAAAAGCACTTGTAAGATATGGGGGGGTAGAAATATCAAATGAGACTAAGGATGCTGATATTGTCCATTACACAAAATTTAATCCTTATTTTATTTCCCTTCCTTTTTTTAAACCTTCTAAAAAATTGGTTTTAACAATTCATGACTTAATATATTTGGTATATCCAGACCACTATCCTGCAGGTGTCAGGGGAAAAATTAAGTTTTTTGTTAATAAGTTACTAATTAAGTTGTATGTAGATAGAATTGTCACAATTTCTGAAACTAGTAAAAAGGATATTGTCAGGTTCTTGGGAGTTGACCCTAATATTGTTGATGTTGTCTATCTTGCACCAAAAGAAATATTTAAAAAGAAAACTACTGCAAATATATTCAATTTACCAAAACGTTTTGCATTGTACATTGGGGATATTAACTTTAACAAAAATATACCAAATCTTGTTAAAGCTTGTGAAATTGCAAAAATACCATTGGTTATTGCAGGTAAACAGGCAAGTGAAATAGAAAGTATGGATTTAAACCACCCAGAACTGGAACACCTTAAAGGAGTAAATTTTAAAAATGTAACTAGGTTGGGCTACGTTAGTGATGAAGATATAAATAAACTGTATAACCTTGCAAGTGTATATGTACAACCCTCTTTATATGAAGGTTTTGGGTTGCCAGCTCTTGAGTCTGTGACAGTTGGGACCCCTTTGGTTGCGACTAAAACACAAGCATTAGTTGAGATTTTAGGGCAGGAAATAAGATATGTAGACCCTACTAGCCCAAGAGCTTTAGCAAAAGCTTTATTAAACCCTAATAAAAAGATAAAACTACCAAGGGAATATAGTTGGGAAAAAACTGCAAAAGAAATGATTAAGGTTTATGAAAAGATTTGATTTTTTATTCGTTTTAAAAAGCTTCATTGTGTGGAGAGTTTTAGTAACTTTAGTTGCAATGTTTTCTGTTTATTATGTTCCTTTATTTGGGGAAAACTTTTTTGGAGGCAAGTTGGTTAACTACTTACAAAATCCTTTGTTTTGGGGTTGGGCAAACTTTGATGGAGAGCATTTTACTTCAATTGCACTTTATGGGTATAAAAGCCTTCAGCAGTTCTATTTTCCTTTTTACCCATTTTTAATTGATTTAATAGGGTCCCTTTTTGGAAGGGAATTATACATTTATGTTTGGAGTGGTATTTTAATTTCAAACTTATCACTTTTCTTGGGTTTAATAGGGTTATACAAGTTGGTGTCTTTGGATTACTCAGAAAGGATAGCTAAGTTAAGTATCATTTTAATGCTTGTTTTCCCAACATCTTTTTATTTTGCAGCGGTATACACTGAAAGCTTATTTTTATGTCTAGCTGTGTGGTCATTTTACTTGTTTAGGAAAAACAAAGTATTATTTGCGTCACTTTTGGGAATGCTGGCTTCTGGAACTAGGGCTGTTGGTATAACCTTATTACCTGTGTTTTTAATTAATGTCTTTTTGGATAGAAAACTTATTAACAAACGACTTTTGTCATTGCTCTTTATCCCCTTGGGGTTATTGGCTTATATGTACTATATATTTTTATATTGGGGAGGTTCTATAAAACTATATCAGGCATATACTTTGTTTGGGGAGCAGAGGTCAGACAGTATTATTCTTTTACCTCAGGTTTTTTACCGCTATGTGGCAAAAATAATACCCAACTTATCTTGGAGTTATCCGCCTGTTGTCTTTACGGTTTTATTAGAATTTGGAATTGCTTTATTATTTTTGATAGTTATTTTGTATAGCTTTCGAAAAATACGTTGGGACTACTGGTTATTTTCCGTATTTGGGTATTTGATACCTACAGTGTCAGGTAGTTTTTCATCACTTCCTAGGTATGCATTGTTATTATTTCCGATGTTTATTTTTGCTTCAATACTACTTGAGAAGTCCAATAAATACTTAAGGCTTGGTATTTATGTATTTTTAGCTATAATGGGAACACTAGCTGAAATCTTATTTTTCAGGGGCTACTTTGTTAGCTAGACAAGTATTTTTTTACGTTATATGAATAACTATTTTAAAAACAAAAAAGTTTTAATTACAGGGGGTAAGGGTTTTTTAGGTACTCATTTGATTGAAAAACTAAAAGAACTAAAGCCTAAAATGATTAGGGTTGCTGATCGTGACGAATATGATTTAACCAAATATGAGGATTGCCTGAAAGCTTCAAAAGGAATGGACTTGGTTATTCATCTAGCTGCAAAAGTAGGTGGAATAGGGTTTAATAGAGAATTTCCAGCAGATCTTTTTGATGACAATATCCTAATGGGCACTTTTATGATGAAGGCCTCAAGAATAAATAAAGTTAAAAAATATTTAGCACTTGGAACAATATGTGCATATCCTAAATTCACACCCGTACCTTTTAAAGAAGAAAGCCTTTGGAATGGATACCCTGAGGAGACAAATGCACCCTATGGTCTAGCTAAAAAAATGCAATTGGTTCAGTCACAAAGCTACAGGGATCAATTTGGTTTTAATTCTATCTTTTTGTTGCCAGTTAATTTATATGGTCCAGGAGATAATTTCAATCCAAAATCAAGCCATGTTATTCCTGCCTTAATTAAAAAATTTGTTACTGCAGAAAAGACAAACAAGAAAGAAGTTGTTGTTTGGGGAACAGGCACAGCAACTAGAGAATTTTTGTATGTTAAGGATGCCGTAGAAGGTATCTTAATGGCTTGTGAGAAGTATGATAAGTCAGAACCTGTAAACTTGGGGGCAGGCTTTGAGATATCGATTAAAGATCTAGCTGGGTTAATTAAAAAGTTAACTAACTTTAAAGGTAAAATAGTTTGGGACAAGACAAAACCAGATGGGCAGCCAAGAAGAAAGTTGTCTACCTTAAAAGCTAAAAAAGAATTTGGTTTTAAGGCTAAGACTTCATTTGAAATAGGTTTAAAAGAGACAATAGATTGGTACAAAAAAAATAAATATGAAGGTTAGTATCGTATTGCCTGTTTATAACGAAGGAAGTGGGGTTTTAATAGTCTTAAGTAAACTGACTAAGTTAGGCCATGAGGCAGTTGTGGTTGATGATGGGAGCAATGATGCTACCAAGTTAAAGCTCCACAGTATAAAGAAACCAAATATTACAGTACTTCATCACAAAGTTAATTTAGGTAAGGGATCGGCATTAAAAACTGGTTGTGAATATGCATTTTCCCATGGTGCTGATGCAGTAATACTAATGGATTCAGATGGTCAACATGCAGTTAATGACCTACATAAATTCATTGAGAAATTAAAGACAGGTAAATACGAAGTCATTTTTGGCTCAAGGAATCTAAACTTGGGTATGCCATTTATCAGATTCATAGGTAATAAGGTGGCTTCAGTCATTATTAATCTGATGTTTGGTATATATGTTTCTGATCTAATATCGGGCTTTCGAGCTATAACTAAAAAAGCATATGGCAAAATTAAATGGGACTCAACAGGTTATGGTGTAGAAACTGAGATGGTAATTAGAATCAAGAAAAGAAACTTAAAATATTGTGAAATACCTATTGAGACTATATACTTTGATAATTACAAGGGTGTATCAATAATAGATGCTTTTGGAATCTTGCTTAACTTAGTTTATTGGAAAATATATATAAAATAGAAAAAAATTTTTTAAATCTATGATTTTAGGTCTACAAATAACAGGAATACTTTTTTCATTAACAATGATTTATTTTGCAGTTTTGCATTATAAAAAGGGCAACTTGAGTGGTATGGAAATAGCTAGTTGGATAGGTATATGGGTAGCTGTAATCTTAATCATAGTTTTCCCAGAGATCATTAGAGTATATGCAGCTAGTTTTGCAATTTCTAGAGTCTTGGATCTTCTAATTGGGGGAGCTTTTATAGTTTTATTTATAATGGTCTCATCTGCATACATTAGGGTCAATAAATTAGAAAAAAAGATTGAAGAGTTGGTTCGTAAGCTGGCATTGAAAGAGAAATAATCCGTACTTGACATCCGTCTATTATTCGACTATTATTTGACTACAATGTTTAATCCTTCATATACAATTTCTCATCAATTACTAGAAAATATAAAGCGAATAAATAGTTTAATAAATGAATTAAATAACACAAGATTTACGCACGTTGTTTTGGTTGAGTTTCAAAGAAAAGCAAGAGAAGTCTCAGCCCACGCATCCACAAGTATTGAAGGTAATCCCTTACCTCTTACTGCAGTAATAGAACTCATTAAGAACAAACCTTCTAATTTAAGAGATTCTGAAACAGAAGTTTTAAATTATAATCACGCTTTAGAAAATCTGGATAAACTAATTGATAATAAAGTTGTCCAAATTGATGTAGATTTGATACTAAAGATACACAGGGAAGTGACACAAAATCTATTAGAAGAAAATGAAGTTGGTAAATTAAGAAACAAGCCTGTCGTTGTCAACGACCCCAGAGTTAATAAGGTGGTATATATACCACCAGACTTTAAAGATGTCGATTCATTAATGCTTAATTTGGTCACGTTTATTAATAAAAATATAAATAGTATTGACCCTTTGATATTAGCAGGTTTGCTTCATAAACAGATGGTAATAATTCATCCTTTTATGGACGGAAACGGCCGAACCACCAGATTGATCACAAAGTTTCTATTGGCAAATATGGGTCTTAATACATTTAAATTATTCAGCTTTGAAAATTATTACAATCAAAATGTAACCAAGTATTTTCAAAACGTCGGTGAGTTTGGAGATTATTACGAGATAAAAGATAGAATAAATTTTACAAACTGGCTTGAGTATTTTACTGGTGGAATCATTGATGAACTTATTAGAGTTAAAAATGTATTGCCAGATTATATTGGAAATCCAAAAAATAAACTTGAAAAGTATCATCAAAATATTATTGAATACATTAAGAATAAGGGTTTCATTACTAACACCGACTATTCAAAATTAGTTAAAAGATCAAAAGCGTCAAGGGTAAAGGATTTCAATGACTTAATTGATATGGGTATAATTTCTCGTAATGGCGGAGGTAGGTCAACATACTATACACTTAGATAATATGTATCCCTTAATCTCCATTATCATTCCTTCATATAATAAAGTTAAATATATAGAAAAAACACTCCGGTCTATTGTGACTCAAAAAAATGTTAGAGTAGAAGTAATAATTCAAGATGGAGGGTCAACAGATGGAACACTTGACATAATTAAAAAATATGCAAAGAAATACCCTAAATTAATTAAGTTTGTTTCAAAAAAAGATGATGGGCAACTAGATGCTATAAATAAGGGACTAAAGAAAGCAAAAGGGGAAATAGTAACTTTTATCAATGCAGATGATGTATATGAAAAAGATGCACTTTTTACAGTGGCTGAGTATTACAAAGAAAATCCAAATGCTTTGTGGTTTGCTGGAAAAGGAATTGTAATTGATGAAAATGATATTGAAATTGCAAAAATTGCAACAGTTTACAAAAGTTTTTTGTTGAAATTTAATTTGTACAACCTCTTGCTTATGACCAACTATCTTATGCAACCATCGGTCTTTCTAACTAAAAAAGCACTTAGAAAATATGGTTTATTTACTGGAACAAAATTTGCAGTTATGGAATATGATATGTGGTTAAAAATTGGAAAAGATCAAATGCCAGTTGTAATTGACATGTATTTGTCAAAATTCAGAATTAGTGAAGGTAGTATCAGTTCTGTTATGTACAACGAGCTGTTTAGTATGGATATAAAGATTGTCAGAAAACATTCAAAGAATGTAATTTTTGTATATACACATAAGATTAATAATTATTTTAGGATATTGTATTTAAAAACTTTATAGAATGCAGGACAAGATTTACAATTCAATATACAAAGACAAGAAATATGTCGACATTGATTTACCTGACTACAAAATCACTGATTCAAAAAGTTTAAAGGGTAACAAAATACTTGTAGTTGGTGTTGGTACAGCAAGAGATACAAAATATTTAGCAGTTGCGAACGACGTTCATGGAATTGATATTTCAGCCCGGGCCACCTCTATAGCTAAGAAATTTAATGTTAAGACAGTAGTGTCGCGTATAAACAAGAAAATACAATATAAAGACGACGAATTCGATGTAGTCGTTGCAAAGGATATTCTTGAGCACATAGAGAATCCACTTCTTTTACTTGAGGAATTAAGAAGAGTGACGAAAAAAACTGGCTATATAGTTCTAAGTGTGCCAAATCATTTTTATATCACTTTTAGATTGAGAAATTTGTTGGGAAAGAATTTAATATGGAAGACGTTGGGTCATGATCATACCAAGCTTTTTGAAGAATGGGACTATATGCACCTGAGGTTTTTTACTTGGAACGGTTTTCAAAAAATGATTAGAAAGGCAAAGTTAAAAATAGTCAAAGAATTTTGGGATTTTGGTACCCTTGCTCATTATAGTCAACCAGAAATGGTTATTAGTTATCATCGGCAACTTGAAACTAACTACTACGTTGTAGAGTTTCTAAAAATCATTTGGAAACTATTTAACACTGTTCTACCTAGAAAAATAAGGTCGTTAATAGTTAAACTCTCTCCCAACTTATTGAGCGCAGGTTTTTATGTTTGGGTTAAAAAATGAACTAGTTTATTAATTTATCAGTGACCACATTGTTTAAATCTATTCTGTATAAGTAACAGTCGCTTTCATTAAATTCTAATTTACTATTTTTAAGTAGGTAGTTTTCAACAGGAAGCTTTTCGTCTCTAGTTCTCACCACGATTGAATCATCGTTTAATAAGTGTTTTTGTCTAACTTTGGAATTAAAATAAATAAAACTAATATTTCCATCATTAATCTCCTGCTTAATTTGTTGTTCGGATTTTAAAGTTGTTGTGCTGTATGTTTGGAATTGATTTTTAGTCGCATAAAAAGAAACAGATGGTGCATGCCAGACAGACCAGTTGTCAATTACGCTTCCAACTATATTATTATCATCTAAATATTTAATTACTTGATACTGGCATCCAAAGTGTCTGTTTAAAAACTGAGATTCTGTTAGGTTCCCAACTGCGTATTGCCGCTCGTTTACGCGTAATTTGGTATTCCAAAAGGAATACCACGGTTGGCCTAATATAAATAGTATAGAAAAAGCTAAGGTTGATATACAAAAAATAATTTTTTGATTAATTTTACTAACTAGATAAGAAGTAATAAGTATGGCAACCACCAGTGCAGGTGCAAGAAACCTAATTTGGTGAGTACCCAAGAAGAACCAGTACGCTGAATATAAAACATAGTATAAAGATAATATCAATACAAACTTATTCTTTTTCCATTCTATTAATCCAAATGGTGCAATAAAAATACTTAAATATACAAGTGTGCCGTTAGTTGTTAAGTACCGAGAAACTATTTTCAAGAAATAATTCAAGGTTTTTGGGCCGAATTCTTGTATTGCGTCCACAAGTGATTTATACAAATCCTCCGGTACATTTTTGTGTCCAAGATATAGTGGATAGAAAGGATTGAGGTAAAGCAATAAGTTTTTCATATACCAAAAAGATCCAAAGATAAAGACACCCAACCCAAAGTTTATAAAATAGATAATTTTCTTCCTAAAAATTAACATCAATACCCCCATATATAATAGCGTTGGCGCCGGTGAATATTTTGAGGCAAGCCCTAACCCCATTAACAATCCTGGAATGATATACACATACTTCTCGATTTTGTCTTTTGTGGTTAGTAGATAGGTAAGGATTATGAGTGAAGATATTTCAAAACTTAGAGTTGCTGTGTCAATATATCCAGTGGTAGCATTCCAAGTTAGGTCATCAAACATCAGTAGAAGCATGGTGGATAATGAAGCAGTGAATAGACCAAACTTTCGGTTAATTATTCCAAAAACCACTACCAAGAAGGCGATAAAGATTGATAGATTGACTAAGTGTGTGAAATTATAGTCAAACAGTGTCGAAACACCTGCAAATGACACCTCTACTAACTTTGGTATGTTTCCATAAAAAAAGTGACCACCAAAGTGAATATCTACACCTTTTTCTTCTAATATCTGTCGTATTTGAGGCAGGTGGTAATGTAACTCGTCTGGAGAATGAGGGGGTTGTAGTGCTGATAAGTATAACGATCCAAGTATTACAGATGACAATGCTAGAAAAAAATAGGGTAATAAGTTTTTACGCCATGAATTTCCAATGTAAGTAACTAGTTTCTTGACATCTAGTAGTGTAATTGGAGGTCTAAAAAAAGAAATTAATAAAAATATTGCGTGAGTTGTTAATACTGTAGTTTGGTCAAATCTCCAGATAATCCCTACTATTAATAGTATGTTATTTATAATACCAAATCCTATTAAGGTGCTAATGCCATATACAGATATCGAAGGAATTCTTTTGCCGAGATTTTTAATGAATAGGTTACCAGTAGAAGCATATATCCAAACAAGAGTGATGAATGACAAAGAATATAATAGTAAATCAACCCTGTTCATTTTTTAGCAATAGCAAATATATTTAAACCAAGTTGAAAATATTCTACCTTTATTTTATTTTTTGAAAAGCCAGCCAGAGCCAACTCTTTTTCAAGAGAAAATTTATCATAGTATCTTTTGTGATCTTTTATCTCATCTTTGCTGATAACATTAATCCTAAAAGCTAAAAATTCTAAAATCGGTTTATTGTATTTTGATGGAGTTGTGATTAGGAGAATACCATCCTTTTTGAGGAGTCGATAAGCTTCTTTTAGCATTGTTTTTGGTGACTCAACGTGTTCAATGACCGCCAATGATGTAATAATATCAAATTCATTACTTCGTAACTTGATTTTCTTGTCGATACGACCTTCTATGAGTTTTATATCTGTGTCTTTATCGTTTACAGAAAGGTCGATTCCGACACCTTTTTTGATCGAGTTTCTATATTTTTTTAGTAAGGTGCCGTTATATCCACAACCCAGATCGAGGAGAACACAGTTCTGGGGTATGTATTTATTAATTTTGTTAAAACGCAAGTATTCAATTATTGTGTCAAGAGTACTTTTATTTTCTTCTCCCCAAGATCTTTTTCTATTCATAGATTAAATTTTATTCTGAGTAGGGTAAATATTGCTTCAATGCCATCTCTCGCTTTAATTTTTTTGCCTTCATGACGATGTCTTGCATTATACTTAATTGGTACCTCAACTATTTTCTCATTCGACTTCAATATGTGAGCTGTAACTTCTGGACAAAATTCAAAACGGATACATTTCAATTTAATTTTTTTTAGTAGCCTTGCATCAAAAACTTTATACCCCGTGGCTTCATCCGTCAAGTTGCTCCCATACAGCAAGTTAGTAATGAAAGTAACTAATCTACCTCCTGCGTGGAATATTAGTGAGGAATGGACATTTTTACCTGACATTTCTCTTGAGCCATATACAACTCTGGATTTATTAAGAACAATTGGCTTTAATAGTTTTGGAAATTCTTTTGGTGAATACTCAAGGTCCGCATCTTGAACAATAATGATGTCACCAGTTGAGTATTTAAACCCAGTTCGGAGGGCATAACCTTTACCCATGTTTCTTTTTAAAGCAATAATTTTTAGTCTGGCACTCTTGATTTTAGATAGTATTTTAAAAGTGTCATCAGTAGACCCATCGTCAACAACAATAACTTCTTTTCTAAGTCCAAGAACATCCGATTTCAAAACATCTGAGATAATTTTTGAAATAGTTGAGGCCTCATTAAAAACTGGCATTACTATAGATACTCTTTTTGCCTTCATAATGGTAAAATTCTAACATGAGATCAATGTTTTTGATATTAGAAATATACATTAGTTAAAGAAGTATGAATAAAAAAAACATAGAAATTAATGCCGTCAAGGGAGTATCTAGCTCATTTTTAGAACTTATTAACTCTCGTGAGTTACTGAAAGTCTTTATATGGCGTGATCTTAAAGTCAGATATAAACAGACAGTGTTGGGAATATTGTGGGTAATTCTACAGCCTTTATTTAGCATGATAATATTCACCATTTTTTTCGGTAAGTTAGCAAAAATACCTTCGGGCGACCTACCTTATACATTATTCTCTTTAATTGGATTAACATTTTGGAACTTATTTTCAAATTCAATATCAAAGGCAAGCGACTCTATAGTTGTTAATGAAGGAATTGTTAAAAAGGTATATTTTCCAAGATTGATACTACCAATATCAGCAGTCTTAGGATCTTTTGTAGATTTTGGGTTGAATCTAACACTTCTTTTAATATTAGCGGTTTATTTAGCATACTACCCTGCGTTGATATCAGTGCTTTTGATCCCTGTGTTGGGATTAATTACGATTGGTACCGCTCTGGGTTTAGGTCTTGTACTTTCGTCGATTAATGTAAGATATAGAGATGTCAGATATGTTTTGCCGTTTTTTATTCAAATATCAATGTTTTTGGTTCCAGTAATTTACCCACTAAGTATTGTTGATCCAGGAAATAGAATGATAATGGCGATAAATCCGATGGCAATTGTTATTGAAGCGGGTAGATGGATGTTTACAGGGGGCCAATTTTTGTATTTTGACCTAATACCTGTATCATTAGCATCACTTGTAATTATGTTAGTGGTTGGAATATTTCTTTTTAAGAAAACTGAAGATGTTTTTACTGATGTCATTTAATAGTATATGTCTGAAAATATAATTGAGGTAAACAAGATATCTAAAAAGTATGTTATGAATCAGGGTGCACATTATGACACTTTGAGGGATAAAATATCGTCAGTCTTCTCTTTTAATAAAAGTAGGGAATCGAAAGCTAGAAAGATATTTTGGGCATTAAAAGATGTATCTTTTAATGTCAAGAAAGGCGAGGTTCTAGGTTTGATTGGTAGAAATGGTGCAGGAAAGTCAACCCTTTTAAAGATTCTTAGTAGAATAACTCCACCTACAAGTGGTAGCGCTCTTATTAAGGGAAGAGTGGGAAGTTTGCTTGAAGTTGGTACGGGTTTCCATCAAGAGTTGTCAGGTAGAGAAAACATTTATTTAAATGGTTCAATACTTGGTATGAAACAATATGAGATTAAGAAAAAGTTTGATGAAATTGTAGATTTTTCAGGTGTTGAAAAGTTTTTAGACACACCTGTTAAATATTATTCTTCAGGAATGACAACAAGATTGGCCTTTTCCGTGGCTGCTTTTTTGGAACCGGAGATTTTATTAGTAGATGAGGTTCTTTCGGTAGGGGATGCTGAATTTCAAAAAAAATCTTTAGGAAAGATGGAAGATATAACTAAAAATGAAGGAAGGACTATTTTATTTGTTAGTCACAATTTAAGTGCAATAGAAGGCCTTTGTTCTAAATGCATATTACTTGATGGAGGAAAAATAACGACGCATGGGGATACTGATAAGGTGATAGACAAATATATGTCTAGAAGTAATGACTTGCAAAATGATGACAATATAGTTGCTGCAAACAGACAAGGTTCACAAGAGTATCAATTTACTCGTTTTTGGTTAGAGAATTCCAGAGGAAATAAAATTGAATCAATAAGAAGTGGACAGGATGTCAATTTTGTATTTGAAATAAGACAAAGGGGTAAAAAGAAATTGACAGACTTTAAAATTAGTTTTTCTATTTTGGATAATTTTGAACATTCATTAATTTTACATAGGACCGATTATAAAAAATTTGATATTAAACTTATGACCAAAAAAAATATTTTCAAATGTTCGATTAATTCATTTCCTTTGTCTGAAGGTAGATACAAGATTGGTCTATATTTAGAGAATAAAAATGGTGTTGTGGATAATCCGGGAGTTGTAAAAAATTTCCAAGTAAATTCTGGTGATTTTTTTAATAATGCATCCAAAATTGTGGTAAATCATAGTCCTTTTCTGATTGATAGTAAGTGGTCAAATTATTAATTAGAAAATGGATATAAACAAAAAAATTTATTTACATCTAGTAAAAATTAGAATTTATATTTCTAGTTATAGACATAAGTTCCTCAGTTCTGATGGTAATTTGTATTGGCAAGATAAAAAAGATGATTTGATCTTTAATTTTAACAGAAAATCTGTAACTGATTCACTTAATGTTGTCAATTATGCATATAAAAATTTAAAAAAGGGAGATACTTGCTTTGATATTGGCGCGTGTATTGGTGCAATATCTGTTCCATTTTGGAAAACAGTTTGCAAAGAGGGAAAAGTTTATTCATTTGAAGCTGATAAGAAAAATATAAAAAAGATAAAAGATAATTTAAGTTTAAATCGCATGCCTACGAAATATGTATATAATCAGGCAGTAAGCCATAAAGATTCATTCATGCTTTTGAGTATTATACGTAATCAAAATGGTTGGCAGTCATTAGGTGATCCAAAATTGGATGATGATATAAACAAAAACGAAGTTACAACAGCGAAAGTTAAAACTGTCACGATTGATAGATTTTGTAAAAATAATAATATAAGTAATATAGATTTATTAAAAATTGATGTTGAGGGTGCTGAACTTGATGTTCTTAATGGTGCTAAAAAAATGATCAAAAATGGTAAAATCAAAAAAATAATATTTGAAATTTCACCAAAAATGCTTGTATGGCATAAGCGAGATGCACAATCAGTAATATCTTTTTTTAAAGATAAAAGTTATAGATTGTTTGAAATATTTGCAAATGGAGATACAAAAATATTAAAAAACAATATTTGGGATAATCAAAAACATGGTGACGTTTTAGCCGTCTTAAATGAAAAAAATGTATAAAATAACAATTGGTGGTGATTTGTATCTGAAACATAGTTACTTAATTAAGGATAATATCAATCTATTTAATAATTCTGATTTTTCGATCCTTAATTTGGAAGCGCCTGTCTTAGATGGTCGAAAAAAAGCATATTCACACAAAAAATCTGGACCAAATCTAGCTCAGAAAACAGATAGTCTCAATGCATTACTAGCCAATTTAGGTGTAAATTATCTCGTTGGAGCCAACAACCATATATTTGATTATGGTCAAGACGGACTTGATTACACAATAGACTACTTAATGAACAAGGGAATTGGTCACACAGGTTTTGGAAAAAACATACAAAACGCTACACGACCAATGACTCTGGGAAAAACAAACATTGTAGTGTTGTCTACTGCTGAAGAGGAATTTGGTGTGGCCTCGTCTAACACTTCAGGGTATCTGAGTATTTATGGCAGTGAAATTATAAAATCAATACAAGTATTAAAGAAAAAAAGAAAAGTGGTAATTGTTTGCCCGCATGGCGGTGGTGAAGAAGTGCCATTGCCCTCAAAATATATCTATTCAAGATATAGAGAAATAATAGATGCAGGTGCGGACATCATTATTGGCCACCACCCACATGTTCCACAGGGTTATGAAATATATAAAAGCAAATATATTTTTTATAGTTTAGGTAATTTTATACACGACTCGTACTCTAAATCTTGGGGGATGTTGTTAAAACTCCTTGTAGATGATTCTAGAGGTCAAATATCTGTAAAACCATATGCAGCTAATGTGAGTGCCGGTAAATTAAATATCGATGAGCTAACCGTTAATCAACTGGATTATTTAAGCAGAATAAATGATATTTTATTAACTCAGAATGATTACGATTTGATGTTGCAAGTACAATCTGTTGACATGTACAAAGACTATTATGGTAGGTATGTACAACGCATACTAGATGCTAGTAGTCGAAGATGGTATGTTAAACAAGCAGATATTGAGAGAGAAGAAAACAGAGAGCTCCTATTCTTGAATTTAATTAGAAATAAGTCTCACTCCGAATTTATTGAAAGAGCATTGAAAATAAAATATTCAGAGATTACAAAGAAATTTAATGATATTTTTGTTCAGAAATATGGTTATTTAAAGAAATACATCAAAAATAATTTTAAATAAAATGAAAAAAATCGTACCAATAGTTTCAAAATATATACCATTTATCATTAAAAAAGTTATTGGTAAGTTTGTTAATATACCGATTGCACACAAAACAGTTTTTCAACATTATAAAAGTAGATATGGGAAAGTAAGGTTGCTTTTAAATAATGGCGACAGTCGTCAAGGATATCTGACCGTTGGTTTCAGTTATAAGTGTGATATACAAGTAGATAGTAACAAACCTATAAGATTATATTTTGACGACAGTAGTGTTGATGAAATACTGGTTGAATACTTTTTAGAGGAGATACAAGATCAAACTGTATATGAAGATTTTTTGGGTGAGTGTAATCGTATAATTAACAATTCTTCAGATCTTAAGGTTTTGTTTCTGGATTCCAAAATAGCTTTATCGAAAATTGGTGGTAAATTAGAGCAAAAAGATTGGGTAACAAAAAAAAGATATCTGCAGTCCAGTTTTGTTACTAGATTAAATACCTTATTTTTAAACTCAAACAATGAAATTAAAAGGTTTATTGACCACGAGACACTTAAAATTTTACTAAACAAAAATGGATTTAAGGTGGATTCAACACAGATACTGTCTCGTGACGGTAACAGTTTGATTTACTGTAAAAAAAATATACACAAGTCGAGACTCTTGAATTTAGCTGGGCTATTACCTGTCGAAAAGAATGACAAAGCGGATTTTCCTGTATATTTTTTTAACTGTGATTCTATCCAGATACTTAATAACTTTGAAGATATCGATAAGGAGAAAGTTAGCAATAGAAAGTTTGCATCTGTAATCGGAAGTTTGTTTTTTTTGAATATCATTCCACACATTAAACCAAAAGAAATTTTACTTTTTGATATAAACGACTATCAAGTTAGATATCTAAAGCTGTTGGTTGAAATTATGAGTATCTCCAAAACTTTTGAAAATTTTATAGAGAATTTGTTTGTGAGAAGATACAATGCAAATAACGAAATATTTTTAAGGCAGGAATATGACCCAAAGATTTACAAAAAACTGGTTAATGTTGTAAGCGATAGGGAAATTTTTTATAAAACAATTAAAAAAATCGCTTTTGCCAAATATCTCAAATTAAACAATGAGTTACCAACATTAATAATTGATAATAATTCAATGTGCCAAAGTATTACTATACTTAACGAGGAGATGTTTAAACCGGGACCTGCCGTGAATGTTGTTTACAGAAACAGTGAGTTTGCAAAAAACTATGGTTATGTAAAAAACGTTCTAATAAATTCTAAAATTAAAACAGCTACTATTGTGGATGAGAAAGTAGTTGGTTTCGTAAAGGATGGTGGAGTTTTATATACGAGCAATATCGGAGAGGAGGATTGGTTAAATGACTCGTATGCTGACCATTCTTTAAGTGAAGTTGAAAATACAATAATTCCAAAACATATAATCAGTTCATTTCGAAAACAGTGGATTGATGGTTTTATTGGTTTCAATGATTTCATTAAAAAGGTTAGTGGGCATTTTTGGCTAGTTGATAGTCAAGGAAATATATTTAATTCTCAGAAATTGTTAATTGAAAGGTCAGATTCGCACCAGTGGTTATGGGGTGAAGTTAAACCACTTCTTATTGGCAATACTGTAGAAATAATACATAAAAAAGAAGGTACATGGGGTTTTCATGAACATCTTAGGACTGTAAATTATGATAAGTATATAAAAACAAAAGGTATTGGTGATACTGAAACAGTGATCATGCATATATTGTTAGGTAATGGTGTGTCTTTTAAGAGTTTTGTTAAGGTTTTAGAAAGAGCCTCATTAAGCTCAAAGAGAATTGTTGTTCTTGAACATGACAGAGATAGTATTAATTTCGGAAAGTATTCTAGTCAAAATATAGTTGACATAAGAACTTTGGTTAAATTAATCCGGTCGGTTAAAGCACTTGAAGATTCTAAAATTAACATCACATGGAGTGGTGCTAGTACTAGAATTGATAAAAATAAGTATGGTAATGCAGCTAATTATAATAGAAACGTGCTTGTGACTATAGATTTGTAACGATATGAAAAAAATTAAACAATATTTAATGTATATTACTGGTAAGTATAAGTCATATAAATATAGTGCTAGGGATATATTAAAACTAGATTTGGGATCGGGAGATTATAAACGTAAGGGTTTTGTTGGAATTGATTTTTCAAAAGGTGCGGATATAAGTTGGGATCTATTGTGGGGGATACCTTTCGGAGACGATTCTGTAGATGAAATAAAATCTGATCATTTTTTCGAACATCTTAAGATTGATGAACTGATTTATATTTTTAATGAGTGTAGACGTGTTCTTAAAAAAGGAGGAATACTAGATTTTACTGTTCCCCATATCGACCCATATATTAACGCGTATGTTAAAAATGATATAAGTTTTTTAAAGTCAAAAATTAACGATATACCAAAAAAGTATAAAAAAGTCTTTGATAATCCGTTTGATATAATGATGTGGTTATTGTATAGAAACGGTGAACATAAAGTGTTCTTTGATAAGGTATCAATCGTCCAAAAGTTAAAATATGTGGGATTTAAGAAAGTAACGGTAAGAAAAGTTAAAACTAGTGAAGATATAAATATTAGATTTTCGTCAATCTATGTAACAGCAATCAAATGAAATTATTAATAATCGATACGTATTATCAAGGTTTTTTAGATAGCTTTTACAAAAAACAAAAAATAGACAGGCTAAGTTTTAAAAATCATAGACAACTACTACTTAATCAATTTTTTGGTACTGGGGATTCTTATTCGTATTATCTTAAAAAGTTAGGTCATAATGCTGAGGAGTTAATTGTCAACGATTATAAATTGCAGTCAAAGTGGGCGAAAGAAAATGACATCGAAGTCAATCAGAATAAATTTCTGTCCAAATTACAGATGATGCCACTTCTGCATAGAATTATCGGACGTCCGGACTGGATTCAGAATATAACCTTAGCACAAATAAGAAAATATTCACCTGACGTCGTGTATATGCAAGATTTGAGTATTTTAAACCCAGACTCTTTAAAAAAAATAAAGAAATATTGTAAGTTGCTGGTCGGTCAGATTGCTTGTCCACTACCCAATGAAGAAAATTTAAAGCAGTTTGATTTAATACTGACTTCTTTCCCACACTATGTTAAAAGATTTAAAAAGATGGGCATTAATAGTGAATACTTTAAAATTGGTTTTGACCCTAGAGTTCTAAAGATAGTAGGTAAACAACCTAAAAAATATGATGTGACATTTATAGGAGGTATTAGTCCTTCTCACAAGAAAGGGCTAAAATTGTTAAATTATGTTGCGAGTAAAATCAAACTGGATGTTTGGGGTTATGGAAAGGAGTTTTTATTGCCTACCAGCAAATTATACAAATATCACCATGGGGAAGCGTGGTCACTAGACATGTATAAATTGCTAGCACAAAGTAAAATTACGATAAACAGACATATTGATGTTGCTGAAAATTATGCAAATAATATGAGATTATATGAGGCAACTGGTATGGGAGCAATGCTTTTAACTGATAAAAAAGATAATTTGAAGAATTTATTTGAAATTGGAAAAGAAGTTATTGAATATTCTGATCAGAATGATCTAATAAAAAAGATTAATTACCATTTAAAACATGACAGAGATAGATTAAGAATCTCTTCCAGTGGCCAGACTAGGACATTAAACGACCATACCTACTATGTTAGAATAACGGAATTATCTCGGATTTTACAAATGTATGCATAAAATTATAGACATAGTTATTCGAATTTTAAAAACGATAATTTCTTTGCTTGAGGGTAGACAGGCTATAAGTAACGTAATGCTTATCTCCTATGAAAAAATAAACGCTCCGAAAAATGGACGGACTGGTTACGACTTTGACATGGGCAATTTGTTAAAAAGATATCAAGCTTCAATAGAAACTAAGATAAAAATGGATACTCTTATTAAGGATAACGCTGTAAGTGAAAATTTGTTTTTTTTAGAAAAAGAGACCATAAAACATATAGGTTTGATTAAAAGAAATTCAAAGTTTTTAGATGTTGGTTGTGGAAGTGGTATATATAGCAAAATACTTACTAGAAATGACTCACCTTTCCGACACATTAAATATTATGGATGTGAAATAAATTCCGAAATTGTCAATATATGTAATAAATTCAATGCAAAAGCTTCCTTTTTTGTATCTTTTGCCGAAAAAGTTAATAAGCCTGATAAATATTTCGACTTCATACTATACAGTGGCATTTTGCATTATTCACAGACTGGATGGAAAAATGTTCTCAAAGATATGGAAAGAGTCGCCAAAAGATACGTTTATATTACTCGAACACCTGTCACTAAACGTAATAAAACATTTTATGTGCATCAGAGAGTAGTAGGTGTTGACGGTATAGAAAATCATTATTTTGTTGTTTTGAACAGAGATGAATTAGAAAACGAACTGGTTAGAAATGGTTTTAAAATAGTTGTACGAGATTATTCGTCTGAGATATTTAATGTAAAAGGAGTTGAGGAGAAAATTGTGCTGGTTCAGTATTTATTAGAAAAGAAATAGTATGAAATGTAATTTATGTTCGTCTACAGTAAAACTATGGTTTCGGAAAATGTTTGATGATAGATATGGTGCTAAGGGGTACTATGATATATACAAATGTAAAAAATGTGGTTTTGGTAGGACTGCCCCAGCACTTAAAAAAGAAAAAATTGGTGCATTCTACAAAAAATATTATCCATTAAACAAAACAAATTCAAGCCAAATTAAAAGGCAAGTTGATTACAAAAATAACTTAAAAAAATGGCTTCTAGGAACAAACAATGTTTCTCATTTATATGTTAATCGAAATTCTAAGGTTTTAGATATTGGGTCTGCTAGCGGTGTGTCATTACTTGAAATTAAGGCATTAGGATCTGAGGCATATGGGGTTGAACCGGACTCAACTGCCCAGATTTTTGCAAAAAAATTAGGTTTAAATGTTTACAATGGGTTTATCTCTGATAATCCATTCCCAAAGTTAAAATTTGATTTTGTAACAGCAAGCCAAGTGATTGAGCATGAGCCGAATCCCTTAAAGTTTCTTTTAGATATTAAAAAGAAATTAAAAACTGATGGAAAAGTAATACTTACTTTTCCAAACTCTGATGCCTTGTATCGAAAGTTGTTTGGTAGACGTTGGATTCATTGGCATATTCCATACCATATAAACCACTTTTCTAAAGAATCAATAATTAAATTGGCCAAAAAAGCAGATTTAAAAATATTAAATCTTAAAACCATAACTCCAAATTTATGGACCTTGATACAAATACGTTGTTTATTCTATCCCACTAAGATGGGAAAAAAGTCAGATGTTTGGGATAGTAAATCTAGACGTGGTTCAGGTAATACAAATTTTGTTACTAAAGTAGCTGGTCTAGTTATATACTTTGCTAATAAGTTCGCACCACTCATTATTTTACCTGTTAATAGAGTAGTTGACGCTTTGGGCCATGGCGAAAGCTTTTTGATAGAATTAGAACCAAAATGAATAATCCGAGAGTGTTTATGTTGACAGCTGTTCATAATCAGATTGAATATACTAAAAAGTTTTTAAAATCACTTGATAAGCAAGATTATCATAATATTGATGTAACAATTGTTGACGATGGATCTAATGATGGAACATACGAATTTATAAAGAAGAACTATCCAAAGGTCAGGTTAATCAAAGGAGATGGAAATTTATGGTGGACCGGATCACTTTATAGAGGTATTAGAGATATTGTAAATCGGTCTTCGGAGAATGACTATATTTTGACTATAAATAATGATTGCACATTTAACAGGAAATATGTATCAAGTTTAGTTAAGGTAGCAAAAAATGACCTAAAATTTATAGTTGGATCATGCGTATTAGATAATAACACTAAAAAAGTTTGGGATGCAGGTGTAAATATCAAATGGAATTATCTAAGTTTCTCCTCAGATTATAAGAGAAATAAATATGATATTAAACATAATATGTTGTGTTCAAAAATCTTTGACACGCTTTCTTCAAAAGGTACTTTGTTTCCCATATCTTTAATTCGAAAAATTGGTAACTTTGATAAAAAAAACTTTCCACACTATCTTTCAGATTATGATTATTTTTATGTCGCCAAAAAAAGCGGGTATATCCCAGTCGTAAGTTATAAATCTTTAGTTATGAACAAAATTGAAAGGACAGGGATGGGGGATAGCATCAAACAAAATATGTCTTTTAGAGAATATTATAACTTGCTGTTTTCAAGAAAATCTAAAGTTAACATAGTCGATCATTTTAAATTTGTAAAAAAACATTGCCCTACAAATTATTTAGCTTTGAATTATTTAGTTGTAGTAGGTAAAGCTTTCCATTATTTGTTAAATGTTTACCCCTTTGTTTTGATTCCCAAGTTAGTTAAAGTGTTAAAAAGTTAGTATTTCAGGGTAAGAATAATGTTATAATCTAAAAATGAAACAGGAAAAAATAATTTATTGCACATACTTTGATAAAGGCTTTTTAACTAAAGGTCTTGCACTTCACGCTTCATTAATAAAATACAACCCAGATGCAAAACTTTGGGTATTAGCTTTTGATAAATATACGGAAGATGTACTAAGGAAAATGAAACTAAAAGGTGTGACAGTAGTGCCCTTAAGAGAATTTGAAGATAAAGAGCTACTAGCCATTAAAGATACAAGAACGAAAGTGGAGTACATATGGACAACAACTCCTTCATGGCCATTGTATATATTTAAAAAGTCTCCAAAAACAATGTATGTTTGTTATCTAGATGCAGACGAGTATTTTTATTCAAACCCCCAAATTATAATAGATGAGGCATATAAAGGTTCAATGCTTGCAGTTGAGCATCGATACCTAAAGGGTATGGAAAGGCTGATCGTTGAAGATGGACAATTTAATGTTGCAGTAAACGTGTTTAAAAATGATTCAACAGGTATCAAATGCCTTAAAAGATGGAGAAATCAATGTCTAGATTGGTGTTATTGGAGGTTCGAAGACGGAAAACTTGGTGACCAGCTTTATTTGAATGAATGGCCAAGGTTGTATGGAAAGAAACTAGTCATTTCTAAAAATATTGGTGTAAATGTTGCTCCATGGAACCACTCGCAATATAAGGTTAGAAAAGTAAAGAGTGATATTTACATTAACAAAACAAAGTTGGTTTGTTATCATTTTCATCAGTTTCAGGTGTTAGGCCCAACCAACTTTAGTCGAGTTTTGGGATATACTCTTTCAAAAGATGTGGTCAAACATATTTACGAACCATACGAAAAGGAATTGATAAAACAATATAAGTTTGTTAAGAAATATGATAAAAGTTTTCAAATAAGCCCCCCAAAAAATGGTGGGAATAAAATACAACTAATTAAACATAAGTTGGCAAAATACATAGGACCATTTTACTGGAGGATTAAGGGATGGCAAATAAACTAACTAAAATAATAGAAGCACCACTTCTAACTACAGATGGGTCTCTTTGCCAACTACAATACTTGGATGAAATACCTTTTAAAATTGAAAGGGTATATTTTATTTACGGAGTTTCAGAGGGGGCCGTCAGGGGTGCCCATACCCACAAGGAAACTATTCAAGCAATATTTTGTATTCAGGGCGAAATAGATATCATACTTGATGATGGTCATAACAAAGAAACAGTTCATCTTGATAAACCAAATATTGGAGTTATACTAGACCCTCGCGTCTGGCATGAGATGTCAGATTTCAAAAAGAATACAATACTATTAATATTGGCTTCCAAAAGACATGATGCCAGTGATTATGTTAGAAGTTATGAGGATTTTCTAAAGTCATATGCAAATTAATTATTTAGATTTCAAAAAAGATTATTCAATCAGGAAAAAGGAATATAAGAATGCATTTGATTCTGTAATGAAGAAGGGTGTGTATGTTTTAGGTGATGAGGTAAAACAATTTGAAAAAGAGTTTTCTGATTTTACAAGTAGCAGTCACTGTATAGGTGTGGCAAATGGCCTGGAGGCGCTCCAGATTTCATTAATGGCTTTAGATGTTGGTAAGGATGACGAAGTAATAACGACTCCCTTATCAGCTGTTGCAACAACCCTTTCCATTCTTGCTGTCGGTGCAACTCCAGTATTTGTAGATGTAAAAGAAAATGGACAGATTGACGAGAATTTAGTTGAGAAAGCAGTTACAAAAAGAACTAAAGCAATAATTCCAGTTCATTTGTATGGGCAACCTCTTGAGATTGAAAAAGTTAAAAGTATTTGCAAGAAAAATAAATTATTTTTAATTGAAGATGCTTGCCAGGCACATGGCACAAGTTACAACGGTGTACCAGTAGGGAGTTTTGGAGATGTAGCTTGTTATAGTTTTTACCCTACAAAAAACTTGGGAGCAATTGGAGATGGTGGAGCAATAACCACTAACAGTGATAAATTGGCTAAAATATTGTATCAACTGAGAGACTATGGACAAGAATCAAAATACAAACACATTAGATATGGACTAAATAGTAGGCTAGACGAACTTCAAGCCTCTATCTTAAGGGTAAAGCTAAGGTTTTTGAAGTCAGATAACAGAAAAAGATTATCAATTGCAAGAAAATATATAGATAGTCTTAAAGATGTGGGTGGCTTACAGATTATTGCACCAACAGACATTAATGACTCGAATTTTCATTTATTTGTCATAAAAACCAAAAAGAGGAATGAATTGCAAAATTATTTAAAAGAAAAAGGAATTCCATCTCTAGTACACTACCCTATTTCTATTCCAGATCAGCCTTTGTTTGGTGGTAAATATGAAAAGATTAATTTACCTGTTGTTCGTCAGTTTGTTAATGAAATACTATCTTTACCGTGCTATCCTACAATGAAGTCAAATGAAGTTGATTATGTTTCTAAAAAAGTTGAAGAGTTTTTTAACTGCAAATAATTTTTATTGGTTGCTTATTTTAACATTAACGTCTTCGTTTTTTGGTATTTTACCGCTCATCATTAAACCGACCACTCCATTTTATATCATTGATCCAGGTCCTGCCTATGTCGCGAACGCTTTGGAGTTTATCCAAATAAAGAAAATATTTATTGTAGATCATCCAGGGACACCATTGACAGTATTCTTATCGATTCCGATATACGTGGTAAAAATAATTGTCAAGCTCACTGGAGTTACTGATTTCTCATTGTGGAGTCTCGAAAACTTTACACTGGTTTATTGGTTATCAATTTTTTCTGTATGGGTAGTATTTGTAATTGGTGTATTTCTAATTCACCTTGCAATATATAGATATTTTAAATCTAGGTTAGTAAATTTGTTTTTATTCC
The DNA here is from genome assembly GCA_030583725.1 of bacterium. Classification (NCBI taxonomy): domain Bacteria; species bacterium. The sequence goes on along the minus strand of CP129472.1, from coordinate 273,262 downwards.
TCATATTGTTCTTATCACCTATGTTTTTAAGAATGCAGAGAATAATAACCCCCGAAGTGTTTGGCCTATTTTTTACAGGTATTTGGTTGAATTTTATCGTTACATATTTACGCAAAAAAGAAAAAGACTATCTGGTTTTAGCGTCTATTATTGCTGGGTTATCAATTTCTTCAAAGCTTACATTTTTGTTTGTTGGTTTTACAACGCTCGTATTGTCATTTTTTACTAAAAACAAAAAAGTTATTCAGCTTACAATAGGCGGTATCCTAGGAGGATTTATATTGGGCACGTCAGTTGTTATCAGAAAATATCCATCCATTATTAACTGGTTATGGAGTTTATTGACTAGAACTGGGAGAAGTGGCGGAGGTGATTTTGGTTTTTTTGAATTATCAAATATTAACCAGAATATAATATTCTGGTTTGGGCATTATAATATTTTCCTATTGTTGCTTTTAGTCACTATTATTATCCTGATTCAGAAGCTAGATAAGAAATATTTACTTGTAAAATCTATTTTTATTAGTTCATTTATTGGAATATTAATATTTTCAAAATATAGGGAGATTCACTATCAAGCTGGAAATATTTTACTCGTTTGCATTATGATCACATTCTTGTTTAATGAGTTAAAGCTGAGATACAAAATATTTCTATTGTGTTTGGTGTCCGTATTTGCAATATATTTTGTACGAGATGATTTTATCAACGAAAGGAGAGAGATATCTAAATCATATAATTTGCAGCAATTTTCAGATTCTTTGCCAAAAAAATCAACGTTAATTTGGGATTCGGTTGCACCCACTAGGCAGTATGCAATAATTAGGGGCAGAGATTGGTCGGAGTATTTTTATGTAACTCAAATGGATAAGATTATTACTAATAACTGGCTGCTATCATATGGCGAAAAGTTATTAATTTATGATAACTATAACGTTTCTGCCACAATTGACCTTTTCTGTTGGGATGGAATGATTTTAAACAAAAACAACTTGTCTGTCGTGTTAGAATATAAAAGTAGGTATAAGTATAAATATAGGGATATCGAAGGCACTGATATGATTTTTGTACAACAAATAAACTGCAAAAATGATTAATAGTATCTATCTAACATTTTCAGATGGGGCAAAGTTTTCTTTGATTGCCAGGAATCTAGTTGATACGGGTGTATATGCTACAGACTTCTCTTTTTGGGGCAGTGGCTTTTTTAGTACGAGTGGTATTTCTATACTAGTACCTCACTTGATGAGCCTATTTATGAAACTTTTTGGTGTTAATGACTTTGCTGTTATTTCATTTTCTTTCTTCTTTTTTATTTTTTTGATTATCTTTGTTTTTTTGCTCGCCAGTAGGTTATTCGATAAAACAACTGGTATGTTAGCGTCTTTATCTATTGCTTCAAATTATAATTTTATTGACTATGCTACAAGTGGGGCATCGGAAACACTTTTTGCATTCGAAATAGTTTTGGGTTTGTATCTTGTTAGCTTTAAAAGTAAGTTTACTGACTTGTTGGCAATAGTTACTTTGATATTGATGTACTTCAGTCGACCTCAAGCTATCATCTCTATGGCAGGTATAGTTTTATACTGGCTTATTGTCAGATTTGGTGTCAAGAAAGCACTAATTTCTTTTTTTGGCTTAGGAATACTGGGGTATTTGGTGGACAAGTTTGTAATTTATCCACTTTCGTTTAAGTATCCAGTTACACCTATTCTCATGAGAGGTTTGCAGTCAATACTGACTTATTCTCCTAATATGGCCGTATCTGACGGTTTAAGGGGTGTTGTAGGTTCGTCGTTGTCATCTCTGGACGTTGTGAAAAAAGTCTTTTACAACCTTTACAACTTTTACAAAGCGCTTCCAGAAATTGCCAGTCCTTATATGTGGGGATTGTTTGTTATTGGAATGTTTAGTTGGGGTAAAGTTAAATTGCAAAATTCTTTTAAGATTTCAGTTTTGTTTGTAGCACTGTTAACCTTTTTAGTCACTGCCTTAACAATTCCTTTTTACAGATATATTCATCCTGTTGTTCCACTTGTATATATTGTTGCAGTGGCTACATTAGTAGAAATAATAAAAAGGTCTCCAATTACAAAACAAAAATTTGTAGTTGTAATTTCAATATTTTTAATTCTATTTTTCTCTGTTGGTCAAACATTAGGAATTATATTTTTAGATTCAAGGTTTAAAAATAAAATGGTCAACACCGATAAGGCACCTATTTATGTAGAGATGTCATATAAGTTAAAAGAGGTAACTACTGATGATATGGTCATTGTTACCAATTTAGACACATGGGGTAGTTGGTATGGTGAACGAAAAACAATTTGGTTTCCCCTGGAACCCGACATGATTTTACCAGTATCTGAAAATATTGATGCTATCTATTTAACTTCATATAAGATGGACGATGAAAATTATTATATGGGGGAAAATTGGAGAGAAATTTTTGAAAACCCAGAAAGTCAAACAATTTTAACTGATTATGAATTTGTAGGTGAATATGAATTTAGTGCTAATGACAATTATGAAAGAGAAAGTGGTAGGGCAATACTTCTTGTTAAAAAATTGACAAAGTAGTGTATAATACAGATATATCATCAGGGAGAAACGACCACCTGTCTGTGTGACAACGTGCTACGCCTCCCATTTTATTTTTTTGAAACTACTTATATTCAACCTTCTCCTTGTCTCTGATAAGAAAAGTCTTGTAATTTTGGAATCTGTTTAGTAGTGATGATTCAGATTTTCTGTTAGGAATAATTATTGAACGTAGTTTTTTATTATTTACTAAAAATTCATGTAAACAATAAAAGTCGCCGTCCCCCGACACAATTACTGCCTCGTTATAGTTCTTGTATTCAATTGCGCATGAGTGTAGGACTATTTCCGCGTCAATGTTGCCTTTTGCAACACCGTGGTCATCTTTTACAGTTGGTTTGAAAACTAAGATGTAGCCATATGATTTTAAAGCTTGGTATAGTTTTTCATTTTGTTGAATATATCCAATAAACAAAAATGCCTTTTCAACCTTGAATTTATTTTTAAGATATTTTCTAAATTTATTGAAGTCTAATTTCCAACCTTTATATATTAATTTGTTTCTTTTGAAAATATCCTTTGAAGTACCTAGGTTTAAGTTCTGGCTATCAATAAATGCATATACAACATTTCTTTTACTAGATTTAGCCATTATATTAAACATACTCTAAATATTTATGTTTTTAAAATAGTTATTTTAAGGTAATATACAAATTATGCACAATCGAATTATTTGTCAATTGTTGCAAAAATCGCAACAGTTCATTGCGCGAGGATCTGCGCGATGTCTGCGCGATGTGGTATAATAATTGTGTTATGTTTAATCCAAAATATATCATTACTGACAAGATTTTATCTGGTATCACTACTATTTCAGAAATTAATTCTTTGATCCAAAAAAGTAAAATTACACCAGCTAGAGAGATATTTCTTAAAAAAGTAGCTACGATTGGCATGGCTCATTCATCTACCAGTATTGAAGGAAACACACTTGATCAGTATCAAGTTAAAATGTTGGTTGATGGTAAAAAAGTTGTGGCTGAAGACACCCAAATACTAGAAGTTACAAATTATCTAAAATCATTAAAATTAGTTGACAATATACATGACTCTAAAGATTTTTTTGAATCTAAAGATATACTAAATATCCATAAGTCAGTAACAGTAGGATTGGTAGATTTAAACAAAGTGGGCGTTTTTAGGAAAGGCCCAGTCTATATTGTCAATGTTTTACCTTCAGGTTATGAAGAGCTTGTATATACTCCGCCAAAGTTTGATCAAGTTGAGAAATTGATCAGTGAATTATTAGAATGGTTATATAAAGTAGATGATATACATCCAATTATTAAAGCAGGTATTTTTCATTATCAATACGTATCCATACATCCTTTTACTGACGGTAACGGTAGATCAGCTAGACTTCTAACTTTATTATATTTATACCAGAAAGGATATGTATTTAAGAAGTCGTTGGTTCTTGAAGACTTTTATAATAACGATAGGCAGAGATACTATGAAAACTTACAAACTGGTACAAGTTATAAATCTAGAATAAATGTAGATTTAACTGGCTGGCTTGAATATTTTATTGAAGGCTTTCTATTCGAGTCATATAGAGTTAAAGATTTGGTACTCTCTTTTTCAAATAATTCCAAAGCATCTGCAGTTTTAAATAAAGATGAGTTAAAAATCGTTGACTTCACTGTTAACATGGGAAAAATTACAAGCGATGAAGTTGTAAAGATATTAGATATACCAAAAAGGACTGCACAGGATAAGCTTAAAAAATTAGTTGAAATAAAAATATTGAAGAAAGTAGGATCAGGTTCAAATACATATTATATAGTTTGAAAAAAGTTAAATGGTACATATCAATTCCAGTTTTAGTTTTATTTTTAGTAGCTAGTTTCTATGTTTTAAACACCAGTAGTTACGTTAGGTACTGGGCAGATGATTTTTGTTCTTCTGTCCTACTTCGTAACAATGGCTACTGGCAGTCTCAAATAATATGGTGGAACAGCTGGACAGGAAGGTTCTCTGCAACTTTTTTTACAGGTTTAGCTGAAATCTTAGGTCAGAACTTTGTTAATATCCTACCTCTAATACTTTTTGTCTTGTTTACAGTCTCACTTTATTTAGTTTTTGGCTTGCCAATTGCACTCCTTCTAACTGTTATTTTTTTTGATTGTTTCCCCTAATATTATCCAGTCTTTTTATTGGATGACTGGTTCATTAAATTACTTTGCACCATTTATCTTTTTAAATTTCTATCTTGCCTTATTGTTTAAAAAAGGAAAAAAATATACAAATTTGGTTGGTTTTGTTTTAATTTTCATAGCTGTTGGATTTTCTGAAAGTTTTGGAGTGGCTTTATTATTATTTTTGATTTATTTATTTTTTATTCTAGGTAAATTCAAGAATCGTAGACTGTTGGCTGTTGGTGTTTTGTCAACTGTTTTGTCTCTTGGTCTTATGTACCTAGCCCCTGGAAACGCTGTTAGAAGTGCAACTGTAAGTCATCCTGACAGTTTAATGGACTTAGTTTATAAAACATTTTTATACTCTAAATGGTATCTAGTTCATCTTTTGTATATCAAAGAATTTATAATGTCTGTCTTGGTAATTATTTTTGGATCCTTCGTTGTTTTGGACAAAAGTAAAAAATATTTTAGTAACCCTAAGTTTGTACTATTTAGTTCTGTTGGTTTTATAGTAGGTATAATTTTTATAGTTGTTGGCCTTGTCTATCAATCAATGAATTGGGAACCACCAATGAGGGTTATGACAATTGTTAACTATATGATTATTTATACATTAATCCCTTTTTCTGTTTCTCTGTTTCAGATATTTTCTAGATATATACCTACTTTTCTATCTAAATTAGTTTTATTCGTTGTTGTTTTGTTACTAATTTTTCAAGTTAACAACTTGTGGGGAAGTGTGCATAACGAAATTAAAAACTATGCTGTTTCGTGGGATGTAATTGAAAAAAAGTTAATAGATGCACCAAAAGGATCAGTTGTTAATGTCGGAGAATTAAAACCTGTGGGCAAGCTTGATGGTTTTGCAGAAAATAAAGGTTGGGTGTCTTCCTGTATTGCTGGATACTACAACTTGGATAGTTTAGAATATAAGTAATGCGACAATATCTAGACAGGGGTAGACAGGCACTTTTTTCTGCAACAGCCAAAGATACTTATATATTATTCACTGGTAACATAATCTCTGCTTTCTTGGGTTTTGTTTTTATATTTCTAGTAGCTAGAGTTTTAAATAGGGAGGATTTTGGTGTTTTTTCTGCGGCTTTAAATTTAGTTGTTATCTTAACGTCTCTTTCTGACCTTGGAATAACTTCAGGTTTAGTTAATTTTATTGCCAAGGCTGACTCGGAAAATGATGAAGAAACCTCATTAAAATATCAAAAAGCGGGAATTGTGATTAAGATCTCTGTTGTCTTGGTATTATCCTTAATTGTCATTTTGTTTGCACCATTTATATCTAGTAAACTTCTTGCAAGCTCAGATTCTGTAATTTCTATTTGGGTTGCAGTAATTGCTGTAGCTCTTTCAGTTCCTATGTATTTTCCTTTTATATTGCAGGCTAAGAAGAAATTCATGCAGTCTATGGTAGTTGATAACGTCTATTATTTGTTTAGATTAATAGGTCTTTTATTTTTTATATTCTTTGGTACGTTAGGTTTGTATAATTCATTTTCAACCGCACTTTGGGGTTTTGTAGTTTCTTTAGTCTTTAGCTTCTTTTTTCTTGGTTTTAAATTTTTAAAAGCTAAACCTACAAAAGAAATATATTTAAATTTAATTAAGTTTTCAGGTTGGATTGGAGTTAATAGGATAATATCCTCAATTTCTGGAAGACTCGACATTCAGATGCTTGCTGTATTAACGACTGCATCAACCACTGCACTTTATTCAATACCATCTAGACTTTCATCTCTTTTAATAATATTGACCTCTAGTTTTTCAGCTGTATTATCACCTCGATTTGCATCAATGGGGGATAAAGATAAGGAAAGAATCTACTTAGTTAAAGCTTTTTTTGGCACACTTCCAATAGTTGGGGCATCTCTTGTTTGGGTTTTAGTGGCTGAGCCTTTTATGCAAATAGTATTTCCCAACTATATGGATTCTGTTCCTGTATTTCGTGCATTAACCATCGCTATGATTCCATTTATTTTAACTGCGCCATCAGTTTCTGCAATTATATATGCAATGAAAAAAAATGTATATATTGGAGCATTTAGTTTTTTTCAAATTACTGCCATTTTTTTACTTAACTATTACTTCATTCCAAAGTATGGAGCATTAGGCCCCACTTTTACATTTGGGATAATTAACACCACACTTGCAATCTACACTTGGGTAATCGTTATACATTATTACTGGTTTAAAAAATAAATTAAAACTCTTTAATCAAAAAAATATGAAAATTTCAGCCCATACACTTTTTAAAAATGAAGAAAGGTGGCTTTGGTTTAGTGTTACTTCTGTTGTCGACTACGTTGATAAACTTTTACTCTGGGACACTGGGTCAACTGATAGGTCGTGGGACGTCGCGATGACGATAAAGGAAAAATATGGGAAGAAAATTGATTTAAGACGGTATGGTGAGGTAACACCGGAAACATTTCCAGAAGTACGTCAAGCTATGCTTGATGCAACTGACTCTGATTGGTTCATTGTTGTAGATGGCGACGAAATATGGTGGCAGGAATCTATAACAAAAGTTATTAAAACAATACAAAAAGCTGGTCCCAAAACTGAATCCATAGTCGTTCCGACTATGAATATGGTTGGAGATATATATCACAGACAACCTAAAAACGCTGGTAAGTATAAGTTTGGAAAATACAAAGGACATTATAATTTAAGAGCAATTAAGAGAAGTATCTCAGGGCTTCATTCAGTTGGAGAGCATGGCGTATGGGGTTGGGCGGATGGAGATGGTAACCAGATACAGGATAGGATTTCTAGTCAAAATAGGAACACATTTAAGTTTGTTGACGCACCATATATGCATACAACTTTTTTACCAAGAGGGGAGAGTAGGGAAGATGACAAAAAGGTACCAAAAAGATTTAAAAAACTAAAATATGAAATAGGACAAAAACTTCCAAATGATTTTTATTTTCCAGAAGTTTTTTTCAAAGATAAACCAAGTTTTGTACCAAGTCCGTGGAAGCCAATGGCTACTGCTTACAAACTAAGAGCAATTGTTGAAACACCTATTAAAAAATTTAAACGGAGGTTTAAAAATGAAAAAGTGGGGTATTAAGTTTTACATCACTGTTTTAGTTTTTTTTAGTTTTTTACACTTAGTTTTTGCTCTTCGTACAAATACGTTTTTTTCTGTTGATGATTTCTTTGTAATACAATATTTTAGAGATAGGAGCGTCTGGGGAATAATACCAGAATTTATACTTAAGGGGGACATCAATGAGTTTAGGAGACTGGTTGGATTCTTGGTCTTTGGTGGACTACTTAAAACGTTTGGAGTGAACAACCTTCCCTTTGATATATTTTTATTTCTAACAAATACTGCAAATTTAGTACTTTTATTTTTTGTAGTTAAAAAACTAACTAAAAATAACTTTGCAGCCTTTTTTGTAAGTATTATATTTAATAAAAACTACCTATTTTATTATTCAAATTTACATGAACATTTGTTAGCCACTTTTTGTATACTGACAATATTCTTCTTTTTATACTACCCTAAAAAGTTCTACTTAAGTGTTATTTCGTTTATCTTGGCAGTTTTCACCAAGGAAACTGCCGTAACTGTTCCCTTGGTTTTATACTCCATATCATTTTTTTACAAACTGGACCGTAAAAAAATAATGTACCTACTAATAATTTCAATTGCATTTGGTCTTTATGCTTCCTACTATTTCGTAGTTAAAAAGATTGTTGGGCAAAATGAAATATATATGCCTTCATTTTATGTGTTAGATATTTTTAAAGGGTATTTATACTATTTGGATTATAAAATAATTTTGCTAGGGGTAGGACTGGCACTATACTATAAAAAGTATAAATATCTTCCTCTCTTGGCTGTTGTCTTTATCACACTAACTCCAGCATCTTTACTTGTGCATAGAAGAGAAATGTATTATTTATATATGCCATTTTTATACTTAATGATTTATTTTAGTTTGTTTTTGCCTAAATTAAACATTAAGAGCTCGATACTCTATATATTAGTATTTTTCATTTTTGGAGGAAGAGCAATTCTACCTCAAATTGCTTGGCAGGAATTCCCTAATTGGCAAAAGGAATCAATAAATAAAGTATTGGATAAGGTGGAAAGTGGTAGTGACGACTTTTCTGACATAAAATTAGAAAGAGATGCTAGACTAATGATTGACTCAAATACAACAGATTTATTTGTAAAGGAAAGAAGTAGAATAAAAGAAAAAAATATGAGATGAGATACTATATTGATCAATCTGGAAAAATTGAGAATACAAAAAGTTTGACCGTGGTTGCTTATGCGGGGGATAAAACTAAGTCATTAAAAATAAGCGCTGTTGAAAAAAGAAAATTATTAAAAATATTAAAAATTACTACAGAAAGAAAAAAACTGATTACTTACGAGCTTTTTGCAACACTCGTTTTTATTATAATTAAAGATGAAAAAATTAATGAAGTTACAATTGACGTGGAGTACAAAGGACATGAGGGATCAGTTAAGAACTTTATTAAAAATAATTTCATAAAGTTAAATAGAAAAATACCTGACGTCAGTTTTGAACTAATCACTAAAAATAGTCCTGCACACAAGGTGGCAATTGATAGATTCAGGGGTGTCAGGAAAGCGGATATTATAGTTGATGCAAGAGAAGTTTTGAAATATCTTTTTTAGCCAAAAAAAAAGGTTGGAGAATCATCCTAAGATGAGTAAAACTTAGTTAAGACCGTCAATTACGAGCGGTGGTCGCTAAGTCATCCAACCTAATGTAATATTAACAGAATCGAATAAAATGTCAAATTTTGGAATACAATTCACGGCTTGGCCAGAAATGCTTGCTTGGCCTTACCTGATGCTTCAGGGGTGGCTTCCATACCGTGACATTGGCATTGCCCATAATCCCCTTCTTTTATTAGATATTGCAATCTACTATAAAATCTTTGGTGTAGGTATAATGCAGTTGAAAATTTATACTTGGATTTTAATTGCAATTAATATTTATCTTGTTTACTTCGTCACGAAGCAATTTTGGAGCAGAAAAACAGCTTACTTTTCAACTTTTTTGTATTTGTTACTCGCTATAGTATATGAGGGAAATGGTCTTTGGTTTGACTTAGCTCTAACTCCATTTGCAATCCTTCTTTTTTACTTTTTAAAATCAAAAAACTATCTTTGGACAGGTATTATTTTTGCTCTTGGATTTTTAACAAAACAAACCTTTGTCTATTTTGCAGTTCCAATTGTGTTATTTTTACTTCAATCTGGACAGTATAGAAAAAACATATTGAATTTAGTAGTTGGATCGGGGGTAGTTATTACATTTTTTTTAATACTCTTGGGTTTATTGGGAATTCTTGATGACTACTACAGCTGGGCTATTCAATTTGGAATTTTCTATCTACCTCAAGCTGGTGGGCAAGTTTCATTACCTAACTTGAAACAATTCATATTCGGTCTTTCTCCATTTATGTTGTCAATGCTGAGCAAAGAGTATTTAATACTCACGTTTGCCTTTGTTGGACTTTTAGGAGTTTATCCTCGTTGGGAACTGTTTCACTTTCAGCCAGCACTACCATTTTTAGCAATTGCTTTGTCAGTAGTAATTTTAGATAACAAAAGAAAATTGGTTAGGCTTGCAGCTTTTATTTTAACAGTTTGTTTTTTATCAATTGGTATTTATAGACAATTTGGTACCACTACCCGCTTCTATGAAGAAGATGTGAAGGTGGTTGTTGCACTAATAACTACTCACCAACCACAAGTTAATAGTTTATACATCATTAACTACTGGGATAGTTTATATGCACTAACTAATACTCAACCACCAAAACCATTAATTCCATATATACCTTGGTACTTAAATTATGACAATAATCTAGTAAAAATAACTAATAATTTAAAAACTGAAATGCCAGAGGCTATAATTATTGGTGAAAGACAAGATAGCTACACAGAGCTTTATGACTTTGTGGACAAGTTTTACGGTTGTGACATAGTTGTTAAAAAAGTGGAGGTATGTTTCAGAAACTAAGTACTTGAGATAGACAAACTACACATATGCGAATACTAATAATTAATAAATACCAAAACAAAGTAAATAGAGGAGCTGAAACATATGTTTTAGAGCTTTCTAAAAGGCTTATGAAAAATAACAGTGTTGAGGTAGATACAAATAATTACTTTTATAAAATATTAAAAAATAAGTATGATGTTGTCATTCCAACCAACGGTCGAGCTCAGGTTTTTATTGTTAGACTTTTAACTTGGCTAACTAATGCAAAGATGGTAGTCTCTGGTCAGTCAGGAATAGGGCTTGATGACAGGCTAAATTTATACGCATTTCCTGATTATTTTGTACCGTTAACTAACTATGCTTTGTCTTGGTCAGATAAAATAAACCCCTTTGTCAAAAAGAAAGTAATCCCAAACGGTGTTGACTTGGATAAATTTTTTGTCAAAAGTGTAACTCCTAAAAAAGAACGTACAATACTTGCTGTTGGAGCATTTACAAGAGAAAAAAGACATAATTTAACTATTCAGGCAGTTTCTAGACTTAATAACACAAAACTCATAATTGCTGGGGGTGGTGGTGATAAAAAAAATGAAATACAGGCACTAGGAACTAGGTTATTAGGAGACAATTTCGAAACAGTTCAAACCACGAACGACAAAATACCTGATATTTATAGAAAGGCTGATCTTTTTGTTTTCCCTACTGTTTCATGGGAATCTTTTGGTGTAGTTTTAGTTGAAGCAATGGCGTCAGGACTTGCAGTCGTAGCCACAGATGATCCAATTAGACGTGAGATAGTTGGGGATGCAGGATTATTTGTCGACCCAACCAACACTGATGAATATGCAAAAGAGATTGAAAAAGCACTAGACATTAATTGGGATGGAAAACCTCGCAAACAAGCAGAAAAATTCAGTTGGGATATAATTACAAAGAAGTATGAAGAATTATTTAATAGTTTTTAGTATTTTAATATTAGCCCTAGTGGTTAGACTGTATAACTTTTCAGACAGGATGACCTTTGGTTCTGAACAAGCAAGAAGTTTATATGTTTCCGCAAATTATATAAGTGAAAAACCATCACTATTAGGACAGGAATACTTTAGAGTTAACTCTTTGGGTCATAAATTGTATACAAGTGCAGTCTTTAATTATTCTCTAGTTCCACTTCTTTTAATTTTTGATTATGATCCTTTACCAATTAGTTATTATTTTGCTTTATTAAATATTGCAACGGGGATTATTATGTACTTTGTCGTAAAAAAGATGTTTAGCCACCGTCTTGGCTTGATTTGTATGACTTTATTTTTATTTAACTCATATATGATTTATCACTCAATGTTTATCTGGGTTTTAAACTATTTACCTTTAATTGGAATTTTAAGTATTTATTTGTTATGGAAAATTAAAAATAAGAAAAGTAATTTATTAGACTTATTTATTCTTGGGGTGTTGTCTGGTTTGGGTTTCGGATTGCAGTATCTTTATGTGATAGCAATACTGATTATCTTATATGTTGTTTTCAAATATTCAAAAAACAAGGCAAAAGACTTGTTAGTTTTTATAGTGGGTGGGGTAATTGGTGATTTTACTCAAGTTGTTTTTGATTTGAAACATAATCTTTATCACCTAAGAACACTTCTGCAGTATGCCCTTGATACTTTCAATGGTGTTTCTGATGCTGGTTTTACTTATTATCATTTTTTGCACTTTTGGCCAGTAGTAATCTTAGTTGCTGGATTTTTACTTTGGAAAGTTTATTTAAAAAATAAATTTATATTTTATGTTTTATTTTTTGGCTATTTATATCTAAACTTAAGTTCTAATCTAATTAATTTTAACAAGCCAGTTGGTATGGTAGATGGGTTAACAAACAAAAGCATAGTTGAAGCTTCAAGAATAATCAGTCAAACAGATGAAACTAATTTTAATGTTGTTACACTCTACGACTTTGATACACGTGGTTATGTTTTGCGTTACTATACAGAATTTGTCTATGACAAAAAACCAATGGGAGAAATAGATTATCCATCTAGCAATATAGTTTTTGCTCTTGCAAAGGATGATTATGATTTTGAAAACAATAACCCTTGGGAACTTAAAGTTGTCAAACCATACAATATAACCAACCTGGGCGAAGTTGGTCAGGGCTTTTCTCTTTTTAGATTAGAAAGAATATTATGATCTCGGTAATAATACCAACCTACAACGAGCAAGATGTAATAGTAAAATGTCTAGAGTCTTTAGTTAGGCAAACCGTCAAAGATTTTGAAGTAATTGTTGTTGATGATGGAAGTACTGACGAGACCCTAACAAAGATTCAAAGTATAACCTCAACCTTAAATTATCATCTAGAAATTGTAAACGGAAAACATAAAGGTGCGGGATCTGCAAGAAACTTGGGAGCAACTTGGGCTAGGGGCGACATTTTAGTTTTTGTCGACTCTGACATGACTTTTGATAAACATTTTTTGAAGATGTTAGTTAAACCAATTTTGGCAGGAAAAACTAAGGGTACTTTTTCAAAAGATGAATATGTAAGTAACTGGGATAAACCATTAGCTCGTGCATATAATCTAAACGAAGGGTGGGAAAATAAAAAAAGACATCCTAGAAAGTATCCTGATACCCAAAAAGTTTTTAGAGCAATATTACGAGCGGAGTTTAATAGAGTGGGAGGTTTTACTGCTGGTGGGTACAATGATGACTGGAGTTTGTCTGAAAAATTAGGTTACGAAGCAACAGTAGCACCAAAAGCTATATTTTTTCACAAAAACCCTGACACTTTAAACGAAATTTTTCACCATGCAGTTTGGGTTGGAAAAAGAAAGTATAAGTTTGGAATCCTTGGGTACTTTGTAGGTTTGGTAAGAAGTTCGTTACCAGTATCCCTAATAATTGGTTTGGTTAAGTCATTTCTAAATTCTAAACCTTCATTTTTAATTTTTAAAGTTGTGTATGATTTTGGCGTGTTTGTTGGCATTCTAAACTACATGTTTACAAAAAGAGGATCAAAATGATTTATCTAATTTTGTTTTTTAGTTTTGCTTTAAGGTTGATTTCAATAAACCAATCTCTTTGGCTTGATGAGGCAACTACTGCCTTGACTTCAAAGATATCACTTGAATATTTTTTTAACAATTTTATGTTCGGTGATTTTCACCCACCCCTCTATTATCTAGTAGTCAATTTTTGGTCACAATTTTTTGGAGCTTCTGAAATCGCTTTAAGAATACCATCTTTAATTTTTGGAGTGGCTACAGTGTATATCGTGTACCTAATTGCTAAAGAAAATATAGATACCAAAAGAACACTTATAAGGTGGCCTATTGTCCCAGCATTGTTTTTAGCCACATCTGGACTACATATTTATTATTCACAAGAAGCTAGGATGTATGCTATGGCTACATTCTTAGTTACTCTTACAATTCTATTTTTTATAAAAAGAAAATGGTTTTTGATGTCAATTTCGTTTGTTTTATTATTTTTGACAGATTATTTGTCTATGATTATTGTTCCAATTTTATTTTTGTACCAATTTATATACGACCGAAATAACTTTAAAAGGTTTTCTATTTCAATTGTTCCAGTCTGGACAGCCTTTTTGTTCTGGTGGCCAACTCTTCAAAATCAACTTTCCGCAGGACTTGCCCTAAAAGAAACCTCATCTGTTTGGTGGAATGCTTTGGGTCCAGTAACACTTAAAAACGTTGCTCTAATACCTACAAAGTTTTTGATAGGTAGAGTTAGTTTTGACAACAAAATAATCTATGGAGTAATTATGATAATAATCTCTGCAATTTTTATTTATGTTATTGGAAAAGCAAAAAACAAACTTATTTGGTACTGGTTTGCAGGAAGCTTGGCTGTTGGAATTATTTTATCTTTTTACATACCCACACTAACCTATTTTAGATATTTATTTATTTTACCTGCTTTTTACTTGTTGCTTGCTGAAACTAAAAGCAAGTTGTTTATTGGTTTTGTGTTGGCTATTAATATTCTTGCCTCATATTTTTACCTATCTAGTGAGAGGTTTCAAAGGGAAAACTGGAGAGATTTATCCAAGATAGTTAAAGAAGATAGAATTTTGCTTCCTAGCTATTCACAAAGAGAGGCCTTAATTTATTATGGTCTAGATAATCAGATAATCACAACTGATGAGTTAGAAGCCGATATGCATAGCTCTGTTTGGCTTTCAAGGTACGTGGTCAATATTTCTGACCCAACTGATTCTACTCGTAAAAAAGTTGAAAACTTGGGTTATAATTGGGTTGAGGAAGTAAACCTAAATGGTGTAGTCTTCTGGAAATATACAAAATAATAATATGCGTATTGCAATCGACATGTCCCCAATAATTTATGGTACTGGGGTATCAAAATATAGGCAGAACTTGGTCAAAAATCTACTGAAAATTGATACACAGAACGAGTATCTGTTATATGGCGGTTCTATGCGACGTTTAGCTGAACTTAGGTTAAAAATAGATGAAGTAGTCAGTGGAAGCACTGCGACATCAAAAACCTATCCCATACCCCCAAGGCTTGCCGATATCATCTGGAATAAATTACATATATTGCCGATTGAAAAACTGATAGGACAGGCTGATTTGATACACACATCAGATTGGGCAGAACCACCATCCAGTAATATAAAAATAACTACAATTCATGATCTAGTTCCCATTGTTTTACCCAAGTTCACACCAAAACTTGTTAGGGAAACCCACAGAGAACGTTTAAAGTGGGTCCAGAAGGAATCAAAAAAAATAATTGTTCCTAGTAACTCAACTAAAATCGACTTAATAAAATTGGGTTTTGACGAAAATAGAATTGCAGTAGTCTATGAAGCCCCAAACATTTCAAAAGCCTCAGATCAAGAGGTACTTGAGGTTAAAAAGAAATACTCAATCCGTGAGGATTACATTATTATGATAGGGACAAACTTAAGAAAAAACATAGTGACTGCCGTTAATGCGTTTCACTTGGCAAAATATGGAAAAAATTTAAAATTAATTATTATTGGAGAAAACAATGGCTTAAAACTTAAAGATGAAAGGGGAGTTAGATTTTTAGGGTTCGTTCCAGATAATGACCTAGCCCCACTTTTGACAGGTTCTAGTTTATTACTTTTCCCATCTTTGTATGAGGGATTGGGTGTACCAATATTAGAGGCTTATACCTGTGGTGTACCTGTAGTTACATCTGATGTTTCAAGTATGCCAGAGGTGTCTGCTGGTGCATCAATTTTAGTTGATCCATATGACGTTAACTCCATTGCAGATGGCATTAAAGAGGCTTTGAGTAAGCCAAAAACACTAATTGCAAAGGGGTTGGCAAGAGTCAAAGATTTTTCTTGGGCCAAAACCGCAGAAGAAACACTGAGGGTATATAAGGAGGTGTGTGAATAAGCCAAAACAATACTTACTTGTTGGATTTCCGTATTCAGGTAAGACTACTTTGGCTAAAGAATTAGAAAACTACGGTTTTGTCCACATCAACTTAGATCAACTAAAGTGGGATATGGGCTATTCAGATGTAGTGACGATGATGTTCCAGACGAAGTGTGGGGCAAAATTTTTAAAAAGGCTGATGAGTTATTACTTAAATATTTAAAACAGGGAAAAAATGTGGTTAATGAATATGCTTGGATAACAAAAGAGTGGCGAGATAAGGCTAGAAATGTTGCTAGAAAAGAAGGGTTTCAAACAATAATAATATACTTAAAGTTATCTGAAGCAGAAATTATTAAGCGCTGGAAAGAAAATGATAAGTCAAGAAAAAGATTCCATTGGCCATTAGAAGAATTTAGAAGAATTTTTTCAGAGTTTGAGGAGCCTAACTCAGATGAAAATGTCATTATTTACGATGGCATTATGTCTGTCGAAAGTTTGCTGAAGAAAATGTGATGATTTGGGTCACGATATCTTGAGATAATTGTTGCCATAAATGATACATATAAAAATGTATTCAGATACCTGATACCGTAAATTTACTAATCCTCCACTTCTCATTATGGCCCAAGGGAATTCTTTTTAAATCCACCTAAATAAGATAGAATGGTGTAAGTATGAATATAGGTATTGATGGGAATGAAGCGAATATCAAAAATAGGGTAGGAGTCAATGTTTATGCCTTTAAGCTTCTTCATGAGCTTAAAATAATTAACGAAAAAAGGAGTAAGCCTAACAATCTCATAGTTTACTTAAAAGAGAAGCCTTTATATGACCTTCCGAAGGAAACAAAAAACTTTAAGTATAAAATAATATCTGGTAGCGGACTTTGGATTATTACAAAACTGACTCCTTACCTTTTAAAAAACCCCGACCATGTCGATGTTTTATTTTCACCAAGCCACTATACCTGTCCCATCTTGACAATCCCGAGAGTATGCTCAATAATGGATCTAGGATATCTCGAAAATTCGGGACAATTTGAAAAAAAAGTGTTTTGGCAGTTAAAGTACTGGACTGCTATTTCTGTTTTCATCTCCAAAGGGGTACTAACTATATCAGAAGCTAGCAAAAAGGATATTGTACGACATTATCCCCAAGCCTTGAAAAAAATTACTGTTACCCATCTTTCTCACGACTTAAACAAGAATGACTTTAAAGTTTCACCAAAAGATGTGCGACGGATAAGAAATCGGTACTCTATAGTTGATGACTATATACTCTACCTAGGAACACTTAAACCTAGTAAGAATATAGAGGGAATAATTAAAGCATACTTTCAAGTTATTAGTAATAACTCCAATTTAAATACTAAGTTAGTTATAGCTGGTAAAAAGGGTTGGCTATATGAAGGACTTTTTAAACTTGTGGACGAACTTAACATTAAAGATAGGGTAATATTTACAGACTTCATACCCGAGGAAGACAAGATGGCTTTAAGGAAGGGCGCTAAGGTATTTGTACTTGCCTCTTTTTGGGAGGGTTTTGGTATAGATGCCTTGTCCAGTATGGCAATAGGTGTTCCTGTCATTGCTTCAAATGTTGGAAGCCTGCCAGAAGTTTTGGGTGATGCAGCTTTGATAGTTGACCCAAATAATATAGATAGTATTGCAGAATCTATGGAAAAAGTTTTGAATATGGACAAAAACGAGTATAATTATCTGATAAAGAAAGGCTTAACGCAGGCTAATAAGTTTTCTTGGGAGAAATGTGCAAAAGAAACCTTAGATGTTTTAGAAAAAGTTACAAATTAAAATAAATATGACATTTTTTAAAGATAAACACGGAAATAGACTATCAACGAGTGAGGCTTTGAATAAAATACTTCATAGATTTGCAAACTACTACTATGACTTCGTACTTATGCTTCTAAGGTGGGTAGGGCATATTCCATCTCATATGATTAGAAACACTAAATATAGATTCTTTGGTATGAAAATTGGCAGCGGGTCAACTATACATATGTGGGCAAACTTTTTTAACCTAAAGAATATTGAAATTGGTAAGGACACAATTATTGGAGATCACGCATTCTTGGATGGAAGGGACAAGTTAAAAATAGGAAATCACACTGACATTGCTTCAAGTGTGATGATATATAACTCTGAGCACGATCTCTCCAAAGATGATTTTTCAGCAATAGTTGCTCCTGTTGAAATTGGAGACTATTGCTTCATCGGTCCAAGAGTAATAATTATGCCTGGCGTTAAAATTGGTAAAGGAGCAGTTGTTGCGGGTGGTGCAGTTGTCACCAAAGATGTTCCTGAGTTTACAATAGTTGGTGGTGTTCCAGCAAAACCAATAGGTGAGAGAAAAAACAAAAATCCAAACTATATACTTGGGAGGGCAAGACTGTTCCAATAATGAAATTATTTCATATAACGAAACTGCTACTTAAAGTGTTTTTTGTAGCATTTTTTTTGTTATTAACTGTTTATGTTTATCCCAAGAGTCCTGACTTTCCTAACCCTCCTTCCGATTTTGTTCAATCATTTGAACCAGCAGACGTTGAAACACCATTAAGGCGTGGATATTACACAAACCTCACAAGGGCTGAAGTAATTGCTCATTATGAAAAAGAATTTAACCAAGGGTTTAATATTTATACACCACGACTGAATTATCCTCCAGAAGATGCACCTGCTTTAATCCGTGACCAAACAAAAAGTACATTCTTAGAAGAGATTGTTCATCCGTTGAGGGAAAGTATATATATTAATGGTTTTGAGCCAAAAGAAGAACAATATGCACAAATAAGTGACGATGTGAGATATAGACAAAAAATAATTATTCGATATATGCCAAGTTCAGAATGGGTTAGAATAATTGTAGTTGCCCTAGCCACAGTTTTTGGTTATTTATTATTTGCAGAATATATCAATGTCAAAAACAAAAATTAATTTTTTAGCATTAACTAACTATTTAGCTACAAAGTGGCAAGTTATTCTTATTACAGCAGTTTTAATAGTTGTACCCTTATTTCCCAAATTCCCAGCATTTAGGATCCCTGGTACTTATGTAGCTGTACGTTTGGAAGATTTTTTACTTCTTGCCGTATTTTTAATTTTTTCAATTCCCATAATTTCCAATATTAAAAGAGTAATTAAGAACAATGTATCTCGCTCAATTCTTTTGTTTTTGGTGATTGGATTTGTATCTTTATTATCAGGTGTTTATTTGACCCAAACAGTGGACTTAAAAATTGGCCTGCTTCACTGGCTAAGAAGAATTGAATATATGTCTTTGTTTTTTATAGGATTTATTTATATTTCTAAGTTCAAGGACCAAGGTTTTTTTAACTATCTAATAAAAATCCTACTTCTAGTTAATTTGTTTATATTCTTGTACGGATTGGGACAAAGGTATGTTAATCTACCAGTTATTCTTACTCAAAATGAAGAATATTCAAAGGGTATAGCTCTCCGTTGGGTTCCTGGTGCACACATAAACTCTACCTTTGCGGGGCATTATGACCTAGCCTCATACCTTGTTTTAACTTTACCTATTTTCATTTCTGCCTTCTTTGTATTAAAAGACAAGATGTCAAAGATTATTCTAGGTATATCTATATTTTTTGGTTATTGGCTGTTGTCTGTGGCAGTTTCTAGGATTTCCATAGTTGCCTTCATTTTAGCCTCAACTATCTCACTCTTTTTATTAAAAAAGTATAAAGAAATAGTTATGGTTGTAGCTTTATCCTTAGTTGTTTTTGGTACTGCACCAGATTTGCAAGTTAGATACAAAAGAATATATGACGTAATAATACAAAAGGTTAGTAGTGTTGTGGTTGTCTACGCTGGGGAAGATGGTAATGTAAATGAGGACAGGTCAACATCAATTCGCTTAAATGTTGAGTGGCCAAGAGCAATACGAGCATTCTACAAAAATCCACTTTTAGGTACTGGATACTCCTCCATCACACTTGCAACCGACAATGATTATTTAAGGGCACTAGGCGAAGCTGGTCTTTTTGGTTTGATGTCCTTTATTCTAATTTTTATTTATATGTATAAGAAAATCAAAACTTACGTGTTTAGCGATAACTTTAAGTCTATTTTTATTGCAGGATTTGTCGGTTCAACTATTGGAATAATGATGACTGCTGTGTTTATTGACATCTTTGAGGCGTCTAAATTTGCAATTATTTATTGGACTTTTGCAGGCCTTGTTATTGGGGGAATTAAAAAACAATGAACACTATACTAAACCAAGTGAAAACACTCGTGAAAAATGAGTACATAATACTTTCGTTTTTAATAATCCTTGGTTTTTTCGTTAGACTTTACAAAATTGATAACCCAGTCGCTGATTGGCATAGTTGGAGACAAGCCGACACCTCTGCAGTATCTAGAAACTACGTTAATGATGGCATAGACCTTTTGTATCCAAAATATGATGATGTTAGTAGCATCCAAAGCGGGATTGATAACCCAACGGGTATAAGAATGGTTGAATTCCCAATTTATAATGCACTTCATGCCTCACTAACTAAAGCATTTCCTTTATTCTCTCTTGAGATTTGGGGAAGACTTTTAACCTCATTAATAAGTTTAGTTACTGCATTCTTTTTGTTTTTACTTGCTAAAAAACATTATTCTTCAAAGATAGGTTTGTTGAGCGCATTTTTCTTTTTGTTTTTGCCATTTAATGTATATTTTTCAAGAGTAATTTTACCTGACCCACTAGGTGTATTATTTGCAGTATCTGGGCTTTATTATTTTGGTCTAAACAATATAGTATCTGCAATTTTATTTGCTTTGGCGTTTTTACAAAAGCCATATCTTGGGGTTTATTTATTGCCTTTGGTACCAGAATTTTTGAAGAAAGAAAAAATTAAACAGCATTTGGTATTTGGACTAATTGCTTTTGCACCATTTTTAGTATGGCGCTTTTGGACCAGTTTACACCCTGAAGGAATACCATTTTATAAGTGGGCATTTAATGGTGACAAAATCAGATTTCACCCTGCTTGGTTTAGGTGGTTATTTGGTGAAAGAATAGGTATCTTAATTTTAGGGACTTGGGGACTTATTCCATATGCTTTTGGGTTAATAAAGAAATATAAGCACAGCTTGACTTCGTTAAAGTCAAGCTTGCCACTTCGTGGTAAAAGTAACTTTAGTCTTAATTTAAATTTGGCCATGCTTGTTTATTTAATAGTAGTAGCAACCGCCAATGTTAGACATGATTATTACCAAATAATGATAATTCCTGCAATTTCACTTTCCCTTGCCTTAGGTACAGTCTATCTTTGGAAAAGGGCAAGGGTTCTATTAATTGTTTCCCTTGTTACGATGTTTTTAGTGAGTTGGGATAGAATAAAACCTTTTTATCAAGTAAATCATCCTGAACTTATGGAAATTGGTAAAGTGGTAGATGAAACAATACCCAAGACTGCTAAAATTGTAATTCCATATAATGGTGACACGGCTTTTCTTTATCAAACAAAAAGAAAAGGCTGGCCTGCTGTAGATAGCTCTATAGACAATATAATAAAAAGAGGTGCTGATTATTATGTTTCTATTAACTTAGGTAGCCCTGATACTATAAATTTCTCTAAAAGATTTGAAACAGTTATAAAAACAGATAAGTTTATAATTTTAAATTTACATATGGAAATTAAATAAAGATGAAGATTTTGATGCTTCTACCATTCCTACCCATTGATCAAATGTCTGGTGGTCAAACGCGGTGGTATCATTTGATTAAATTCTTATCTAAGAACCATAAAATAACTGTTGTCTCGTTGATTCGCGGAGATAAAGAAAAAGAGCTCTCATACTTACCTCAAATAGAAAAATATTGTGAAAAAATAATGGTTTTTGATAGGCCAAAATCGCCATGGACCATTCGTAATTTATTCTTAACACTGGTTACTTTTAACCCACTAGTTGTTATGAGAAATTTTTCACTCGAGGAAAGAAAAGCAATTACTAAGGAACTGAAAGAAAATGATTACGATATGATTCATGCAGAAACCTTTTATGTTATGCCACATATCCCAAAAACTTCCGTGCCAACTGTTTTAGTTGAGCCTACAATTGAGTTTTCTGTTTATCAGCACTACGTAGACAATGAAGTCCCATTTTATTTTAAGTTTATTTATCTGTTTGATGTTATAAAGCTTAAATGGTGGGAAAAATACTATTGGCGAAAAGCTAATAGGGTTTTTGCTGTTTCGGAAGAGGACAGGGAAATAATGGAGAAGGAACTACCAGGGATTAAAGTTGGCATCATCCCAAATGGTGTTGATGTTAGTTACTTTGAAGAGAAAAAGGTCAAGCGGTTTGTACCAGCTAGAATTCTATATCATGGTGACTACAAGTGGATGCAAAATGTTGAGGCTGTAAATATATTAATCAAAGATGTTTGGCCGTTGATTAAGGAAAAAGCTAAGAATGTAAAATTATGGATTACTGGTAGATCTGTACCAAAAGATATATTAGAGATTGCAAAGAATGATATGAATATTATTGTGACAGAGTCACCCGAGGATAATCGTGACGTATTTAAAACAGCATCGGTATTAGTCACCCCAATAATGAGCCCGGGTGGAACAAGACTAAAGGTATTAGAATCAATGGCATCAGATTTGCCTGTAGTTTCAACTCCAGTAGGTGTTGCTGGATTAAATATTAAAAAAGGTAAACATGCTCTAGTTTCTTCTCAAGTTAGCGAGTTGGCAGAAATGACGTTAAAAGTTTTGGGAGATACTAGTCTCTCTTCCAATTTAGCCAGAGAGGGTAAGAAATTTGTTGCTAACAATTTCGACTGGCAGTCAATTGTCGCAAATCTAGAGAAGGTTTATCAAGAGATACTGAACACTAATAAAAAAAATAACACCTAAATATTTATGAATATACTTATTGATGCAAGGCTATATGGCCCTAAAGACACTGGTATTGGTCGGTATACTCAGAAGTTAGTTGATAATCTGTCTAAGATTGATTCTTCAAATGTTTATTACATATTACTTAGAAAAGATGATTATGAATCATTAAAATTTCCCAATAACTGGACCAAGATCTTAGCTGATTTTAAACACTATTCATTTGCCGAACAATTTAAATTGCCACTTCTCCTTACTAAATTAAAACCCGACCTTGTTCATTTCCCTCATTTTAACGTTCCACTTTTTTACTTTGGTAAGTATGTTGTTACTATTCACGACCTTATAATGCATAAATTTGCAGGCGGAGAAGCAACAACAAGGAAGTTTCCAATTTATCAAATTTGGCGCTTGGGCTATTATATTGCTTTTGCGAAGGCAATATATGGTTCAACTAAAATAATTGTACCTAGCCAGGCGGTCAAAAATGAGGTCGTTAATTATTATAAAATTCAATCGAATAAAGTGGAGGTAACTTATGAAGGGTGATTATTTTATATACACTGGCAATGCTTATCCACATAAGAATTTAGTAAGACTTATACAGGCGGTGGTGCTTATTAATAGTAAGTATGAAATTAAACTTAAGATATCGTCAAGTAGGGGTGTTTTTACTGAAAGGCTTAAAAAGTTAATTATTCAGAATAACGCTGAGAAGTATGTAGATCTCTTGGGTTACGTACCTGATGAAAAAATAGTAGACCTGTATAAAAACTCGTTAGCTTTTGTTTTTCCAACCATATCTGAGGGGTTTGGCTTACCACCAAAGGAAGCAATTGAAGCAGGTACGGTGGCGGTTGTTTCAGATATACCGGTTTTAAAAGAGGTGTACGGTGACTCTGTGGTTTATTTTGACCCGAATAACATAGAATCAATCGCAAGTTCACTTGAGGCCATAGTTAATATGGGCAACAAAGAACGACTAGAAAAAATAGAATATGCAAAAAGTTTTTTAAAAAAATATTCTTGGGCCAAAATGGCAAAAGAAACCTTAAAGATATATGAAGAAGCAGCTAAGTGATCTTAAAGTTGCAATTGTCTATGATAGGGTAAATAAGTTTGGTGGGGCTGAAAGAGTTCTTTTAGTGCTTCATAAAATGTTTCCCAAAGCTCCACTTTTTACAGCTGTATATGACCAAAAAAAAGCTACTTGGGCAACAGTATTTCCCAAAGTTTACACATCATTTTTACAAAATATCCCCTTTGCAAAGAAAAAAAATGAACTATTTGGTTGGTTAATGCCCCTAGCCTTTGAGCAGTTTGATTTTAATAGTTATGACTTGGTTATTTCAGTCACCTCAGAAGCCGCAAAAGGAATAATTACAGGAACAAACACACACCACATTTGTTATATGTTAACCCCAACACGTTATCTTTGGAGTGGATATGACGAATATTTTAAAAATCAATTTTTAAGATTTTTTTCAAAACCAGTTATTAATTACTTAAGATGGTGGGATAAAATTGCCAGTAAAAGACCAGACAAAATAATTGCCATATCAACTGAGGTAAAAAAGAGAATTAAAAGATACTATAATAGAGACAGTGAAATAATATTTCCTCCAGTTGAGTTGCCCTTCCACGATTCGATTCAAATTAGTGACAAAGATTATTATCTCTATATTGGTAGGTTGGTTAAATATAAGAAGGTTGACTTATTAATTAAAACATTTAACAAACTAAAGCCTCGCTTGTTGATTGTTGGAGTTGGTCCTGAAGAACAAAAATTGAAAGCAATGGCTGGTGATAATGTTGAGTTTTTAGGTTTTGTAGAAGACGACAAACTTATTGATGTATATCAAAATGCAAAAGCCTTCTTAATGCCACAAGAAGAGGATTTTGGTATTACAGCAATTGAAGCACAAAGCTTTGGAGTTCCTGTAATTGCATATAAATCAGGTGGAGCACTTGATACTGTAGTGGATGGGGTGACTGGCCTATATTTTAATAGTCAGGATGTGGCAAGTTTACAGCAAGCAATTGAAAAATTTGGTACAATGAGTTTTAATAATAGTGAAATTAAAAGAAATGCTAAATCTTTTTCAAAGAAAGAGTTCCAAAGAAAACTACAAAGATCACTTGTACGCTCTTATTTTAGCGGGCGGAGGTGGCACTAGACTTTGGCCGAAGTCACTTGAGAAATCTCCAAAACAATTCTTAGAAATATTTAATGGTAAGACCTTGGTTGAAATTACTGGTGAGAGATTAAATAAATTTCTTCCGTGGGAGAAGATATTTGTTGTTACTACATCAAAGCCCTATGGTGACAAAATAAGAAAGTTATTGCCCAAAGTTCCTAAAGAAAACATCTTAGTTGAACCGGAAAGAAAAGATAGCGCTGCTGCACACGCTCTTGGGGCTGTCTACATTTTGAATAAAGATTCAAACGCCGTCATTATCAATGCTGCCTCTGATCATTTTGTTAGCCCGCAACACAATTATGAGAAAACAATGCATGCTGCAACAAAATATGCATTTGAGAATAATTGTTTAATTTCAATAGGAATTCGGCCTTCGTATCCTCATACTGGGATGGGTCACTTAAAGAAAGGTAATAAGATTGCAGTGTCTGAAGGTAGGTATGTATATAAATTGAGTAGATTTATTGAAAAACCACCTATTGAGCTTGCTAAAAAATATACAGAGTCGGGGGAATATTTTTGGAATGCAAACCATTATGTATGGCGAGCAGATAAATTTTTAGAGGAGGTTAAAACATACGCAAGAAAGCTTTATCTGGGTATGGAGAAAATTAAGGAGAATATTGGCGGAAACAACGAACACAGAGTGATCGAAAGTGAGTACAAAAAGTTTGATAAGATTTCCGTGGATTACGCAATTTCAGAAAAAACTAAAGATATATGTATGTTAATTGCAGATTACAACTGGACCGATATCGGCGATTGGAACGAGGTTTGGAAAAATTTACCCAAAGATACATCCGGTAATGTATTAATTTCAAGTAATGAAGAAGGGGGAGAGATTATAAATATTGACACTACTGACGCTTTAATCCATTCTGACGGTAGATTGATTGCTGCAATAGATGTAGATAATCTAATCATTGTAGACACAAAAGAAGCGCTTTTGGTTTGTTCAAAAAGTCACGCCCAATCTGTCAAGAAGATAGTTGAAAAACTTAAAAACGACGGGAGAAAAGAGCTTCTTTAAACATAAATTATGTTATTTGAAACAATAAAACGAGTAATAGATATCGCCGCCTCAGTAGTACTGTTAATTTTCTTTTTACCAATAATGATTGTTACTGCAATAGCAGTTAAAATTACATCTCCTGGAACAGTATTGGTTGAAAAAGACAACAAAACTGCTCAAAGGGTGGGTAAAAATGGAAAAATATTTTATCACTTGAAATTCAGGTCTATGGTATCTCAAGGTTATGATGTAATTAAAAATAATCCCAAATTTAAAAAACTCTATGAAGAGTATAAAAGGTCTAATTTTAAATTAAACAAAGATCCAAGAGTTACTAAAGTTGGTAAGTTTATTAGAAAGTATTCAATTGACGAAACACCCCAATTTATCAATGTTTTAAAAGGAGATATGAGTCTGGTTGGCCCAAGGCCTTGTTTTGTTGACGAACTCGATGAACAAAAGAAAAGATTCCCTGAGTGCGAAAAACATATTAAAGAAATGTTGAAAGTTAAACCTGGGATTACTGGATATTGGCAAGTCTCTGGTAGAAGTAATGTCAATTTTGATAAACGAGTTGAGATGGATGCCTACTATGCAAGGAAAAAGTCACTTTTATTTGATATATTAATAATCCTAAAAACTCCTTATGCTATGATTAGTGGTAGAGGTGCTGTATAATTTTTTTCATAAGCCATGGAACAAGAATCTGCCATCCTAATACCTAAAATTGAACCAGACAAGAAAGTAGAAGTTGTTGTTCCCCAAGAACATCCAGGTAAAAAAATTAGAATCAGGAAAAAAACTGCAATAATTTTATCTATAGTATTATTCATAATTTTAATTTTTACAATTCCTTCGATTCTATTTTTTAGTAAAGCACAAAAAACATATAAAGAATTATCTCCAATAATTGCCTCTGCTGAATTTAGTGATTTAGACAAAGTAAAGTCTGACTTTAGTACGGCTAAAAATTCAATTTTTGAGTTAAGACAATCATATGTCTTAGTTTCTTGGATGAAGTACTTGCCATTCGCTGGTAGTTATGTTTCTGATTTGGGTGCTGTTTTAAATGCTTCTGTAAAAGGGTTTGAGGCAGGTGAGATAGCTTTTGTCACACTTGACCCACTTCTTTTGGAGCTTGGTTATAAAAAAGATGGGGTTGACTCCTCAGAAAAATCTGCACAAGAAAGAATTGATTTTGTAGTTAATTCAATACCTGAAATTGTCCCAAAAGCTGATGAAATTTCCTTAAAACTAATAGAAGCAGAGGTTGAGTTGTCAAAAATAGATCCAAACAGATATCCTGAAGAGATCAGAGGCATAAAGTTACGGAATCAGATAAAAACATTTTTAGATATTTTTAAATCTATATCAAAATATGTTTCAGAAAGTAAACCACTTTTGGAAAGTGCACCCTATCTTTTAGGGGTAGATAATGAAGACGGTACACCTAACGAGAGAAATTATTTAGTTTTATTTCAAAATGACAAAGAACTAAGACCTACAGGCGGTTTTTTGACCGCCTATTCTGTGATGAAGGTCAGTAACGCCAAATTTGAACCTGTAACTTCAGATGATATATATAACTTGGACGCAAAATATAAACCCGCTTATCCTGCCCCTGATGCGATTGTTGACCTGATTAAAGGTCCATATATTTTGTCAAAAAATGTGAGACTTAGAGATATGAATTACAATCCTGACTTTAAGTTATCTATGGATTTTTTTTCTGAAGAGGCTTCAAAAGTTGGAATGGATGGCATTGACGGTATAATTGCAGTTGACACTTTTTTACTTGTTAATATATTAGATGCCTTAGGTGAAATTGGAGTTCCTGGGTTCGGCAACTACTCCTCAAAAAACGACCCAAGGTGTAATTGCCCTCAAGTTGTTTACGAACTAGAAAGTTTTGCAGATATTGAAGGGCCAATTATTTGGGATCCGCTAACTGGAAAAATAATCTTGAGGCCACCAAACTCTGATAACAGAAAGAAGATTATAGGTCCTCTGATGAATTCAATTTTAGCCAATGCAATGGCCCAACCTAAAGATAAAATTCCAGATTTATTAAATGCTGTTTTTAATTCTGTTATTGAAAAGCACGTTTTGTTTTATATGTTTGACAAGGATGCCCAAAACGCAGTTGAAGGTTTTGGTATAGCAGGTAGAATTGAAGACTACCCAAATGGCGACTATCTTCATATTAGCGACTCAAATTTAGGCGGTAGGAAGTCAAACCTTTATGTCCGCCACGAGGTTGAACAGGATATCGAAATAAATAAAGATGGAATGGTTGAAAAAACAGTTGTCTTAACATATAAAAATCCAGAAAAGCATGATGGTTGGTTAAATTCTGTTCTTCCTAATTGGGTTAGGATTTATGTTCCTCAAGGATCAAAACTTATTTCAGTTGAGGGTTTGTTGAAAGAGTATGAAACAGTAGACGAATTAGGAAAAACTGTATTTTCAGGACACTTTAGTTTAAGACCAGAAGGTGTATCAAAAGTAGTTTTTAAATATACACTGCCTTTTAAGGTTACGGGAGACTACAATTTATTAATTCAAAAACAGCCGGGAACAGATGCACCACTTTATGTTATTAGAAGTGGTAAATACGAAGAAGAGTTCTTGTTAAAAACGGACAAAGAACTTAAGATAGGGTTGTGAAACTAAAAACATATACTTCCGAAGGTGTAATACTGTCTCGAAAAAACTACAGTGAGGGAGACAGGATATTAGTAGTACTTTCCAAACATTACGGCAAAGTCTCGTTGCTGGCAAAAGGAGTAAGGAAAATTAAATCCAGAAAAAGAGGGCATATAGAAATATTTTCAAAACTTAAGTTTTCAGCTGTACACGGAAAGGGAATGGATATCGTTGTTGAAGCAGAAACAATTGATGACTTTAAAGAGGTACGTGTCAATTTAAATAAAATATCCTTAGCATATTATTTTTGTGAAGTAGTAAATAAAATCACACAGGAAGATGGCAGGCCTTCTTCAGTTTACGATTTGTTGTCGTTCAAGCTGGAACAACTAAAAACTGAAACAAGATTAAAAAAGTTAAGGATACAGTTCATATATGACCTGTTAACAAAAATGGGTTATTGGCCAGAGAATAAAAAAATAATAGACGCTGACTTAGTTTTACAAAACGTCTTAGAAAGAAACATCAATTCTGTCAGAGTAGGTAAAAAGATTTCATTTTAAAAAAGTGTATAATTAAAGTTAGATATGAAGGGTTATAAAGCAAATATTGAGAAACAGACCTTAGAAAATGAGAATTTCAGACAGGTTAGATATACTTCTAAAAACTTCCAACTTGTTCTAATGGCATTAAAACCAAAAGAAGAGATAGGTCTTGAGACACACCCAGATAATGATCAATTTTTCAGATTTGAACAAGGTCACGGTAAAGTGTTCATAGATCAAAGGACGACTGAGGTTTCAGACGGAGACGCTGTGATTGTTCCAGCAGGAGCAAAGCATAATATAGTAAATATTTCAGAAACTGAGTATTTAAAATTTTATACAATTTATGGACCACCACATCACAAAGATAAAACAGTACATAAACTTAAAAAAGATGCTCTAACTTCGGAGGAAGAATTTGATGGTATTACCTCAGAATAATATTGTTGCTGTTTATCAATTAACTAAATTGTTATAATCTAGTTATGGATTTGATGCAGAAGATTACATCCCTAGCTAAACGCAGAGGATTTATATTTCAAAGTAGTGAAATATATGGTGGCTATCAAGGGTTTTGGGATTATGGACCTGTTGGTGTAGAACTCAAGAAGAATATTAAAAATGAGTGGTGGAAAACAATGGTATATGGAAGAGAAGACGTTGTTGGAATAGACGCTTCAGTTGTTATGAATCCAATTGTCTGGGAGAAGTCGGGGCATTTAAAGGCCTTCTCAGACCCCCTTGTCGAGTGTAAAGAGTGTCACAAAAGATTTAGGGCAGATCACTTGGATGTCTTAAGAAATCACGAAAATGAGCACGACGGTGTCGAGTGGACCGAGGCAAAAACCTTCAACCTTATGACAGAGGTATTACTGGGCACCACAGAACCCAAGGAAAAGTCTTATTTAAGGGGTGAAATAACTCAGGGGGTATTTGTAAATTTTAAAAATGTTGTTGATTCAACAAGGATAAAAATTCCATTTGGTATTGCACAGATAGGTAAAGCATTTAGGAATGAAGTAACACCCGGTAATTTTACTTTTAGGTCAAAAGAGTTTGAACAAATGGAACTTGAATATTTTGTCTATCCTTCTGAAAAAGAAAGTGAAAAAACCTATGAAGGGTTTAAAGAGATAAGAATGAATTGGTATAAAGACTTAGGGCTAGATGCAAAAAAACTTCGCTTTGCTGACCATACCCCAGACAAAAGAGCACATTATGCCAAATATGCAACAGATATTGAATACCAAGCTCCATTTGGGTGGAGTGAAATGGAGGGAGTGCATCACAGGGGAGATTATGACTTGAGTAGTCACGGATTAAAATACAGAGATGGCACAACAAATGAGGAATATGTACCCTGGGTTATTGAAACTTCTGGTGGAGTAGATAGGGCAACGCTTTTCTTCCTGATTGATTCTTATATTGAAGATGAAGGTAGGGTCTATCTTAAACTTAATCCAAAAATTGCACCATACAAGGTTGCAGTATTCCCATTACTTGGAAACAAACCTGATCTAATTAAAAAAGCCAGAGATATTTATGAAAATTTAAAGAAAAATTTTGTGGTTACTTGGGATGATAGGGGAAATATTGGTAAGAGATATGCGGCTCAAGATGAAATTGGTACACCTTGGTGTGTAACTGTTGACTTTGATACTGAAAAAGATAATTCAGTCACAGTGCGTGATAGAAATACTGGCAAACAAGAAAGAATAGCTATTGACAAACTCAGTGATTATTTCCAAAATAAACTAGATGCTTAAAAAATACCTTCCCTTAATTTTACTTGGAATTGGACTCTTAGTTTTTACTTTTGTCTTTGTCTTTATTAAAAATAGCAACAACAAGTCTTCTGTTGATGGAGATGAAGTAGCAACTGAAATTGCATTTAAAGACAGACCTTTTGCAACACTTACCCCCACAGAAGACGGTCGTTATATTACTTTAAAGATAGATAAAATAACATTAGCTAAAGCTGTATCTGTAGACTATGAACTTCTATACTCCCTGCCAGATGGTAGAACGCAAGGTGTTCCTGGAACCGTTGACTTAAATGGTGAAACTAATTTTGAAAAAAAGTTATTACTAGGATCTGAGTCAAATGGTAAGTTTAGATATGACGAGGGTGTCGTAGATGGTAGTTTGACAGTCAGGCTACGTGACTCAAAAGGTAAACTTTTGGCCAAGTTTTCAACAAAGTGGCACTTGCAATCAAATACAGCAGAACTAACCTCTATTGATGAAAACTTTGCCTATGTCTTAGAGAAACCAGTCAAAGGTACTTACTTTATAACCATGGAAACCTTTGGTTTACCTGCTGGGTCTTCAGTTAGTGAAGTTGTCTCGGGGCCATATGGAATATTTAGCTCAATCGATCTCCCATCAGGTACAGCCGACGGCTGGCAAGTAACTTCGGAAAACATTTTCTTCAAATAAGCATTAAAAAAGCAATTTAAGAGTGATATCTTTTGACCCTCTTTGTTTTGTGAAATTACGTATTGACAAAGCGTGAAAGAAACTTCAAAATGGTTAGTAATGGTGAAGTCTGGTGAAAGTAACTATTAGACCGAACCGAATAATACCTGCCCAGTATTAAAATACTATGTTAATCGGAAACTACTCGGCGGTATTAAGCGACGCAAGAAGAGTCGCAGTACCTAAAAAATTTACAACTGAATTAGGAGAAAAACCAATACTCGCCATGTGGTATGAGGATTGTTTAATCTTAGTTCAAAACAGCTTTTGGACAACACTTTCAAACTCACTTGTTGGTGGTAGAAATAAGGATTTTGGAGTTAGAAATATCGAAAGGTTTATATTGGGTTCTGCATTTGAAACAGACCCCGATGAACAAGGAAGAATTATTATTCCTGAATCTTTGGCTGGATATGCCAATTTACAAAAAGACCTCGTATTTTTAGGTCTAGTCGATAGAGTAGAAATTTGGTCAAAAGATGTTTGGGATAAAAAACAAATTGATTTACAAAAAATTACTAGAGAGTATATAGATAATTTAATGAAAAATGAAAAATGAAAAATGAAAAAATCTTGACCAGCTCCGCTGGCAAATATCATGAATCAGTAATGGTTAAAGAGGTAATAGAGAGTTTGCACGTTAATACAAGTTCACAATTTATAGACTGTACTTTGGGTACTGGTGGTCACACCGAAGCCATTTTAAGTGCTGGTGGTCAAGTTTTAGGAATTGAAGCTGATCCAAAAATGCTTAGCGTAGCTAAAAAAAGATTGTCTGACCAAAAAGTAAAACTAGTTTTAGGTAATTTTGTAGACATTGATCAAATTGCAAAAGAAAAAGGTTTTTCAGATATAGATGGAATACTTCTAGATTTAGGAGTCTCAAATCTACATCTTATGGACGATGACAGGGGCTTTTCGTTTACAGAAGGTGATCAGGAGCTTGATATGAGATTAAACCCTGAAACACAGGGAGTTAAAGCATCTGACTTATTAAATGCCTTAAATGTTGGTCAGTTGACTGAAATGTTTAATAAAGTAATGGATCTGGGGTTGTCTAGAAAATGGGCCAAAAGAGTAATTAGCACAAGACCATATAAAACGGTTAATGACTTGAAAAAGACAGCATTTGATATGCCACATAAGCCTGGTATAGATTCGGCAACGCTGCCAATGCTTGCCTTAAGAATTGCAGTAAATAGTGAACTTGAAAATTTAAAAGTAGCTTTGAAGAAAGCATATAACCTGTTAAAAAAAGGAGGAAGACTATCTGTAATAGTTTTCCACTCGACAGAAGAGCAAGTAGTTAAAGATTTTATGAGAGATGAAAAGAACAAGGGAAAATTAAAATTAAGATTACCAAATGAAAATGAAATATATAAAAACAAAAAATCAAGGAGTGCAAAACTTTACACTTATGTCAAAAATTAGACAAGGCTTGTTATCAGATAGTAAATATTTATGGGCAATAAACTTAATTTTGTTAGTTACTGTTGTCTTTTTAGGTATAGAACAGGCTGGTAGAGGAGCTACTATTTCTAATCTTGAAAATAAAATTGAGGAACAAATAGTTTTAAAAAGAAATTTGTCAGAAGCTATATTTAGCAGTGGATCCAGTTTGGTTTCAGTTGAAAACGCAGAGAACTCTGGGTTTATAAAACCATCAAACGTACATTATTTCAAAACAGAGAATATATTTGCTAAACTTCCTGTTCAATAAGATGAGGTTTAAATTTGTATTTTTAATATTCATATTACTTTTTTCAAGCATAATTGCAAGACTTTTTTATTGGCAAGTTGTTAAGGGACAGGAACTAAAGCTTCAAGCCAGTTACCAATATAAGGGGAACAAAACATTAACTGCCCCGAGAGGAAATATTTATGCGAGTGATGGTACATGGCTTGCCGTTATGCGTACTAATTGGTTGTTGTTTGCAGAGTTGCCAAAACTAGACAAGACCGCAAAAGAAATTGCCAACCAGTTAGCCCCTTTGTTTGTAGTTGACGAATTTGAAGATAGGGATGAATATAGACAAGCGCTATTGGATGAAACATATAGGCTAGAATCAAGCTTGACTAGAAAAGGAGTTGTTTGGGTTCCTGTAAAGAGAAAGGTCACAAATGATATTAAGGAAAGAATAGAAGAGTTAAATATTGCAGGTCTTGGTTTTGACCCTGAAGAAACTAGATACTATCCAGAAGGATCATCCTCTGCACAACTATTGGGATTTGTTGGTAAAAATGAAGATGGAGAAGATACGGGATATTTTGGTCTGGAGGGGTTTTATAATATCTTACTTTCAGGCAAGGATGGTTTTGTAAAACGGGAGAAAGATTTATCAGGTGTGCCAATAATTTCAAGTAGTTTATCTGAGATCTCTTCAATCTCAGGTACTGACATACACACCTATATAGATAAACGTATCCAAAACATGGTTGATAGAAAGTTGTCTGATGCAATAGAAAAATATGGTGCAGTTCAAGGGTCTGTAGTAATTATGGACCCGTCAAATGGTGCAGTTTTGGCAATGAGTTCATATCCGTCATATGATCCAGCAAAATACTCCGAATTTGATCAATCTTTTTATAAAAATTCAGCAATTTCAGATACGTTCGAACCTGGGTCAATTTTTAAAGTTATAGTGATGGCTTCGGGAATTGATGCTGGTCAAATTAAACCAGATACAATCTGTGATATATGCGATGGACCCTTAAAAGTGGATAAATATTTTATTAAGACGTGGAATAATGAATATCACCCCAACTCCACAATGACTGAAGTTCTTGTGCATTCAGATAACGTAGGAATGAGTTTTATAGCCAATAAGTTGGGTAGTGACACAATGTATGACTATCTTAGCAAGTTTGGTATTGGAAAGTTAACAGGCATTGACCTCCAGGGAGAGTCAAATATTAACTTGAGAAAAAAAGGTACCTGGAACATTGTTGACCTCGCCACCAGTTCATTTGGACAGGGTGTTTCAACCACACCCATACAAATAATCAGGGCGGTATCAGCAATTGCCAACGGAGGCTATCTTATAATGCCTAGAGTGGTCAAAAGTGACGATACTATAAGAGAAAGGGTAATATCAAAAGATTCCGCTGACCAAGTAACTGCAATGATGATTGAGGCCGCAAAAAATGGTGAAGCTAAGTGGACAGACCTTAAGGGGTTTAACATAGCTGGAAAAACAGGCACGGCTCAGATTCCTATTGCTGGTCATTATGATGCAGAAAAGACAATTGCCAGCTTTGTCGGGTTTGCTCCTGCAGATAAGCCAAAATTTATTATGCTTGTAACTTTAAAAGAACCACAAAGCAGTCAGTGGGCATCTGAAACTGCTGCGCCTTTGTGGTATTCTATTGCAAGTGATCTTTTTGTTGTTTTTGGTATTCAACCAGAAAATTAGGTAAAATATACGTATGACAGAACATTTTGTTTCAGACGAGATTTTAAAAGTATTTGGTATAAATAAATACACGATTGAAGCTCGAGAAGGCGTAGATGTTACATATGTTGACATAGCTAGAAATATGACAGATACGCGGCAAATTAAATACATTATTAAAAATATAAAACCACCAGAAATCAAGTTTGAGTTGTCTAAAACTGGTGAGTATGGTCAACCTGGTGTCTTGATGATTGAGACAAGTAATAAGAGAGTGACTATCCGAGCGCACGTATTTGTTTTTGATATGAATGGTGGAATATGGACTGATTATAATAGTCCTGAATCAGATGGTTATAGAACAGAAAATAAAGGAACTGTAGACTGGAGTGGTGGGCAGGGTAGATTTGTTTTAGTAAAAAAAGATAATAAGTGATAAAATGTCTAAGTTGCTAACTTATATTTAAATATGGCGAAATTTTTAATTACAGGTGGAAACAAACTTTCGGGAGAGATTGATATTTTGGGAAATAAGAATTCCGCTCTTAAACTAATCCCAGCAGTTTTAGCTTCTGAAGAGAAATCAGTTTTGACAAATGTTCCCAACATTGCTGATGTTAGAGTGTTACTTGAAATTATTCAAAAGCTGGGGGCAAAAGTTAATTATGATGGTGATGTGCTGGAAATCGACCCATCTGGCCTTAATTCTTACGAACCTGACCCTGATTTGTGTGCCAGAATCCGCGCATCAGTTGTTTTGGCAGCTCCCTTACTTGTTAGGTTTGGTAAAGCAGTCTTAACACCTCCGGGTGGAGATCAAATCGGAGATAGATTACTTGATACTCATTTTTCCATGATGCAGAAAATGGGAGTTAGCTTTGAGAGAAAAGACGGAAAATATTTTCTTAATTGGCACAAAAAAAATGGCGGTAGAATATTTCTAGAAGAGGCTTCTGTTACAGCAACTGAAATGGGGTTAATTATGGCCTCATCTATGAGTGATGAAGTTGTTATTGAAGATGTCGCTTCTGAACCACATGTTACTGACTTAGTAAACTTGTTAACCAAAATGGGAGCTAAGATAAGTGGCGCGGGAACCAATACCTTGAGTGTTAGGGGGGGTAAGTTGAATGGAGCTGAACACAGAGTAATGGCAGATCATATTGAAGGTGGAACTTTTGCTATAGCTTCAGCAATTACAAATGGGAAAATAAAGATAAATAATTTTGAAGCCGAAAACTACCATATGATACTTCATTATCTGAGTAATATGGGTATAGAGTATAAAGTAGAAAAAGATAGTCTGATAGTATTACCATCAAATTTGAAAGCAAAAAGACGAAAATTCCAAACCAGACCATGGCCTGGTTTCCCAACCGACTTAATGAGCCCATTTATAGTTTTAGCAACTCAAACTGAGGGTACTGTATTGTGCCATGATTGGATGTACGAATGGAGAATGTTTTTTGTAGATGACTTAATTGGAATGGGTGCAAATATTTTTATAGCCGATCCACACCGTGTAATAGTTTCTGGACCATCAAAGCTAATGGCAGATAGATTGTTTTGTAAAGATATAAGAGCGGGAATATCTGTAATTTTGGCAGCCCTGGTTGCAGAGGGAACAAGTACTATTGAAAATGTAGAAGTTGTTGACAGGGGTTATCAAGATATTGAAAACAGGCTCAAAAATCTTGGCGCTTCGATTGTTAAACAATAACTTTAAATTTTTTTGAAAAAAATAGATTAAATAATGATTCAATTTGACTCAAGAAAAATAAAAAAAGGAGATATTTTTGTCGCTATCAAAGGCTTAACTGTTGATGGCCATGATTATATAGATGAGGTTATTAAAAAAGGTGCAAGTGTGGTCTATGGCCAAAAGGATATTAAAAACCCAAAATATGTAAGAGTTCCAGACTCAAGAGCAAAACTTGGTGAATTGTGTAAAGATTATTATAAAGATCCAAGTTCAAAACTAAAAGTAATAGGCGTAACTGGCACCAAGGGAAAAACTACAACTTGCCACCTTATCCACCATATTTTGAAAAGCAGTGGTAAAAAGGCAGGTTTAATCTCGACAATTTCTACTCAGGGTTTTCATACAACCGCTCCTGACATTATCACACTAAATGAAGAATTATCTAGAATGGTCAAACAGGGTTTAGAGTATGTTGTTCTTGAAGTTAGTTCACATGGTATTGATCAAGGTAGAATTTCTGGAATTAAGTTTGATATTTCAGTTTTAACAAATATAGCTCCAGAACACTTGGATTATCATAAGACATATAAAGAATACAAAAGAGTAAAGATGATGTTTGTTAATTCAGCTCAATTTAGAGTTATTAGTCCTAAAACAACCAAACTTAATATATTAAAAGGAGAGTTTAATAACCTAAACGCAGAAGCCGCAATAAGGGTGACTGAGGAGTTAGGGGTTAAAAAGGATAAAGCAATTAAGGCATTAACAACATTTAAACTACCGAGCGGTAGATTAGAAGAAATATATCCAACTGCAGACAAAAAAAGCGAGAATAGTTTTCGTGTTTTTGTTGATTTTGCTCATACTCCCGAATCACTTGAAGTTGCCTTAAAATATTTAAAATCAATTACAAAAGGTAGACTTATTTCTATCTTTGGTTGTGCAGGAGAAAGAGATACTAAAAAGAGGTCAAAAATGTCAAAAATTTCAACAACGCTTGCTGATATGTCAATTTTCACTGCAGAAGATCCGAGAAGTGAAAACGTATTAAATATTTTTAAACAAATGAAAAAAGGTGCAGTAAATAATAACTGGCTTACAATTTCTGAACGTGGCGAAGCAATTTCGTATGCACTGTCAAAGGCAAGAAGGGGAGATGTCATTGGAATTTTTGGTAAAGGTCATGAAAAGTCTATGTGTTACGACGGCATAAATGAGCACCCTTGGAGTGATCAAGACATTATAGTATCCCAGCTTAACGGATACCAAGATATAACTGGTGTTATTTTGGCAGGGGGTAAGGGTAAAAGAATGCAATCAAGTTTACCAAAACCACTCCACCTTATTGCTGGTCGCCCAATTATTGCCTACCCATTGGAGAATCTAAGAAAAGCTGGAATTAAAAACATTGTTCCAGTTTTTGGGTACAAGAATAGTATGTTGTTGAGATATCTATCAGAAAATTTAAATTATGCAATTCAACCAAAACAACTAGGAACTGGCAACGCAGTCTTAAATGCATTTCCTAAAATTCCTTCAAACACAAAACACTTGTTAGTTATAAATGGTGATGACAGCGCTTTTTATAAGCCAGAAACTATCAAAAAAGTTGTTGAAATACATATTAAAGATAAATCTACATTGACTTTTGTGAGTTTAATCCAAAACGACCCTACTGGTTTGGGTAGGGTGGTAAGAAACAGTAAGGGAAAATTAATAGCCATAGTTGAAGACAAAAACACAACTGACAAACAAAAGAAAATTAAGGAAGTTAATGACGGACTGTATATTTTTGACTATAAATGGATTACCAAAAACATTTTCAATATCACCAAAAATAAAATTGCCAAAGAATATTACTTACCTGATTTAATTAAAATTGCGTTAAAAAATAATGATAAAGTATCGGTTTACACGCTTCCTGACGCAAGCGAGTGGCAAGGAATAAATACTCCAGAGCAACTAGAAGAAGCCAACGTCAAAATGATAGACAGGCTTAAAAACTTATAATGGTTAAATCTAAACAAAGAATTGTCACCTTTGGCGGTGGCACAGGACAGTTTCACCTTTTGTCAGGTCTTCGTGAATTAAATCAAAATGAGTTACTTGTTGCAGTTGCTGGGACTTGGGACAGTGGAGGAAGTTCTGGTAGGCTAAGAACTGAGATCGGTGTTTTGCCGCCCGGGGATATCAGAAGATGTGTTTTGGCTCTAATGGTTAATGAAAAACAACGTAAAGTGGCTCAAAAGCTGTTTGACGATAGATTAGAAGACATGAGTGGGCCATTGAAGGGGCATTCTTTTGGAAATCTACTTACAGCTAGACTTGATAACTTATATAGTGGGCAAGACAGAGGTATTAAGGCAGAATGCGATTTATTTAACGTAAAGGCCAAAGTTATGCCTGTAAGTATGTCGAAAGTGGAACTTGTTGCTGAAACAAAAAAAGGTAATAAAATTGTCGGCGAAACAAATATTGACTTAAGAGTTGAGAGTAAAGAGTATGATCATAATGATAAAATAAGCAGAATATACTTTGACTCTAGTGCTGATATTAACCCTGATTTGGTAGATGAAATTAAAAATGCTGATAAGATAATTTTTTCTCAAGGCGACTTATATACAAGTGTATTACCTCATTTGTTAGTATCTGGTGTTAGAGAAGCAATTTCTGAGTCAAAAGCTAAGTTGATTGTTGTTTTAAATTTAATGACAAAACCTGGGGAAACAGATAGATATAAAGCTTCCGACTTTCTAAAAACAATACAGTTCTATTTAGATTTACCAAACAGAATTAATTATTTATTGGTAAATCGAAACCATCTTGACCCTGAGATTTTACAAATATATAAAGACGAAGGTCAAAGTTTGGTGGAAATTGATCACGAAGCAATTAAGAAACTAGAGCCAAATATTAAAGTAG
The DNA here is from genome assembly GCA_030583725.1 of bacterium. Lineage (NCBI taxonomy): Bacteria > bacterium. Next base: position 233,320 of record CP129472.1, on the reverse strand, counting down.
TCAGCAAGCCTTTTTCAGTTTATCTTAAAAGAGAACATTTATTGCGTCATGACCCAAACAAACTTGCAACTGCTATTTTGGATTTGTAAAAATTACCTTTCGTATTTTTTACTAATTTTTGGAATTAAATATTTAGAAAAAGTTTTTTCAAAATCATATTTCAAGCTGTAACCCCAATCAGAAATTGCTTCTTTTGACCCCACTCTTTTTGGCCAGCTATCTACAATCTTTTGTCTTTCTGGGTTTATTCTGTAAATAATCTTTGCATCTGGGAAGGCCTGCGCGGTCTTTTTTTCGATATCTTTTGCTGAAACTGAAAATCCAGAAACTTCATATATGTTTTGTGTTAATTTTTCCTTCTCCGTAGTTAAGAGTTGGTATAAGATTGTGACGGCGTCATCCATCGCCATAAAAGGAATAGTTGTGTTGGGTCTAACAAAACAAAAGTATTTTTTCTTTTGTGCTGCAGAATGAAGCATTTCGGAGCCATAATCACTAGTACCTCCGGATGGGAGGGTGTCAGGAGATAGTAAACCTGGAAACCTAACACATCTAAAATCTATCAAGTTTTTTCTATCAATTTCCACGTCTAATAATTTATAACGTTTTGAATAGTAAACACCTATTTTTTCACAGGCCTGCTTTGAAATACCATAAATCGTAATCGGGTCACCATGTGCTGCAATTGAACTTGGAAATATAAATTTAATAGATTTTTTATTTTTGATTGAATATTTAGTAGCAAGTTTAAATAGATTTAGAGTCCCCATTATATTTATGTCAGATGCTAGTTCTGGATTTTTCTCTCCACCAGTTGAGAGAATTGATGCGAGATGAATCACTGTATCAATGTCATTATTTTTAAAAATGCTTTCTAGTATTTTAAAATCTAAAATGTCACTTTTTATAAATTTGTGTGTATTTTTAATAATGTCTTGTTCAGGAGTTTTTATGTCAACTGCGATTATATTGTATTTTTTAGACTCAAAAAGTTTTTTAACTAAACCATATCCAACTTCTCCTGAAACACCAGTTATTAGAACTTTTTCACTTTTCTTTATTTGACGCATGAGAATTCTATATAAACTTTTTTAAAAATCTGTAGGGCTCGATCTAAATCCTTTTTAGTGTGGGCTGCAGAATTCATAATTCTAATTCTTGCCTTTCCTTGAGGAACAGTAGGGAATACTATTGCTTTGGCAAATAGACCGTTATTGAATAATTCCTTGCTCATATCCTGTGCTTTTTTAGAATCCCCCAACATTAAAGGAATAATAGGAGATTTACTATTTCCAATATCAAAACCTATATTCTTTAATCCCTTTTTAAGGTATTCTGTGTTTGACCATAGTTTTTTGACTAGTTTGTCAGATTTTGATAATAACTTGACTGACGCAATACAGGCAGCTACGTCTGGAATTGTCATTGCGCTACTAAATAAAAAAGGTCTTGCTCGCTGGGTTAACCATTCAATCAATTCTTTTTTACCTGCAACCATTCCACCTACAACTCCTAAAGCTTTACTCATTGTTCCCACTTCAATATCAACTTTTCCATGAAGATTAAAGTGATCAACTATTCCTCGACCATTTGATCCAAGTACCCCCTCGCCATGTGCGTCGTCAACCATTAATATTGCCTTATACTTACTGGTTACTACGTAAATTTGATCAAGTGGGGCAACGTCGCCATCCATACTAAATATGCCGTCTGTAATAACCAATTTCTTAATATTATTAGGAGAATTTTTTAATTTCTTCTCTAGGTCTTTAATATCTAAATGTGCATATCTTATAACCTGAGCTTTACTTAGTCTGCAACCATCAATAATACTTGCATGATTTAACTCATCTGAAAAGATTAAATCGTTTTCGCCAACTATCGCAGGTATTACAGCAAGGTTTGCTACAAAACCAGACTGGAAAGTAATTACAGACTCAACTTTTTTAAACTTTGCAAGCTCTCTTTCTAAGATATTATGCAGTGATGTTGTGCCTGCAATGGTTCTAACAGCTGCCGGTCCAATACCGTATTTTTTAATTGCATTAATACTTTCTGACTTGAGCTTTGGATTATTTGCAAGTCCAAGGTAGTTGTTTGAACAAAAATTTAAGTATTTATTACCATTAATAGTAACTATTCCGTCTACAGCACTTTCTAGAGTGAGAATATTGTTATAAAGATTTTGGTCTTTTAATTTTTTAACTTCTTTTATAATCCAATCCATATGAGAATTATACCAATATAAAGTATAATACAGTAAAGATATGTTAAAAATCCATCTAATGGGGGTTTCAGGCAGTGGAATGTCTGGAGTTTACGATCTAGCTTTAAAAAATGGCTATCAAGTAACTGGTTGTGACTTAAAAACAACTGGGCACAGTCAAAAACATCTTGAAGGTATTGACCTACTAGTAGTTTCTCCTGCAGTTTTATATCAGTCTAAAAAACACCCAGAGCTTGTTGAAGCTCAAAAAAAAGGTATTGTCCTAACTTGGGAAGAGTTTGTAGGCACATACCTATCAAAAGATAAAATAGTAATTGCTGTTGCAGGTACACATGGAAAGTCAACAACTACTGCTTTTGTGGGGAAACTCTTGGAAGATTCAGGATTTGATCCAACTGTTTTATTGGGTGCTACGGTACCTGAGTGGGGTGGGAATTCAAGGTTTGGAAAAGGTAAGTATTTTGTTATAGAGGCTGATGAATTCAATGATAATTTCTTGAATTACAAGCCAGATATAATTATTTTAAATAATGTTGAGTTTGATCACCCCGACTACTTTAAAGACGAAAAACATATTCAAGACAGTTTTAATAAATTTATTCAAAATCTAAAAAAAGGTGGTAAATTAATCTCTGAAATTGATAGTTTAGACAAAAAGTTTAACCTACAAGTTATGGGAGAGCATAATCAAAAAAATGCTAATATGGCCTATCTTCTTGGAAAGACGTTGGGAATAAATGATCAGGACATAATTAAATCAATTGAAAGCTTTAAAGGCATTGGACGAAGAATGGAACAAATATCAGACCATGTTTTTGATGATTACGCCCATCATCCAACAGCTATAAAAACTACATTAGAGGGACTAAGAGAAAAATATCCAAATAAGCAAAGCTTGCCACTGCGTGGTAAAAAAATATTGGCAGTTGTCGAACCCCATGGATATAAAAGAACCAAGACTTTGTTATCACTTTATAAAAATGTTTTCGATGCAGTTGATGGGGTAGTAGTTGGCCCAATTTTTAAAGCTAGAGATAAAGTTGATAGCTCCATTTCACCAAACGATATTGTTAATATATCTGGACATAAAAACATAAAGTCAATTGACGATCTTAACTGGAACTCAGTTGTTGATGGCTATGATGTGATTGTTGTTATGGGTGCGGGAGACAGTAACCATTGGGCAAAAGAAATATCTAAAATAGTTGATGGAGTAAGTTTTAGAGATTTAACAACATTAAAAGTTGGGGGAAAAGTAAAGCATTATTTTGAAGTTAAAAATAAAGAAGAATTAAGGGAAAGAATAAAATTTGCAAAGAAAAACAATTTAGAAATTTTTATACTAGGTGGGGGTAGTGACATAGCAGTATCTGACAAAAGTTTTGAAGGAGTTGTTATTAAGTACACAGGTGAAAACGTTACTTATGATGGTAATACAGTAACTGCTGAAGCGGGGTTGGGATGGGATAATTTGGTAGAAGAAACAGTACTTAAAAACTTGTCTGGTATTGAATGTCTGTCTGGGATTCCTGGAACAGTTGGCGGGTCACCAATACAAAATATTGGCGCATACGGTCAGGAATTATCCGACACATTTGAATCTTTAACAGCCTACGACCTTGAAAAAGAAGAATTTGTGACATTTAACAAAAAAGACTGCAAGTTTGGTTACAGGGAAAGTATTTTTAAAACAAAAGAATACTGGCAGAAGTTTGTAATAACAGACATCACTTTAAAACTTTCAAAATATGAAGATAAAGACCTTGAAATACTTACAATCAGAAATGAAATCTTAAGAGTCAGAAGTGAAAAATTAGAAGATCCAAACGTGGTCCCAAATGCTGGATCATTTTTTAAAAATCCTATTGTAGACCTAGAAACAAAAACTAGATTAGAAAAAGAATTTTCAGATATTAAAATATATGATTATACCGCCCAAGGCGGGTCCACCTTAAGTGGAAAAGTATTTGCAGGTTATTTAATTGAAAAAGCTGGTTGGAAAGGTAAAAGTTTAGGGCCTGTTAAAGTTTCTGATAAACATGCTTTAATATTGACTAACCCTGAAGGCAAAGGAACTTTTAAAGACATTAAAAAATTGGCAGATGCAATAACTAACGATGTTAAAGATAAGTTTGGTATAACTTTAGAACCAGAAGTACAATATATAAATATATGACAAAAGAAAATAGTTTAGTGATTTTTCAAAATAAACAAATTCGACGCGAGTGGTATAAGAACAAATGGTACTTTTCAATAGTCGATGTGGTTGAAGTTTTAACTGACAGTGTTAATGCTACAGACTATCTTAAAAAGTTAAGAAAAAGAGACAACATTTTAGCTACTTACATGGGGACAAATTGTCCCTATGTAGTAATGCAAGACTCAAATAAAAAAAAGAGAAGTCTTTTGGCTGGATCAACTACAGAGTTACTTAGGATAATCCAATCAATTCCTTCACCTAAAGCTGAACCTTTTAAATTGTGGCTTGCACAAGTGGGTAAAGAAAGACTTGATGAAATTGAAGACCCTGAACTTGCTCAAGAACGAATGAAAAGTCTTTATGAAAAAAAGGGCTATCCAAGGGACTGGATTGATAAAAGGCTTCGTGGGATTGCAATAAGACAAGGACTAACTGATGAATGGAAGGAAAGAGGGATTAAGAATAAAGTTGACTATGCAATCCTGACGGCCGAGATAAGTAAAGCAACTTTCGGCATGACCCCGAGCCAGTACAAGAAACTTAAAAAAATTCCTAACAGATCAAAAATAAATTTGAGAGACAATATGACAGACTTGGAGCTTATTTTCACAATGCTGGGTGAACGAGTAACTACAGAGATTTCCACTAATGAAAAACCTTCAGGTTTTACTCAAAATAAAAAAGTTGCAACTCGCGGCGGATCAGTTGCTGGTAAAGCTAGAATTGAGACAGAAAAAGAAATCGGTAAAAGTATAATCACAGGAAAGAACTATTTAAAATGAAATATCAAGGTAGAAAGATTGCAATTTTAGGACGAGGTATAGAAGGAGTTGACGCTGAAAAATTCTTAAAATCAAAAGGTGCAATTGTTACTATTTTAGATCAAAATGAAGATTTAGGTTATTTATCTAAGTTGGATGGATTTGATTCAATTGTAAGATCCCCAGGAGTATATCCTTACAAATCAGAACTTAAACATTTAAAAAATATTACCACCCCAACAGCAATATTTTTTGAAAATTGTCCAGCTAAAATTATTGGTGTTACAGGAACAAAAGGAAAAGGTACTACTTCAACCTTAATTTATGAAATACTTAAAAAAGCTAAAAAAGATGTTTATTTGGCAGGTAACATTGGTAAACCTGTACTTGAAATATTGCCTAAGCTAAAAAAAGAATCATATGTAATATTAGAAATGTCCTCTTTTCAGTTGATTGATCTTGGTGTGTCACCACATATATCTGTTGTTCTAAATATTTCATTAGATCATATGGATTGGCACAAAGACGAAAAGGAATATATTGATGCTAAGAAAAATATTGTTAAATTCCAAAACTCAACTGACTGGGCTGTCGTAAACGATGAATATGAGACTTCTAAGAGTTTTGCAAAAGAGACAAAAGCTAATGTATTTTTATTTAGCAAAGAGAAACTAGACAAGAAATTTAAAAAAGATTTAACCCTTCGAGGTGAACACAATTTAGAGAATATTGCAGCAGCAGTAACCGTAGCCAAAATTTTAGACATTGATGAAGAGGTAACAATTGAAACTGTTAAAAATTTCAAAGGTTTAGAACACAGATTGGAATTTGTTAAGTTAATAAAAGGGGTTGGATTTTATAATGATTCATTTGCAACAGGTCCACAACCCACAATTGCTGCTATAAAGTCATTTACAGAAGATGAGACCTTAATTTTAGGCGGTAGTGATAAAGGTTTAGATTATAAAGAATTAGGAAAGTGTATTGAAGAGACAAGAAATGTAAAGAATATAATATTGATAGGTCAGATAAGAAATCAAATTAGGGAATTTATTAAAACTAAAAAGATTTTTGACTTAGAATTCTCAGATATGAAAATAATTGTAGACAAAGCATTTGAAATAACTCCAAAAGGTGGTGTGGTTATTTTATCTCCCGCTTCAGCATCCTTTGATATGTTTAAGGATTACAAGGATAGGGGAAATCAATTTAAGGAGGCTGTTAAAAAGCTATAATGGTCGGTATCTTTGATTCAGGTATTGGAGGCCTGACGGTTGTAAAAGAATTTAAATTAAAATATCCAAATATTTCATTTATATATTTAGGGGATACAGCCCGTGTGCCATACGGAACAAGAAGCCCTGAAATAATAAAGAAATTTGCAGAAGAAGACACAAAGTTTTTAGTATCTAAGAAAGTAGAGTTAATTGTTGTGGCTTGTAACACGGTATCATCTCTAGCTCTAGGTGTTGTAAAAAAGACTTCAAGGGTACCAGTGTTTGGAGTAATTGACCCAGCCGTTAAAAAAGCACTTATGGTCACAAAGAATAATAAAATAGGGTTAGTAGGTACAAGAGCCACTGTTAACAGTAAGGCATACAGTGAAGCAATAATCAAGCGACACGCATCGATGCTTGTTCCGCTAATTGAAGAAGGTTTTATAAAAGGTGAGGAAATTGATTTGTTTATCAATAAATATTTTAAAGATTTTAAAGATCAGGTTGATACATTAATTTTAGGTTGCACTCATTATCCAATTATAAAAAAAGAAATTGGTAAGTATTTAGGTAACTCAATAAAACTAATTGATCCAGCTGTTGAAGTAGTAGATGAAATTTCAAATTTAGTTAAAAAAACTAAACACCCCAAAGAGAACTATTATTTGACAGATATTAACCAGAGGTTTTTGGAAACTGCGCGTATGTTTTTAGGCGAAGACATATCAAACAAAACTGAAAAAATATCTTTTAAATGAAAGTGAATTACGTAAACTGCCAGCAAACTCATTCATCAAATGTGCATATTGTTAAAAAGAAAGATGTTGGAAAAACAATTCCAAATTGCGATGGACTAATTACTAATTTAAAAAATATTACTCTTTTAATTCAAACAGCAGACTGTGTTCCCATAACATTAATTGACCCAGTTAGAAAAGTTGTGGGAGTTGTTCATGCTGGTTGGAGGGGTAGTGAAAAGGAAATTGTTAAAAATGCAATTAATTTAATGATTAATGAATTTGAGTCAGATAAAAAAGACATTAAAATAAAAATTGGCCCTGCAATTGATAAAGATAATTTTATTGTAAGAAATGACGTCAAGAATAAGTTTAAAGATTATGAGGATTATTTTGAAAAAATATCCGAAGATCAATGGAAATTTGATTTAGTGGGAGTGAATATTAAACAAATGCTCTCACTTGGAATTCTAGAAGAAAATATAGAAAATTCTAAAATATCTACATATTTAAATAAAAATTACCCTTCCTATCGCAGAGACGGAATAACAAAAGGTTTTGAAACTAAAATAATGTTAAAATAAATTCTGAGATTCAGATATTCTATAGTATACAAGTTTTGCTATAAAATTTATTTTACAGATCACTATCAAGTATTTAAAAAGAGTTCAACTTGACAAATAGATGTGCCTAAATTGTAGTTTGGGGTAGGGTACATGAAAAAATACGATATTTGGTAATACTTAAAACCATGAAGTGATATAAAAACAATTATGAAGTTAATCGCTTAGATTTGTTTAGTTAATTGATACTAATGTCACCTCTTTGTATAACCTGTTGTAATGGCTCAAGTATGTAAAAGTTTCTCCTTGTTTGAGTTCCGTCATCCTTTTTGGATACAAATCCTGATGCGATATACTCGCTTTTTAGAAAATAATGCGATAGTATTATCCTTAGTCGGTACCTTCTAGCTATTCTTGTATCTTCAGGCTCATTATCGATATTGTCTGATATCTGAACTGCGACATAACTTTCATTTGGAAGATAATTTTCTGTTGCTATCGGTATGTCGTCAATATCTATAATTCTTGATTTGTCTTGTTCGTTCATTATTTTAGATAAGGTGTTTTTTTCTGTAAATCTCCATACGGCCCTAAATCTATCAGTCGGGACTGGCCCATATAAATCTGAAAGCATGGTACCGTACTTATCTATATAGAATTCTTCTGCCATTGCACCCAGCTTCCGCATATTAAGAGAAGCGTTTTCGCCTCTCTCTGGATCATATAGCCATTTCATCATAGAATAGCCATTTTGATAAGCATGAAAAGCCTGTATGATTTTTAGCTCTCTACCCAAACCCTTGCTTCTTAAATTGTCCCCATTCATTGCAAGCATACTCGATATTAAAATAGGTTTTCCTGTGATTCTATCTAATCCACCTCCAAAACCAGCTGCAAATCCCAAAAATTTGCCATTTTCGTTACAAGCAGTAAATACACCTCCACCAGTATCTTCCATTAATGCTAGTATGTGAACTGGAGCAAGTTCACGATCTTTCCATCTCCAAGCCTTTTTTTGAACCCTAACGACCTGTGCTAAATTATCTGCGTCTGTTATCTTTGTGAACGCAATATCTTCACCGTTAATTTTTTTAATAAATTTGCCATCCACTATTCTGAAGCCAAAACGAGAAGGGAAAATTTCGGGTTTCCAAACAGATTCTCCTGTGTACGAAAGAGCTTCCATTTAAGTAGGGTGAGTATATATTTTAATTTCTGAAAAATCAATGTTTTTTGACGAAGGGTTGTTTTTTTTCAAAAAAGTAGTACCATATGGCCATGAGAGAGAATAGAACTGGTGGACAAGTTGACGTTGGTGGCGCATCTTACGATAGACGGCGTATTTTAACCGATAAGGAAATTTTTATAGATGGTGAACGTGCTCGTTTAGTGGAAATAAAGAATAAATTGGGAGGTGGAAGTTTTGGGATGTTGGTATATAATGACGGAAGATTAACAAAAGGCAGTATTGTTACCAGAAGGGTTCAATACGAGGTTCCCGAAAGGCAACGAGTTTTCAGATCAGGTTCAACGACAATTGTTTTGTCCTCCGATCCAGTGACATCATAATATATAATATATTATGATGTTTAATAAAACCAAGAGGTTATTATATTTTCCGTTAGCTTATTATTTTTATCTTTTTGCAAAGATTGTGTTAAATCGTTGGAAACCAAGAATTGTGGTCGTGACTGGCTCAAGCGGAAAGACTACATTGTTGCATTTACTGGCGTCACAATTGGGGGATAAGGCAATGTATTCGTTTCATGCTAATAGTTCCTTTGGTATCCCATTTAATATTTTAGGAATTGAACGGAAAACTTTATCCTTTTTAGAATGGCCGTACATATTCATAACTACTCCGTTGCGGATATTTAGAAGTTTACCAAAAAATAATATATATGTTGTTGAAGTGGACTGCGACAGGCCAAAAGAGGGAATGTTTCTCTCCAAACTTTTAAAACCAGAGGTTACACTTTGGGTAAGTCTAGGTAGAACTCATAGTATGAATTTTGAGAGCCTAGTCAGACATAATAGGTTTAATTCACTTGAGGATGCTATATCCCACGAATTTGGATATCTAATTGAAAACACTAAAAACCTTGTGGTTTTAAATTCTGATTCAAAATATATAATGAATCAGTCTAGTCGAACAAACGCACAATTACTAAAAGTCAGCTTAAATAACTTAGATTACAAGTATACAATTGAAAGAGGTAGGACACATTTTAAAATTAGAAATATCTCTCACTATTTTAATTATCTCTTGCCACTAGAAACGTTATATGGGATTGAGATGTCTAAAAGTGTTATGAAATATTTTGGTTTAAAATTTGATAATAGTTTTAGTAAATTTGACTTACCTGCCGGCAGAAGCAGCTTGTTTAAGGGTGTTAAAAATACATACTTGGTTGATAGTACCTACAACGCGAATCTGGACTCAATGAAAGTAATTTTAAAAATGTTTATAGAGCTAAAAACTACTAATCACAAATGGATTGTCTTAGGAGATATGCTGGAACAAGGAAATAATGAAGCAAAAGAGCATAAACTTTTGGCACAAGAAATTAACAATTTGAAATTCGACAAAATAATATTGATGGGACCAAGAATATCTAAATATACACAACCATATTTAAAGAGCTCAGCAGTCTCATTTATAAATCCAAACGAAGTATTACTTTATCTAAAAAAAGAAATTAAGGGCGGAGAGATTATTTTATTTAAAGGGGCAAGATTTTTGGAAGGTGTAATTGAGAATCTACTATTAAACAAATCCGATCCCAAAAAATTAGTTAGAAGAGAGAAAGTTTGGGATGAAAAAAGAAAAAAGTTTGGGTTATAAGTTATGCAAAAAGTATATATTTTACATGGATGGTCATATGAAACTGATAAATGGAATGAGCTATTAGTTGATCTCAAAAAACATAATTTTGAGTGTGTTCTTTTGAGAATTCCAGGTTTAACTGAAAAACTAGAAGAAGTTTGGAACATAAGTAACTATGAAGAATGGTTGGGTAAAAAGCTTAAAAGAGAAAAGAATATTATTTTAATCGGACATTCAAACGGTGGAAGGATTGCTTTAAGTTACGTAGCAAGAAATCCAGGTAAGATTAAAAAGTTAATTTTGATAGATAGCGCTGGTATTCTAAGTAAAGACACAAAAACTAAAGTTAAACGATTTTTTTTCAAACTACTATCAAGTATTGGTAAAAAATTTACTAAATCAAAATATTTAAAAAATATTTTATATAAAATTATTGGTGAAAGCGACTACAACAATGCTTCAGATATTATGAAAAAGACTATGCAAAATTTAATTACAATTGATTTGACTAATATGCTTCACAAGGTAAATGTAGACACAAGTATTATATGGGGAAGAAATGATAGTATTACACCACTCAGAGATGGGATGTTAATGAATAAGTTAATCAGAAACTCAAAAATATATATTATTGATGGGGCCAAACATTCGCCACAATTTACGCATCCAGAAAGGGTACTAAACATAATATATGAAAATATTTAATTCACTAGGATCAAATTATAATTTCAGATCTTTACTTGTGGGATTTGCAAATATCTTTAAACCTGATAAAGGTTTAAAGTTGAAAAGATTGCTTGAAAAAAAGTATAGCGGTAAGGTCACTTTTTATTATAAAGGTCGAGAGGCGATTGAAGTTGCATTAAGATCAATAGGTGTTGACAGCGGTTTTGTGGCAATAAATGGTTTGACGTGTTTTGTTGTGGAGAAGGCTGTTTTGAATTCCGGACAGGGTTGCGTGTATCTAGACATAGGTAATGACTTGAATTTCTCGATAGAGTCACTTCGAAAGTCAGTTTCATCGAATAATAAAATAAGAGCGGTCATTATACAGAATACTTTAGGAGTTCCTATTAATGCTCGAGAAGTAAAAAAAATATGTGCAGACAATAAACTTGTCTTGATTGAAGATTTGGCTCATAGTGTAGGGTCAGTTTATGCAGATGGAAGTATTGCAGGTACTGTGGGTGACTTTGTTGCTTTATCTTTTAGCCAAGACAAAATAATCGATGCAGTTTCCGGTGGTGCACTTATTACTAGAAATAAAAAATATCAAAATAGAGTAAATAATATTGAAACCAAAAAGATTCCTATTACATGGCTTATCAGAGATATTTTGTATCCTTTTTTTACCTATACAATCAGAAAACTATACTTTCTAAATATAGGTAAAATTATACACAGATTGCTAAAACAATTGAATTTACTTTCTACTCCAGTTGATTTTTCAACAACTGGACTTCATCATTTACCAAGGTGGTATCTAAGTATGGCTTATGATTATGTAGTCAATCTTGATCCTGACATTACCCATAGAAAAGCGTTGGCTAAGATCTACTCACTTAATTTAGATCCAAAGGTACTAGCAAAAGATATAAACACTAAATTGAGTTTATCGACAAATGTTAGATTTCCAATTTTTGTTAGTAATAGAAAAAAATTGATAAGACATTTGGCTCAGAATGGGATTTTTATATCTGACACTTGGTATGATTATCCTGTAGCACCTCTTAAATATAACAAATTATCAGGTTACAAAATTGGTACATGTCCAAATGCTGAAAAATTATCTGAGACGATACTTAATTTACCTACGCATAGGAATATGAGTGAAAATGACGCTATAAGAATTTCAAAAATAATTAACAAATGGATAAATATACAATAGAGTCAATCACAAATAAAAAAGTTTGGGAGAAGTTCTTATTATCTCAAATACCAAGTTCTTTTCTTCAATCTTGGAATTGGGGTCAAGTTCATGAAGACATGGGCCAAAAGATATTTCGATTGGGACTATATAAAAACAAAAAGATTGTTGGTTTATTTTTAGTAATTAAGGAGGTTGCCAAAAGGGGTACCCATTTATTGGTTCCAGGAGGACCAGTTATTGACTGGACAGACAAAAAGCAACTAAAGCTGTTCACAGAATATGTAGTAAATTTGGGTAAAAAAGAAAAAGTGTGGTTTGTCAGGGTAAGACCAGAAATATTAGATACAGAAGAAAATAAAAAAGTATTTGACAAATTAGGTTTTCTAAACTCACCAACGCATCTCAATGCCGAGAACACATGGATTTTAGATATAGACAAGTCTGAAGATGTGCTTTTGGCAGAAATGCGTAAGTCAACAAGATACTTAGTTAAGAAAAGTCAGTCGGAAGGACTAAAAGTAATTAAGTCTGTTGACAAAAAAGATACCAAAACGCTTTTTGATCTGCAAAGAGAAACATCATTAAGGCATAAGTTTGTTGGTTTTCCACTTGAGCTATTTGAGTTAGAACTTGACTATTTTGGAAAAGACAATAATGCAATTTTATTTATGTGTAAAAAAGACAACTTAGTTTTAGCTTCAGCAATAATTATATTTTACGGAGATTCAGCCTATTACCATTTTAGTGGTTCAACATCGAAGCATTTGAACATACCATTTTCCTATTTTATGCAATGGGAGGTCATTAAAGAGGCAAAAAAAAGAAATCTTAAACACTACAATTTTTGGGGTATTGCCCCTGATGATAATCCTAAGCATAGATTTGCTGGGGTGACATTGTTCAAAACTGGTTTCGGTGGAAGACGTATCAACTGGTTACATGCACATGACATACCCATTTCACCTCTTTACTATTTGACATATTTGTTTGAAACAATTCGAAGAAAAATTAGAAGGTTATAAACAAATTTTATGCTTGTGCTAGAATTAACTAATATATAAAAAATGATGCAGAACTTTTTACCAATGGGCTTGGGGTTAATAATATTTTCATTCCTAATTACTTCGCTTCTAGTAGTTCCTTTTATAGACTTACTTTATAAATTAAAATTTACAAGGAAAGCTGAGGCTCCTAAAAAAGGTACAGTTCCCTTGTTTGACAAGTTGCATGATGTCAAGGTTGGTACTCCTGTTGGGGGTGGTGTTTTAATTATTACAGTTGTTTCATTGTTGTTCGCAGTTTTATTTCCATTAAGTTCTTACTTAGGAGTTTTTGTTCATTCTGCTTATAGTTTACGTGCTGAGCTATTTGTCATCTTTTTTACATTTATATCATTTGGTCTTTTGGGCCTGTTGGATGATTACATTAAAATGCTTGGAAAACCAACAAGAGGTGTTCTTGGACTTGCCTTTGGGTTAAGTCGAAGAAGCAAGTTTTTGTTACAGTGGGCTTTAGCTGCAGTTATTGCCTTTTTAATCTATAAATTTTTAGGAATTAGTATTTTGTACATCCCAATTATTGGGGTGACTGTTGAGATGGGAATGTGGTTTGTACCATTTTCTGCCTTTGTTATTGTTGCATTTACTAACGCCGTTAATATTACTGATGGTTTGGATGGTTTAGCCTCTGGTTTACTAATGATATGTTTAATGGCTTTTGGTGTTATAGCTGCAAGCAATTTAGATACACCTCTTTCTTTATTTATTGCAATTTGGATTGGCTCTTTAATCGCATTTTTATATTTTAATACTTGGCCAGCCAGAATTTGGATGGGGGATACTGGGGCACTTTCCTTTGGCGCAACACTTGCAGTTATTGGACTATTGACTGGAAGCTTGTTTGCATTAATTGTAATAGGTGGAATATTTGTAATTGAAATTGCCTCGTCTGCAATTCAAATTTTGGGTTGGAAGTTTTTAAAAAGACCTATTTTTCCATTAGCTCCATTACACCACACATTCCTTGCTATTGGTTGGGAAGAACCCAAGATTGTTATGCGTGCTTGGTTGGCTGGTATAATTTTGGCCACCTTCGGCCTCTGGCTTGCAACTATCTAACTCTGTTAGAATGATAGTGTGAAAAGAATAAAAAGCTTTAAAAAAATAAGTAAAATACCAAGACACCCCTTAGACAAGACTTTTTTATATCTTATATTATCTTTAGTTGTAGTTGGCCTTATTTTTATTGCAGATATTTCAGCACCTCAAGCCTTAAATATTTTTGATGATAAGTTTGCATTTCTTAAAAATCAGCTTGCGTGGGCAGGGATTGGACTCTCTGCTATGTTTGTTGTCAGTAATATTCACTATAACTTTTGGAAAAAAATTGCCACGCCATTATTTTTTATATCTTTAATATTATTAATAGCCGTACTTATACCTGGCTTGTCGCTGGAGGCTTTAGGAGCCAGAAGATGGATCTCAGTTGGTCCAGTTAATTTTCAACCTTCGGAGGTTGTTAAACTAACTCTAGCTCTTTATTTAGCAAAGGTTGCAGAAAATAAACTAAAAAAACCATTATCTTTTTTTATTCCACTTGCTTTAGTCGCGGGTTTAATAATGCTACAACCTGACTTGGGTACCACTATTATAGTCACCCTTATAGGTTTGGTGCAGATTTTTATTGCTGGAGTTCCAATTCTTTACTTTTTCTGGTCTTTATTGATTGCTTTCGTCAGTGTTGTAGTTCTTATCTTGGTTTCACCATATAGGAGAGATAGACTACTTACTTTTTTAGAAGTTGGATCAGACCCACTAGGGAAAGAGTATCATATAAGGCAGATTTTACTTGCAATCGGCTCTGGTGGTCTGTTTGGTTTAGGTATCGGCCAGTCGAAGCAGAAGTATTTATTTTTGCCAGAAGCCTCTACTGACTCTATTTTTGCGGCTATTGCAGAGGAAGTTGGTTTTGTAGGCTCTGCCATATTAGTTTTTGCTTTTGCCTTTTTTGTATATAAAGCATATAAAATAAGCGTAAACGCACCTGATGAGTTTTCTAGGGTTTTAAGTATAGGTTTAACTGCTTGGATAGGCGGCCAAATGATTCTAAATATTGCAGCCATGACTGCCCTAACCCCTCTAACTGGAATACCTTTGCCATTTTTTTCATACGGAGGCACTAGCTTATCGATGATTTTGGTTTCTTGCGGTATACTACTAAATATCAGTAGATATGGAAAAGAAAACAATATTACTCGCAGGTAGCCATGCAGGTTCTACTGCTATAGCTATAGTTGAAGAGATTAAAAAGAGAAATTTAGACTGGGAACTTCACTGGATTGGTAAAAGATTTTCTAAAGAGGGGTCATTATCAGAAACTTTAGAATATAAAAATCTGTCTAAATATGATGTAAAATTTCACAACCTAGAATCTGGCAAACTTCAAACAAAATTTACAAGACACACAATACCAGCTCTGTTAAAAGTACCTGCAGGCTTTTTAGCTACTAGAAAACTTATTAAAGCTATTAACCCAGATTTGACACTATCGTTTGGTAGCGCAGCTGGAGCAATGACTGTTTTTTGGTCAAACTTTTATAAAATTTCAACCATAATTCATGAACAGACAGCGACTGCTGGTCGGGCAAATATCATATCTTCATATTTTTCAAAAAAAATATTAGTTTCGAGAGAGAGTTCATACCCCTTTTTTAACAAAAATAAAACTATGTTGGTAGGTAACCCAATTAATTCAGAGATTGCTACCAAAGCAAATCTTATAGATTCGCACAAAGACGCAAGAAGCACTAGGGTTAAATCAATTTTAATAACAGGGGGCTCAAGGGGCTCAACTTGGATAAATGAAGCTATTAAACCGTTATTACCTCAACTTACAGATAAATACTATGTTTTGCATCAAACCGGTGATGATAATTTAGATGAATTTAAATCAATAACAAACAATAGATATTTAGCTTTTGGTCAGGTAGGTCCTAATGAAATGGCAGAAGTCCTACTAAAGGCTGATGTTGCAATTTCTCGTGCAGGTGCAAATACAGTTTCTGAATTGACTGCTTTAAAAATACCATCAATTTTAATACCTATTCCGTGGACTTATAATGATGAGCAAACTGAAAATGCAAAATATATGGAGAAATTAGGGCTTGCAAGAATACTTTTGCAAAAGGACTTAAATCCACAAAAACTATTGTCTGAAATAGAAAAGTTAATTGCAGATTATAGACATATACTAACCCTAACAGAAAACCTTAAAAGCCCTGACCTTAATGCAGCCTCTGATATAGTAGATATCTTAGAGGAATCTATCTAGAATATAGTTGTGAAAAGAAAAATTACTTCAAGAACGCATTTTAAACTCTCTCTAAGTATTTTTAAAACAATGTCACTTGTTTTGATATTTATCTTTCTATTTCTTACTCCAATCTTGGTTGTGAAATCAATTAAAATAACCAGTGTCACCTGTGTTACACAGTATGGTCAGTGTGGCGACAGCTTGTTGGGCGAGTTGGGTTTGGTTAAGGGCAGAGACTTAAAAAGCAGTAAAAATTATATAGAAAATATTCTTAAGAATGATATGGCCATAAATGACTATTTGGTTCAGTACAAAATACCATCTACTTTGGATGTAGAGATAAACCTAAAGAAACCTAAATTTTCGATTTTTGACCTAAATAGCAACAAATACTATATATTGGACAAAAATGGGTTAATTATTGATCTGGTTGATGATTCAAGTTTGCCTGTTGTTAAGGTTGATAACCTAAATATGGAAGTAGGTCAGCAATTGAATAATCAGAATAAATTTGCATTAGATATCTTAAACTATCTAACTTATTTATACTCAATAGACGAGGGTATAATTGAAAATGAAAGTTTTAAAGTTAAAAATACTGAAGGGGTTGATATCATTTTTCCACTTGAGGGAGATCTTGAGTTTTTGATAGGTGGTTTAAGATTAATATTTTCACGCTTGAATGATGAGTCAGAAGGAATTAGAATGAATGATATACGGGAAATTGACTTAAGATATTCAAATCCAGTATTAAGGCAATATGAATAAAAGTAAAATTGTTACAGCTATAGATTTGGGAAGTAGTAAAACAGCTGTAGTTGTTGCTCAGATAACCGTGGAAGAAAACTCATATATGCCAAAAATTAATATAATTGGTGTTTCCTCTTTTCCCTCAAGAGGTGTTAAAAAAGGTCAGATAGTTAACATTGAAGAGACAGTAGAATCCGCAATTACTTCCATTGAAGCAGCAGAAAGAATGGCTGGACATAATTTAGATTCTGCCTATGTATCATTAGGTGGGGCACATATTCATTCACAAAATTCACATGGAGTTGTAGCTGTTTCAGGGCCATCTGGTGAAATTACTCCATCTGATATAGAGAGAGTAATAGATGCTGCTTCTGCCATATCCTTACCAGCTTCTCGTGAAATTGTTCATATACTTCCACGAGAGTTTGTAGTGGATGGTGAATCTGGAGTTAAAGACCCTGTTGGTATGAGTGGGGTAAGACTGGAGGTAGAAACCCATGTTGTAACTGCTTCAAACGCAGCTATTAAAAATCTTTCAAAGACTTTAACCGATGCAGGTGTCAAGATTAATGATATGGTGTTTTCCGGTTTTGCTGGTGCTCACTCAGTATTGACAGAAACTGAAAAAGAACTGGGTTGTGTCTTAATTGATATTGGTGCGGGTACTACTTCAGTTGTAGCCTTTGTTGATGGATCAATTGCCTATTCTGGGGTCATTCCTGTTGGGGCTAAAAATGTTACAAACGATATAGCTATTGGGTTAAGGGTTACTTTAGATACTGCAGAAAAGATAAAGATTTCACTTTCAGATGCAAAAAAACAAGAAAAAGAATCAAAAGACGACTTAGACCTTTCTGCCTTAGGTATATCAGAAGTTAGTAAAGTTTCTAAAAAAACATTGACAGAAGGAATAATTAGACCTCGCTTAAATGAAATTTTTACAATGGTCAGACTTGAACTTGAAAGAGAGAAAATAATAAATAGAATTCCATCTGGTGCAATAGTTACTGGTGGTGGATCCAAAACTGTGGGCTGTAGTGACTCAG
Organism: bacterium; assembly: GCA_030583725.1. Lineage (NCBI taxonomy): Bacteria > bacterium. The sequence goes on along the minus strand of CP129472.1, from coordinate 214,811 downwards.
CCAAAAGAATGCTTGCACTTCCTGTGAGAATTGGCATACCCACAGGGGTTGGCGGTCTGGTTGATGACTGTTTAGACCCAGCCTTTGCAGTTCCATTGGGACTTCTCCTTTACGCATCAAAAGAAAATCAAGATGAAGATGGTGGGATAAGATTTCCATTAAAATTAAATCTTCCAGGAAAAGGATTTGTGCATAAGATTATAGAATCCATCAAAGACCTACTTCCTTAATTGGTGCTTGATTATTGGGCAAATTCTTGTAAAGTTTGACTAGATACTCAAAAACTATATAATGCTTACGTAAGAGTAGGCTGCCCCATTTGTATTTTTTAAATATTTATTATTATATGGCTTTAGTAAAACCTGATTCTGCAAGAATCGCAAAAATCAAAGTGATTGGAGTTGGTGGTGGTGGTGGAAACGCTGTATCTTCAATGGTCGAGAATGGAACCATATCAGGTGTTGAGTTCATTGTTGCCAATACAGACTCACAAGTACTTCTAACAAATAAGGCTCCAACAAAGATTCAAATAGGTGAAAAAATAACTAAAGGGTTAGGTGTTGGTGGAAATCCAGAAATTGGAGCCCAAGCTGCAGAAGAATCAATCGAAAAATTAAAAGAATTAATGATTGATACTGATATGGTCTTTGTTACAGCTGGTATGGGTGGTGGGACAGGTACTGGAGCTGCTCCAGTAATTGCCAGACTTGCCAAGGAGTCAGGGGCATTAACTGTTGGAATTGTTACAAAACCATTTGCATTTGAAGGTACAAGAAGGACTGTGGCTGCAGAAGAAGGTATAGAAAAATTAAGAGAAGCAGTGGACACTTTGATTGTCATTCCAAACCAGAGGTTAATGGATGTTATAGACAGGAAGATGAGTTTAGTGGATGCATTTAAGGTTGTTGACTCAGTTCTTGAGCAGGGTGTTGGTGGTATTGCAGAAATAATTACAACCCCAGGACTTGTTAACGTCGATTTTGCAGACGTTCGTGCCATTATGAATCAGGCAGGAACTGCACTTTTGGGAATTGGTACAGGTGTTGGTGAAAATAGGGCCCAAATGGCAGCAAGGGCTGCAGTATCTTCACCACTTTTAGACCTTTCAATTGAAGGTGCAAGGGGAGTTCTATTTAATATTGCTGGTGGTAAAGACTTAACAATGTATGAGGTCGATGAGGCTGCAAAAATAATTTCAGCTGCAGCAGATCAAGATGCAAATATAATATTTGGTGCAGTAATTAAAGAAGGACTATCAGATCAAGTTAGAATCACAGTTATAGCTACAGGCTTTGATGAAACAAGATCTAGAATTGCACAGATGAGACCTACAAACATTAGACCAGTTGTTACAGGTGTTGTTTCAGAGCCAGTTAAGCAGGAAGAAAAAAATTTGGATGACTTAAACCAAAAGTTGGAAAATGATGATGATAATGAAGAAAACAACAATAATGATGATGTATTTGGAGAAAAATTTGAGATACCAGCATTCTTGCGCAAAATTCATTAACAAGATAGTTTTTAGAAACGAAACAACCCCCAACATCGAGAAAAATTAGCTATAAAAGCCTAAATCTCAATGCTGAGGGCGATTTCTTGTACTTTATTATGGAATTGTTTAGTAGTAACGAATGATCGAGCGTTTGACTGTCTCAGCCAGAACAGGGGTTGGAACGAGATAGACTTCGTTTCCCAGTTTGATCAATTCAATGTCGCCAGTAATAGCAACGCGTTGGATAGCTAGCCCCAAATCTGAACCAAGACCAATCTCGCGAGTAACTCCGCCATCTTTAATAAGAGCAACAAAATTACTCCAAGAGACGGGTTCCCACTTTCCGCTCCGCGCAACAGCGGTCAAGATCAATGCTGCCACGTTTTCTTCTTCATAACTTTGCCATTTACTATCGAACATAACATAATGCTTTCCTTTGAAATCCTTTGGCAACTCGGGGAAATGTGTAGAGTCTACAACAGGGAGTTCGTTAACGATCGTTACTTTAGCCATTCTATTTCTCCTTTTTTGATAAAAATCGATTTTTTTCTACCCAAATAGGTATTTTCCTAAATACAGAATAATATCCAGAAAGCTACCTACTTAGGAAAGAATAAAACAATCCACATTTTATTAAAGTGCAAGAATAAACAAATAAAACCGAAATACTATAAGATTGCAAACAAACCTGAGTTTTTCGATTTACTGAGGCTAATGGTACCACCACCACCACCATACATTGTCAAGTTATGGGGTATGCATCTTTAGATGGAAAAAAAGTATAAACAGTGTTACAATAATGTACAAGCTATAAGTGAAGATCGATCACTTGCTAAAGGAGGAAATCTTTTTGAGAGTAGAACCTTTCGGGTAAGCCCGTAACAGCAGTAATTAAGAATCAACTTAAGGTGGTACCGCGTCTTCATAAGTCGCCCTTAATATTATATTATTAAGGTGCTATGCAAAAATTAAAAAATTATTTTAAAGCTGTTGAGCCAAAACCTGACTTTCCAAAGATGGAAAGAGAGCTCTTAGACCATTGGTATAATGACGGGATCGTTGATAAATATTTGAATAGAAATAAAAAGTCTAAAAAATATTTTTCCTTTCAGGATGGTCCAATAACTGCAAATAATCCAATGGGTGTTCACCATGCGTGGGGTAGGACCTATAAAGATCTATGGCCAAGGTTTAAAAGTATGCAGGGCTTTCGTCAAAGACATCAAAATGGTTTTGATTGCCAAGGTTTGTGGGTTGAAGTTGAAGTTGAAAAAGAACAAGGCTTTAAAAGTAAAAAAGATATTGAGAAATTTGGGGTAGATAAGTTTGTTGCACTTTGTAAAGAAAGGGCAAAAAAATATTCTGGAATTCAAACCGAACAAAGTAAACGATTGGGATATTTCGCGGATTGGGATCATTCGTATTACACGCTTTCAGACGACAACAATTATATGATTTGGCACTTCTTAAAAGTTGTTCATCAAAATGGTTGGCTTTATAAAGGTAAAGATTCAGTTCCTTGGTGTCCTAGATGTGAAACCGCAATATCACAACATGAAATGTTGACTGAAGATTATAAAGAAGCTGTACACGAGTCGATCTATATGAAATTTCCAATTCAGGAGACGGATGAAAATTTGCTTGTTTGGACTACAACCCCATGGACAATCCCTGCAAACATTGCGGTGGCGGTTGATAAAAAACTTGATTACGTATTAGTTGAAGTAAATGACGAAAAATTATGGCTTGCAGAAGAAGCAAAAGAAAGAGTCTTAACAGGTTTTGAATACAAAGAACTTAAAAAAGTTAAAGGCTCAAAACTGGTTGGTCTTAAATATAAGGGTCTTTTTGATGACTTGCCGGCAGTTGCTAAAGTTGCAAAAGAAAGTTTGGGTAAATTTCATACAGTGGTCGAGACGATTGACTTAATCATGCCTATTACTACTACTGAAGGAACAGGTTTAGTTCACACTGCAGTTTCGGCAGGAACGGAAGACTTTAAACTAGGTCGCAAACTAGGGCTACCAATGATTCCTGTAATTAACGACGATGCATCGTATATGGATGGTTTTGGAGATTTAAGTGGCCAAAATGCAAAAAAGCATCCCGAATTAATTTTAGAAAAGATGAAGGAAAATAATTTTTCTTTTAAGATTGAAAGATATAAACATAGATATCCGGCTTGTTGGAGATGTAAATCAGAACTTGTATGGAAAGTTACAGACGAGTGGTATATAGCCATGGACAAGCCTTCACAAAATTCTTTGCCTAGTAAATCAAACTTAACATTGAGGGAGAGAATGAAAGATACTGCTAAGAAAATTACTTGGATTCCTGAGTTTGGTTTAAAAAGAGAACTTGATTGGCTTGATAATATGCATGATTGGCTAATTAGTAAAAAGAATAGATACTGGGGTTTAGCACTTCCAATTTGGGAATGTAATAAATGTGGAAACTTTGATGTTGTTGGGGGGAAAGAAGAATTAAAAGAAAGAACAGTGTCAGGTTGGGATAAGTTTGACGGTAAGTCTCCTCACAAACCACAAATTGATGAGGTGAAAATAAAATGTTTAGTATGTGGTGAAGTTACATCAAGAATTGAGCCAGTGGGTAACCCTTGGTTAGACGCGGGGATTGTTCAGTTTTCAACAATCTCTGAAAACAATAAGGCCAGTAATTTTGAAGTCACTGATACAAAACCTCTTTATTTAACTAACAAGAAGGAGTGGGAAAAATGGTTTCCAGTTGATTTCATTACAGAAAGTTTTCCAGGACAATTTAAAAATTGGTTTTACTCAATGATTGCAATGAGCACTGTGTTGGAAAACAAAACCCCCTTTAAAACTGTTTTGGGCTTTGCAACCCAGCTTGGAGAAGATGGAAGGGCGATGCATAAATCGTGGGGGAATGCTATTGAATTTAATGAGGCTGCCGACAAAATCGGATCAGACGTTATGAGATGGATGTTTGCCAGACAAGATCCCGCTACTAATATGTTATTTGGCTATAGACTAGCCGATGACACTAGACGTCAGTTTCATTTAAAGATTTGGAATATCTATAACTTTTTTATAACTTATGCTAATTTGGATAGATTTACACCATCCAAACAACACCCCAAAGATGCTGAGGGCTTAAGTGCCATAGACCGTTGGATTTTAGCCAGATTGAATGAAACGGTAAATTCAGTTACTGAAAATTTAGAAAAATTTGATCCATATAATTCTAGTTCTTCAATTGATAAATTCGTTGATGATCTGTCAGTTTGGTATATCAGGAGGTCAAGAGATAGGAGGGACGATCGTTTTTATAATACTACTTATCAAGTTTTAGTTATATTATCTAAATTGCTAGCTCCCTTTGTACCATTTATCGCTGATTTCATATATACAAATTTAACTAAGGAGGAATCTGTGCATCTGTCTTCATGGCCAGAATCCGCACTATTGAATAATCAAGATAAGGACCTTCTATTGGAAATGAATAAGGTCAGGGAAATGGTTGAAGTGGGCCATAGTTTAAGAAAAGAAAATAATGTTCCAGTTAGGCAACCACTATCTCAATTTTTAACTACGCAGAAACAATTTGAGACAGAAGAACTAGAACAACTTATTTTGGATGAACTTAATGTTAAATCAATCAAATACGATCAAAAAGAAAATAAATTAGACCTAAATATTACCCCTGAACTTGAGGAAGAAGCAAAAGCAAGAGAACTTATTAGAAAAATACAGGCTGCTAGAAAAGATATGGGTGTGGAGATGGATGCTAAAATAAATTTGATTACTTCTTGGGTACCAAAAAATAAAGAGCTTAAGGATTGGTTAATTAAAAAGACACTTGTGGTTAATATTACTGAGGGTGAATTTGGTGTATCATTAAGCGATGAAGCTTGATATATATTTAATATTACCGGTTGTCTTACTTCTAATTTTTAGTTATTTTATTTTAAATTCCATAAGCCCCGCACTTTTCCCATCTTACTTTTGGTATTTTGGTCTGGGCATAATAGCATTTTTATTTTTCTCACTTTTTGATTTTGAAGTGTTTTCAGCTTTCTCTAAATATTTATATATTATTTCAATCTTACTGCTAGTAGTAACTTTAATAATAGGACAAGCTACGAGGGGAACAGTCAGATGGATACCAATAGGAGGCCTATCATTTCAACCATCGGAAATAGTTAGACCATTTTTACTTGTCTTTTTTGCAAACTATTTAACTTATAAAAAACTTGACTTAAAAAGAATAATTCATACCTTAATTTTGATGGGAATCCCTTTATTTTTAATTTTAGTTCAACCTTCATTAGGTGTTACTGCCTTAACTGCTGTGGGGTTCTTGGGACTTTTCTTGGCAGCTGATTTAAATAAGAAAAACTTTTTATATTTAGGATTAATTGTGGTTGCATTAATTCCACTCATTTACTTTTCATTGGCACCGTATCAGAAGACGAGAATAACTTCATTTCTTGACCCAGCAAGTGATCCTTTAGGTGTTGGCTATAATGCAATCCAGTCAACAATTTCAGTAGGTTCAGGAATGTTTTTTGGTAGGGGACTGGGTAAAGGGGTTAACACCCAATTATTGTTTTTACCAGAGAGACACACAGATTTTATATTTGCTTCCATTTCTGAGGAAATGGGATTTATTGGTGCATTTATATTATTAGCTTTAACAGCGGTGTTATTTTTTAGAATTGTTAAGTATTTAGATAATCCCCTAAATATCCCTGCAAGAATTTTTCTTTCTGGAGTTTTTTTGACACTGTTTGCACAGGTTTTTGTTCATACTGGTATGAATATGGGGTTATTACCCATAACAGGTGTGCCATATCCTTTAGTTTCAGCTGGTGGTTCTTCCCTACTTGCCACCATGATTACACTAGGTATTGTAGTTGGGACTAAAAAACTATAACAGCATAAATGCTGATATAGCATCCTTATTTAAATAAACTATAAGTTTACATTTACAGGAGAATACTATAGAATATCCCCACGCGAAAGCGTGCGCACGTTTAAACACTAATTAGGGATAGTGTATCAAAATTCAAATCGGAGGTACTTTGTTATGGCACACGTAAAGTTGAATCCTGATATGCGACAAACGGCAGCAGATGCGGTTAGCCGGCTTTTGGATGAGCGCGGTGAGACAGGAGCATCGATTGGAGCGGTGAAGAATAAAATCACTTCTTCGCTTCATATCGCTGTGTTTCCGCAAGCCGATTTCGGCAAGATCCTGTTCAAGGCGCGCGCCAAGAAAGTCGGTGACAGGTATTACCTCATGGGTGTTGGTCCGGAAAAACCCAAGGCGGAAAAACCTGCAAAAACCGGCGGTGACGAAATGACTTTCGAAGGTGTTGACGTTGTCATCACCGGCCAGCATGGTTTCAAGCTTGAGGCCAAGAAGGTCAAAAGGGTGACGATTATCATCTCTTCGATCCTGCTCATTTTGGCGGCGCGTATGGTTACCGGGTAGTCAATTGAAACTGACAACGACGTTAGAGAGGAATCCCTAGCCTCAACGATGTTGTTGTCAGTTTCCGTAGTACATGGATAGCATAATTTTATAAAATAAAAATTATAATATCCTGCCACATGTACTACGAAACACAAAAATGGTTTAATTATTGTAATTAGTTAGGTTTGGCTTTAAAATACAACATATGGATAAGAAAATCTTGCCAGCAGATAAATCTGCAGTTAAATTTGCAGTTATCAGAATTGGTGGAAAACAATACAAAGTTTCTGAAGGCCAAGAAGTTTTGGTTGACAAATTGACAGATACAAAAAAAGCAGAAGCGGAAGTATTATTAGTTTCTGATGGAGACAATGTAGAAATTGGAACTCCAGTTTTAGAAAAAGCAAAAGTTACTTTGAAAGTTTTAACAGAAGTTGAAAAAGGTGAAAAGGTAAGAGTCTTTAAGTATAAAGCCAAATCAAGACAGAGAAGGCATATAGGATTTCGTGCTCAATACACCAGACTTTTAGTACAAAAAATATCAAACTAGTAACTTCTAGTCACTTGACAAGCGTGAAAAGTTAGTCTATATTCATAATCAAATATGTCAACACACAAAGCCGCAGGAAAAGCAAAACAACACGTAAGCCCAGCAGGTAAAAGATTGGGTACAAAAGTTTCAGGTATGCAACCTGTTAACTCAGGTGAAATTTTAGTTCGCCAAAATGGTACAAAAATTGGAGCAGGAAAAAATGTCAAGGTAGGTAGAAATCATACCCTATATGCAGTCAAAACTGGTGTTGTTAAATTTACAACCAAATTAGGCAAAAAACTAGTTAATATAGTTACAAAATAATATGGCAGAAGAAGTAATTCAATTAGACATAAATCAACTTCAGCCCAACCCATTACAACCAAGAGGTGCAATTACTCCAGAAAGCTTAGTAGACTTAGTAGATTCAATTCGTGAGCATGGAATATTAGAACCTTTAGTTGCTGCCAAAACTCCTGCTGGATACCAATTAATTGCTGGAGAACGTAGATGGAGAGCTTCAAAGCTTGCAGGTTTGACCCACGTACCTGTCATTATTCGTGAAACAACCCCTAAAGGAATGCTTGAAATGGCAATAGTAGAGAATGTCCAGAGGGTTGATCTAAATTCCTTAGATCGTGCCAAAGGATTTGAGAGGTTAATGGATGAGTTTGGTTTAACAACATCAGAAGTAGCAGTCAGGATTGGTAAGTCAGTTGCCTACGTCAGCAACTCATTACGTTTACTGACACTACCAGACGCATTAAAAGATGGACTTCTTTCAGGACTTATCTCTGAAGGTCACGCAAGGGCCCTAGCAGCAATTGATGACACTGACTTGATGGTTGAAGCATATAAAATTATATTGCGTGAGTCAGGCTCAGTCAGAAGAGCTGAAGAACTAGCAAGAAGGATGAAAGCACAAGCAGACCAGAAGCCAAAAGCTAATCTACCTAAAATGCATATAATTTCTGAAGAAATAGACAAAATGAGATCAGATTTTGAAAAAGCACTTGGAGAAAAACATCAAGTTAGACTTGCAAGATCCAGACGTGAAACAAGACTTACCTTTGTGTTGAAAGGTTCATTAGATGAAACTGAAAGCACACTTCAATTAATCTATAAGGCAGTTGCAAATTAACTTTTTTTAAAAAGTACTTAATAATTTGGAGATTTTATAGTTCCTGCTAAGTTAAATGGATAATAAACCAACCATGCTTTGCCTGTTATAGCTTTTTTGGTGATAGGTCCCCAAGCCCTAGAGTCTGAAGAGTGTGGTCTATTGTCACCCATGACAATATAATTCCCTTCTGGTACTGTGTATTTTTCTCCTTCAGCAAGAAAATTACTAGAGTTTGTGTTTACTTTTATATAGTCTTCTTTAAGTTCAGTGTCATTTATAAAAACTCTGCCATTTAAGACCATAACACTGTCTCCTGGGGTTGCAATTATTCTTTTTATAAACTCATCATCTGAGATAGGTGGTTTAAAAACTACAACATCACCCCTTTGTGGGTCATTTCTATAATATGTAACCTTTTCTGTTAATAAGTATTCACCATCTGGAAAAGTGGGGTGCATTGATTGGCCCTTAATTTTGTGAGGCCTTAAGATTAAAAGATAGACAATCAAAAAAATACCAACAGCCAAGACAATAACTTCTAAAATATCCATAAAAAAGGCTCCAAGTTTGTGTAGCATAGATAACATTATATTAGTCTTTAACGTGTGTTGTATAGTAGCACATCATGAGAGCCACTTTCCTTTAGTCCTTGTGAGGTTATTCTTACAAATTTTGAGTTCTGCCATAACTTATTGATGTTTTCTGCACCAGAGTAACTTAGGCCGGAACGTATATTTGCAACATATCTTTCTACTAATGATGAAAGGGATCCTTTGTAGGGGACAATTGACTCTACTCCTTCAATTTGTTTGATATAGTGAGATTCAACTTCTTTTTTGTTAAATAAAAAATGCCTTTTCTTTTCAGCCATTGAAGTAGAGGCATTGTAAACTTTGAATTTTTTGCCCTTAATTTTAACAATCTTACCAGGAGATTCATCACAACCTGCAAAAATACTACCTGCCATTACTGCAGATGCACCAGCAGCAAGGGCTTTAACAACATCTCCAGAAGTTTTAATTCCACCGTCTGCAATTATAAATTTTTTATGTTTCCTTGCAGCTTTGGCAGCTTCTAAAATTGCAGTTATTTGAGGTATACCTGACCCTGTTTCAATTCTTGTTGTACAAATAGAACCTGGTCCTACTCCTACTTTAACACAGTCTGCACCTGCCTTAAAAAGGTCATCTGTGGCTTCAAAAGTTGCTGTGTTGCCTGATACAATGTCAACTGAATTACCAAACAATTGTTTTAACTTTTTAGTTGCATCTATATTTTTTTGCATATGGCCATGAGCTACATCTATGAACAAAATATCAACGCCTGCTTTAACTAAACTTTCAGCCCTTTCAACAATACCATTTCTAGCTCCAACTGCAGCACCAACAATTTGAGATGTTTTTTTGACCTCAAAAACCTCGTTTGCCTGCATTTCTATTGGTAAAAATCTTGGTATGACTCCAAGACCTCCAAGTTTTGCAATGGCAGTTGCCATTTTTACGTCAGTAACATCACTCATATTTGCAGTTATTAGTGGTATTTCTAATGTAACTTTGTTACTAATTTTGGTTTTTAATGATACTTCGTTTCTACTATTTATACTTGAATATTGAGGTACCAGAAGTACATCATCGTATGAAAGGGCAAGTTGTATGTCATTTAATTTTGCCACGACAATAATCAATTTAGGTTAATTCAAGCCAGATGTCAATTCTGTGAAAAGAACTAAAAAGATGATATTATTACTCTAATATAGATATAGGGATTCGTAGCTCAGTTGGTTAGAGCGTTGCATTCACATTGCAAAGGCCCCCCGTTCAAATCGGGGCGAATCCACCAAAATATGACAAATTTAGAAATTATTAATTTATTACAAAGAATAACAGGAATAACTGCATTTGCTTTAATTACCCTGCAGGTTTTTTTAAGTACTGATAGAAAGTATTTAAGATTTCATATGATTAGTGGTATATTTGCATATACATTTATTCTTTTACATCCACTTCTTTTTGTTATCTATAGATATTTTCTGTCAGGTGAAATTGATCCATTTTATGTTTTTGTAGATTTTTGTGTAATGTGTGGTAATAACAAATATGAGTGGTTTTTAAGCTTAGGGAGATTTGCATTTTATATTTTTACAATTGCAGTTATTGTTGCAAAGTATAAGCAAAGCTTGGCCAGCTTCTCTGGTAGAAATGGATTTTTACTATTTGGAAAAAAAGTTGATCAGTGGTTAGCAGTAAACTGGAGAAAACTGCATATGTTGAATTATTTGGCATTTATCTTTGTATCTGCACATAGTATAAATGTAGGCACTGATGTAACAAAACCTTGGTTTATGATTTTCTTCTGGTTCTGTCAAGCTATTTTTATGTATGCAGTAGTAAAAAGATTAAGAGAAGTGTATTTAAATTTTAAGAAATTCTTACCTCAGGTAAAATAGTTGATCCCTTAGGGTTTATTTCATCTTCTGGGTTTTTCTTAGCACCCTCAATCGTTGGTGCAAGTACTGTTTTTATCTCTTTGTCCCGTGGTGTAACTGGTAAATTAACTTTTGGGATAACTTCTGTTCCATCCAGTGAAACATGTCCTGCAGCTGGCTCTTCTGAAGGTGTAGGTACGGTAATTTTCCAACCCGTATGTCCTGTACGTTTGCTCCCTTGCATCATACCTAATTATACATTATTTAATCAAAGTAGTTAAATCTTGCCTTAAGTTTAGTGAGTAAGTTGTGTCAATAAATCTTGGTGTAAGTCTTTTTATATGTTTAATCAAAAATTTAATAATATTGTCTGAGTGAAACCTTTGATAAAACTTAATATGCATTTTTATAGATTGGTAAATTCCTTTATTTTTAATTAGTTTGTTTTTATATGCGTTATCCAAATTAAGTAATATTCCATCAATTGAAAGTTTAACTTTACTTTTTGAATTAAACTTGATGTTGTATATATCTGTATCCCCGCCCATTAATGAACCACTAAATTTATTCATTGTTACATTGCCATCAATAGAATACATATATGAATCCAATTCGTATGATCCACTAGCTCCACTAACATTAAGTGTATAACTTGAACCTTTAGGCTTTTCAAAAATTAAAACCTTTAAAACCTCTCCACTGGTGTTACTAGTATTTTCAAGATCATTTATTGGTTCTTCTATAAATGACTGGCTTTCTACAGGATTTCCATGTGAGTCAAGTAGCTCCAGATTAATGTGTTGGTCAACAGTAAACATAATATATGAGAGATCAGAATGTGTTGGAGTATATGAATTAATGGCCAAGGAATAATTACCATATGGACTCAGGTCAGACCTGTTCTCATACCCTGGGTCATTAATAGTATAAATTCCATCGTGCATTTTTCCAGTTGCTACCACAAAATGACCAGGTTGTTTTAAAATTGCAGGTCTGTTATTGGTTAATTCATTATCCAAATTTTCTTGTGTTGGAGTATATCTCTTATATTCCAAAGTTGGTGAACTACTTGAATCATTCAATTTTGTATATCTTGAAACTGCAAGCCAATTAATTAAACCATTTCTAATATAACCATCACTTTGTGTTTTTAGCCAGTCATTTAGAGTATCTGGAGAAATACTATGACCATGATATTGCAAAACCATGACGGCAGAAGTTAGTGCACAACCATATTGTTTAATTGTTCCACTTATATGATCATACCAGTCATTCTCCCAACCTCCAGTATATTGTTTTAAATTTGTCACCTGCATTATTGGGATAATTGGAGTTGGTAATGGTGTTGGTGATGAGTTAAACAAAACATTCCTCGTATAATTCTGACCATTATGTCCGCCAAGAATGTATATGTAGTTTCCGCTAGTCGAGACCGCAGAACAACAATTTGTGTAAGGTAAGATTGCATCGCTCTCATTCCATTCACCTATCGACGAATTGCTTAATATGGGTGCGTACACAACTTTATTTGTTACGCTGGGGGAATAACCGCCAATCAGTACTAGGTTATCATTAAGTGCAGTTAATGAACCTCTATTGTTAGGAAATAGTAGGTTTGGCTGCGTGATCCAGCTAGATATTAGACCATTTGTGTCAATTGTGCCCAAATAAACAGAGTTAGTTATGCCGGTGTTTGAAATACCACCAATGATTGCTACCTTATCATTATGGACATAAAGTGAAAATCTTTGCAATCTAACTGGTAATGTACCTGCTAGCGTCCATTCTCCTAAACTACCGTCATCAACACTTATTGTAGACTTGTAAATTTCATTTCTTGAGCTCGCTTGATTTTCGCCATTTGTCGAACCTCCTACATAATAGACGCTATTATCAAAGATAAAAGCTGATCCAAAACTTAGTTTCAATGGTAGTTTCTGTGTTGTGTTCCATGTGGTAATATCACCGTTGCTCTGTATTTCAGCGTACACTACTTCGTCCAGTAAAATAGAGGGTAAGCCACGAGCCCCACCAAGAATGTATACATACTTATTATTATTCGCTCCTGAATGCCAATATATATTTGGGGTACTGGATAACTCCTCCCAATTTAAAATTTCGCCCAATGAATTGAGTTGTGAAAAATACCCCACAGGAAGTGATATTGCGCCAGCACCTCCGATCAAATAAATCTTATCATTTAAAATGAATGAATAACTACTAGCCACACCGTTTAAAAGTGGTATTTCTGTATTGTAATTCCACTCAGATTTTAAATCTAGAGCGTGTATAATAAGAGGTCTAGACAAAACAATTATCAGTGCGACAATGAAGATGAAAAACTTAACTAATATAGTTTTTTTAACACTCACTATAAATATAAATATGCATCTTAAAAAAATACATGTCAACAACTAAAATGAAAAATTCTGTAAAATTTTGGGATAATAAAATAAAAAGTAATCGTACAACACTGTTTCAGTCGCCTATATATAAAATGAAAAATAAAATTGTGGTCTCTGAAATCTCAAAGTTAAAGGGAAATTTGCTTGACTTAGGCTTTGGGTATGGATATTTAGAACAAAAAGTTATTGATAAGAATTTAAATCTAGTGTTATTTGGGATAGATATCTCACACGAGGCAGTTAAACGCGCAAATGTTAACTTCAAAGGAACGTTTATACAACAGAAGTTAGGTAGTAAATTACCATTTAAAAGTGGTTTTTTTGATGTCATTTGTGCGTTAGATGTCTTGGAACATTTAAATTCAATAGTGCTACGAAGAGTTATGGACGAAATATTTAGAGTCATGAACAAACAAGCAAAACTTATAGTATCTGTACCACTCAATGAATCAAAAATTGATAGTATGAACAATCAACATCTCCAAATTTTTACAGAAAAAAAGTTAGCTAGTTTATTAAATGCTTCGGGTTTCCAGATAACAAAATCTAAATATCTTTTCGCTTATAATAAGTTTTTTTGGATGAAAACCATGGTATCCAAACTTTTTCAAATTGGGATACCGAATTTACTTATAGTCATAGTGACCAAGAAATGAAAATGTTTACTTTTCAACTTATAAATCATGAATATTTTATTTACATTTATTAGAATGGAAAGCGTATGAGAATATTATTTATTTCCAAACATAAACCTCCACATATTGGTGGTGTTGAAAAACATATTAGGGAGATTAGTGAAGAATTGAAAAAGAAGGATTATGTAGTTACTACTATTTCCGAAGAGGATATTAAACAACCACACATTAAAATCATTGGACTTCTATATATTTGGTTTTGGTTTTTAAAAAATATCAAAGTTTTATATAAAACAGATATTATACATATTCACGATGTGTTTATTTGGTATTTACCTTTTTGTTTTTTATTACCTTTCAAAAAAATTTTCATAACTTTTCATGGCTGGGAAGGAAAATATCCAATACCAATATATAACATCTTAAACAAAAAAGTTGCAAACTATTTATGTAACGGAAGTATCGCAGTAGGTAAGTATATTGAAAAGTATTACAAAATAAAACCAGATTACATAATTCATGGGGCGGTCAGAAAGCTTGGTCAAGACTATGGCCGACAAACAAAAATAAAAAATACAGTTGTATGGCTTGGAAGACAAGAAAAAGACACTGGATATTTTGAATTTCAGAAATGGCTCAAAAAACAAAGAGAAAAGTATAAAGTTAAATATATAACTAATGACCCAAACCCTGAAAAATATTTAAAAACTGCAGAATATTGTGTACCCTCTGGATATCTTTCATACTTAGAAGCTAAAAATGCGAACTGCAAAATTTTGACATTTTCCCACAATAAATTAAAAGAAGACTATTGGAATGAAATTATGTCAATAAAAAAAATACCTACTTGGAGTAAAATTTGTGAAGTCTATCTAAAATTATGGCGAAAATAAGCAAAGCTTGGCAAGATCAGAGTTTTGTAAAAGCATCAGTTTGTGTAACTGTACTTAATGAATCAGAGGAAACTATCAATAAACTTCTTAATGCTTTAAACAGTCAAACACTAAAACCTGATGAAATTATAATTATTGATGCTAAAAAATATAAAAATTGTTCAAGGTCAAAGGGTAGAAATATTTCAATTAAAAAGGCAAAGAACGAAATTATTGCAGTTACTGACGCTGGATGTTTGCCACACTATAACTGGTTAGAAAAGTTGACATTTCCATTTACAGAAAAGAACAATAAGGTTGACGTCGTTGCAGGTGGTTATGAAATGATTACCAAAAATTCATTTCAAAAAGCATGCAGTGTTTTTTTGGGGGTTAACAAAAAAGATATTAATTCTGACTTCATGCCATCAGCCAGGTCTTTGGCCTTTACAAAAGATATCTGGAAAAGGGCTGGTGGTTTTCCTGAAAAATTGACTGAAACTGCAGAGGATACTGTTTTTAATTTAGAGCTTTTAAAAGTTGGGGCAAAGTTTGTTGTTGCAAAAAATGCAATGGTTGATTGGAGTTTGCCAAAAGATTTATCAGAGTTTGCGATAAGTATTTATAGATATGCAAAAGGCGACGCGCTATCTGGAATTTGGTGGCATCCTATTAAAAAGTTTAAGACTCACAATATTAAAATATTAACTGTCTTTTTACGTTACTTAATTTTTGTTTTAACATTTTATTACTTTGGAAACTTGTACTTTTTATCACTCTTAACTCTTTATGCCTTCTGGGCTTTTAGAAAGGCTGGAACTTGGGGTGTTCTGCTTCAATTTGTTTCAGATATTGCTGGTATAATTGGATTTAGTCATGGGATACTACAATCAAGCACTAAAAGGAATTAGTTGGATGGGTGCCCTACGTGGCCTTACTAGGTTACTTGCGTTACTAAAAATTGCAGTTCTTGCAAGAGTATTACTTCCAGCCCAATTTGGTATATATGGTATTGCTTCACTAGTCTTAGGATTTCTTGAGATGTTAACAGAGACAGGGATAAACATATTCTTAATTCAAAAGAATAAAAATATTGATAGTTATTTAAATTCTGCTTGGGTTGTTTCTATTGTAAGAGGTTTGATAGTTGGACTTTTAATTTTAATTTTAGCTCCAGTTATAGCAGGATATTTTAAAAATGTTTCAGCAGTTAATATATTGTATCTTGTCAGTGTTGTTCCCATGATTCGTGGTTTTATAAATCCAGCCTGTGTAAAATATCAAAAGAATTTGGAGTTTAACAAACAATTCTTCTACGATTCGGGAGTATTTATTGTTAATGTGTTTTTTGCAATTCTGTTAGGCCTCATTACAAAATCTGAAAATTCTCTTGTATATGCAATGATCATCTCAACCACTCTAGAGGTATTTTTATCTTTTAAGTTTTTTAAACCAATCCCAAAGTTTATTTTTGATAAGGAGAAAACTTTAGAAGTTATAAATCGTGGTAAGTGGATAACAGGAGCTGGTGTTTTTAATTATTTGTTTCAAAATTTAGATGATATTGTAGTTGGTCGTATCTTGGGAACTGCAAGTTTGGGAATTTATCAACAGGCATACAAAATTTCCACACTTCCAGTTTCTGAAGTTGGGGAAATTTTTAATAAAGTGACCTTTCCAATATATGTTAATTTAAAAGATGAGACACAGAGGCTAAAGAAAGCATTTTTAAAGACATTGTTCATAATTTGCCTATTTGCTATTCCCTTCGGCTATTTTATTTTTAAGTTTCCTGTAGAAATAGTTATGTTTGCTTTAGGCGAAAATTGGTTACCAGCTGCACCTGTTCTACAACTTTTAGCCATTTATGGGGTTATCAAGGCAATATCTAATTCGTTTTTTTCACTATTCTTAGGAATTGGAAAACAAGAAGCTGTTACATATATAACCCTAACTAGTACTATCTGCTTAGCTGTTATCCTATACCCCCTAATTAAAATATTTGGTTTGGTGGGTGCAGGTTATGCAACAATCATTGCTGTTATTTTTTCAATCCCCTTAACACTATATTACTATGTTAAATATTTTGGAACTAAAAAAATCTAATATTACTGATTTTGCAAAAGCACGAAATGAACTTTTGCAAAAATCAAAAGCTGATTGGGTTTTGTTCCTAGACTCTGACGAGAAATTGTCAAGTCCTATTAAAAACATTTCAAACAAATACGATGGTTATTATTTAACACGCAAGAATTATTTTTTGGGTCAATATGTAGGGGATGACAAAATATTAAGATTGGGTAAAAGAAAGTTTGTAACATGGAAGAGAGGAGTACATGAAACATGGGATATTAAAAATGTAAGTAATTTAGACAACGTTATTATTCATAATACTGCAGACAATTTAACAGACTACTTAAAAAAAATAAATAAATATTCAGACTTACATGCTAAAGAAAACCTGAAAGAAGGAAAGCGATCAACTCTTTTTAAAATTATATTTTTCCCAATTGGAAAATTAATAGTTACCTATATAAAGTCAAAACATATTGTATTTAGTATAATGCAATCATTACACTCATATCTCGCATGGTTAAAATTATATTTTTTGCAACACTAATCATATTTCCTTTTGGCCAGCTTTTTAAGTTTGGCTTTGTAAATCTTTTTGACATAGCCGTTTTACTACTTGCACTGCTTACTTTGTTGCATAAACCCACATACCCTTCATGGTTTAAATATTTTATCTACTTTATTTTATTTTGTTTATTTTCCTTAGTTATTAATTATCAGTTTTTTGAATTAAAAAGCATATTATATTTAGCTAGGCTTACTTCATATGCATTTGTAGCAGTCTATATTTCTAACTTCGTAAAACAAAAGTCTTTAATTCTAAAATATCTACTGGTAGCTAGTATAGCCAGTGCAATTTTTGGCTGGATTCAATATTTAATTTGGCCTGATTTAACAACATTAAAGTATTTTGGCTGGGATGATCACCTATTAAGGATGACGGGTACATTTCTAGATCCAACATTTTTGGGGTTAGTTCTAGTGTTAGGTGTTATTGTTGCACTACAAAAAAAGAATAATTTAGCTTTTTATTTTCTAGCATTAAGTATTTTATTCACATACTCAAGAATTAGCTACCTTCTTTTGTTTCTAGTTTCACTACTGAATAAAAAATATTTAGGCATTTTAATTTTTGTGTTAGTGATAGTATTTTTACCAAAGAACATTGGTGAGGGTACTAATTTTGCAAGAACAGTAAGTGGGAACAATAAACTTGAAAATTATAGAGAAACTTTTGAAATTATTAAAAGGTCTCCACTAGTAGGTGTTGGATTTAATAATATTTGTAATGCAAGAGTAAAGTATCTAGGTGAAGTGAACATAGATTCTCATTCTTGTAGTGGTTCTGATTCTTCTATTTTATTTTTACTGGCAACCACCGGTATTATTGGTTTTATATTATTTATATATTTCATTTTACAAATCCCCACAAGCCCATTTTTAACAATTAGTTTTTTGGCGGTATTGGTGCATAGTATTTTTGCCAATAGTCTTTTTTATCCTCATATAATGTTTTGGATGTTTAGCCTCGTGGGTTTAGGAAGCAAAATTAACGGTAAAGGAAGTTGAAGACTCATTTCCAGACATATCAACAGCTTTGACTTCAAACTTGTTTTCTCCCTCTGTAAGTGTAGTTGCAAAATTAAAGGTTCCATCGTCTCTTACAGTTACTAATCTTTCATTTATGGTTAAATTTACCTTTTCACTGACAGTTCCCTTAACTGACAGTTGCCTTTGACCACTACCATAGAAACTTGCTCCATCAGCAGGAGATTCAATTACTATTTCAGGAACTTCACTGTCAAAAATAATCCTATATGTGTTTGTCTGAGTACTTTCATTATTGGCCAAGTCACGAGCTTTGGCATCTAGTGTGTTTTCTCCCTTTTTAAGTTGAAAAGTATAGTTAAATTCTCCATCACTATTTGCAACTACTTCTACTGTACTGTTGTTTGCCCTAATTAGTATTGTGGCTCCACTTTCAGACTTACCTGTAATCTTAAGTGAGCTACTATTGGTAAACTCTGGTATCTCATCAAATTGGGGTGGTGCAGGTGGGGTAGTATCCACTATTTCCACAGGTTTACCAGATTTTGTAATTTCTCCAACAAAGCCAGCAAAACGTACTAGAGTAGGAATTCCTAGAAAGACAAGTAAAACTAAAGCAATTATAGACAAAACTACATATAAGTAAGCCTTTTTTATATTTTTCTTTTCTTCTACGTTAGCAAGCCTAGAATATCTTTTCATATTAGGTAAGACTAGTATACTACAAAAGTCATTATTTTGACTGCAACTGGTATAATTTAAGTATGTCAAAAGAAAGAACACAGATTTTGGGAAAGAATAAAGCTAGAATCCAAGCTCAAATAAAAAACGAGGAAGCGTTGACCGAGCTCTTGAGAAAGTATAACAAGAAAGGTAGTGTTGTTGGCTATGGTGACATAGATCCAGAACCATTGGTTTCTCAAACCTACCAAATAAATGGTGAGTCTGTACCTGTTGAAGTTGGTAACATATATAAGTCGGTTTCACCTAGAGTCAGCGCTCTTGTTCTAGAGGATAATTCAGTTGTATTTGTCTCGGGAGTTCCAGGTCAACCATTATCTGAGGAAGATGTGCGAAAGATACTCAACCGAAGTCAAAAAAATCAGTTGACAAGGGCATTAAAGAAAAATTTAGAAAGCAGAAAAAAGAAATTCGGAAATAGTGTAAAATGACTCAATGAAAGACAAATATAAGGCGGTCTGGGTTAGTCATTCTTCAATATCTGACTTTTTATCTTGTCCCAGGGCATACTACTTGAGAAATGTATATAAAGACCCAAATACTGGAAATAAAATAACTGTTACCTCACCTGCACTTTCATTGGGTCAAGTGGTTCATGATGTGGTTGAGTCATTATCAGTATTACCTGTTGGTGAAAGGTTCAAAATACCTCTTTCAAAAAAATTTGAGGTTGCTTGGAAAAAAGTGACAGGAAAAGTGGGAGGGTTTAAATCAGTTGATGAAGAGGAGGGTTTTAAGGAGAGAGGTTTAAAGATGCTTAAAATGGTTGAAGACAATCCAGGACCGCTTTTAAATAAAGCTGTAAAAATCCAGTCTGATTTTATACCTAATTATTATTTGTCTGAGGAGGATGACATAATTCTTTGCGGAAAAATTGATTGGTTGGAATATATAGAAAAAAGAGATTCAGTGCATATTATTGATTTTAAGACAGGAAAAAATGAAGAAGACAGTGAGTCGCTACAGCTTCCTATTTATTTGTTACTTGCAACAAATACACAATCAAGACCGGTATCTAAGGCTTCATACTGGTATTTGGACAAAAGCAAGGAACTAACAGAAAAAGAACTCCCTAACTATGAAGAATCAAAAGAAAAAATATTAACAATTGGTAGAAGAATAAAACTAGCAAGACAACTTAACCATTTTGTTTGTCCCCACAAAGGATGTATCAAATGCAGACCTCTTGAAAGGATACTTCGTGGTGAGGGTGAAAAGGTTGGTGAGTCAGATACAAGGCAAGATATTTATATACTCTAGAAATAGATATAAGTTTACTTTAGAATACAGTACTGCTCCAAAGAATATATAGCAATTGATATGAGTTTAAGAGATCGCTTGCTTGAAATAAGGGTTAATGTGTCCCCTAGAAGAATAAATGAAGCCATTCATCCGACTCTGTCGGATTCGAATAGTGTTTTTGAAGTTTTGCCTGAAGAAGTTAAGGAGAGGTTTGAGACAAGGTGCGGTGACTCCAAAATTGGAATGAAAAATAGATTTTTAAAAGCTTTGGGCGATTTACTAAGGGATGGCTTCACCCTTTCTCAAATAATTCAAATAGACGATGTTTGTATAGATAACAAGGGCAGGATTGATAGAGAAAGATTGGTGGATATAATTAACGGAAAATATGATGACTAGTTGCTTGTATTAGGATACATTTTTTTAATATCCAGTGAATTTTTCTGACTTAATGTTATCTTCTGAGATGTTTAAGTTTACAAGTAATTCTTCCACTGCATCAACAAATGGATTGGGACCAACAACCCAAGCAGTAAAATTGACTATAACTAAATTCCACTGATTAATAAGTTTTTTTAATTTAATTTCATCAATCCTACCATCAACAGATGTGTCTATGTACTCAATTTTTAGGTTGCTGTATTCTTTTTGCCATGTGTCTAATTCTTTTTTAAAAACAAAATCACTGTCTGAGTTTGAATAGATTAAATATATTGGTGTGCTTAGGCCACTATCGATAGCATATTTAATCATTGATCTAAATGGAGTAATACCTATTCCACCAGCAATGAACAAATTGATTTGGGGTAGCGGTGGACGGCTTAGTTTATCTGGATTGTTGGTAGGTAAAACAAAAAAACCTTGTGGGCCACGTCCCTCTACAACTGTGCCAACGGAAAGTTCATCCAAGGTTTTTTTATATCCTGATTCCTCCCTCATTCTGGTAGTAACTTTTATATCATCTCCTTCAGTTGGGGAGTTTGAGATTGTAAAGTGGCGTGTTTCTCCCCTTGCATCTGGATAGTTTAATTTGGGAAGGGTAATGTATATATATTGCCCTGCTTCAAAATTAATTTTTTCATTGGGTCTAAAAACAAAAGTCTTTGTACCTTTTGCCTCGTCCAACTTCTTGACAAGTTTAAACTGCATAGTATGATAATATCATATGTGTTTCAATTGCGGATGCGATATTCCAGATGACAATATGGGTAAGCCCGATGTAAAAGGTGCATCTTTAACTGATGCTTCTTTTGAAGAAATGGCCAGAGAGTGGGGTATGACAGTTGAAGAAACAAAGAAAAACGTATACAAACTTCTTAAAAAACAATTAGAGAAAAATTAAATTTATTTTTCTTTCTGAAGTAGCTTCCAGTGATATTTATATAGAGGGAAACCAACTAAAATCATAGCAATGGCGTTTGAAGCTTGTCTTTGCCTTTGTCTGGTGTTTTCCCTATCTGCCATTTTTTGTTCTTCCTCATAGTTTACTTCTTCCATACCTTCTAACTTTACAGGTCTTGCATATTCATATTTGTCAGCATCTTGGAAAAGATATATTTTTAGTCCTAAATCAACAAGTTGAACTGATCCAATCACAGCAATTAACAGCCCAATGAAAGAAAAAAGATATAAATATAGAAGTCTAATTGAAAATTTCATAATACTTTAAAAATAATTATACACTATTTAATCTTTTAAATAAAAATTACAGTTCTGAAAATCAAAAAACTCAATCCGAAGATTGAGTAAATTGGTGAAGCGACGTCTTAAATAATGTTTACCCTTAACTTTAACGTCCCGGATATTCCGAGGGAACATTAAGGCACTACTTAAGTTATTAGTGTACGCTTCAATAGAATATTACCACCATAGCAAGCGCTTGTCAATAGTTTTGAGGCTAAATTAGCTAAGATTTGCTAAATAATCTATAACTTTCACTTTGTCTAATTCAGTTATTCTAATTTTTATTTTTTCCTTAAAACTAAATACTGCTTCAGCTTCTCCAAATTTACTAAACTCAAGTCTTGCGGGGATATTGTCTTTGATTTGTTTTGGAAAGTCACCAAGTCTATCACCAAGCAAAATTAAATGAATTTTTGCATATGCACCCATTGAAGAAATTCTTTTGATTGCATATTCAATATCACTGTTATAGAAACTGAATATATTTCCTATGTAAATAATCTCAGGAAAAGTGGTTTTATCATCTTTATTAATTATTTCAATTCTTCTATCCATTTCTCGACTTAGCCAGCGAAGTGATGAAAGAGATTCTTCAGATTTATCAATAATGGAAGTTAAAAGGTGTGGGATACTGCCAAACTTTTTAAGTTTTCCAGTCCCGTCATCAATTATTACTCTAACATCAGACAAATTAAACTTTGAAAGTAAAAACAGTAAATAAGTTTTTATATATTCATACTTTTTACTAATCACGTTCCCTGTGACAATTAAATTACCAATTCGGGTAAGGTCATTTTTTATATATGGTAAGTCAGTAGGTTTTAATAATTTTTTAATATCATCAGTTAAAAAATCTGCAACAATTGGAGTATACTCCTTAGAAGTTTCTTTAAACTCATCTTTCTTTTCAGCAACTAACCCATGATCATCTTTTGTTTTAAATTCTTTATATGATTTAATTAAAACTTCCCGAGGTTTACTGCTACCATCAGACATACCAAGTACACCAGCAGACTCTAGTTGGTCAATAATTCTAGCAGCTCTGGCGTAACCTATTGATAATCTTCTTTGCAGAAGTGAAGCAGAAGCTCTGTCATATTGAATACAAACATTTACTGCATCTTCCAGCAAATCATCCATATAATAACTATATACCTTAAAAAAACATTTCGCAAGAGTAGGGGAGTGAATAAAAACCGTAGTAATTCCTAACTATTTTGACGTCAAAAATGCTAGAATTAGTGAATGGCTAACGTTAAGCAACCAATAATTTTAACTGATTTGTTTAGTAATCCATCTAAAAAAGAGAAAAAAGGAAAATTTAAATTTATAGACTTATTTGCAGGTATTGGTGGAATTAGATTAGGATTTGAAAGTGTTGATGGTGAATGTGTTTTTTCCTCTGAATGGGATAGTCATGCACAAAAAACTTATAGTGCTAATTTTGGGGAAGTCCCATATGGTGATATAACCAAAATTAAAGCAGAAGAAATACCACCGTTTGATGTTTTGCTCGCAGGTTTTCCTTGCCAGCCATTTTCTCAGGCAGGTTTAAAGAAAGGGTTTGGAGACATCAGAGGAACACTCTTTTTTGATATTGCTAGAATTGTGGAACATCACAAACCAAAGGTTGTTTTTCTTGAGAACGTAAGAAATTTGGGAACGCACGACAAAGGTAATACTTTGAAAGTTATTGTAGGGACCCTTGAAAAACTGGGGTATAAAGTTTTTCATCAGGTGTTAAATGCAAAAGATTTTGGTTTGCCTCAAAATAGAGCAAGAATCTACATAATCGGATTTAAAGAGGATGTAGATTTTAAATTTCCTATTGAGCCCAAAACTAAAACAAGACTTGGTAATATCTTAGATAAGGAAATTGATCCAAAACATACTATTTCCGATAAATTATGGGCTGGTCACCAAAGAAGAAAGAAAGAACACAGAGAAAAAGGAAATGGTTTTGGATATTCATTGTTTAATGAGGAATCTGAATACACAAGCACAATTTCAGCAAGGTATTACAAGGACGGTTCAGAAATATTGATTGAACAAAAAGGAAAAAATCCAAGGAAAATAACACCGAGAGAAGCCGCACGCTTGCAAGGCTATCCAGAAAGTTATATTATCCCTGTAAGTGACATGCAGGCTTACAAACAGTTTGGCAATAGCGTTGCAGTACCTGTAATTAAAGCGCTTGCTAAAAATATCATAAAATTCTTCAATAAATAATATCCTATTTTGGGTTATCCTAATTAAGGATATATTATTTGTTCATGTCTAATCTAATATACACAAAAAAATATAAGTTGGTTATACAAAAACTCAAAAAATTAAGAATTAGTTTGGGTTTGACACAATTACATGTTGCCAGTAAATTAGGTAAACCTCAATCTTATATCTCCAAGATAGAATTAGGTGAACGTAGGTTGGATATTACTGAACTTGAACAAATCTCTAAAATATATAAAACAAAGGTTACTCATTTTTTATAAAATTGTATGACTAAAAACCAAATAATAGAAAGTTTGTATAAAGTAATGTGTTCATCGACAAGCTCTGTTAGTGATAGTAGGGTTACAAACAACGATTATTTTAAGCGAAGAGTATTAGGTTTTAAAGCTGAAGTAGAATTTGAGAATCTTATGCAATCAAGATCTGATACAAAGTTTCTCGAAGGAGGACAACTTATATCAAAAAAGTTATCGGGTGACAGTCGTGACAAAAACTCATTTATTTACACAACAATCTCTAGTGACAACGAAATTGACTACGTCAATATTTATAAAAAAATGTCTACATGGGAGGAAATTAAACAGTTATTATATATAAAAATTAATTTAAACGATTGGGAAACTGAACAATTTGAAACAAAAAAAAGTAAGCGACCCGAAAGATCGCAAGATCATATACTGAAGCCTAAATTTACTTTTTATTTATTTAATGCGGTGAGTGGGAAATTCAATGTTATCCAAAATGGTAATTTTGACTTTATCCTAAACAGTTTTTCTATTTCTACACAAAAAGTACGTAAATTCCCATTAAGAAAAAGAGAACAATTTGATTATTTCAATAACTATGATATTAAAATATTACAAAAGATATATGCCACGAGATATTTTTTAGATGTCGTAATGCGAAAGGCACAAGGCAGGCAAATAATAGATTTAGACGGTTTTGTTTTTATAAACAGTAATCTTTTTCTTGTAGAAATTAAAGAAAAAACTCCGATATCAAACGGCACTACTAATTTACAAAGTTGGCAATATGGTTGGGATTCTAGAAGAATACTTTGGTATTTATATTTACTAAATAAAATTAATATACCTATAATTTATAATGTAAGACAAGTTAACAATCGCGAAGATAGATTATTTGTGCAATGGGATTCAATCCTGCTGAGTGACTTTTTGACTGGGGTTAGCTGGTCGAATAGCCGTGGTGGTGGAGGTGGTGAGGATACATTGCTTGCACCTTACACCTTTTTCATAAGGCTAGAAAATTTATTATCTACATTGCTTGTAATTGATAAAGATGGATGATCTAGATTCAGTATCAAATGATGAACTTTGGTTGTTATATGCAAATTCAGTATCTGAATTAAGAAAAAGAGGTTTAGTTAGAACTAATAATATAATAGGTGACAGAGGTGAGTTTTTGGTTGTTTCAATTTGCAACTCAAAGCCAAATTATTCTAAATTACAACTAGTTCAAAAGGGCACAAAAAATATTGACGCTACTAGTAATAATGGGGACAGATATAGTATAAAAACGATGTCTGAACCGAACAAAACTACAGGTGTATTTCACGGCATGGGAAATCCTGGAGATGTAGAAATTCCGGAAAAGAAATTCGAATATCTAATTCTTGTTCAAATCGACAAAAATTATATGCCAAAATTGATTCTTGAATTAACATGGGACCAATTTCTAAAATTCAGACATTGGCATAAAACAATGCGAGCATGGAATATAAGTATAACAAAGTTAGTTTGTAATAATTCAAATATTTTATATAACAAATAATAATGTAACCTATGGATCAAAAAAGATTATTGAAATTTATTGCGGCAATATCGCTTTTGTGCATATTGGCTATAGTTGCAATCAATTTATGTTCTTCTTTGGGTCAATCATTGAAAGACAACCTAACATCTGAAATTGTCGGAGGTGGAATTGTCGGGGGTGTTATTGCTGCAATCTTTTACTATCTTCAGGAATCAAATGAGTATCAAGCAAGCAAGTCTCGGGCAAAGTCATTTTATGAACGTAGGCTATTGGTCGATATCCAAGAAGCTTATGATAGAGGTCCAAGTGTTTGGAACTTGAGCGGCCTCAATAAATTCTATTTTGATGGGTCACACATCAATCCATTGTTTGATGTATATCAAGCAAACTTTGACCAGATAAACAACCACGATGCATATTACCCAGACAACGATCTTATAAACAAATATAACGATTTTTATCAGCTTACTCGAAAAGCCTACGTATTAGGAGAGAAAATGGAAGGTATTCTTTACCAAAATGTCAGAGCAAATCACCATCAGCACAATGTGGATGCTGCAAATGATAGATCGGTAATTCAGTATCTTAGAGGAAGATTATTTTCTAACATGACTGACCAGCAAATATGCAAATACATCGGATGGTCTGCACCAAACCAGAGGGTTACGGGATTGCACGCTGCACTCATTGGCAATGCAGATATACAGAAAAGGTTAAAAGAATTGAAGGATATTAGAGAAAAGTTGGTCAAACTAACAGATCAAATCAAACGAGTGCACAAGAAAGAGCACAGAGCTTCTCAAACTGTAGCAAATGCATAATTCTTTTATTGAGCACACGATGTATAGATAAATATTTATAAGATTGTTTTTAGCTTTTCCCAAATTTTAACCATGGCGAGGGTATCGAGAGCACAGTATTCCAAGAGATCTTTTGCTTCACTTTTCGTTTTACTATTTACCATCTCCCACCAAGTTAACATTGCTTGGTCTCCTTTGTTTACTTTTAATTTTTTGTAGGAAAGCTCAGGAACCATGACAGGTAAAACATTTTTGATAGACCAGCTACCTAAAAAAGTCTGGGTGAATATATATTTCTTTGTTTATGAAATCAGCAAGGTCAATCATTCTATTATTAATACCTTCTAAAAATTCTTTATATTCAGGGTAGAGAAGTGCCATATCGTTATTTCTGCTACATTCAAACTGTTTATTCCATGAAACGACTGAGCCAACTGGGCCTATGTCTTTTTTTAACTTTTTAATTAAATTTTTTGATGGGTCTCCTGTTTCAGTTTCTAAATACTCTTTATGTGTTACTGTTCCATCATTATTTACTATGTGCAGTGAATACTGAAAAACCATGTGTTGATATGGCTTGTAGTTATTATAAATTGGTATTGCTAGTGAATATGTTTCATAGTCTAAAAAGTAAATTGGATATGTAAAAGAATCTAAAAACTCTTTTAATCTTTGACTGTTTAAGTATGGCTTGTTGTTTGAAATTACTGTGACTACTCTTTTTTGTTTTTCGTTTAACTCAATACTCTCTGGAATTTTTGTAATGTCTAGTATTTTCATATCTACTAACTCTCTTTTCTTTTTGTAATTTAAGTAGGGTATATTAAAAATTGATTTCTCCGGTAGATTTGGATAGCAGAGATTAATACAGGGGCAGGTTTTGGGGTTTAGGCAGTTTTCTATATAGTCTTTACTTTCTTTATTTGCTACATTTATGGCGTCTAGAATCTTTTCTTGCACTACTGGTTTTAATTCCCTAATTTGCTTTGTTAAGTCTGTAATTACAAAAAATGCGTTAACATCAATTTCACCTTTTTTGACATAATCCTTATTTATAGTAACCGTGAAAACTTTTTTAAGTTTTACCTTTTCTTCTGTGGCAATTGCTTGAAAGGCTAAATCAAACAAATGTTCCTTTTTCACTTCTGTTGAGCTTTTAACTTCATATAAATTAGCGCTACCATCATCAAACTTGATTAATGCATCCTGCCTGATTTCTAGTTCATCAGTAATATATGGTTTTTGCCAAACTGCGTGAGGTAATAGTTTTCTTGCAAGTTTTTCAACATCATATCCTTGCTTCATTAAATGTTGTTCATATGCAGAGGGGGTCTTTTTGTCTAATTTTTTGTGTTTCTTGGCCCAGAGATGTAGTGGAGCTTTTAAAAATAATAAAAAGTCTGATTTTGTAAGCATTTTGAGCCGAGGGTGAGATTCGAACTCACGACTTGCTGTTTACGATACAGCTACTCTACCAGCTGAGTTACCCCGGCGTACATAGGAATTATATAGTTTTTGACAGATTATGTATATTGACTTCGTATTATCTTGGGGTTATTGTTAATTATGACCTCCAAGGATTTAGTAATATTTAAAGGAAAAAATATTCGCAGGCATTGGGATGAAAAACAAGAAAAATGGTTTTTTTCTGTAGTGGATATAATTGGCTTGCTCACTGAAAGCAGTATTCCAAAACGATATCTATCTGATCTAAAACGTAAGTTAAAGTTGGAAAATAGTAAGGTGTACGAAAAAATCGTACAACTGAAAATGATCTCAACTGATGGCAAGAAATACTTGACTGATGCTGCTGACGTTGAAACTTTGTTTCGTTTAATCCAGTCTGTTACATCTCCAAAAGCCGAGCCGATTAAACTTTGGCTGGCAAAAGTAGGCCATCAAAGAATTCAAGATATGTCAGATCCTGAAAGGTCTTTAAACCGGGCTCGGGACTACTGGCAAAGAATGGGTAGGAGCCAAAAATGGATACAGCAGAGAATGATGGGTCAGGAAATACGAAACAAGTTGACAGATTACTGGAAGGATCACAAGGTTAAAAAGGAAAATGAATATGCAATATTAACAAACATCATCCATCAAGAGTGGAGCGATTTGACAGTTAGGGAGCACAAAAACCTAAAAGGTCTGGCTAATCAAAATTTAAGAGATCACATGTCTGATGCTGAATTGATATTTACTGCTTTAGCTGAACTTTCAACAAGGCAAATTTCAGAAGCAGAAAATGCAGTTGGCTTTAAAGAGAATAAAATTCCTGCTGTTAAAGGTGGTAGAATAGCGAAACGAGCAAGGCTTGACTTAGAATCAAAAACAAACCAAAAAGTGGTAACTGGCAGAAATTATTTAAAATTGAAAAACAAAAAATAAACTATGGCAAATACTGTTAAATGTAATAAATGTGGGAATATAATTGATGTTGCTGAGCAACTAGCCCATGATATTAAAGACTCCATAATTTTAGAAGAACGTAAAAAAGCCCAAAATGAGGTTGATGAAGTTAGAAGAAAATTCACGTCAGATATGGGCAAACTTCTTGATGAAATAAAAACCCTGCGTGAAAAAGATGAAATGAGAGAAGTAGAGATGAAAAAGAAACTAATGGAGAGTGAAGACACAATCAGAAGTGAAGCTAGGAAAAAAGCTGCAGAAGAACATCAGTTAAAAGATGTAGAAAAAGAAAAATTAATTAATGACCTTAAAAAATCACTTGAAGAAGCACAAAAGAAAGCTAATCAAGGATCACAACAAACACAAGGAGAAACACTTGAACTTACAATTGAGACTAAATTAAAACAGGAATTTCCTAATGATGAAATTAATGAAGTTAAAAAAGGTGTTAGGGGTGCTGATGTAATCCAGACCGTAGTTGATAAATTAGGCAGAAATTGCGGAAACATAATCTGGGAAAGTAAAAATGCAAAATGGAGTGATACTTGGATTACCAAACTTAAAGAAGATCAAAGACAGGCCAAGGCTGACCTTGCAGTCCTAGTCTCAATTAATTTGCCAGAAGACTTAAAAGATAAAGGTGTTGGTTTTAAAGATGGGGTTTGGGTTTGTAATATTAGTAATTTTACACTTCTTGCCATGTCTCTACGATTCAATCTTGTGAATATCTATCATGAAAAACAAAACGCCACCAACGTAGATGAAAAAATGAAGGTGTTGTATGAGTATTTGACTGGAAATGAATTTAAACATAGAGTAGAAGGAATCGTAGAAGCCTTTGGAACCATGCAAGAAGATATAGAAAAAGAAAAAAGGTGGTTTAGTAGCAAATGGGCAAGGCAAGAAAAAGAAATTAGAAAAGTAATTGACCATACTCATGGGATGTATGGAGATCTTCAAGGGGTAACAGGAAGGGCACTGCCTGATATCAAATCACTAGAATTGTCCGAAGATACGGACTAAATTTAATTTTGAGCGGGATACGAGGGTCGCACTCGTTTCTCCTCCTTGGGAAGGAGGTGTTAGACTGTTTAACTAATCCCGCAGAGACTTTAGGTATGAAACATAATTTCATACCCCGCTGTTTAGCGAGATTATTATATATCTTTACCTCATCTAAAAACAATTTTTACCTAGGTAGTACAAGTATATTTCCTGAGTGGATTATGTTTGGATTAGCAATATTATTTGCTTTTGCAATGTCTGCCCATCTATAACCATCTCCATATGCTCTGACTGATATATCCCAAAGTGAATCACCTTTTACTACTTCATATGTTGCTGAGGTAATTGCATTCTCTGTTTGTTCTACTTCTGCAATTTCAAGGTTAGGAATTATCAATTCTTGCCCCTCTTCTATAACAGATGCATTTTCTAATTTGTTTTCAGTTGCAATATCTACCCATTTAAAACCATCACCATAGTA
This sequence comes from bacterium, assembly GCA_030583725.1. Classification (NCBI taxonomy): domain Bacteria; species bacterium. Next base: position 183,883 of record CP129472.1, on the reverse strand, counting down.
ATTTTCTGCCAAAATCCAAAGATTTTCACCTTTTGCCACAGTATGTTTTTTAGTTGTAGATTCGATTGAGTTGTTTAATAGTTCTTCAGGGATTCTTCCACTGTCATTTCTCAAATACTTAACTGTCAAACTTCCTACAATTAAAACAACAATTAGACCTAAGACCATGGAAATTGAAGATTCATTAAGTTTAATAGCTTTCAATGTCTTTTTTAAGTTAAATTTCAAATTATTCACCACCAATCATATTTTTTAAAATCTTCTGAAGGGCAAGTCACTTTATAAAAAATTATAAGTGTTTAGAAGCTAAACGCAATTTATATTAGATTTGATTTGAAGTCAAGTGGGACAAACTTAGGCATCATTTTAGAAAGTGATTGATTCTGTGCCTTTCGCTACCTATAATAACCCAAATGTCAAAGGATATTATTTCTATCACTTCAGTTAAGGACTCAACTGGCCATCTTGTAATTTGTAACAAATGTAAAGTTGTTATATCACAAGACAAGGGTCATCCTGTAGACCGATCGACAGTAGCAACGCGTGTAGCTTGCCATATTAGCATCCCAAAAACGTTTTTTGGTGAAGTTTGTCATGAAATCATGACACTGGATATTAAAGACGGATCAATAATAGAGGGTATTGTCGTCGGAAAGACATATTCAGATTAGGTTTTATCCAACTAGAAATTATTATTGGTAGCACGCGTGTCTATTTTATAGTAAAATACCATTAAGTTAATTTGGTGGGGTCGTAGCTCAATTGGTTAGAGTGCTTCCCTGTCGAAAGTGGCAGCTCTTTTTAGCAATATAAAGATGAACATCAGGCTAATTCGGGGAAACCTTTAAAATGGTAATCCCGAGCTAAATCGTCGCAAATGCGTCGTAAATGTGTAGAGACTATATACCTGGCAACCCACGAGGTTGATGAGATAGTCCAAGCTTAAAGGAAACTTTAGGATTTATTGCACGGAAGAGGTTGCGAGTTCGAGTCTCGTCGATCCCGCCAAGTTAATTTATAGATGTCACTAAGTATTTTGCTTCAGTTAACCATGTCAAACCGTATATACTTCACAACGAAGTTGGGTATTTTGGTATAATATATTTATGAATCCAGCCTTAATTATAATCGATATGCAAAAAGGTTTTTTTGCAAAAGAAGAGTTAAATAAACAAAGAGATAATTTAGTTCAAAATATAAACGATTTAGTTAATGAGTTTAGAAATTCAAAGTTTTCTATTGTCTGGATAAAACAATCAATGAAACCAGATTTAAGTGATGCCCCTTTAGGAAATAAAAAGTCTGGTAAGGTTGAAGTGGCCGAAGGTACAATGGACAACGAATTGCTTGACGGATTGAACGAGAGTGATTACGACACTTTTATCATTAAAAAAAGATATAGTGGCTTCTTTAAAACAAATTTGGATGAAGTTTTAACTCAATTAAAACCTAGCCACCTAATTTTTTGTGGAATAAATACTCATGCCTGTGTACGTACAACAGTTATCGATGCTTATATGCGTGATTACGAAATTGTAATAGCTAAAGATTGTGTTGGTTCGTATGACCAAACACATCATGATGTTAGTATGAAATACTTTTCACCAAATATCGCACAGGTAAAAACTAATAAGGAGATTAAAGAAATAATTCACAAACTCTAAACTCGTACAATTGACCTCGCCGTGAATTTTAGGCACAAAGTACACTTGACTGTACCATCTCCCAACTCAAACTTTTAACCTATAATATTGCAAAATTCAAATATTGATTATATAATAACGTATGATCGAAAGTATCAACTCTATTCATCCGGGAGATGGAACAAGGGAATTGAACTGGAGCAGGGCTTGTAAAGCAATTCCTAGCCTACTCGCACAAGGAGCCGTCGATTTGTCTTCTCATGGTATAAAAATAAGCCAGGGCGCTCTTGGTTTGGTGGCTGTAGATGGAAATCATAGGTTGGCTAGAGTTTTACAATTAGTAGGACCAAGTTTGAGTGTAGCTTTTCATTTAGACGAGGAAAATGAAGAGATTGCTGATACATTAATTTCTGAGATGAATAAAAACGATGTAACCGATTTTCACAAATTCTTACAAATGTGTGAAAAAAGGCAATTTATAAGACCACACAACGAAACTTTATAAATACTTACCAAAGTGTTAATTGGATTCTAAACTCGTATCATTGATTCTGTTAAATTAATTAGAGGTGGATAGTACGGAAATATAAATCTTTGGTATACTACCAGTAGTTATGAGAACTAAATACACGAAACAGCTGTGCGTAGACATAGTTTTTTTAGATTCTGTGGTTGAGGATCAGTTTCTTAAGTTCTATGAGAAAATTTTAGAAAGATCTTCTTATTCTCATGGATCAATTTACAGGCATGAAAATGAAACACGAACAAAGTTAAATGGACCTGAGAGCTCAGTACTGATTGGAATGGCCAGCAAGTTTATTGATGGGGAGATTATAGGTGTTGATGGTGTTCTAAATGATGGAATTAACGTGTCTGCTAATGTCACCGGTAGTGAGGCGGGTAGGATTAAGGGGGACAAAAATAGGTTTAGGGTAAAGGCTGAAATAGATATCAGTATATGATCTAAGATATTTATCTTAAAATCAATGATAATTAAAAAATACAAAAATAAACAAGTTCTTCTTTTAGATAAAAACAAAAATGGAGTGGATGATAGATTAGATTTAGTTACTAATATTTGTGCAGTTTTACTTCCCTTTACCACCTTAGATCAGCTTTACATTATTTACGTCAAACGCCAAACTGAAGGAGTTTCTTCTTTTACTTGGTTAATGTATGGTTTACTAACTATACCTTTGTTAATGTATTCCTTAAAAAGAAAAGATTTTCCAATGATTTTATTAAATGGATTATGGGTAGTTTTTGATTTTGCAGTTTGGTTTGGTGTTACAATTTATAAAATTACTTAAAAAAATCAAATATATGGGTGAAAAACAGTTGTCTGATGAAGATATAAAAAAAATTCTTGAAGAATCACTAGAAAAAGATAAAAAGAAAAAGATTCCTCGGGGTGGTGATCAAAGACCAATAGTTCAAGAAGAAATTATTAAGGAAAATATTAAAAAGAAAGGTAAAGTTTGGGAAGAAGACAAAAAAGGTGAAGATGAACAAAATCAGTAATCTTAATTATTTTTGCATATTTTTCAAACATATAATATAATTACATTATGACTGAGGTAACTGAATCAAAGATAGATATCGCTACTGCTGCACAAGGTGAGGCTATCACTAGACCAGCTGTAGATACAAATATAGGTAGTAGAGTAGAAAAACTAAACGACGAACTAAAAAATGGCGCGCAGTTTAAGAAATTGAAACAGGAGGCATTTTTAAAAGGATGGACTCCAGCACAATTAGATGCAAAAGTTAGAGAATTAGGTATTCGTTAGTCATTCTTAATCACAAGAAGTAGCATCAGATGCTATAATTTATTCATGACCAATCTTCAAATTGCAGAACTTTTGAAAAATGTATCAGCTACCTATCAATTAAAAGACCCTATAAAGTATAAATTTCAGGCAATTGCATATGATAGAGCTGCAACTTCAGTTGAACATGCCACTTCAGAACTTAAAGATTTGTGGGATGATGGAAAACTAGACGATGTTCCCGGTATTGGGCCTTCAATTGCAAAACACCTTGACGAGGTATTTAGAACTGGTGAATCAAAGCATTTTAAAGATTTAATGAAAGATATACCCCAAGATGCATTTAAACTAATGATTTTGCCCAAAGTAGGATTAAAAACAGCATTGAAAATGCTTGCAGAACTTCCAAAACCTGAAATTAAAGAAAAACTGCTTGAAGCTCAAAAAATGGCTACCAAAACAAAAAGACTACTACTACCATATGCTGAAAAACTTGCTTCTGAGGTTATGGAGTGGCTTAAAATGAGCCCCCACATCAAAAAGTTAGATACACTAGGCTCTTTGCGTAGAAAGACCGCTACAGTGGGCGACATTGACATAGCAGTTGCCACAGATAATCCAACTGAAGTCATTAAAAAGTTTGTAGAATATCCAAAAACACAAAAAATTATTGAAAAAGGGGATCGCACAGCTTCACTTTTGCTTCCTGGTGATGTACAAGTTGATATTCTAGTAATGGACCCTGCCAGATATGGCTCAGTCCTGCAACACTTTACAGGTAGTAAGTTCCATAACATTGCTCTTCGAGAACGTGCCAAAAAATTAGGTTACAGTTTGAATGAATATGGAGCAAAAGACACTAAAAACCCAAAGAAAGAAAGATTAAGCTTTGCAAATGAACAAGACTTCTACAATTTTTTAAAACTTACATATATTGAACCTGAACTCAGAGAAGACACTGGAGAAATAGAAGCATCTTTAAATGATAAGCTACCTAATTTGGTTTCCGTAGAAGACGTTAAGGGGGACTTACAAATACATAGTGATTTTGATATTGAAACTTCACACGACTTAGGTGCTAGCAGTATGCAAGAAATAGTTAGTAAAGCTAATAATCTAAACTACGAATATATTGCTTTCACTGAGCACAACCCCAGTAAAAGTAAACATAGCGAATCTGAAATTATTAATATCTTAAAAAGAAAAAAAGAAGTTGTAGATCAACTTAATTACTCAGTCGTGAAAAGTGGAACAGGTAGTGTAAAAAAAGTGTTCAATAGCCTCGAGATTGACATAGGTAAGGACGGAAGTTTGCCAGTTTCCGTGAAAGGGTTAGAAACTTTAGACTTTGCATTAGTTTCAATTCATACTGTTTTTGATCTTAATAGAGACGATATGACTAAAAGAGTTTTAACAGCTCTTAGTCATCCAAAGGTGAAAATATTCGCCCATCCAACTGCAAGAAAAATTAACGAAAGAGAGGGCGTTGAACTTAACTGGGAAGTTATTTTTGACTTTTGTCTAAAAAACAATAAGTGGATTGAGATTAATTCAGACCCAATGCGGTTGGACTTACCAGATACTTTAGTACGTGAAGCTGTCAAACTAGGTGTTAATCTGACATTGGGGACTGATACCCATGAGGTTTCAATGATGGATAATATGAGGTATGGAGTAGACGTTGCAAGAAGAGGTTGGTGCCAAAAGAAAGATATAATAAACACCTTAAGTTTAGAGGAGTTTCTGAAAAGACTTGTCATTTAAATCCTAATATCCTATTATCAATTTAGTTGAAGGGTGGTGATTAATATATGAATATTACAATTATTTTAATAGGACTATCTGTTTTATTAGTGCTTTGGGTTATTTCAACATATAATTTTTTTGTATCAAGCAAGGCAAGAATTAAAGCTTCAATTCAAGAAATAGGCAATCAACTTAAAAGACAAGCAGACTTAATTCCAAACCTAGAGGTTTCTGTAAAAGGTTATATAAAGCACGAAAAAGGAATAATGGAAATGTTATCTGAAGCTAGAAAGTTACTTTCTAAAGGTCAAGATGCATCGAAACAAATTTCTGAGGCTTTGTCTGGACTTAAGATAGTAGTTGAAAGCAATCCTGAACTTAAGGCCAATACAGTTGTGGAAAACTTAATGGGTGAACTTAGAGATACATCTGACAAAGTCATGTACGCAAGAAGACTTTTGATTGACTTAACAGCTGACTATAATGTTAAAAGAGTTTCTGTTCCAAGTAATCTTGTTGCCAACATGTTTAAGTTTGATGAACTTAAAGGTTTAGAAACAGCAGAAGATGGTGAACATCTAACTGTAAGCTCAGCAGAGATGAAATCACCAAAAGTTAATCTCTAATGCAAAATATATACGAGGTTCAGCAAAGTAATAAAGTGAAAAGCGCAGTTATAACTGTGTTATTTTTAGTGTTTTCATTTCTTACAATTTATATTTTTGGTCAAGCCTTTGGATATTACATGGATTACCGAGTTGGAGGTCTAGGTTATGTTGGTATTGCATTGATAATTTCAGGTGTTTCTACTTTTATCAGTTACTACTATTCAGATAAAATTGTGCTTTCAATATCAAGCGCAAGAGTTGCAAATAAGGCAGAAGATAAAATATTTAGAAGTGTTGCAGAAAATCTTTCAATTGGATCTGGGCTTCCCTTACCAAAATTATATGTAATTGAAGACTCAGCACCCAATGCTTTTGCAACAGGGCGTGACCCAGATCATGCCGTGGTTTGTGTTACAACTGGACTTCTTGCCAAGTTAAACAGGACTGAACTTGAAGCAGTTGTGGCTCACGAGATGGCACATATTAAAAATTATGACATAAGGCTTATGAGTATTGTGTCCGTGATGGTTGGTTTAATCGCACTTCTTGCTGATTGGTTTTTGAGAGTAAGTTTCCACGGAAGAGGTTCTGATAGAAGTGAAAAAAATCAACTTGGGGCAATTATAATGATTTTAGGACTAGTTTTTGCCCTATTATCGCCAATCATCGCAAGCCTAATTAAACTTGCAATTTCAAGACGAAGAGAATTTATGGCAGATGCAACTGCAGTGTCTTTAACTCGTCAGCCTCAGGGACTCATTTTGGCATTACAGAAAATATCAAATGACCACGAGCCATTAGAAGCTGCAAACAAAGCAACCGCTCACCTTTATTTTGAAAGTCCATTTAAAGACAAATCAAAATCGCAAGTTTCTTGGTTCTCAAATCTATTTAATACTCACCCACCAGTAAAAGAAAGAATAGCAACACTACAAAAAATGGCGTAAGTGAAGTATTATATGTCCATATGGTCAAGTTAACCAAAGGACAAGTTTTGCATACAGCCCAGCTTTCAAACCTTGTTTTAACTGACAATGAAATTGCCAAGTTTACTCCACAGTTGACCAAAGTCATTGAATTTATAGGTCAACTTAAAGAAGTTAACACAGATAATGTAGAGCCAACAACCCAAACAACGGGCTTAAGTAACATCACAAGAAAAGATGAAATCAATTCACTCCCTGTACTTACAAAAGATAAAGCGTTATCAGGGACAGACAATAGCCATAATGGCTTTTTTAAAGTTCCTGCCATTCTAGAAGGGAGAAGTGACAAATGACTTACCCCTTAACCATTAAAGAAACACAAGATGGTCTAAAATCTAAAAAGTTTAGTGCTGTTGAACTAGTTGACCACTATCTTGCAAGAATTAAAAAATACAACAGTAAATACAATATATTTCTAACTGTTAGTCAAGAAAAAGCATATGAAAAAGCAAAAGAACTTGATAAGTCAGGTGATTTTTCAAACCCACTTTCTGGAGTTACTGTTTCATACAAGGATATATTTTTGACTGAATCTATAAGAACGACTGCTGGATCAAAAATACTAGAAAGCTACATACCACCATATTCAGCAACTTCGGTTAAAAAACTTGAAAATGCAGGAGCAATCCCACTTGGAAAACTTAACTGTGATGCTTTTGCACACGGAAGTAGTGGTGAGAATTCAGACTTTGGAGTTACAAAGAATCCTTGGAATGAAGAATATATAGCTGGCGGTTCTTCTTCAGGTTCTGGCGCTGTTCTTTCAGCAAACTTAAGTTTAATCTCAACTGGCACAGATACTTGTGGATCAATTAGATTACCTGCTAACTATAATCATATAGTTTCTCTAAAACCGACATACGGAGCAATATCAAGATATGGAGTAATTGCAATGGCAAGCTCACTTGACACTGTGGGCCCTCTTGGACATACCACCCTTGACGTTGAAACTGTATTTAATGTATTAAAAGGAGAAGATGGATTTGATGGAACTGTTAAAAATTATGATGCAGGACAAGTTAAAACATCTAAATTAAAAATTGGAGTACCAAAAGAGTTTTTTATCAAAGGCCTCTCCCTCGAAATTGAAAAAGATATACAAGAAGTTATTAGTGTTTTTAAATCGGAGGATATAGAGTTTGTTGATGTGTCACTACCTTCAACAAAGTATGCTATCTCAGTCTATTACATTATCCAACCTGCTGAAGTCTCAAGTAATTTGGGCAGGTTTGATGGAATCAGGTATGGCAATGCTAGGGACACTTTTGGCGAAGAGGCCAAACGCAGAATAATGCTTGGAAGCTATGTGTTGTCTAGTGGTTATTATGACGCCTACTATGAGAAAGCAATGAAAGTAAGAACAATTATCAAAAATGAGACTGACGACGTTTTTTCCAAAGTAGATGCAATAATAGCACCAGTTGCCCCAACTCCAGCATTTAAAATTGGTGAAAAAACAAACGATCCACTTGCTATGTACTTAACAGATATTTATGCTGCAACTGCAAATTTGTGTGGAATTCCATCAATTGCAATTCCAAGTGGATTTACAAAAAATAAGTTGCCTCTAGGTTTTCAGTTAATGGGGCCCAGATTTAAAGAGAATAACTTGTTTCATCTAGGTAAGCTGTATGAAAAAGCTACAGATTTTAAACCTAGAACAGCTTTTTAGTGAATAAATAAATGAATAATAAATATACAACAATCATTGGTCTTGAAGTACACATAGAGCCAAACACAAATTCAAAAATGTTTTGTTCGTGTCCACAAGATCATTTTGGCAAACAGGCAAACACACAAACTTGCCCTATTTGTTTAGGATTACCCGGCGCACTGCCCTTTGCAAATAGCCAAGCAATTGAAAAAACTATTAAACTTGGACTAGCTTTGGGATCTAAAATAAGTAAGAAAAGTATCTTTTACAGAAAACACTATTTTTACTCTGACTTACCAAAAAGTTTTCAAACAAGTCAAAAAGACAATCCCTTTTGTGTTGGTGGAGAACTACTGAGCAAAAAGATAGACCATATACATCTAGAAGAAGATGCAGGTAAGCTAATCCACCAAGTAGTTGATGGTAAAAAAGTATCACTTATAGATTTCAATCGTTCAGGTTGTGCACTAATAGAGCTTGTTACCAAACCAGTATTCAATGAAATAGATGAAGTCTTAAGCTTCTTAAGAGAACTGCAGTTAATTGCTAGATATTTAAACATAAGTAATGCAGATATGGAAAAGGGAACAATGAGGCTTGAAGCAAATATTTCACTTTCAAAAGATGGACAACTCCCTAACTACAAGGTGGAACTTAAAAACATTAATTCATTTAGATTTTTAGAAAAAGCACTAAAAGCAGAAATAAAAAGACAATCAGAAGCTTTAGACAAAGGACTGAAACTAGAACAAGAAACTAGAGGCTATGATGAAACAACTCAAACTACCTTCTCACAACGAACAAAATCAGGGTCTGATGACTATAGATACTTTCCAGAGGCTGATTTACCACCAATTGAGACGTCTGACGAGGACATTAAAAGAATACAAGGTTCTATCCCAGAATTACCCAATGAAAAAAGAATTAGATTTAAGACCCAGTATAATATTTCAAAAGATTTTATAGAAATTCTAGTTTCAGACCCAAGCAGAGCAAGTTATTTTGAAGAAGCTGCAAAATTTGATAATAACTACAAGTTAATCGCTAACTTAATGGTTAATAAAAAAATGGATAGTGAATTTAGAGAACCTGCAGGACTTATTAAAAAAATTAAAGAAATAGAAACAACAGAATTTGCAACACCAAATGATGTTGAAACTGCAGTTTCTAGTGTAATTTTAGAAAATCCTGATATAGTTACTTCATATAAAAATGGTAAAGGGCAAGTTATTGGCTTTTTAATAGGACAAGCACAAAAGAAATTGCAAGGAAAAGCAAATCCAAAAGAATTAAATGATATATTATTAAAATTCTTAAATAAATAACTATGGCTGACAATATACGTGAGGATTTTAAACCTGATGAGTTGGAATGGAAAGATGAGGAGGAAAAATCCTTACGTGATTTTATGACCGGTGCATTTAGTAGAAATGCCTTTGAGGTATTAGCACCTAGACAGTTTGAAGAATCTCTAAGAAACAACACACCATTAACACTAGTTGTAATTGATTTGAATGACTTTAAGGCGGTCAATGACACACTAGGTCATCCTGAAGGTGATAGAAGGATGACTATGTTCGCCAAAGACTTACAAAATAAACTAAGAGATCAAGATTACTTTTTTAGATATGGTGGAGATGAATTTGTATTATTAATGCATTCAACAGATAGCCAGGTTGCTGAATCAAAGGTTTTACCAAAGATAAACAATTCCCTGAAGCTTGCGAACCTCAATGCAGCAATAGGTTTTGCTGGAAGAGTCCCAGAAGATACACTCGAGACTCTATTAGGCCGAGCTGACCAGCTAATGTATAAGAATAAAGATGAGTTTAGAAGCAAAAAAAATGTCTAAGTTTGTACATCTTCACAACCACACAGAATATTCACTTCTTGATGGGATGTCTAAAATAAAAAAACTTTTTAGCCATATTAAAGAAAATAATATGGATGCAATTGCAATTACTGATCATGGTGCAATGTATGGCGTTGTTGAATTTTTCAAAGAAGGTAAAAAACAGGAAGTTAAACCCATTATTGGTCTTGAGGGTTATGTGACTCGTTCAATGGAAGAAAAAGTAAAAGATAACTTTCATATAACGTTGCTCGCAAAAGACTATGAGGGTTATAAAAATCTAATGAAGCTAACTTCTATTGCTCATATGGAAGGTTACTATTACAGACCTCGCTTCACAAAAGAAATACTTGCCAAACACAAAAAAGGAATAGTTTGTTTTTCTGGTTGCCCTGCTGCTGAAATTCCAAGGCATTTGATAGACAAAAATTATAAAGAAGCCAAGAAGCTAACTGAATGGTATTTGGATACATTTGGAGAAGATTTCTATATGGAAATTCAACGTCATCACTATGAAAAAATTATTCCTAGTGTTAAAGATACAATTCTTAGAACTGACTTACAAAAGGTTGCTGACAATTCAGTGTTGTTTGAAGAAGGTGTTGTAAAATTATCTCGTGATTTAGGTATACCCCTTGTTGCTACAAATGATGCCCACTATATCAAAAAGGATGACGCAACTGCCCAAGATGCATTAGTCTGTATTGCAACTGGAAAAAATGTGACAGATGTTAAACGTTTACGATACATTGATAATCCTGACTTCTATATTAAAACTCCTGAAGAAATGCAAGAAGTATTCCCTGACTTACCAGATGCTATTGAAAACACAGTAAAAATTGCCAACAAGTGTAATTTAGAGATTCCAATCGGAAGTTGGTCATTTCCAAAATACGATTTACCCAAAGGAAAAACAGATAGTGAATATTTAGAAGATTTATCTTGGAAGTTTCTTCCAGAACGTGTTGAGATTTTAACTGATGAAGTCAAAGAAAGACTAAAATACGAACTTAGTATTATAAACACTAAAGGCTATGCACCTTACTTCTTGATTGTTTACGATATGGTTAATTGGGCCACCAACAATGGAATTATAACCAACACCAGGGGTTCAGCTGCAGGTTCACTTGTTTCATATGTCTTAGGTATTACAACAGTTAACCCTTTAACCTACAATTTACCGTTTGAGCGTTTTTTAAACCCCTATAGACCATCTCCACCTGATATTGACTTTGACATATCTGATAATAGACGTGATGACGTCATACGCTACATAGCAAAGACCTATGGTGAAGACAAAACCGCCCAAATATGTACTTTTGGGAGAATGCTTGCAAAAGCAGCTGTAAGGGATATTGCGCGAGTATTGGGTTACCCCTATGCAATTGGAGATAAAATAGCAAAATTAATACCCTTGGGGGCTCAAGGATTTCCGATGACAGTAGATAGAGCCCTAAATGAAACACCAGATTTAAAATCATTGTACGACAGTGACTCAGATACTAAAAAAATAATAGATTTAGCCAGAGACATTGAAGGTAACGCCAGACATTTATCTGTTCATGCTGCAGGGGTAGTAGTTTCACCTACCAAATTAACAGATTTCGCTCCAATTCAAAAAGAACCATCTGGGGAAAAAACAATTACACAGTACGAAATGCATGCTTGTGAAGATGTTGGTCTAATTAAATTTGATGTTCTAGGAATTCGTAACTTATCCATTTTAGGTAATGCAATTAAAATTGTTGAGGATTTACGGGGAATTAAGATTGATTTACATAAACTACCAATTGACGGAGCAAAAGATGAAAGTGCCAAAAAAACATATGAAATGCTTTCTCGTGGTGAAACAATGGGAACCTTTCAACTTAATGGATCAGGAATGACCAAGTTCTTAAAAGAACTAAAACCTGAAAGGGTTGAAGATATTATGGCCATGGTGGCTTTGTATCGTCCTGGACCATTAGCTGTAATACCAGAATATATTGCCAGAAAAAATAATCCAAAATTAGTTAAATTTTTAGACCCCAGAATGGAAAAGTTTTTAGATAAATCATATGGATTAATTGTCTATCAGGATGATCTTTTGTTCTGTGCCTTGGAGCTTGCTGGTTACACTTGGGAAGAAACAGATAAATTTAGAAAAGCAGTTGGTAAAAAAATACCTGAAGAAATGGCTGCCCAGAAGGAAAAATTAACCAAAGGAATTATTGCAAATGGCCAAACACAAAAATTTGCAGATGAGTTGTGGAAGCTTTTTGAACCTTTCCAGTCATATGGTTTTAACAAAGCTCACGCCGCATCATATGGCATGGTTGCCTATTACACCTCATATATGAAAGCAAATTATCCCGTTGAATATATGAACGCACTTCTTTCTGCTGAAAGTTCTGACTCTGAAAAAGTAAGTCAAGCTGTTCATGAATGTAGAAGAATGGGAATTATAATTTTAAACCCAGATATTAATGAATCTGATTTAGATTTTTCTATTTCAAAAGATAAAGATTCATTGGAAGAAAAAGCTATAAGATTTGGCTTGTCTGCTATTAAAAATGTAGGTAATATTGCAATTGAAATTATATTAGAAGCCAGGAAAGACGGTCCCTTTTTAAGTTTTATGGATTTTATAAACAGAGTAGATGGTAGAAAAGTAAATAAAAAAGTTTTGGAAAGTTTAATTAAAGTTGGCGCAATGGATAAATTTGGCAAAAGAACTGCACTCTTAAATGCTATGGATGTAATTAAGTCTAAGCTTTCAAAGCCAAAAGACAATAATGGCCAATTTGGTCTTTTTTCTGAAGAAGATGAAACTAAAATATCTGCATTTGTATCTGATTCATCAGTTATAGATAATTCTGTTGATGATTTTTCAGATGAGGAGAGAGAAAATTTTGAGAGAGACCTCTTAGGTTTTTCAATATCTGCAAAACCAATTGTTGAACTACTTGAACCATTAGAAACAGAAATTACACACAAAGTATCAGAAATAGTTCCAGATGAACTTAGGGGTAAGGAAATTAAAATTGGAGTTGTTGTTAAAGAAGTAAGATCAATTTTAACCAAAAAAAATAACTCAGAAATGGCATTTGTTAAAGCAGAAGATACTTCTGGACTAATAGACATAGTAGTTTTCCCCAAACTGTACCAAAATGTCAAAAATCTACTTGTAGATGGAAAAGTGCTCTTAATAACTGGTAAGGCTGATTTAAGAGAGGACGAATTATCATTTTTAGCAGAAAGTATGGTTGAATTTAAAAACGATGGTAGTCATCTAGTTAAAATTCCTGCAGGAACTTCAAAAGAAAAACTTCTCAAATTAAAAAACATTTTTTTAAAAAACACAGGTAACGATGAAGTTAGTTTGTATTTTGAGGCTGATGGAAAAAAAATTAATGTAAAACAGAAAGTAAGTTGGGGTCAGACGTTGGAAGATGAAATTAGAAAAGTTTTTAATTAAATGCCATTTTACGTTAAATATCTTAAAGATGGTGTTACTGTAGTTGAGAAGCTTCAAAAATGTGACTCCCGTAGAACTGCAGCAGGAATGATTACTTCACTCAGAAAAATTTCAGATGGTGGTAGTGTTAGTTTGACATCTGACACTGAAAGAATCACACGATGGTTAGAGGCTTTAGAAAAAGAGAAAGAAATAACACCACAAAGCTCAAAAGAAAGATAGTTTGACAAAATCACTTTGAGAGATAATTAAAAGTTAAAATAGTAAATTTCATTGAGTTTAATAACCTGCGCTTTTCAGCTAGACAATTTTGATATATAATACCCATATGGCATTAAAAATTAAACACAATGAAACAGAGTTTGGAGTTGGAGATAGGATAAAAGTCTTTCAAAGAATTAAAGAAGGTGAAAAAACTCGTGTCGCCTTTTTTGAGGGTATGGTTTTAGGTATTAAAGGTGAAGGCAATGGAAAAACTTTTACAGTCAGAAGAATTGGTGAAGCCACAATTGGAATTGAAAGAATTTTTCCAATTTCTCTTCCAACAATTGAAAAAATTGAAGTTGTTAAAAAAGGAACAAGAGGTGTAAAACAAGCAAAACTTTATTACACCAGAGATAAATCAACAAAAGAAATAGACAAAATTTACTCAAGGAATAATAGAAAAGAATTAGCTAAATCTGCTCCAAAAAAGACTGTCAAAAAATCTTCGAAAAAATAATCCTGCTATACTATTAAAGTATGAAAATACTAGGCATTGATCCAGGAACAGCAACTACTGGTTTTGGTTGTATTGAAGTAACTGATATAACTACAATTTCAGGAAAAGGATTAAAAGTTATTGAGTGGGGCTTAATTGAAACAAGTAAAGATCTTCTAAAAGAGGAAAGATTAGAAATCATATTTGAAAAAACAGTAGATCTTATTAACAAATACAAACCTGACGTTTTTGTTTTTGAAAAAGTTTTTTTTGCAACCAACGCTAAAACAGTAATTGCAGTAGGTCAAGCACAAGGCGCCATTCTATTGGCTGCAAGAAAGACTAAAACTTTTGTGGCAGAATATGCCCCTGGAACTATTAAAAAATTAATTACAGGATCAGGTCGTGCAAATAAAAAAGAGGTTCAGATACACGTTAGAAAGATATTGGGCAATAAGGTTAAAAGCGAAAATAAGAAAAAGACACATTTTGACAATGCGGCTGATGCTTTGGCTATTGCCATGACCCACGCTATGACTATAAACGAAGTAAAATTTATAGATTCTAAAAAGAGTTAAGTAGAATGTTTAAAATAGGTAAAGTAATTAATTATTATGAAAAGATAGGTATCGTCATAATTGAGTTAAGTGGTAATTTAACAGTTGGAGATGAAATTAAGATATATAAAGATGGTCAAGAAGTTTTGTTTCAAAAAATTGATAAGATACTAATTAACCAAAAAAGTGTAGACTTTGCATCTTCCAAAGATGTGGTAGCATTACATTTAAATGAAAAAGTACAAAAAGGGTCAGAAGTCTATAGGAAAGGTCAGTTGGGAGTTAGATCCTGAAATTAGAAAAAGAACAAAAAAATTAATTGAAGTTCTTGACTTAAATTGGTTAACTTTTGATAGAATATTCTTCTATAGATCACAAAATTCAAAAGCACGCGCCTACGCCAGAACTTGGGGATTACCCAACCTTTGGCAAAGGACTTTAAATGTTCCACCTGCATATATGGTTGAAGTTATTTCTGAACATTTTGATAAACTAAGTGAAAAAGAACAGGACAAAGTACTATTACACGAGTTAACACATATCCCTAAAAACTTTTCAGGAGCACTAATACCCCACACTAGACACAAAAAGGGTAGTTTCCATGACAGACTGGAGATCCTGATTGAACAATATCATGCATCTCAAAGATTTTAATTTAAAAAAAATGAAAATTATAGTATTACATGGAAATGATACACAGAAAAGTTATTTAAGACTGACAAAGTTTATTGAAGTTGCTAAAAAACGTAAATGGCAAGTTGTTGACTATAGTCTTACTGAAGTTGAAAATCAGTCACTATTTGATGAAAACAAGTTCTTCATCTTAAAAGATCATAGTCTATTAGATGTGAAAATACTTGATAAGTTAAAAAAATATTCAGGAAACTTAGTAATTTACCATAATGCAAAAATCCCAGCTCCAACTTTAAAAAAAATAAATCCTGACACAGCAGAATTGTTTGAACTACCTGTCATATTATGGAAGTTTTTAGATAGTTTTAACAGTGGAACTGGTTATTCTATTAAGTTGTTTCATGAGTTGCTTAAAACTCAACCAGTAGAATATATACTGGCAATGATTGCTTGGAAGTTAAAAGATAAGTACCGAAGAAATCCCACTCCCGATGTGGGATTATTGATTTCAGAATTAGCAGAAATTGATGTAAAAGCAAAAACTGGAAAAGCTGATTTAGTTCTCTCCCTTGACTTACTATTGGCAAAAAAGATACGATAAATCTTATTTTTATGAAGTTTAGCAAACCCGTAGCCAAAAATGATTTAGAAGGTCATTTTCTTGACCAAGTTGAAAAAGATACACCCCTAAAAGTTAAGGATAATATTTTGATTGATCTTAACAACCGTAATAAATTTGAACTCACACTTTATAAAGATCAATTAAGCGACTTTGATCTTAACACTCCCGGATTAGGCATTCAAAATTGGTTTGAAAGCTATCGTGAAGAAGCGAAGGTGTCTACTGCTGGTATAAGGGGTCTACAAAACCCACTCTACCCTTGGGATACAAGGTACCCGCTTAATTTAGTAGGAGTTGCACTTGCAACGATGGGCAAGGTCTTGGTGGCAATGGATATAAATAATAATAAAGAAAAAATAGTTGCCAGCGAGGTCAGATACAATTCAAAACAGTATGTTGAACTGATTGCTAGAATTCAGTCCGCCTATGGTATAAAGACCTACTTAACAGAGGATTACCAAACAATCCCTATTTTCTTAATTTCTTTTATTATCTTTATGTATGATTTATATGGTGGAGAGTATGTTACCTCGTCACACGCTATGTGTAAGAAAATTGCAACTAAGGATTTAAATACCCAAGGGAGTCAATACATTCCAAGCGAATCTCTTAAGTTTGTTGAGAAAATTGAAAAAATATTAAAAGTAGTTAACAAAAAGGGCAAATATTCAATAAAGTTTTCATCAATCGATGATAAAAATATGGACTTCAAGTTTCTAAAATCGATTAACAATGGGATTGATGACTATATAGAATATTTAAAAAAAGGAGTTGCGACAAATGTAAATATATCGGCAATTAAAACATACAGAAACAGATTAATAATCGATTCTGTTGGCGGAAGTTTAACAAACACTTTTTTACCAGTTCTTAAGTCGTTTGAAATAGACGATAAATTTCAGTTCATTCACTCTGAAGAGGATTCCTTTAATCATGGTGTTGGCAAGATGATAGGAGATGACGGATCTTTTTTTGATTGGGGTTGTGATACGACAATAGTCAATGCTGATTTAAAAACTTCAAAAATTAAAACGCCAGTTATAGAAACTATCAAATACAATGATCTGTTAAAAGACTACCCAATTGGAACTGTTGTTTTAATAACTGACCCCGATGCTGATAGATTAGTTACTGCCGTTGTTGAGTCAGAAGATAAAGTTGAAGTGTTACAAAAACTGGGAGTTGTCTACTCAGTAATTGGAGATAATAGAATTCTTGTATTGTTCACCCCAAACCAGTCATTTTTGATGAACATTGACTTTCAAAAAATGGCTTTAGAAAATGCTAAGTTATGGACTAAATATGATTGGTTTATTTTAAAAACTTCAGCATCACAAAGAAGTTGGGATGAGTGGGCAATAAAAAATAATATACCTGTAATTAACACTCCAGTAGGTTTTAAAGAATTGGCCGATACAATGATAAATATTGAAAGAAAAATTGAGAATTCAGCGGGACAAGATATTTTTATAAATGACGTCTATGGAAAATCTATAAATATTGGGAAAAAACCAAGAATGCTATTTGCTGGTGAAGAGAGTGGTGGCGAAATATTTGGACCACCTGAGTTGATATTAAGTAAAAATGGTAGAATGGCGATTTCTATGCGTGAGAAAAGCGCCGGTGAGGCAATTATTATAACTTCAGCTATGGTGAGTTGTTTGGATGAAAAACACTTAACACTCGTCGACTATTTAGCCAGCATATTTGAAAAGAATAAAATTGTATTTAAGTATGAGATCAGAATCAATCAAAAATACTATAATGAAAGTGAGCCTGATATTAAGATACTACTTCAGGAAAAGGAAAAAGGGATGCAACTTAAAACCAATAATAATTCATACTTTTTAAGCTTGGCACTAGGGCATCGTGACAATTTGATAACAATTGACCAGGTAAGAGAAATATTAAATGAATCATTGCCAGGTTTAATTTTTGATGACTTATCAGATATTATGTTTTGCGGAGATGGTACTTACTTTTTATTTAATAATAAATGTATGGAAGTAAGGCCATCTGGTACTGATGCGGTTAACAAGGCATATTGTTATGGAAAGGATCAATGGGAAAATATTAAATATGCTCAATCAATTGCACAATTTAATGGAACAAGAAATAGACTTCATAAAAAATACATTTCGGACGAGTTTTATAATAACGCAGTGAAGTATAGTTTTCAACTTTACACACAATACAAACAAAGTCAGTAGGGGTAAGTTATTTATCCCCTTTTAATTCCAGGAGCTTATCCATAAGATATTCACCGCCTAGGTGTTCTCCATCTATAAAATAATCTGACTCTAAATGCTCTTTGTCGGTTGTGACACCAATTCCAGCAACGTCAGTCATATCTTTGTCATTGATTCCATTTCCAACCGCTATGGTCTGAGAAATGTCGATTCCAAGTTGCTCGCAAAGTTTCTTAAGTCCAACACCTTTATTAAATCTATACGGTGCTATGTCGTAGGCTTCCCCGTTCCACCAGCAATAAAATTCATTCTTTATATCGTGTTTTTTTACGACTTCATCAACTGCAGGAATTGCTTCAAAGCAGTGGAGTGTAATTAAGAATTGTTTCGGCTCAAATCCTCTTGCTTTATCATTTTCATTAGCTAGTTTTTGCAAATCTACAGTAATTTTTCGAAGAGTTTCAAGTTCATAATCAGTAAATATATCAGTCTGTTTTAATTCTCCGTCTTTAACTGTAAAAATTCCTATTTCTCCAATTACGCTCGCATTGCCCCAAAGCATTTCCTGGAATACTTTTGTTAGATACATAGTGCTTCTTCCACTATTAACTGTTATATGAAAATATTTCTTAAGTTTTATTATTTTTTGGAGTATTTTGTCCTCAAGTGGGGAAGTTTTTACCTTTAGTTCTGTTCCTTTTTCTGAAATCTCAGTACCTTTTTTAATAGTTACGCCATCTACATCAAAACAAACAACTTTTATGTTCTTGACATCATCTTCAGTGAGTTCGCTAATTGGTTTCATTGTGAAAATGATAACATTGGTATATTATTTATTCAATATGGATTTAAATCAAGACTATACAAAATTAGACCCATCAGGAGTTGAAAAAGCACTCCAAATGTTTTCTGATCAGATTCGTGAAACTTTTTCTCAAGCTTCAACTTTAAAATTTGTAATTTCTGATTTTGATAATATCATTGTTTCAGGTATGGGTGGTTCTTCAAATGCGGGTAAAATTGTTCAAGGGCTTTTAGAAAGCAATTATGAAAAACCATTTGTTGTATATAACGACTATGGTCTTCCAGAGTGGGTAAACCAAAAAACATTGGTAATTTTGAATAGTTATTCGGGAAACACTGAAGAAACACTTTCAGGATACCAAGTTGCTAAATCTAGGGGCGCACAGATAATAGGAATTTCAACTGGCGGCAAAATTGGTGAACTGATCACTTCTGGTGAAATTCAGGGTGCAATCATTGACCCCAAAGACACAAATCCCACAGGTTTTCCAAAATCAGGGTTAGGTGTGTCACTTGGTGGGCTTATGGGTGTATTACAAACAATTGGGATTATGCCAAACGCTGGAACAGAAATAGATTCAGCCTTAAAGGAACTTGAAGGAATTCGTACTAATTGGAATGCAAAAGAAATTGCCAAAAAGCTTCACGGTTTCATTCCTGTACTATTTGGTGGCAGACCTTTTATAGGTGCATTAAATGCAGGGCGTAATGCAATGTGTGAAATCAGCAGAAATTTTACAGAATTTTACGATTTCCCTGAAGTTAATCACGTTTTGGTTGAGGCTACGCAGAAGCCTGCATCTGCTTTAAATAAAAAATATTTATTCTTTGAAAGTAAATTTAATCATGAAAGAGTACAACTTCGATACAGAATAACAAAAGATATTTTTGCAGAACAAAATTTAAACACCTTTACATATACATTAAGTACCACTAGTGTGTTATCACAGTCACTTGAACTTGCGCATTACTGCGCTTGGGTTGGTTTTTATATATCTATTCTTGATGATACTGACCCTGGCCCTGAACCTTGGATATTAAAACTTAAATCATCACTTTCTAAAAGTATCAATTAAATGGTATAGTTAAATAATGTCAAGTCTGCCCTTAGTAATTGATTTTAAACACATAGATCGCGATTCACTTTCTTTGGTTGGTGGAAAAGGTGCAAACCTTGGAGAAATGACCAAAGCAGGATTTCCAGTTCCTTCAGGTTTTGCTGTTACTGTCCCTGCCTATGAAATTTTTTTGAAAGATAACGATATTGCTGCAAAAATATATGAAATATTGGGTGTTATTGATGTTGAGGACCCTGCCCAGCTTGAGACAGCCTCTAGAAAAATACAAAAAATAGTAAGTACTGCGCATTTTCCTGAAGCAGTTTTTAAAGAAATTGTAAGAGAATATAAAAAGATATCTGGTGTGTTTAACAAAGCCTTAGTTGCTGTTAGGTCATCTGCTACAGCAGAAGACTTGCCTGGTATGAGTTTTGCAGGTCAACAAGCAACCTTTTTAAACATTAAGGGTGAATCTAATTTACAAGTAGCTGTTCGTGAGTGTTGGGCCTCGCTTTTTACGCCTCGTGCTATATATTACCGTGTTCAAAACAAAATAAAACATGAGAAAGTTGGTATATCTGTAATTGTTCAAAAAATGGTTCAATCTGAAGTTAGTGGAATTATGTTTTCAGTTGACCCAGTTACTAACCAGAAAGACAGGATAATTATTGACGCTGTCTGGGGCTTAGGTGAAATGATAGTTCAGGGAAGTTATATACCAGATCACTATGTAGTACAAAAAGAAACATTTTCAATTCTCTCAAAAGAGTTAAATACTCAAAAAATGCAGTTTATTAAGTCTGGAAATGTCACAAAAGAAATTCTTGTTCCAAATAAACTACAAGATAAAATAAAATTGACTGATAAACAGATTGTTGAATTGGCAAAATTAGCTCAAGGACTACAAGATCATTACTATTTTCCACAAGACATTGAATGGGCTTTGGAAAAAGAAAAACTATACATTGTCCAAACCAGACCAATTACAACCATTGAAAAAACTAAGGCTGTTCATAGTGCAAAAGATAAAGGTCAAGTTGAACAATCAACAGCTCCTATCTTAAAAGGCATACCTGCAAGTCCTGGAGTTGGTACTGGTGTCGTCAAGATATTAAAGTCACCTAAAGAGATTGATAAAATAAAATCTGGAGATATTTTAGTAGCACCTATGACCTCCCCTGACTACGTTCCTGCAATGAAAAAGGCTTCTGCAATTGTCACCAACGAGGGTGGGATGACAAGTCACGCTGCCATAGTTTCAAGAGAAATGGGTATTCCTTGTGTTGTGGGAACAAAAGAAGGAACTAAAATCCTAAAAGATGGTGATTACGTAACTGTTAATGGTGCAAGTGGAGAAATTTTTGCAGGTACAAACACGAGTCAAATAAAAGATGAAGTGAAGACAGAAATTAAAAAAACTTCCAGTAAAAACATCAAGACCGCAACCAAGCTCTATGTTAACCTTGCAGAACCAGATAGAGCGCAAGAGGTTTCAAAAATGGATGTAGATGGAATTGGACTTCTTAGGGCTGAGTTTATGATTGCAGATATTGGTATGCATCCTAAAGAGGCCATAAAAAGAAAGGTTCAACATAAGTTTGTTGATAAAATGGTTCTTAAGTTAACTGAGTTTTGTAAAAGTTTTTACCCTAGACAAGTTGTTTACCGTGCTACAGATTTTAAAACCAACGAATATAGGAGTTTAGAAGGTGGTAAACACTGGGAACCAGTTGAGGCTAACCCAATGCTTGGCTACAGGGGCGCCTTTAGATACATATCTGACCCTGAAGTTTTTAGCTTAGAGTTAAGAGCCTTAAAAGAAGTTAGACAAAAATATCCAAATCTCCAAATTATGATTCCTTTTGTTAGAAGTCCTGATGAACTAAGAAGAGTCAGAAGACTCGTACAAGCCGAAGGGTTATTTGATGATCCTAGTTTTAAATTTTGGATGATGGTTGAACTGCCTGTCAACATCATAATGTTAGATGAGTTTATAAAAGTAGGAATAGATGGTATTTCTATTGGTAGTAATGATTTGACAATGTTAATCCAAGGTACAGACCGTGACAATTCTACAGTTGCTACCGCATTTAATGAAATGAGCCCTGAGGTATTGTGGGCTATTAAAAAAGCTATCAAGACTTGTAATAAATATGGTGTTACCTCTTCTATTTGTGGTCAAGCTGCAAGTACCTATAACGATATGATTGAAATATTAGTTAAGGCTGGTATAACATCTATATCAGTAAATCCTGACGCCGTTACAAGGGTCAGGGGTATGATTCATTCTGCAGAACAAAAAATATAATATATATAATATAAAGCGGAGCTTGTGATAAATTAATAAAAATAAAATGAGTGTCATTAAAAGAATTTGGTCAAGAGAAATATTAGACAGTAGAGGTATTCCTACAGTTGAATGTTATTGTCTACTTGATGATGGAAGATTTGCAACAGCTTCTGTTCCTGCAGGTACTTCCATGGGTTCACATGAAGCCCTAGAACTTCGTGACGCAGATCCAGCTAGGTACCACGGTGATGGAGTTTTGAAGGCTTGTGAAAATATTAATACCATCTTGGGCCCAGCTATTGTTGGTATGGATTCAACCAAGCAAGCAGAGATTGATCAAAAACTAGTAGGTCTAGATGGAACAGAAAATAAATCAAAGTATGGTGGGAACTCAATTCTTGCAGTTTCTGAAGTGGTTTGTAAGGTTGCAGCATTGTCACAGAGTAAATCCCTTTATACTTGGATAAATGATCTAGGTGTAGAAAGAGGTTTAAAAAAGGGGGTAAAAACTCCAACTCCACTTCTTAATATGATTAATGGAGGTTTACACGGAGCAGGAAACCTTGACTTCCAAGAATTTTGGATGATACCCGCAACAAACAAGAACTTTAGAGAAGGTCTTCAGATGGGTGCTGAAATATATAAAACAATTGGCGATAACTTAGCTCGACGCGGTGCTATACATTCTGTTGGTCACGAAGGTGGTTATGCCCCCAATTTATTTACTAATGCAGACGCTTTTGAAGTTTTTGTAGAATCAGTTCGTCAAACCAACTATTCTCTGGGTCGCGATGTCTTTTTAGGTTTAGATATTGCAGCCAACAGTTTTTACAAAGATGGTGACTACACTATTCGTGATAGATCCTCGACTTTAAGTGACGACCAATTACTTGATTATTACAAAGAGTTAATTAATACCTACCATTTGGCAATTTTAGAAGATCCATTTCAAGAAGATGCTTGGAACTCATGGAAAAAAATAAATGCAGAGCTATCTGGAACTGCAATTATAGTGGGTGACGATATCTTAGTGACAAATCCAAAAAGATTGCAGAAGGCAATTGATGAAAAAGCTTGTAACGGAGCTGTTATTAAACCCAATCAGATAGGAACTGTTTCAGAAACACTACAAGTTGTTAAAATGGCAAAAGACGCTGGTTGGAAAGTAATAACCTCACATAGAAGTGGAGAAACCAACGATACTTTTATAGCAGATTTCGCTGTTGGTATAGCTTCAGACTATGCAAAATTTGGAGCCCCTGCAAGGGGTGAGCGTATCGCTAAATATAATCGTTTGACTGCAATCGAAATAGAACTTGAATACTTCCAAAATAAAAATAAATGATATCAGTTACGTTATGAAACCTAGTACCAATCCAAAATTTGTAATATTGGCAGTTCTTGATGGCTGGGGTATATCAGCACCATCAGCAGGAAATGCTATATCAATGGCCAATACTGTTAATATCAACCGATTTGCTGCTGGCTATCCACATACTCAATTAAGTGCCTCAGGTGAGTCAGTAGGTTTACCGCGTGGAGAGGCTGGAAACACTGAAACAGGCCATCTTAATTTGGGTGCAGGAAGAATTGTCTATCAGGATTTAATGAGAATAAATATGTCAATTGCTGATGGAACATTTTTTAGTAATCAGGTACTTTTGTCAGCTATAAAACATGCCAAAGATAATAATTCCAATTTACACCTGATGGGCTTAGTTGGTGCCGGAGGAGTACACTCAAATCTAGAACATTTATTTGCTTTAGTTCAACTGTGTAGTAGAAACAAATTTGATAGAGTTTTCTTACATTTATTTACTGATGGTCGTGATTCACCACCAACTGCCGCCAAAATCTACATTGAACAGATCAAAGAAGCCTGCATAAGAGAGAACGTGGGAAGAATCGCCTCCATAATGGGTAGATATTGGGCAATGGATAGAGATCATAGATGGGAGAGAACAGAAAAAGCATATCTTGCATTAACTAAAGGTCAAGGAAATCTAGTTAAGTCCTGCATTGAGGCGGTTGATATGTCTTATGAGAATGGTAAAACAGATGAATTTATTGAACCTTCTGTGGTTACCGATAACCAAGGAAACCCCCTAACTACAATTAAAGAAAATGATGCTGTTATTTTTTACAATTTCAGGGTTGACAGACCTAGACAGTTATCAAGAGCTTTTGTTTATGCTGATTTTAACAAGGCTGAAAATGTCCAGTCTTTTGACCCTTATTTGGTTAAATACAAACATAAACATACAAACGGAAACCTGCCAGAAATTCATACCTTTGCAAGAGATGAAAAAATTAAAAATTTATATTTTGCGACTATGACAGAATATGAAAAGCCATTAATTGAAGAAGGTGCAAAAGCTGCGTTTGCACCTGAAAATGTTGATATGCCATTAGGACGAGTTATATCTGAAAACGGATATAAACAATTGAGGGCTTGCGAAAGTGAAAAGGAAAGGTTTGTAACCTTTTACTTTAATGGTCAGCAAGAAATACCCATGGAAATGGAAGAGAGGTTAATTGTCCCATCACCTAAGGTGGCAACATATGATTTAAAGCCGGAAATGAGCTCTTACGAGCTAACAGACGCCATTTTAAATAAAATCAAGGGAACAAATGATTATAAGTTTATTTTAGTTAATTACGCTGCTCCTGATATGGTAGGTCATACAGGAAATATAGGTTCAGCTGTTAAAGCCTGTGAATCTGTAGATGAATGCATTGGAAGACTTGCAAACTTTTGTTTGGCTTACGATGGAGCATTAGTTATAACAGCAGACCATGGAAACTGCGAACAGATGATTGACGCACAGTCGGGTCAAGTATCAACAGAACACAGTACAAATCCCGTGCCGTTAATTATTGTTTCCAAAGAATTTATGGGTAGGGGACAAGTATTACCTTCAGGTGTTTTGGCTGATGTTGCCCCTACTGTTCTAGCTCTTCTTGGAATTGGCATACCAACACAAATGAGTGGAAGAAATTTATTACAGTAGAATTTAAAGAATATTAGTATTAGGAAGTTTAAACTCTACCGTATTTTCTAATTAAACCTACAACTTTACCCTGTATCGTAACTTCTTTAGCAAATATTGGAGCCATTGCTGAGTTTGCAGGTTCAAGTCTTATCCTTGTTGCTTCTTTAAAGTATCTCTTTAGGGTTGCCATACCAGTTTTTAAAAGTGCTACAACTATTTCACCATTATTTGCTGTCTCAACTTGTTCACAGATTACAAAATCACCGTCATCTATATGATCTTCAATCATAGATTGACCCCGTACCTGAAGTACATAAACTCTTTTGCCTGATTTCATAAAAGATGGTGGAATTGAGATGTGGGCATTTGGATCTGTCATTGTTTCAATAGGCTGACCAGCTGCAATAAAACCTAGTATTGGTACTGTCACACCCTCATTATTTATATTAATTGGGATCGTGAGCTCCATTTTGCGAAGTCTTCCTGATGTTCTTTTAAGTAACCCCTTTTCAACCAAACTTTCAACATGCTCATGGACTGTAGCCAGTGACCTTACGCCAATTGCATCTGCTATTGATCTTAAAGTTGGAGCAAAACCACTTGCTTCCACGGTTTGTCTTATAAAATCTAAAATCTGGGCCTGTCTTTTGTAAACTACTGGTGCTGTTCTATTTGGTGCCATAGTATGAATATACAAACATAAACCGAATGCGTCAAGTACATCTTTTTGATACAATATAGAAATGAATTTTAAATTAGTTTCAAAAAATATACCTATTCTTGAGCAGCAAAAGGCAATTGACAAATTGGTGGACAACATTAATAAAGATGTTAAATACCAAACTCTTTTAGGTGTTACTGGATCAGGGAAAACAATGACTGCTGCTTGTGTAATTGAAAAGTTACAAAAACCAACACTTATAATCTCCCACAACAAAACATTGGCAGCACAACTATATCAGGAGATGAGAGATTTATTTCCTGACAATGCAGTTTCATATTTTGTTTCCTACTATGACTATTACCAACCAGAAAGTTATATTCCTTCGACTGACACATACATAGAAAAGGACTCTGCAATTAATGAATTAATCGATAAACTAAGACTTGCAGCTACAACAAATTTGTTGACTAGAAAGGATGTAATAGTAGTTGCTTCTGTGTCGTGTATATATAACATTGGCTCACCCAATGAGTATGGTAAGTTTGCCTTTGAGTTTGTTGCTGGAATGAAAGTAACCCGTGACCAAATAATTGATAGGCTTTTGGACTTACAATATGAAAGATCAGAATTTGGTTTTAATAGGGGCACTTTTAGAATTAGAGGTGAAACAATTGATGTTTATCCAGCATATTCAGATGATGCAGTTAGAATTGAGTTAGACGATGTAAAAATAAAAAAAGTTAGTTCTATTCATTCTGTTACGGGAGCCTTGGTTAGCATTCATAACTTACCATTTACTCTTTATCCAGCAAAGCACTTTATTACTGATCCTAAGACTCATAATTTGGCCTTTGACCAAATTAAAACTGACTTAAACCAAAGAGCTAATAGTCTTAAAAAGGAGAAAAAGCTACTTGAGGCACAAAGATTATCACAAAGAGTTAAATATGACCTAGAAATGATTAAAGAGGTTGGATATGTAAAAGGTATTGAGAACTATTCAAGATATTTTGATGGTAGAAAGCCTGGAGATGCTCCATTTTCGCTTCTTGATTATTTTTCTGTTAATTCTTCAAAATTTGGACACGACGACTGGCTAGTAGTTGTTGATGAAAGCCATATAACATTTCCTCAGATAAGGGGAATGTTCGCAGGCGACTTCTCAAGAAAATCAACACTAGTTGATTATGGTTTTAGACTTCCATCAAGCTTTGACAACAGACCACTTAAATTTGATGAGTTTATGAGAAAGATCCCTAACTTTATAGCTCTCAGTGCAACACCAAATGATTGGGAACTTTCACTTTCTGAAGGCAATATTGTAGAACAACTAGTTCGTCCTACAGGTATACCAGACCCAATAGTAACAATTAAGCCAACTACTGATCAAATTAAAGATGTTATTGAAGAAATTAAAAATGAAACAAAAAACAAAAGGAGAGTTTTGGTAACTACACTAACTAAAAAAACTGCTGAGGACTTATCCAATTATCTTGAAGAACAAGGCATGAAAGTTGCCTATTTGCATTCTGATGTACACACATTAGACAGAACAGACATCTTAGACAATCTAAGAAGGGGTACATATGACGTCCTAGTTGGTATTAATCTCTTAAGAGAGGGTCTAGATCTTCCAGAGGTTGGTTTAGTTGCTATTTTAGATGCAGATAAAGAAGGTTTCTTGAGAAGCCAAACTAGTCTAATACAAACAATGGGAAGGGCTGCAAGACATATTGAGGGACGAGTTATTATGTACGCTGATAAAATTACAGGCTCAATGCAAAGAGCTCTTGATGAAGTAAAAAGAAGACGAGAATACCAGCTTGAAATGAATAAAAAGTATGGAATAACTCCAAAATCAATAGTTAAGCCCTTAAGAGAAAAATTAATTGAAAAACAAGATGATTCAAATGTTGAAAAAGCATTAGGTTTTGGTCTTGAAACCTTTGCACATTTATCAGAAATAGAAACCGAAAGTTTAACTCCAATGGATAAAAAGAGATTAATTAAAAACCTGCAAAAAGAAATGGTAATAGCTGCCAAAAACTTAAATTTTGAACTGGCTGCAGAGATTAGGGATAGGGTAAAAAACTTGAATAATTAACTATTAAGTCTTTGAGCCAATTTGTCAGCGTCGTTTACCATCTCTACATAATCTAACGCACCAGCTTTTATGATGGTCGTAGCTTCGTCTGGGTACGCCGCATGAGCAATAACAACAAAAGGTTTCTTTGCTTCCCGATATTCTTTTTTACCGACAATTGCGACGTTTTCAGGGAGATTAGATTTTTCAACCGCTGAAGCTATAACCTGTCTATCAGTTCCCTGAAAATACATTGATATTGTAAATCGTTCTGTCATGGCTTGAATTATATAACTAAAAACATAAAAATCAAGGCAAGGACTATTCTATACCAGCCAAATATTTTAAAATTATGGTTTTGAACATATTTTAATAACCATCTAACTGCAATATAAGCAGTTAAAAAACTTAAAATAAATCCAATTACAAGTGTTGTCAGGTTACCATTGGTCCAAACAGATACATCTGTTCTAACTACATCTAAAACACTAGCACCTAACATTGTAGGAATTGCTAGAAAAAATGAAAATTCTGTAGCGTTCTTTCTATTCATTCCCACAATCATACCTCCAAAAATAGTTGCAAAAGCACGAGAAACTCCGGGAATCATTGAAAAAATCTGAAACAAACCAATTAATAAGTAGTGCATATTATTTAAAGACTTATTATCTTTGGGTTTTATAAAATTTTCAAATAGAAGCATTACAATACCTCCTGCAAGTAGGCTTGAGACAACAACCATTGAATTGCCAATTAAGTAATCTTTAATAAAGTCATAAAAAAGTAATCCAAAAACAACAGATGGTAAAAATGCTAATAGTATATTTTTGTATAACTTCCAATTAAGACTTAAGACCAACTTTTTAAAATAAATTACAACAACTGCCAAAATTGCACCTAGTTGGATAATAATTTGAAAAGATTTAACAAATTCAGTTTGGGCAATATCTAATAGTTTTGCGGTTAAAATTAAATGTCCTGTTGAAGAAATAGGCAGGAATTCAGTAATTCCTTCTACAATTGATAAGGCTATCGTCTGAAATAAGTTCATACTGTATAATTGTAACATCCTTTGCGTTTGCAGAGGAAGTTTGACGTATGAATGACTATATATCAATAAAGGGTGCAAGACAACACAATTTACGAGGTGTTGACCTTGATATTCCTAAAAACAAGTTAACTGTTTTAACTGGAGTTTCTGGTAGTGGTAAGTCTTCTTTTGCCTTTGACACCTTGTATGCAGAAGGACAAAGAAGATATGTAGAAAGCCTGTCTACTTATGCCAGGCAATTTTTAGGTATTATGGAAAAGCCAGATGTTGATTCAATAACTGGGTTGTCTCCAGCAATTTCAATTGATCAAAAAACTACTTCCAGAAATCCAAGGTCAACAGTTGGAACAGTTACAGAAATATATGACTATTTAAGACTTCTGTTTGCAAGGATTGGACATCCTCACTGTCCAAATTGTAAAAATGAAATATCAATGCAAACACTTGAAGAAATTGTAAATAAAATTATGGCTAACAAAGGAAAATTCTATCTTTTGGCACCTGTGATAACTGATAGAAAGGGAGAGTTTAGTAGTTTATTTGATAATTTGATATCTAAAGGATATGCCAGAGTTAGGATTGATGGAGTTTATAAAGAATTGCAGGATGACTTTACACTAATTAAAACAAACAAACACAGTATAGACGTGGTAATTGATAAGGTAGTTATAGATAAAAAGGATAATAACACTTTAAAATCAAGACTTTTTGATTCAGTATCTCAAGCCTTGAGGTTGGCTGATGGGTTTGTAATACTTTCTGAAATCAAAGATGCATCTTTTGCAATTCCTGATTATCCTGAAAACTATGTAGACCATTTATACTCAGAAAAGTTTTCTTGTCCTAAATGCAACATCTCATTACCTGAGATTGAACCTAGAAGTTTTTCATTCAATTCTCCTCATGGAGCCTGTCCAGCTTGTACAGGACTTGGGAAGTTAAAAAAAGTAGAACCTAATCTAGTTTTTTCTGAAGAGTTGTCGATTATGGAAGGTGGGATACTTCCTTTCTCGTCTATGTTTGATCATGAGACTTGGTATGCAAAGACTGTTGTAGCTATGTGTGAAAAGAATAAAATCAATGCACACACTCCAATTAAACACTTAAATCAAAAAGAAAAAGATCTACTTTTGTATGGTACTAAAGATGATTTGTATCAAGTTAATGGAAAAAACAAATGGGGTAAGGATACAACGATATGGCAAAAATATGAAGGAATTGTTGGAAGCATTGAGAGAAGGTACAAGGAAACTGACTCGGATTATATTAAAAATGAATTTGAAAAGTATATGAGAGAAATGGTTTGTCTAAGTTGTAATGGAACAAGACTTAAAAAAGAAAGTTTGTCTGTCACGATTGATAACAAAAACATTGCAGAGTTTACAAGTTATTCAGTAGGTTTCTTATATCAATATATCAACACTTTAATAAAAGAAAAGATTATAAATGAAAGAGAAATTCAAATTGGAAAACTAATTATTGAAGAAATTATAGGTAGACTTAACTTTCTAAAATCTGTAGGACTTGAATATCTAACCTTGGACAGAATGGCAGGTTCTCTTTCAGGTGGTGAGGCTCAGAGGATACGCCTTGCTAGCCAAATTGGTTCAGGCTTAACTGGAGTTTTGTATGTTTTGGACGAACCCACAATAGGACTTCACCAAAAAGACAATCAGAAACTTATAGATACCTTAAAGCATTTAAAAAATCTTGGTAATACTGTTGTTGTTGTTGAACACGATGAAGAGATGATGAAACAAGCAGATTACTTAGCAGATTTTGGACCACTGGCTGGAAAACTTGGTGGAAAACTAGTCGCTTCAGGAACCTTGCAAGATATCATTAGAAGTAATGATTCACTAACAGGTAAATATCTATCAGGAAAAAAGAAAATTTCTGCAATGTCCTTGCCCAGCGTTTTAGTTAATGTTGCACACGGAAATTTTAAAATATTTGGTGCTTCACATAATAATCTAAAAAAAACAGATGTTGATTTCCCATTAGGTAAGTTTATTTGTATTACTGGAGTTTCAGGATCTGGTAAATCCACATTACTTGTAGATACTGTCTATCCAATATTGCAACAACACTTCAACCCATTCTTTAAGGACCATGTCGGGGAACATGAGAGAGTAGAAGGATTGGACAATATAGATAAAGCAATACTAATAGACCAATCACCAATAGGCAGAACTCCTAGAAGCAACCCCGCAACTTATACTGGAATATTTGACCCTGTTCGAGATGTTTTTGCGTTAACAAGAGAGGCTAAAGTATTAGGTTACAAAAAAGGACAATTTTCATTTAATTTGAAAGGTGGTAGGTGTGAAGCCTGTGAAGGACAAGGGCAAACAAAAATTGAAATGCAGTTTATGCCAGACATTTGGGTTAATTGTGAAGTTTGTAAAGGTAAAAGGTATAACTCTCAAACTTTGGAAATTACATACAAGGGTAAAAACATTTCTGATGTCTTAAACTTAACAGTATCTGAAGCCAAAGAGTTTTTTTCAGTACACCCTAAAATATATGAAAAACTTGAAACATTAGAGGACGTGGGCCTAGGATATATAGAGTTAGGTCAACCTGCAACTCAACTTTCAGGTGGTGAAGCCCAAAGAGTAAAATTAGCAACAGAATTATCAAAAAGGCAAACAGGAAAAACTTTTTACATTTTAGATGAACCAACAACTGGACTTCATTTTGCGGATGTAGAAAAGTTACTTAAAGTTTTAAGACTATTAGTTGCAAAAGGAAACACTGTTTGTGTGATAGAGCATAATATTGATGTTATTAAAAATTCAGATTGGGTAATAGATTTAGGGCCAGAAGGTGGAGATAATGGGGGTAAAATAATAGCAGTAGGAACTCCAAAGGATATAAAAAGAAATAGTAATTCAGTAACAGGTAAATATTTGTAACATTTATATTAACGCGATGACTTAACTATAGGTTTTGTCAAGTTAGGTTAGATTGACAAGATATCGTTGTCATTGTTATAATACATTCATAAACACCTCAGCCTGTGTCGCAAGACCCGCTGAGGTTTTTTATTGCCAAACCCTTATAATTGAGACATAATAAGTTTATGAATAGAACAGTTATTTTTATTGATGGAGAGAATTTTTTTTATAAAATAAAAAAAATAGTAGAATCTTCAAAAATTAAACACAAAAAAGACATTTCTAAAATAAGTATAGACTCGATTTTAAAAGAAGTATTAGACAAATATAATGTCGATTCCAAAAAGTATTATGTTGCAAAGCTACATATACATCCAAAAACTAAGGAGAAATCACAGAAGTTAATTAATATTCAAAGATCATTGTTTAATAATCTTAAAAAGGAAAATTATGATGTAGTTATTTTTGGTAATGTAAGGGGGCAAGATGTTAATGGAAAAATCATTTTTAAAGAAAAAGGTGTTGACGTTAAAATTGCTGTTGATTTAGTTTCGTACGCATATAACAAAAAGGTAAAAACTGCTATTCTTTGTAGCTCTGATTCAGATTTACAACCTGCAGTATATGAACTCAAGAAACTTAAGGTGAAAACCGTTTACATTGGGTTTCAAAGCGAGCCAAATAAAGGATTAATCTATACTACTGATACAAACATTTTAATTTCAGATGAAACCATACTTCAAGCTATTAAATTATGAAAAGGGTATCTACATTTATTATTTTTTTGCTTTTTCTATTTGCTGTTCACACCTTCCTATTTTCTCGCCCTGTTAAGGCTGCTGGTGAATTTGTAACTGATTTTGATGTTACTTATAAAGTTAAAAATAGTGGAGTTACTGAAGTTGTAAATAAAGTAACTTTAACTAATGTTTTTAGTAATTTATATGCTACTTCATATTCCATAGTATTAGACAGCATAACTCCACAAAACATTAGGGCCTATGATGTAAATGGCCCACTAACAGTTAATAAAACTCAAAACGCCAATACAACATCAATTGAAGTTGTTTTTAGTGATTCAGTTGTTGGAAAGGATAAATCAAGAACTTTTTGGGTAGCCTTTGATGAAAGCTCATTTGCCATAAGAACAGGAGAAGTTTGGGAAATATCAATTCCTAGACTTGCTGAAAATGCTGATTTTTCAAGTTATTTTATAAACTTAGAAATTCCTGAAAGTTTAGGTCAAGAAGCATACATTTCTCCAAAACCAAGAAGTTCAGTTAAAGAAGGAGAACTACTTAAATATAGATTTAATAAAGATGATGTCTCAAGATCTGGTATTACTGCAGGTTTTGGACAGTTCCAAGTATTTAGTTTTAATTTAAACTACCACTTGGAGAATCCATTGGCTCGTGAGTCACAAACTGAAATTACACTCCCTCCGGACACAGCATTTCAAAAAATATACTATACAAACATAACTCCAAGACCAGTTAGTATGTATGTAGATAGTGATGGCAACTGGATTGCAAAATATACGCTAAAGGCACGTGAGAGAATTGATGTAAATGCCGTGGGTTATGTACAAATATTTGCAACCCAAAGACCATATCCCAGGCCAACACAATTGTCATTAGAAGAAAACCTGACTGAACAAACATACTGGGAAACCTCAAATCCTGAAATAGTTAAACTTGCCAGTACCTTAAAAACACCAAAACAAATATATGACTATGTAACTAATCATCTTAAATATGATTATGCCAGAGTTAGACCAAATGTAGAAAGACTAGGGGCTGTTTCTGCATTACAGAACCCCACACAAGCAATTTGTATGGAATTTACAGACCTTTTTGTTGCAATTTCAAGAGCCGCTGGAATACCTGCAAGAGAGATTAATGGCTTTGCATACACTGAAAACCCAGAAATCCAACCTCTTTCACTTGTTAATGATGTCTTGCATGCTTGGCCTGAATATTACGATTATGAAAAAAAATCATGGATACCTGTTGATCCAACATGGGGGTCAACTACAGGTGGTGTTGATTACTTTAATAAGCTTGATTTAAGACACTTTACTTTTGTAATACACGGAAAAAGTTCTATTAAACCATATCCAGCAGGATCATATAAACTTGGAGCAAATCCACAGAAAGATGTTTTTGTATCATTTGGCACACTACCACAGGAAAGAAACTCTGTTGTCAATGTCACTGCAAACCTTGACCGTTGGATACCATTAGTTGCAAACAGTTTAAATTTAAATATTGAAAACCCTGGACCTACTGCAATTTATAACATTAATCCCAAGGTCTATTTTGATAATTATGAAAGACCAGAAAATTCAACCCTTAATGTTTTACTTCCATTTCAAGTATATAATACACATATCACAATCCCGTTTTCATTTTTAGGAGCTAAGACTCCTGAAATTGTTAAAGTTTTAGTTGACGGAGAAAGTGTTACGGTTGCCACAAATAAAAAACAGGTTGTAATATATAATCTGTTGTTTGTATTTTTCATAATTATTTTAATACTTGTAACAATATTATTCAGATTTAAAAAATGGAAATTTCCAAAAAAGAATTCTTAAAACTTCCCCAAACACCAGGGGTATATATTTTTTGGAAAAAAAGCACCACATCTAGTGGAGATGCTCCTATTTATATTGGTAAGTCTTCAAACCTAAAGTCACGCCTTAACAGTTATCTAAATATTACTTTGGGGGTTAAGACTAAATTAATGGTACAAGAAGCTACTAAGGTAACCTACATTAAAGTAACTTCAGATTTTGAATCATTGTTATTAGAGTCATCATTAATTAAAAAACATAAGCCAAAATATAATATTGTCCTAAAGGATGATAAGCACCCACTTTATATTCTAATTACAAAAGAAGAATTTCCAAGAATACTAACATCAAGAAAATCTGGTGACTATGGCCCGTTTCCAAGTTCTTACAATGTAAAATATATATTGAGGGTGGTAAGAAAAATATTTCCATTTTCGGACCACAAGATAGGTAAAAAGCCTTGTCTTTACTCACATTTGGGTTTGTGTAGCCCTTGTCCAAACGAGATAGTTAGTACTGAGGCAGAAGTAGATAGAAAAGAACTGACCAAAAAGTATAGGCAAAACATTAAAAACATAAAACTAATTTTAGGTAGAAAATTTAATATTGTTAGAAACTCGCTCGAAAAAGAAATGAAAAAATATTCTCGAGATATGGACTTTGAAAAAGCAATGACTCTTCGCGATAAGATCAAGATCCTAGATTATATTACTCAGGAACGAATCAAGACTGAGAAATTTATTGAAAATCCAAACCTAGTTGAAGACATAAGATTAATGGAAATCAACAGCTTAAAAGAACTTCTAAATTCAAATGGAATAAGAATAACCAAGTTAAAAAGAATTGAGTGCTATGACATCTCTCACTTGCAAGGTGTCTTTACTACTGCGTCTATGGTTGTACTAACAGAAGGTGAGAATCATAACTCTGAATACAGGCATTTTAAAGTTAGACAGCCTAAAGGGCAAAGTGACTATGATTCTATGAGAGAAATTGCAAAAAGAAGAATTAAAAACCTTGATAAATGGGATAAGCCTGACTTGATAATTGTTGATGGGGGATTGGGTCAAGTAAAAGTTTTCCATGAGGCATGTAAAATACTTGGCATACCTGTAGTCGGTATTGCTAAAAACCCCGATAGATTGGTATTTGTAAATGGAGTTAAAGTTAGACTTAAAGGCCTGAACTTAAACATAACAGCCAGAGTTAGGGATGAGGCCCATCGTTTTGCCAGAAGGTTGCATCATAAACTCTTGACAGATAGTTTTAATTAGACAATACTTAATTTATTAAGTAAAAACTTAACTATATAAAGTGAAAAGAATACTGCGCCATTTTGTAATTGATACCGTTTCCATATTTTTGGTATCTTCAGTTGTTGTTGGATTAGTCTTTGAAAATGGTATTGAAACACTTCTCTTAACTGGTTTGGGTCTAACCGTTGCTTCATTGATTGCAAAACCAATAATTAATTTGCTTCTTCTTCCTGTAAATATGATTACCTTTGGACTATTTAGGTGGGTATCTGCTGTAACTGTTTTGTACATAGTGACTTTGGTGGTACCCGGCTTTAGGATAGAGAACTTTTTATTTTCAGGTTTTACAAGTGTCTGGATAGACATTCCTGTTGTCTATTTTGTTAGCTTTTGGGCTTACCTGGCTTTTTCATTCCTTCATTCTGTAATTTCATCTTTTATATACTGGCTAATTCGTTAAGAGTCTTTTTCAAACTAACTTTACAATTGTTTTTTTGGTATAATTCAAATATATGAAAGAGTTAGTACAAATAATACAGTCTATTAGTGCAATTTTGTTAATAATATTTGTTTTACTTCAGGTTAGGGGTGGGGGATTTTCAAGAAGCTCAAACTCAGCATCATTTACAAGGCGTGGTGTTGAAAGACTGGTATATAGGCTTACATTTGTAGTAGCTGGTCTATTCTTAATTATGTCTGCGATATCACTTTTTATGTAGTTTTAAACTAATTATGTCACCTCGATATATTTTCAGGTTAATTCAAGCCTTTTTTAAAAGGTTTAAGGCAATAATTTTTTTAGGCTTTGTCTTTGGAATTATTGTTTTTCTTTTTCTATCATTCCTACTACCTAGTATGATATCCGAGAAGCAGAAAATAGGTATTGCTGGACGCTACACCGTAGATAACCTGCCCCCAGTTATTGCAACTAAAATTTCTGACGGTTTAACAAAAACTGATGAGAATGGTAATGTAATTCCATCAATTGCCAAATCATGGCAAACAACAGATGGTGGAAAAACATGGATATTTACACTTGATGAAAATGTCACCTGGCAAGATGAGAAGAAAGTATTAGCCTCTGAAATTAAATATGAATTTAATGACGCCCAAGTTAGTGTTGTTGATGAACAAACTATAGTGTTTAGCCTTGATAGCCAGTTTACTGCCTTTCCTGTTATCGTAAGTAAACCAGTCTTTAAAAAGGGCTTGTTGGGTACAGGGGAATGGGAGGTTAAAGACGTATCTTTAGCTGGTGGCTATGTACAAAATATTACTTTGCAAAACAAGGAGAAAGACAGACTTGTTTACAAGTTTTTCCCCTCTGAAGAGAGATTGATTTTAGGTTTTAAGTTGGGAGAAATAGACATAATTGAAAGAATCAACGACGTTTCAAGTTTTGAGGGCTGGAAAACAATAGAAATAGACAAAAATACAAGCTTTGACAACTTTGTGGGAATATTTTTAAATACAGATAACGAAAAGTTAGCAGAGAAAGCTGTTAGACAGGCTCTAAATTATGCCATAGATAAAGACCAGTATGAAAATCGTGCATTGGGGCCCATATCACCCTTTTCTTGGGGTTATAATCCACAGGTCAAACCCTATATAAAAGACGCAACCAAGGTTGAAGAAATTAAAGGAATAAATTTGAAAATTTCAGTTCTACCAAATCTTTATAGAATTGCTGAAAGTATATCCAAAGAATGGCAAGACCATGGGGCAAACACTGAAGTTGAGATAGTCACAACTATACCTGAAAATTATGAAGTTTTTCTTGCAACTGTTGATATACCCAAAGATCCTGATCAATATAGCCTTTGGCACTCAACACAGTCAGAAACCAACATCTCAAAGTTTAAGAATGTAAGAGTTGACAAACTATTGGAAGACGGTAGAACCGAACTAGACCAAGAAACAAGAAAAAAACTATATCTTGATTTCCAGAGATTTTTGGTTGAAGAAGTGCCTGCAATTTTTCTTTACTATCCAGAATACTACAAAGTAACAAGAAAGTAACTAGTTTAATAGTTTTTTTAGTTTATTGAGACTCTCGATATCATAGACAGACATAGATATACCTTTTTTGAACTTTTTCTTTTCGTCTACTAAATCAGACTTTGTTAATAGAATGATTTCTTTCTTTTTAAGCATTTCTTCATTAAATTTAGATAATTCATTACGTACAATCTCATAATCTTTTTTATAGTCGTCAGACGTTGAGTCTATGCAGTGGATCAAGACATCTACTTTTTCAATATGTTTTAAGAATTTAATACCAAGTCCTTTACCATCAGAGGCACCTTCAATAAGTCCAGGAATATCAGCAATTACTTTTCCATTAACTACACCTAAATTTGGTGAAAGAGTGGTAAATGCATAATTCCCAACCTTTGCATTTGAATTTGTTAGTTCATTTAAGAGACTACTTTTACCAGAATTGGGTAGTCCAATCAATCCAAAATTGGCAATTAATTTAAGGTCTAATGTTAGATTTAGTATTTCGCCTTTAAAACCCTTTTGTGCTTTCAAGGGGGTAGTGTTTCTGGAGCTTCTAAATTCCCAATTCCCCTTTCCACCATCACCTCCATTTAGTAGTTTTATTTTTTGAGTAGAGTCCTTAATTTCTAAAACAACTTTGTTTGTATCCCTGTTTACTAGTGATGTCCCAATGGGTAAGGTAAGAACTAAGTCATTTCCTTTTCCGCCACTTTTAATATTGTTCCCACCAAGAATTCCATCATTTGCTGAGAAGAAGTCTTTTTGGCTAAATTGGTTTAGCAGTGTTAAATCTGAAGAACCTTGAACATACAAGTCTCCACCACGACCACCATTACCACCATCAGGACCACGGCCAATCTTTTTAAAAGATACACGACCATTACCACCATCTCCAGCCTTAAATGTAACATCAACTTTATCTAGAAGCATATTAAGTAGTATATCAGTATTTGATTGTTTCAGGTACAGAGCCTTGAAGATGAAAGTCACCTGATCTAAAATTTGCCTTTTCTAAATCTACTCCACCTATTTGGTTTAGTCGTCTAGTTACCATATCAGATACAGCCGTACTTGTCATATTTGTGATATTAGATGGAACTGTAACTTTTCCAACCTTAAAAACTTCAGGGGCAATAACTAGTGTGCTGTTATCCATATTTCCGGTGGCTTTTAAATAAAAAGGTAAATCGCCTGAAACATATTTAATATACTTTTTACCTGTTTCAATGTCTGAATCAGAGTAACCCAAGTCCTTAGCTAAATTTACAGCAGTTTCAATTTTTAAATATCCTGAAGCTTCACCTGTGCCATCTGGATGGAATTTTATTTGTACATTTTTAAGTGGAAAGTTTTTATCTCTTTCTTCCCATACTGCAAAAATAGAAGTTATTTCTTGGCTAGTCAAGTAAACATCTAAATCAATTTTGCCACTATCATTTGACTGGCCATACATTTCTTCAAAAGCATAAACTAAAGATTTGTCAGCTTTAACTTCTAAATCAACAGTTTTTGAAAAATAGTTAGACAAAACAGGCATAAAACCTAAGTATGTAATAACTATTACAACCAAAAAAATTATTATAAATAATCCAATTAAAAACTTTTTCATAATTTAATTATACACCTTATGGGTGGCTTAACAAAAACACCTAGAACCGTTTTTAGAAGTGACGATTATGAAATAGATTATTTAAAAAATATCTTAAAACAATTCATTAAATACTAATTACTTAATTTCTTAATAAAACCTATCCCGTTAAAACTATAATTATTAGCAAGAAGTAACTTAGAAAGAGTGAATGTATCTCCGAAATCACATGGAGCGAATCTCATAAATGTATACTTTGCCTTTTTGTCTATCGACCACTCTTCTATTTTTGCTACAAGATTTGTACCAATTTTATTGCGTCTATAAGAAGGTAGCACTTGTAAGTTTTCTATAACTGCTACAGAGTTAAAGTAAATAACAACCATGGCTTTCCCTGCAACTTCGCCAAGTAAACCGTTGACTTGAAGCGTTGCCAGATTATTATCACTATAAACAATATCGGGATAACTGTTTGATATTTCTACCATAAAAATACTTTCGAATCGTTTTTGAATAAAATACGTTCAAAAATAGGGTTATTTTTAAATTTTGTTCAACTAATAACCCGTCAGGGTGGTCTAAGAGGTGTTGTTTGCACCGATGACCTCCATAGTATAACTAACAACCTCGATTATACAAGGAAGTCTGTATTAATGAAACAGTTATCTCAACATTATCAATATGTAATAGCTCTAAATAACTTTTACAAACGATAGAAAAGTGTCATATCTTTTTAAGACACCTATTATGATATTTTAAAGCAATTTTATTAGAATCCTCTTTTGCTAACGCTATTTCAAAGCATCTAAGAGCTATCTCATAAAACTCTTGTTCGTAAAAGAGTGTACCTTGTTTTATGTAGAATTCTGGCGTTTGATTCCAATAACTAGTATCTTTGCTAGTATCTGTTTTTTCAAGATTATTTATGCGATCTGTGATTTTGCGATATTGACCAACTGCTAGCAATGTATCTATGTTTAGATGTTTAGGTAAAATATTATTTGCATTTTTGCTTTTTGGTAATATCTTAGATGAAGGCTTCTTGTTTATCTGCTCTATAATTCGATTTTTTGATTTATCTAACCAATTTATGTAATCATTTGTTTGACTTGTTTCAATCAATTTATAAAATAAACGTCGATTACTTAGATATTCATTGCGTTTGTTTCCTGTTCTGGATGAATG
Source organism: bacterium (assembly GCA_030583725.1). NCBI lineage: Bacteria > bacterium. Next base: position 143,022 of record CP129472.1, on the reverse strand, counting down.
ACTGATATGTAATCCAGTAGCTGAATACACAGGTAAGACAAATTTACCTACAGAGATTGCCTTTGATACTAAATATCCATCAGTACAACCATATCCAATTAATCTTTCATCATATCCACCAATTTGATAATAGGTTTTTTTAGGAAGACTAAATAGTGCACCAAAAACCAGGTCAGAGAGTAACCAAGGATCATCATTGTTACGCATCCACAAACCATTTAAATTGCCTAGGTCCTTAAAATGGTTACTTGCTAAGCACATATTATTTGGATGACCAGAAGATGAAAAAGCAATTCTTTCATCAGTTAATAAAGTAGGATATTTATGAAGTCCAAAACGTCTGATATTTACAGGATTAACTCGAGGATCATCTTTAGATACTTCTGAACGAAATCCAGCAAGCAGAATGTTTGGAAATAATTGGTGTCTTATCATTAGCTGTTCAATCGTATAGTAGGAAAGAATCATATCTGCGTCACAAGAAATTATAATTTCATTTTGAGCAACAGAAATGCCAGTATTCAACGCTTGTGCCTGACCTGCATGTTTTTGTTTTATAACAACTAGATTTAGTGAGTATTTATTATTTTTGATAATTTCTAATGTTTTATCATCAGATCCGTCATCGATAAAAATAATCTGTAATTTATTTGGATATTTAATATTAAAACTACTTTGTTCGATCGAAACAAGACATGAAAGAATTGATGATTCAACATTTTTTCCAGGAATGACAATTGAGGCAGTCATATTTTTATCTAGTTTTATGGCAGGTGGAGTAGAAAATGGATCTAATAATTCTGATTTAGTAAGTTTTAAATATTTCTTTTCAAGTAAACTGTAATCGTTATCCTTCTTACTAAGTGCCTCCTTTTGATTCATTGTTATTTACTTTTTTCAAGAACCCAAACTATTGCAATAGGCAATCCTTTTAATGCAAGAGACATTGTTTTAGAGCTAAGTGCAGATAGTTTCTGTAAGGTTTTAATTTCTTTCAATCCTATTTTAGGTTCGTAGCATTCAATAATTTTCAAAGAAGATTTATTAAAAGCTTCAATATAGGAACTATGCCAAATAACATTATCTTTAATAAAACCCCATCCTGATTTTTTGTTGTGAAACTCTGCATGTGCACCTAGCGCAACCATCCACGGATGAACACTTGAGATAACCATATGGCCTCCAGGCCGTAAGACTCGAGAAAACCCATCTATAGACTTTTCTAAATTCTTTACATAATGAATTGCTAAACCTGAGACAACTAAATCAAAGTTATTATCTTCAAAAGTTAGATTACTTATATCGCCTTGAACAAACTGTATCTGTTTACTTTTTTGTCTAGCAAGTTCTATCATATCCATAGATATATCAATGCCAGTAACAGAATGGCCAAGTGAATCAAGATAGAGACTGTATCTTCCAGTTCCACATCCTAAATCAAGTACTTTTCCTTGGAGATATTTTTTCAGTATTTTTTTAACGATTGGTTCTTCAACCTGTATCAAGATGTTATCTTCAGTATCATATGTTTTGGACCATATTTTGTAGCCGGATTTGATGTCATATTGAACCGCTTTTGTTTTTGCATCAACTATTTCTAGTGTATTAGGCAGTTTCATAACAAGAGATGAGATCTCGTCAAATATGGGTATTGTTGAGGAATCCTCACCAATTAGCCAATTCCTCAATAATGCTAATCCAGCGTAACCTAAAGCACTTTGTTTCGAATAGTTAATGTTTGTCATTTCCAATTATCTGGAACTAATTTATTATTAATTTCAAGCTTGGTGTATTTATATTCCTGCTGACCTTGTGTTTTTGCCCATTCCCATGTTGTTTTAAGTGCCTCAATGATATTTGTGTTCTTATAATCAAAATTATTATTTTGTAATTTGTGATCTAGGATAACAGAACCAATCTCTTTTGGACGTAATGGTAAATATTTTGGAGTCAACGATGTCTTTGAAATTTCACGAACCATATCTGAAAGTTCCTGAAGGGAATAACTTGTATCTGACCCTACATTAAATGTCATATCGGCTACATTCTTAAAACCACATTGGTAGATAACATCAGCGACATCTTTTGAATAAGAAAAACAACGTTTCATTTCGCCTTTGCCATAAATTGTATACTGTTCATTTCTTAAAATATTATTCATAAAAAGTGTAACTACATTTCTATATGGATCGTTCATTCGTTGCCGTGGTCCAAAAACATTATGAGGCCTGACAATAACAAATTCAAAACCATGAGCTTGACTCATTACTTTAAGAAAGTTTTCATTCGTCAATTTACTAATGCCATAAATATCTTGTGGATTTGGTATATCAGTTTCTTTAAACGGAGATTCTATATTCCCATAAACTGCAGCACTTGAAGCAAAAATAACTCTTTTTAGATTACTTGAGTTTAAGGAAGGTACCAGAGTATTTAAAAAAACATCAATATTATCTTTTGTTACCTTAATTGGAGAAAAAAGTGATTTGATTTCAGACGCGTCTGCAGCTAGTGCATAGACTATTTCAGGAGCTATTGATTCAATTACTTCTTTTGATTTATAGGTATCTTTAAGATCAATATAGTAGTTCTTGCACTTAAGATTTTCATTTCTTGAGGAGCTTGAAATTCCATATACATCATGGCCATGAGACAACAACAAGTCCACTAGATCAGACCCTATCAACCCAGAATGTCCTGTTACTAAACATTTCATATTTATTAGTATATAATCTTATACCATGAAGAGGATCGTTTTTACAGCCCAAGACTTTGCTTTTGGCTCTATTGGACCTTTATTATATCTTGCAGATGAATTCAGAGGCAATAAGGAGTTTGAATTGATCTTTGTAGGCTTCGGTACATCACTTCAGCTAGCTAAAAAATTTCCTTTTAACAAAATTTATGAGCTTGATACAGAAGACCCTAAAAATATGCCAAAACTTGAAGAAATTATATCTAAAGCTGACGCAGTTGTTAGTTGCACAGATATTCCAAGTATAAAAGCTGCTAAAAAGTTTAATAAAATTACAATCTGGGAAGATGTTTTGTTTTGGTTTTGGCCAACTATTTCAGAGGAACTTTTCGATGTAGATTTGTATATCCGTGAGCGTGCATTTGACGCAAGTGCTAACGAGAAAAAGTATGGTGATAAGATTAAAAATCTTCTAACTGTTGGACCCATTATGGCTAAATTTAACAAATTATCTAGAAAGAAGCAGGCAATTATTTCATTTGGTGGAGCACAGGCAACACACGTATATCAGGTTGGAAAGGACACTAATTTTCCTTTCGTGATGACAGATATTTTATCTAAAAATGTTGATTGGTCTGATTTTGAACGTGTGATTTTAGTAACAAGCGAAAAAGTTATAGAACAGCTTAAAAACAGATTCCCAAATAGCCCATTTGAGTATACTACTCTAGCTCATGATAAATTCGCTGAAGAAATGTCCCAATCTGAGGTGATACTTATAACACCGGGTTTAATAACAACTCAAGGAGCATTCTTTAGCGAAACACCTGTAATTTTTCTTCCCCCATCAAATGATAGCCAATATTTACAGCTGGATGGATTTCGCGATTTAGGTCTGGCTGAATCTTCAGTATCCTTAAATGATTTTTTTCCGAAACTTGATTTATTACATCTTCCAGGAGAAGAAAGTACTAGATTAGTGATGAAACAATTAAGACTTTTGGAAAAATCTGAAGATATACAAAACAAAATAGGATCAAAGCTTAATGATCTTGTACAAAATAGAAATAAGTGGTCCAACGAAACTGTAAAAAAGGGCAAGGATTACATTGATTCACTGGGGGGAAATGGAACTGATTTAGTGATAGAAAAAATAAAAGAACTCTTTAAATAGTTTTTTTCTCAAATGATAAGAAGCTTTCTCCTCTATATTTAGCTCTTTTTAGTATTGATATTCTTTTATCCCTTTTAACTAGTTTTTCAATCTGAGTGGTTATATTAGAAGTTGATTCTAAATAGGCTCTACCATTTTTGGAAAGTTGATCCAAAACTTGTTTTATCAAAAATTGATTGACATCTCTCCCTTCTTTTTTGTCTATTATTGCAATAAAACAATCGATATTCTGGCTGTTAATAGTAAGATCTACTTGATGCTTTAAAATAATCTTTTCTTCTGGAAGTCCGTTTAGTTTTAAATTTCTTGATGTTGTTACTAAAGACTGTAGATTTCGGTCAATTAATGTCAATATTTGCAAATTAGATATTGATGAAACAGCAACAGGTATATGCCCTTGATGTATATTATAAATTGCACAATTTTGAATGTCATTACCTTTTATATTTTCTAGATTATTTAATAACATCTGTGTATTGTGGCCAATTTCATCAAATTCAGGAAGGTTATAAGTTGTTTTTAATTTTAAAGTTTTACCTAAAAAATTAAATGAATATTCATCTCTATCATAAAGACCTGTATTAAAACTTTGAGGACATTTCCCTGTATTTAGATTTGAATCTAATATGAATTTATAATGAAATACTGTGTGTCCATTCCATGATTTTTTCAAGATAATTTCAATATTTGGATCTGATAGTATTTTTTCTACATCATCTAAAATTGCATCAACAACAACAATTGCTACTAATCCTTTTTCTCTCAAAAAATATTTAGCATCTAGTAACATGTGTGATAGCACATTAAATCCAACTTTTGCAGGAATATTTGACATTATCAGATCAAAATCTTTTGTTTCAATACTGTCATATCCAAGACTTCCATAAATCTCTGGAATAGATAGATTGTTTAATTCTGCATTTAAACCTGAATATTTAATAGCGAGTGCATCTCTATCTGTCATATGGATTTCGCTGTTTGGCATCAATGCCTTTAGGGTGATCCCAATTGGTCCATATCCACAGCCTAAATCTAATACTTTCTTATAATTTAATTTATCTAATAAGAAGGTTCTTAATAATCTTTGTGTACCAAGGTCGATGATATGAGAACTAAATAGGGGTTGAGAAACTTTAAACTTAAGTTTTGTATTTTTAAAATCAAAGTTTATTGTTTTTTTGTAATATGAGTCTAATATATCCATATATTTCAGTCTAATTGATATAGTATAATCGATTTTTAGATAAAATAAATGAAAATATCTTTTGTAGGTAACTATCAGTATAGTTGCGGCTCAAGTAACGCCCTGTTGGGCTATATAAAAGCTGGTAAACTTCTTGGGTACGATGTCAGAGTATCCGAATTTGGTTATATAGACGAAACTATAAGAAAAATTATACCAGTAGCCCCAAGATCTTGGAACGTCGACATCTTAGTCATAGTTTATGAATCATACCCCTTCCTGTCTGAAGTGGATTTAGATCAAATTATAAAACATATTCCAAGATCAAAAATATTGATAATTGATCCTGATGGCAAATATCATGAGCCATGTGTATTCGAAGATGATACCAACCATTCAACTTCTGACTCTTATGAATACTGGACAAAATTATATGATAGTTTGTCTGATAAAGTTCTACAGCCAACTTTAGATAAAATTACAAAAAATAATATTTATAAGTTTATATATTTTGGTATTGATAATAACCAGTTTGAAAGCATTAAGAAGGATTTTGATTTACTTTATGTTGGAAATAATTGGCATAGATGGGACGATATTTATAATTTAACTAATTCTATAAGTTCAATCAGAAGACAACTTAAAAAAGTTGCTGTCATGGGAAATTATTGGGATGGAAATAATATGAAAGGATATGAAAAAGTTACAAATTCAGATCCAGATTTTCTTAAAGTAAATAACATTGAAATTATTAAACCAGCACCATACGGCAGAGTAGAAACGTCGATGAGTAGAGCATTAACCAATCCAATATTTGTAAGGCCAATACTTAATAAGTTAAAACTTGTAACCCCGAGAATGTTTGAAACATTCGCTGCTAATACTGTACCGGTTATACCCGAATATTTTTCTCATGCGGTTGAACTTTATGGTGACACTGTAAAAGAATTGGTTTTATCTAATGAAAATATATTAATGATATTACAAGATTATAAAAAATATTTGGATATTAGTAGAGGTATACGAAATAAATTAATGACCGAACACTCCTATCAAGTTAGATTAAAAGAACTAATTAAATTTGTTTAAACTACAATTTAGTTATTGGGTGGTTGAGGAGATTTGAACTCCCGGCCTCTTCCTCCACAGGGAAGCGCTCTAAACCAACTGAGCTACAACCACCATTTATTGAAAACTCTCTTATTTTACTATTTTATAGTAAATATATCTATGGTAAGCACGATGTAGGGTTTTTCTTTATGCTAAACATATAGTGATCTAGCCTTAGATGACTATATTATTTTTAATTTCGTTTGTGTAAACTGTTAAATGTTAAATGAAAATATTAATTGATTGGTTGGTAAATATAGCTGATGGGGTCCCTGTTGAATGGTTTGTATTCATTGGTGCATTAATAGAAGAGATTATAGCTCCTATACCATCTCCATTAGTTATGATGCTTGGTGGGTCTATTGCAGCGGGTCAAGAGAGAAGTCTGTTGTTTATCTTGTATTTGGCTTTGATTGGAGCCTTTAGTAAAACAATAGGCAGTGCAGTAATTTATATCATTTCAGACAAACTCGAGGATGTAGTAATTGATAAATTTGGTAAGTTTTTAGGAGTAAGTCATTCTGATACAGAAGGCTTAGGTAGATTTTTAAGCAAAGGCTCAAAAGATGATATAGCAATCTTTTTAATGAGAGCACTCCCCATAATGCCAACTGCACCTGTATCAATTATCGCAGGACTTATAAAAACTGACTTTAAAGCATATATCAGAAGTACATTTTTAGGCCTTATTGTCAGAAACTCAATTTATCTTTATTTAGGTTTTACCAGTCTTGATGCACTAGAGTCACTAAGTGAAGGTTTTGATAGTATGGAAAAGATAGGCTATGCATTCTTAATTATTTTTGCACTTGGTTTTCTTTACTGGATTTATAAAAAGAAAAGACAAGGTTCTGCTATAGACATGCTTGAAAAAATGCTCTCCAGATTTAAAAAAGATATTCAAAAAAAGATTTAGAATTTATTTACAAGAACAATTTATTATACTCGGTGAAGAATAGGAATAGTCTAGACCTATTGTAAAAGAAATTTTAGCATTCGATTTTGAGGGAAGAATAAATTTATTATAAGAGTCTAGATATCCATCCATAGATTCCAATGAACGTTTTTCGTCATACCCGCGTTCAGTAGTATTTACCATATGTCGAAGTTGAATTTTTGTTTCCTGGTCGGCGTCTAAAAAAATTCCAAATGAGGGTATGGGAAGATTTAGTTGAGAATATAAAGCACAAGCACCTTCTATTATAATTAAATTAGAAGGAAATATTTTACCAACACTGTTATGTTTTCCAGTGACATGGTTGTAAACGATATCATCAACACTGTTACCTGACGACAACTCTTTAACAGCCTGTTGAAGCAATTCAAAACGTAAAACCGCTGGATCATCCCCGTTTGGGAGGCCTCTTTTTTTTCGTTCCTCACGATCGGGCATAACACGATCGGTATGAATTAAGGACGCATAGGGAAATTTAGATAATATATTTGTTGCCAGACTTGATTTTCCTAGTGATCCAAAACCAGATATACGCACAGCAATAGAGCCTCCATTATTTATAGAAAATGAAATTATTTCAGTTTTTATTGTTTCAGTGGCACATTCCATTGTATGTGTAAGCAGTACTTTTTCACCTAATTCTGGAGCAGAAACAATTCCTAATTTTTTTACACAGTGCTCAGCCATCTGAGCGGGTAAGGGGAGTCGAACCCCCATCATCTGTTTGGAAAACAGATATAATAGCCGCTATACGATACCCGCAATTTTCTTAGTTATCTTTCTGTGTCGGGGTGGCGAGATTCGAACTCACGGCCTCTGCTTCCCAAAAGCAGCGCTCTACCAACTGAGCCACACCCCGTTTTCACTAACTCCTTGTGCCGGGGAGAGGACTCGAACCTCCACGAAGTATTAGCTCCGCGGGCTCTTAAGGCCCGTGTGTCTACCATTCCACCACCCCGGCAGGGCAAATGTTATTATAACATTGGAGATGTTTAATTTCATACCACCTGCGTAGATTTTAGAAAATCTATAAAAATGGGGTGTGGAGAAAGTGGTCTACTTTTGTATTCTGGGTGAAACTGAGTACCTACAAAAAATTTATGATTTGGTAGTTCTACTGCTTCAACTAGCTTTCCATCGGGGCTGGTTCCTGAAAAAACCATACCTGCTTTTTCAAATTCCTTTTTATACTTATTGTTAAATTCATATCTATGTCTATGTCTTTCATGAACTATTGATTTATTTGAATAAGCTTTTGCCAATTTAGTTCCCTTGATTACTCTACATGGGTATGAACCCAACCTGATGGTTCCTCCAAATTGGTGGTTTTTGATTAATTCTTTTTGATAATCCATAGTATGGATGACGGGGTATTTAGTATCAGGATCAGCCTCTTCCGTATTCGCACCTTTAAACTTTAAAACATTTCTTGCAAACTCAATTACTGCCATTTGCATTCCAAAACAAAGACCTAGGTAAGGAATATTATTTTCTCTTGCATATTTGATTGCATCTATTTTTCCATCAATACCTCTTTTACCCCAACCTTGTGGAATAATAATGCCATCAAGTTTGGAGTAGTCATTATTTTTACTTTCTGCATCAAACCAAACCAGATTAGGTTGTAGTTTTAATGTCCAACCTGCGTGCTTTAGAGCTTCCACAACACAGACATAACTATCTGTTAAAACATAATTACCTGTTTTTTGATATTTACCAATTATTCCAATGTTTACCTGTTTTTTTAAAGTGTTAATGTTTTTAACTAAATTTACCCAGTCTTTAAGGTCTTTCTTCTTGTAGCTTTTTACACGAGACAACTTGAGGCGTTTTATTATTTTCTGGGCAAACTTCTGTTTATCTAAAACGAGGGGTACCTCGTAAATACTGTCTACGTCTGGGGCTGCAATTATGTTTTCAATATGTAGACCGCTAGACAATGCAATTTTTTCCTTTCTTTTCTCATCTACTGCCAATTCTGACCTGCAAACAATATAGTCTGGCATTAGACCCAAAGAGTTTAAGACAGAAACTGATTGTTGTAAGGGCTTAGATTTTAACTCTCCTATAGATGGTGGAGCAGGGAGGTATCCAACATGAACTAATATAATGTCGTCAGGATTTGTAAGTTTAAGTCGTCTTACAGATTCAAAAAAAAGTAAACCCTCGTATTCACCAGCAGTACCCCCAAGTTCTATAAGTACAACATCTGCATTATTAGATTCTCCTGCCTTGTACCATTTTTTAATAATTTCAGGGGGAATGTGGTGGTATGGTTCAACACATTTACCAGCATAGTCAAGTTGTCTTTCTTTTTCTAAAATTAATTTATATATCTGTCCATTTGTGGTGTAGTTAGCTTTACCTAAATTTATATTAAGAAATCTTTCATAATGACCTAGGTCTTGATCAGTTTCCAGTCCGTCATCTGTTACAAAAACCTCACCATGTTCAATTGGGTTCATTGTTCCAGCATCTACATTTAAATACATATCGCATTTCATTGCAGTTACTTTAATACCCGATGCTTTAAGGAGAAGTCCTATAGAGGCTGAAGTTATACCTTTACCAAGGCCTGACAAAACACCACCAGATATTATTACAAACTTCACGCTTTACAATATATCACGAGATGATGGTAAATGGTCAAGAGGAAATAATTTGTGCACCCGGAGGGATTTGAACCCCCAAAACCTCTTCGTCCGAAGCGAAGCGCTCTATCCAGTTGAGCTACGGGTGCAATTTTCGAATTATACCTTTTTTTGATCTAATTTTCTTAATGTTTGATTATTTAAAAGTGACTTGAGTTGAATAATTGCAATCTCGTTTAGTTTAATTAATCTTTCTTTTTGATTTAATCCAGATCGAATTAACTCTGCATTTATACTTTCCAAATTAGAAATTACTACAAGTTGCTCTACTGTCGAATAATCTCTAATATTTCCTTCTTTGTTTGGATTTTTAGTCCTCCAATCTTGTGCTGTTATTCCAAACAGCGCAATATTTAAAACATCTGCTTCATTCGCATATATTATGCTAGCAATTTTATTTGAAAGTTTAACAGGGATGATATGTTTCTTAATTGCGTCTGTATGTATTTTATAATTAACCTTTGCAAGTATTCGTTTAGTATTCCATCCTGAAATTATTTTTTCATTTTCAATTGTTTTTAATCTCTGAAATTCCTTTATTAAATAAAATCTAAACTCGGAGCTTATCCATGAAGCAAATTCAAAAGCAATATCCTTATGTGCATATGTGCCTCCACCATATTTGCCAGACTTTGATTTTATGCCTATGGCATTGGTTTTAAATATCCATTTTTGAGGAGAAAGTGTAAATGAATTACTTCCGGACATATTTTTAAAGGCATCGAATTCGACCCCTTTAAAATTTGAATTGTTTAATCTCTCCCATATACCTAGAAACTCAATTGTATTGTAATTCCTCATCCAGTTCTGGACAACAGATTTTGGTTCTGTTCTGTTTTTATAACGAGCAATATCTGTTAACGAAATATAATCCTCATTACTTATTTGAGAAAAACTGATTGAGATGTTTTTTACTATAATTTTTGTCTGTCTTTTCATAAATTATGTAATCAATTCATTATACAGCTGATCTCGGGTATAATATAGTTCATATGGCAGATATCGCAGCACAAATAGAAGAAATTGAGGCAACACTTAGGAAAACTCCACACCATAAGGCAACAAATGGTTTCATAGGGGCCATGAGAGCCAAGATAGCGAGGTTAAAAGACAAAGAGGTAGAAACAACAGCAAAAAGTAAGGGAAGTGGCGGTGGGGGTTATGCAGTTAAAAAACAAGGCGATGCAACAATAGTTTTAATTGGGCCACCATCTGCTGGTAAGTCCACTCTTATCAACTTGTTAACAAATGCAAAAAGTAAAATTGCAGCCTATGCCTTTACAACAGTTTCTGTAATTCCAGGAATGCTTAAATTTCGAGATGGTTATATTCAAATACTTGATGTTCCGGGGTTAATTGAAGGTGCTTCAATTGGAAAAGGTAGAGGTAAGGAAGTTTTGTCAGTTGCTCGAGGTGCTGATCTTTTGGTGGTTATGACAGATCCAGACAGGCTTGATTTTTTTGATCATCTATCAAAAGAGCTTGAAAAGGCAGGGATTAGAATTAACAAAAAAGCACCAGATGTCAGAATTGAAAAAGAAATTTCCGGAGGGTTATCAATAGTTTCAAATTTAAAACAAGATTTTAATTTAGATGACATTAAAGGTATTGCGTATGAATTTGGAGTTAAAAATGGAAGAATTTCTATTAAAGAAAAAGTTACAATGGATCAAATTATAGATAGCTTTTCCCAAAGAATTGTATATAAAAATGCAATATTTGTTGTTAACAAGTCAGATACACATATCGGTCACAAATATGAAGACCTAATTTATATTTCAGCTGATAAAAATATTGGTGTTAATAAACTTAAAGAAATTATTTGGCAAAATTTAAAACTTGTAACTATTTATCTAGTTGAGAAAACAGAGAAACCTAACACAAATAACCCAGTAATTATGAAGGAAAATGATACACTTGAGGATGTAGCTCGTGGGATTGGGTCTGAGTTTTTAGCAGGTACTACATTAGCAAAAATATGGGGCAATGGGGCAAAGTTTGACGGTCAAGAAATGCCTTTAACGACCAAGGTAGTTGATGGAATGATGGTTAGGTTTTTATGATGCTCAAACATTTTAGAAAAAATATGGATTATAAATTACTAGATACAGGAAACAAAAGAAGACTTGAAAAATTTGGCAACTACATTGTTGACCGACCTGACCCTGAAGTTATGTGGTCCAAAGGTTTAAGTGAAGAAGAATGGAAAAAGGCAGACGCTGTTTTTGATGGTATATGGAGAATTAAAAATAAATTTCCTAAAAACTGGCAAATCAACTACGGAGATTTAAAATTAAACTTAAAACTTACACCATTTAAACATACAGGTATTTTCCCTGAACAACAATTTGAGTGGGAAATTATGAAAAAACATATTACTAACTCCAAATCACAACCAAACATACTTAGTTTATTTGGTTATACAGGAGTAGCTAGTTTAGTAGCCCTTTCAAGTGGAGCTAAGGTTACACATGTAGATGGATCAAAACCTGCAATTACTTGGTTTAGAGAGAACCAAACAACTTCAAATTTGATTGATAAACCATGCAGACTAATTTTAGATGATTGTCAGAAATTTGTAGAAAGAGAAGTTAAACGAGGTAACAAGTATGACGGTATAGTTATGGATCCACCAGTCTATGGCCATGGTCCAAACGGAGAAGTCTGGAACTTTACAAAGGATTTTCCAAAACTACTAGATAATGTCACAAAGATTTTAACTGATAATCCACTTTTTCTTATTATCAACGCCTATGCAGTGTCAACTTCTCCTGTAACCATAGAAAATATGTTAAGAGAGAAATTAGCAAAATTTAAAGGTTTAATATCTTCAGGAGAACTGTTTTTAGAGGAAGAATCTTTAAACAGAAAACTAACAACAGGTATTTGGGTAGCATGGCAGAAATGATGCTATAATACAAATAAATTTAAAGGGCCAATAGCTCAGCGGTAGAGCAGATCCCTCTTAAGGATAAGGTCGATGGTTCGAATCCATCTTGGCTCACTATGGCAGATAGCATTGGAGAACCAAAATCAAAATTCTCTCGTAGAGATTTTTTAAGTATAATGAAATTTGGCGTTGGTGCAGCTATTGCTGTAAGTGCTGGAGTAGAATTAAGTAGTGACCCACATTTTGTTAACGCTTTAAAAGTAACGAAAGAGCTGACTGAAGCCCAATTAAGTAAAGACCCCGAGAGAGTTTATGAATCAAGAAAGTTAGCGATGGTTTGGCTTTTTGCTGAGACAGCAATTAAATATAGTGACAAAATGGGTTTAGGTAAAGCAGGGATGACAATGGATCACTATTTATATGGTGATGGAAAACCTCTGGATATTTCCTTTGTATTCGAAAAAATAACTGAAATGTCACCAGAAAGTTTTGTAAGTAAATTGATATCCTCTGCAATTAACAATTCTCAAAATAATACTGTAGATAAGGTTACAGTCGAAAAAGATTATATGTTTACTAAAAGAGCACTTAGGGACTTAAAAAGCGCAGAAGGGCTCAAGACAGCTTTGGATGCAGAATCGATTATTTCATGGAGAGAATTGCGTTATGCTTTCGGTGGTGCTAAATATGAACTTCATGCTCCGGAAGCATTTATTGAATCGGTTGAACAATACAGTCAACGTGTTGTTTTGGAACAAGGAGTTGAAATAGTTATTACTGACAGATACGATTGGGAAAAGATTGGCAAATATTTCTTCCCAACAAGGTAAGTGAAGTTGCAGAACATGTTTCGGAACCACTATTAGATAAATTTTACGAATCTAGAGATCTGGTCGAGCAAACAATTAGAGAATTAGGACTTAGCGACACAGATTCTGATAGAATTATGGAAATATATTCGGATGATAGTAGAATGATAACAATGTCTAAAATTGCACCAAGCGTCTATGGTTTTGTTGCCGAAACCAACATCTCCTTGATTAATCAGCCAGATTTGGTGGAAAAAGATTTCAACTTATTAAAAAAGATTGGAGCAGCAGACTACGATATGAAGGGATATATACATTTACCCAATCGTTTGGAATTTACAGTGTAGGATTGATTTTTATTAAAACCCTATTATTTTTCCACTATATACATCATCTATTTTTTTACCCTTTACAAAAAAACCTAACCTTGCTTCTTGTCCAAATCCTTTGTTTTGGATGTGTAGTGTATAAACAACAAGTCCAGTAGAGAAGGGCTCAATTGGCGAAAATTTAGTATTAGAAATTTTTATATCAAGTAGTGAACCAAACCCATCTAGTGGTTCATTGATTACGTGTGCATCTGACTGCTTCCATATTGCTTGACCAGTATTTCTTGCAACAAATAATCCTTTTTGATCTCTACCTGCAAACATTAAGGGGTTTAAGAAGCTTAAAATAACATTACCTTCTATTCTTTGGATTGGATTCCCTTTCTTTTTCTGTATCATCTGCATGGTTTCATAAATAGGGTAGTAGCTACCATCTTTATTCTTCCAACTAAATTGATAGAATGGTTCTTGTTGGTAATTTAAAATAAATGGAATAACAGCAACAACTTTTTCATCTTTAGACCAAACTTGCTCAAAGGCATATTTTAATTTTTCCGCAATTAAGGTGACATTCTTATCATTTCTCACCCAACCAGTTTCTGTAATAAAGATCGGTAGATCTTTCGTTACGCGTAAAAATTGGAGATATTCTAACTCCCATTCATAACCTCTAATTGTTCTTCTGCCAGTAGCTTTTTCAGATCCTGAGAATGCTGGATTTGGGTATGAATGTGAATTCCAGCCATCTACGTAGTTGAATATATCAGGATTTGCTTTAACCATTCTCTCAAGAAAAATTCTTTGGTCCATAGTGTTTTTACCATTTGGAGCATCTTGATCAAAACCAGCATTTAATACAAAATAATCATTAGAGCTATTTTTTAGTTTTACAGAAAACTCCTTTAAATAGACTGCATATTCTTCAGGTGATATTTTCCCTCCCCACTCTTTTGCATGATTTGGTTCATTGCCAATTATTAGATATCTGTTCTCGGTAACCCAGTTTAAAGAGTCAAAAAATGAAACCCAGTTGTCAATCTCATCAAGTTTAGGAATTTCCCAGTTACTACCATCGAAATTAGATGCAATTCTAATTATTGGTATTAGGTTATCTCTTCGGCAATCATCTAAAAACTTTTGCCAGACTTCTTTGTTTCTTTCTTTTTCAGTAATTACAACTTTTACATAACCCCAGTCTCCACCATTAAAATTTACTAAATTTTTAACATCTCCAATATCAGAGTGATTGATAATTCCCATTCCATATATATTGTTGGGAACAGACAAGGGATTATACGCAAGAGTTTTTGTAGGAAATAAAAACATAAAAAACAGCAAGAGGTATACAATTTTTTTCATCGAACATTCATTGTACATTAAATTGTAGCAAGCCAGTAGATTTATCACTGCAAAAACCCCGACCGTAAGGTCGTGGGTTCTTCATTAACTATTTTTATTTATGAATTAGTGTACCAATAGAATAATCACCCTTGATGACTTTGGGAAGTTCATGGAGGTTCTTTACGTCAAATACAAAAATTGGTATTTGCGATTCTTCACACATAGCAAAAGCGGTTTGGTCTAAAATTTTTAGATTTTTATTAATGGCTTCACGATAAGTTAGGCTTTTGTACTTTTTTGCATTTCTATTTTTGTTTGGATCAGAATCATAAACTCCGTCAATAGTGCTTGCTTTAAAAATAATGTCACAATTAATCTCGTTTGCGTATTGGGCCACTGCAGAATCTGTAGAAAAATAAGGTTTTCCAAGTCCACCAGCAATAATCACAAGCCTGTTCTCATCTAAATGATGCCTAGCCTTATTCTTAATATATGGTTCTGCGAATTGGTGAATGTCAATTGCTGTCATGAGGCGTGCATTAATTGCTCCGTGACGTACTAAAGCCTCTCTTAAAAGAATTCCATTTGAGATTGTAGCAAGCATTCCAACTGCATCAGCCTCTGACCTATCTACTGATGTATTTGCCTCTCTTCCTCTAAAAATATTGCCACCACCAACAACAATTCCTATCTGAACCTTAGCTTCTTCTTGAATCTTTAAGATTTGCTTAGCTACAAAATCATATCTTTCAAAACTTATATTTTGTAACTCTTTTTCAAAAAGCTCTCCTGTAAGCTTGAGCATTATTCGCTTAATTCGTTTCATTTGAGTTATTTTAAGATTGTAAGTTGAAGTGGAACAAGTGTCAAGAAAAGTGTCACAGTGTGCGACTACTAGGAATCGAACCTAGAATTGCTCCTTAGAAGGGAGTCGGTATATCCATTTACCTATAGTCGCGAAACTTGTTTCGCAAATAAACAAACTTTAGTTTGTCATAGTCGCAAATTAAAACTTAAGGTTTATAATTTGTTGGTTAAAATGACCAATCTGTTTACTACTTGTATATTCTATCAAAATATATATAAATATTCATACATCATTTAATAAAATGAAAGATATAGTTAATTCTCCTAACACCAGAAGCCTAATTGCTAAACACAATCAGAATGGTGGAAAGCTTCCCAAAAAAGTTGCAATTATATACACAGATGCAAAGAGAGAATATTACTACACCGTAGAAGAATTCTATACAGTAGATGGTTCTGACAAAGAAGCCTACGCTTTTGGACCATTTCTTAAGTCCCTTGGTGTTGACGTTTGTTATATAAAAGGGGACTCTGATATTGCCAAGAACCTACAAAAAGAAAAACCAGATATGGCAATTAATTTGGTTACAACAGTTAAAGGTTATGACTATCTGGGCGCAACTATCCCTGCGACACTTGAACTTCTTGAAATCCCATATACTGGTGCTGATATTCTAGGTTTTTCTCTAGGGTGCAACAAGTATTTGATATATGCACTTTTGTCACAACATGGCATACCAGTACCCCCTTTTCAATTAATGACATCTGCCAAAACACCTCTAGACCCGTCTTTAAAGTTTCCCTTGATTTTAAAACTTAATGAAGAACACAGTAATGTAGAAATAACTAGAAAATCTGTTGTAGAAAATGAAAAAGATTTAAGACGTCAATTAAAGTATCTATTAAATAAGTATTATGAACAGGACGTACTGGTCTCAGAATTTATTGATGGACGAGAATTTGCAATTTTTACTTTTGAATCTGTAAACAAAAAAGTATATTCAATAGAAAGAAAAATTAAACTTCCAAACAACAAAACAGGACATGAATTTTTAGACTATGATCTTTGTTGGATGTATGAACCTTCAGAATATAAAAAATATTTAAAGTATGAAAAATATCATGATCCTTTACTTGATGCTTTAGTTAAAAAAGCCTTTAAAATTGCCAGAATGTCAGACTATGGCAAATTTGATGTAAGAATGGACAGAATGGGAAAATACTATTTCATTGATGCCAATGCAAATTGTCATTTTGGTCCACCAAGTTGGGAATGTGAAATGACTAAAACCTTAGAGGATTATGGTGTTCCGTTTAAAACACTGCTTAAAAGAATGCTTCAAAATACAATGAGGGAATGGGGATATTAAGATGACTGATCAAGAAAAAATAAGATTACCTAAAAAAGTTGCAATTGTGTATTCTGATGTAAAAAGAGAATATTTTAAAACTGAAGAGGAATATGTGTCTGAAGAAGGTGCAGACATCTATGCTAATGATATTGCAAAATATGCCCTAAATATGGGGATTGATGTTGTCTGCCTCCCTTGCGATGAAAGTATTGCTGCTAACTTAAAAAAATACAATCCATCGATGATATTAAATTTAGTAGATAGTGTAAGAGGAGAGTCAACACTTGGGGCCTCAGTTATTGGACTATATGAGATTCTAAATATTCCGTATACTGGTTCTGGCACTCTTGGTTGGTCAATTGGTACAAACAAATATTTAATGTATAAACTGCTTGAGTCTGGTGGTGTACCAGTACCAAATCATCAACTTTTTACTTCTCATACAGAAAGTATAGATCACAATTTGAGATACCCTTTGTTTCCAAAATTAAATCACGAACATAGTAGTATTGGTGTTGACGAGGATAGTATTTGCAGGAATGAGAAACAATTAAGAAACAAACTAAAATATTTAATTGATAAATTTAGGCAACCAATTTTAGTTGACGAGTTTATAGCTGGAATTGAAGTTACTGCATCTGTTCTTGACGGTTCCAATACAAAAGTCTACTGTGTACAAAGAAAAACGAACAACGACACAGAAGGTGATGTTGTTACTTTTAATAAAAAATGGAAAAATTGGAAAACTATTGAGTATATTAAATATGAACAAGACAATTTAAAAGAATATGTTAGAAAAACGTTTGATATTTTAAAAATGTCAGACTATGCAAGAATAGACTTAAGAATTGATGCATCGGGAAGAATTTACGTAATTGACCCTAATTGTAACCCTTTTTTTGGTCCGACCAAAGAAACCCACGCAACATATTCAATAATTCTTGATATGTATGGTGTTGACTTTACCGAAACATTAAAAAGGATATTTATTAACACAATTGATGATGCAAAAAATAACGATCAAACAATCTGAAACAATCAATGGTAGTGGTGTATTCTCAAAAGAAAACATTAAAAAAGGTGAGATAATAGAAATTGCCCCACTTATTTTATTACCTATTAAAGATTTTAAACATATCAAAAAAACTAATCTTTATTACTATTACTTTGAATATACAAATAAACACTTTGTCATAGCTCTAGGAACTGCAAGTTTATATAACCATTCCTATTCACCAAACGCAAGATATTTATATGATTACAAAAACAAGAAATTGATAATTAAAGCTATTAAAAATATAAAAAGTAATTCTGAAATATTTATAAACTACAATTACTATCCAAACAGTAAAAAACCACTAGGGGATTGGTTTAAAAAGGATTTGTGAGCTGGTAACCGTAATTGGCTCGAACCTGTTTAGCCAGGACGAGTATATCAAACAATATCTACTCGATCCCGATTTATCTCTTATTTCCAAAATTAAAATCGGTCTTCACTACTATATTACAGCTCAGGCTGAGTTAATTTTACAACTTACAGTTTTCAAAGGCTACTTGAAGGAAATCAATTCGTTTCTATATATGGAGGTATTCGGTAAAGATCGCAGAGATCAAAAAACATGCTAGGACGTCAAAATATTATTCAGTACACGCAATCTAGTACACGGTGACCGTTGACAAGTAAATACAAAGAGTGTATTATTTTTAATATGCGATACTATAACACTCGAGACCTTGCGAAGATACTTGGCTATAACGATGATTCTTACATCCGTAGATTAATAGGTGAAGGAAAGTTAAAGGCCGAAAAAAAGGGACGTGAGTGGGTCGTTAGCGAAGAAGATGCGTCTAACTATCGTACAAAAAATGTTATAAGCACTTCCTACAAAGATCTCTTTAGCTTTAACCATCAACTCAAGTTACTGGTAGATGATTATCTCGAAAGGGAAATTCGAAACATAGGACCAAAAGATGCTCTTGTTGCATTCACTTTGGCAAAATCCTATAAAACACATTCAGCTATCATGGCTCTTTGCGAAGGAGGATACGGCGAAGATGCCTCAATCTTGAACAGAACAATATTTGAACTTTTAATTACACTTTTATATATCCTAAAAGACCCTACTGATGAACGAGCATACCGTTATTACGGTTTTGATTGGATATTGAGAGAGAAAATGTTTAATTATGCAGAACAAAAACCAGAACTATTACTTCAACTCGAGCAACGTGCTTTAAAACCAAAAAATGGAGACGTCTCTATTTCTGAAGTTAAAAAAATGGCAAAACAAGTCCAAGATAAATACAAATACAAGGGCTACAACTGGTCTGACAAGTCATTGGGAGAAATGGCAGAAGAGGTTAATCGGAGTGGCCAATATAAAACAATGTACCGTCTCAGCTCTCAACATACACATTCCCATGCGCGAGTGATGAATGATTATGTAAAACAAACTGAAAATGGTTTCACTAATTTTGCAGGTATCTCTGATAATTGGGTCGAAGAAGATCTTGTTATGGCTTTTGATTTCTTTAGTAGTATATTTGCTTCGGCAAGTGATCATTATGGATGGAAGGCTGAAAAGGAGCTCAAACCTCTTTTCGATAAATTTTTAAAAACAATGTCAAATGTTAACAAAGAAGTAAAAAATGTTTGATAAAATCATGACAGATTCTATTAACAAACACACTACAGTATTGGTCCCGCTAGAAGTTTGGCCTTTCAGTTCTCCTTATCTGGCTAAAGCTAAAAAACATGTTGATCTTGGACTTCTTGCAGAATCTCTAATTTATTACGATCAAGTTTTATTTAACATCAATACTGTAGAAGAATTCGAAGAATTACTTGAGTGGTTTTCTTCACAAGGAAAGTTGGATTTATTTTTCAGCTTATTGAGGGAAAGAACTCTCCGTCCCTTTTACTACCACTTCATGACAAGTGCAATAAATAATCAAGGTACTTTTTCGATTTGGAACATTAACACTCCGCAAGAAAACAATCAAAGTGACTTCATCAGATTGATAGTTTATAGAAGCAATCTGGCAAAATTCATGAATTCACGAAAAAGGGCACAACTATATAGAATTATTGAAGAAAATTTGATTAATGAAATGGCCGAAGGTTACGACCCTCCAGTTGAAAACTCAAGACTGGCTCTAAAACAAACTGAGAGAATAAATTTACTCACCCAAGCTTATGTAGATCATATTTTCAAAAACTTCCAACCAGGAATAAAGCCACCTGAAATTCACTCGACTATTCTAAATTCAGAAAGTGATCAATTCACGATTAATTATAATTACGACTTTAAAAAGTTGGATGAGTTGTTAGGTTTACCCGGTTATTTCAGAGGAGAAATGCCTGCAATAGGTGAGGCACATTCCAATAATCTGATATGGACATCATCGAAATATGGGTGGGATTTGTATTTGGGTGATGTTATGAGTACTGTCGTTGGTAATAAACTTTTTGAAGTAGATCAAAGTACAAATAAACCTCAAAAAGTGATTAGCAAGCTCACGGAAAAAGTCGAATACCCAAATATACGTGAGTTAGTTAACCAAGGCATCATTGATATTGATTTAGTAATGAAAGTCAGAAGTAATAGTTCAAAGTTTAGAAAATGGCTTCAGCAAGAATCGGAAAGGGACAGAGATGAGATTGTGGAGTATCACCAAGAAGTAACAAAAGCTTCTGGAATAACAAAATTTACTTCTTCTACACTCAAGTTATTTGGAAATTTATTACAATATGGACCACCATTCTATGCTGCGATTGATCCTACTCCATTGACTGGAGTAATTGTGGCTGGTGCAAATATAGGTGGGTCATTTACCAAGAGCATTGGAGAAACCATAGGAAAAGACTGGAAACCATTGGTTTTCGGTGATTGGGTTATAAAAGAAGTAAGTAAGAAAAAATAATTTGGTCCGACTCCGGTAACCGGTAAACTTTTTTCCAGGCTAAAGATAAACCGTTAAAAATAGTGGCTAGAACTCGGGAAAATGCTGATTTCTTGAGGAAAATTGGGAAAAACGCAAAACCATTTCGCTATGGAGCGACTTTTCCAAACCGCTCTGACTTGGTTTCGCCAACATGTATAGTTTAACATCTTTGTTTGCATTCTCCAAGAAGAGGGGTTAAAGGGGAAATGAATTGGAGAATGCTCGTGTTGCTCGCTCAGCTCCGCTTCGCGGAGCTTCGCTAACCCAATCGTGTGTGCGCTCCAGGCCTCCACTCGCTTCGCTCGTTTCGGCCTTCCGCTTACCCACTTTAAGGAAAAGGGGTTATTTGTAGAGTCAGACACTTGCGAGTGTCTGACGGTGCCCTTGCGGTATACCGCAGAGACCTTTATAAAATCCGCAATCGTGTCGTATTATAGGGCATATTGCGGAGTTGCGGTACTGCGGTTGCGGATGCGGTCACCGCAAGTTCACATATGAACACAAAAACTAAACAAGACCTATTTTTAAAGGATTTCTAATGTGTCATTTCAGTCGCAATTTGCCTTAACAGGCAACTACCCAAGTGCTAGAAAACAACTCCAAAAGTGCCTTCGGCACAGCACTTGGTTAGAACACAAAAACAACAAAACCATTGCTCCTGAAATATTCCCTGTCGGGAATCCTGCCCAACACAAAACACCCCAAAGCTTACAGGGGTGGTTGGCCTTTGGCCAATGTGCATGGGCAGGAGAACAATAAAAGAGATTAACAACTTATAACCAAAAGAGTAAACTGAAATTATGAAGAAAATCGAAAAGATTTTTCTAGATATTCTTAAACATGGTGGGATAGGCATCGTACTATTGATAGGTTTATATTTTATATCGGGCTTTGATAATGGTGATGTTATGGGAAATTCAATGAATCCTTACTTTAGTAATCGTGATAGTTACTCTTCAGTTAGAAGACTAGTGTCTTATAATCGTTGCGATGTTGTCACTTTTGATGGTAGTAAATATGATTCAAGTGTTGAGAACGCTGATTTTGTTAAAAGAATAATTGGACTACCAAATGAAAAGGTAACGATAGTTAATTCAAAAATTTATATTAATGACAAAATAGTTAGCGAAAATGGATTTTTAGACATAAGTGCACACGAAAATGATAACCAATCAGTAGTTTTAGATAATGATGAATATTTTGTTCTAGGGGACAATCGGTTAAATTCAAATGATTCAAGATCGTTTGGTCCTGTAAATAAAAGAGATTTATCAAAAGTTATATCAAAGCAAGGAAAATCAGAATGTTTATCTGCCTATGAATTAATTGGGGTTGTCTCATCTGCTAATATTAAGGATATCTTGATAATTTCAATTGTAGCATTAGTAATTTTAATTACTTTGATATTTATATCACTTTACAATCCAGAGTTGACTAAAAAAGTCTTTATATTTAAATACCTAGCTACTATTGTAAAAATTTTAGTATCAACTGTTATTTTGTGGCTTACCTTAATGTTAGGATTAACAATTTTATTAAGATTATTAGTTTTGCTTAAATTAACACCAGCTCAAAATAATTGGGGTAATGTAAATGAAATAATTGAGGATCGTGAAACTGAATTTAAAAAGTTTGATAAATGATTGTAGTTTGCCTTTCAAAGTACTAATATTTAATTAGAGGTAAAAACATGGAGGATGATATTTTAAGTCAAATTAAAAGTGAGAATGCAAAGAAACAAGTTAGAGGTAGTGGTGGTAAGTTTGTTGCAAAAGATGATCCAACAAAACTACCGCCAATATCTGTATCAGTTAACAACCCAACTTCAGTAAATACAACTAACCCTCCTGATCTTGTTAATTTAAAAGTAACTAATCCACTTGTATATATTAAGTATTGGTGGAGAAGAATAATGGCAAATGAAGGAATTGATATGAGATTTAGAATGAAACCTCTTACAGTCTTTGGAGTTGCATTAATTGCTTTTTCACTTGCCTTTGGTTTAGGTGGCGTAGTTCTTCCAACTTTCTTTCCTTGGATAAAATTTAATAATTCTATAGTCACAACTCCCACAAACACGCCAACTCCTGAATTATTAAAAGATACAGCCTTAAAAGGAACATTAACAAAAACAAATACTAATCCTGTTAAATTTTATTTAATCACCACATCAACAGAAGCTGTTACTTTAGAAATACCAGTTGGTTTTAATCTTTCTACTCTAGTTGGAAAAAGAATACTTGCAGTTGGTACATATGATTCTAAAAACAAAGTGTTAGAAGTAGAAGATATCCAAGATCTAGAAGTACTTTCAACAACACCAGTACCAATCCCAACAACAACTCCAACACCAAAGCCTACAGAAACTCCCGTTCCTACAGTTGCACCGACTCCAATTCCAACAGTAGAATCAACAACAACTCCAACTGGAATTCCTATATCTAACTAATTTTTTGTAGTTTTTGAAGACATCTGTCGTGATAATCCAAAGCAATACTATTAGATGGCTGTTTAGCTAAAGCGATCCCAAAGCATCTAATTGCTATCTTGTAAAAATTTTGATTATAAAAAAGTGTTCCTTGTTTTATATAAAATTCTGGATTGTTATTCCAATAACTAATATCTTCATTAACTTCAATAGTTTGGAGATATCTTTCTAAAGTTTTTCCAGCATCAGAAAATTTCTCTATTGCTACCTGAGATTGAAATAAACCAAGTAGGTAGTCATTTGATTTTTCTGATAATTTATTAAAAATATCAACTGCCTCATTGTAATTTTCCGTACCTAAATATGCATGACCTAAATTTAAAAGTAGCTTCTCATCCGATGTATCTTTAGGTATATGATCTATTACCTTGTTAAATTGACCAATGGCTAATAATGTATCGATTTCTAAGTTTCTAGGAACATTCGTTTTAATGGAAGCGTCATTATTTGATATTCTAATAAGTGCAGGTTTCTTGTGTATTTGCTCAATAATATGATCTTTTGGTTTATCTATCCAATTCATAAAGTCATTTGTTTCGGTCTCTTCTATCAGTTTGTAAAACATACGTCGATTATTTAAGTATTCACTAAATTTATCTTCTGTCCTCGATGAGTGACTAATGTGTAATCCTGTAGCAGAGTAGACAGGCAAGATGAATTTTCCTAAAGAAATAGCCTTTGAGGCTACATAACCATCAGCACAACCATAACCAATGAATCGTTCCTCAAATCCACCTATTTCATTGTAAGTTTCTTTTGGAAGGCTAAAAAGTGCACCAAAAACTAGATCAGAAACTAACCAAGGATCATTAGTATTACGCATCCAGAGCCCATTTAAGTGCCCTAAATCTTTATAATGATTACTTGCTA
The DNA here is from genome assembly GCA_030583725.1 of bacterium. Lineage (NCBI taxonomy): Bacteria > bacterium. Next base: position 118,423 of record CP129472.1, on the reverse strand, counting down.
AGCACATATTGTTCGGATAACCTGATGATGAAAATACTATCCTCTCATCAGTTGTCAGAGTCGGATATCTGTGTAATCCCAAATGCCTTATATTTTTAGGATCAACTCGTGGGTCGTCCTTAGATACTTCTGAACGAAATCCTGCTAACAAGACATTTGGAAACAGCTGGTGCCTTATCATTAACTGTTCAATTGTGTAATAAGAAAGAATCATGTCTGCATCACAAGAAATAATAATTTTATTTTTAGCAATAGAAATTGCAGTATTAAGTGCACGTGATTGGCCTGAATGTTTTTGCTTTATTACAACAAGATTCAATGCAAGATCATTATTATTAATAATTTCCCATGTTCTATCATTTGAGCCATCATCAATAAATATAACTTCTAATTTTTCTGGATACTTAATATTGAAGCTACTTTGCTCAATTGCCACAAGACAGGCAAGAATCGATGGCTCAACATTCTTTCCAGGAATTATGATTGTAGCTGTCATATCCTCATTGATCTTTATATCTGGCGGAACAGAAAATGGATCTAGTAATTCTGATCTTGTGAGTTTCAAATACTCTTTTTCAAGTGATGAGTAATCGTTACTTTTTTGGGTGAGTGCTTCTTTGTGTTTCATCATTATTTATTTTTTTTAAGAACCCAAATTATAGCAACTGGTAATCCCTTTAATGCTGATGATAATGTTTTAGGACTGAGTATTGACCATTTTTGTAAAGTTTTAATATGGCTAGATTCTATTTTAGGTTCATAACAATGTACAATTTGCAACGATGCTTTATTAAACGCTTCAATGTATGAACTGTGCCATAAGATACTGTCTCTAATAAAGCCCCATCCAGATTTCTTATCATGGAACTCGGCATGCACTCCTAATGCAACCATCCAAGGATGAATGCTAGAGATAATTAGTTTTCCACCAGGCTTTAAAACTCTTGAGTATTCTTTTATTGTTTCCTCTAAATTTTTTACATAGTGTATCGCTAAACCTGAAATAGCAAAGTCGAATTCATTATCATTAAATGGAAGCTTTCTCATGTCTCCTTGAAGGAATTTAACCTTTTTGTTTTTTGATCGAGCTATGTTTATCATATCTTCAGAGATATCAATTCCAGTAACAGAATGGCCAAGTGAATTAAGATATAGGCTATATCTTCCAGTTCCACATCCTAGATCAACTACTTTTCCTGTCGGATATTTTTCTAATAATTTCTTGACAATTGGTTCTTCAATCTCAATTAATATGTTTTCTTCGGTATCGTATATTTTGGACCATATTTTATAACCAGATTCGATATTATGTTCAACTGCCTTTGTTTTTATATCTGTTACTTCTAGTGTGTCGGCTTGGTTTTCTGCGAGATTCGATATTTCATTAAATATCGAAGTAATTGAAGAACTTTTGCCGATTAGCCAGTTTCGGAGCAAAGCTAAACCAGCATAACCTAAAGCGCTTTGCTTAGAATAATTAATAGTTTTCATAAGTTAAACATTTTGTGCCTGATAGTAGTATAATACTACATCATGATGAAGATTGTTTTTACAGCTCAAGATTTTGCCTTCGGTTCAGTGGGTCCATTACTATATCTTATTGAAGAATTTAGAAATACTAAAGATTTTGAATTAATTTTTGTAGGTTTTGGAACATCGCTTCAATTGGCTAGAAAATTTCCCTTTAATGAAGTTTATGAACTTGATATAGAAGATCCTAAAAATCTATCCAAGCTTGAAGATATTATATCTAAATGTGACGCAGTAGTTAGTTGTATGGACCTTGCAAGTATAAAAATTGCTAAGAAGCATAACAAAATTACTATATATGAGGACGTTTTGTTCTGGTTTTGGCCATCCATTTCAGATGAACTTTTTGATGTTGACCTTTATATTCGTGAACGAACATTTTATTCCAGTGCAAATGACAATCTTTATGTCGACAAGATTAAAAACCTATTAACTGTCGGTCCAATTATGGCCAAATCTAAAAAATTACCTAGAAAAAAACAAGCATTCATTTCGTTTGGAGGTGCGCAAGCAACCCATGTGTACAAAGTTGGAAAGGATACCAATTTCCCCTTTGTAATGACAGATATTCTTTCAAAATATGTTGATTGGTCAGATTTTGAACGTGTGATTCTTGCAACAAATGAAAAAACAGTTGAAGAACTTAAAAAAAGATTCGCAAATACACCTTTTGAGTTTACTACTCTTGCACATGACAAATTTGTAAGTGAGATGTCCCAATCTGAAGTTATACTTATCACCCCAGGTCTGATAACTGCAAGGGGTGCATTTTACACTGAAACGCCTGTAGTTTATTTGCCACCATCAAACGACAGTCAATATATACAATTAGATGGTTTTAATGGTCTTGGTTTAGCAAAAGCATCAGTCCATCTTAAAGAGTTTTTCCCTGAACTTAATTTACTTCATCTTCCAGGGGAGGAAAGTATGAGACTGGTACTTGAACAACTACGACTTTTAGAAAAATCTGAAGATGTTCAGCGTAAAATTGGTTTAGAACTTAATGATCTTGTAAAAAATAGAAATGAATGGTCCAATGAAATGGTGAAAAAAGGTAAGGATTATATAGATTCGTTGGGTGGTAATGGAGTAGATCTTGCAATAGAAAAAATAAAAGAACTTCTTAAATAGATATTTTGTCAACTTCTATTTTTCGTTACCTGTTATTAGCTTCTGTAAGGTGTCGATACTCCAATTAAACGATATATCGTCTGGATTAAATAAAGATGTGTCTTTTTTGTCTTCATACATGATTGATTGAGGTAAATGTATAATTCGACAAGTTTGTAATAGCCATTCAAAATCTTTTTTCGATCTTAGTAAACTTTTTGCATATAAAGACATCTCAGAATATCCACTAAGAAATGATTCTACATTGGACTGAATTTCATCGGTATTTCCGTTTGTAATATAACTCCAATCATAGATACCAGTCATGATTGCTCGACCTAGTCCTTCAATAATTGGATGTCCAATTTGAATTGCTTCAATATCCATTAATGTTGTTACATGTTTTGTGCCCTGAATCTTTATGTGTAAATTGGTTGGAGAAGGATCTAAGTGAACATAGGCCAGAGGCATCTCACCTAGTATTGTTAGTCGAGCATTTACTAACATTATTAATTTATCAAATTGATCTTGAGATATAATTTTTCTGTTTAAAATATATTTTGCAGCGTGATTAACTTTATCTAATACAATTTTTGAGGGAGTTCTATTCTCAGGCTCAATGATTGGAACAGTCGACAATTTTGATAAAATTCTACCAAACTCATGATATATAGTTAATCTGGATTCAGGCGATCTTGCTAATAGACGGTCAGCACTTATCCCATCAACAAAATTCATTACAATGTATTGTCTTTTTTGGCTGTCGATTATTGTTTCTCCTTTTAATATTATTTCAGGCACAGATATTTTATGCTCATTTAGGTGTGCCATACGTTCTTGAGCACCTTGAAATTTGTTTGGGTTGTTCTTTTCTTCAAATTTAGATACTTTGGTTAAATTTGGAGGTGCAAATTGGCATACGAATAATTTTTGTGAGCTTTTCAACACAAAAGATACAGTGTTAGTACTTCTTGTCAATTGACCCAATATATCCATATTTGGACAAATAATATTTAATGCTTTTTCATATTTACTCACGTCTATTTCTTTTCTTTCCCATTGTGAAGGTAAATATTTTCCCGAAAATATATCACTTGATAAGTCCAACATAATATATTTATTTTTTACTTTTAAATTTGAAGGATATGAAGCTATCTCCTTTATATCTAATTCTTTTTATAGTTTGTAACTCCTTAACTTTTTTTATTTTCCTTTCAATTTGTGTAATTATGTTTGAGCTTGAGACAATATACGCAACCCCTTTGTCAGTCAGTTGGCTTACAATTTGATCAATGGTTAAATCATTTACACTTCTTTCATCCTTTTTGTTAAGTATGCCAACTACACAGTCAATTTTAGATAAATTTATACTAATACCTACTTGGTGTTTTACAATTATATTTTCTTTTAAGAATCCGTTATTTATTAGATTTCTTTCAGTCACTTTTAGTGATTGTAAATTTCTATCAACAACTATCATCTTATCTACCTTAGTCAAAAGAGTAATTGCAACAGGAATGTGGCCTTGATTAACATTAAACACAAGGCAGTTGGAAATATTTTGGTTTTTAATATCTGTAACGTTATTTAAAAGCATTTGAGTTTCATAACTCATTTCATCAAACTCAGGCAAGTTAAAAGATGATTTTAACACTGCTTCCTTGCCACCTATTTTAAGTGTGTTCTCATCTCTATCGTACAATCCTGAATCAAAACTATTAACTACTGTGTTAACTTTTGATGTGTGAGGAGAATTGAATTTGTAATGAAACACTGTATGACCAGGCCAAGATTTTTGCAATACTATTTCAATCTCTGGATTAGACAATATGTCTTTGACATCCTCTAATATTGCATCAACAACGACAATTGCAACAAAACCATCATTGCTTAAAAAATATTTTGAATCAATTAACATGTGTGACAAAACATTTTTACCAACCTTAGCAGGAATGTTTGAAATTATTAAATCAAAGTCTTTGGTATCTACTGAGTCATATCCTAAGCTTGCATATATTTTATAGTTGTTAGTTTTATTTAGGCCAGCATTTATCTGTGCATATTCGAGTGCCAGTGCATCTCTGTCTACCATATGAATTTCTGAGTTAGGATATAAAGTTTTTAATGTTATTCCAATTGGTCCATATCCACATCCCAAATCTAAAATTTTGTTAAAAAAACCGTTACTATTCATGAATGTTCTGAGAAGCCTCTGAGTTCCAGAATCTATAATATGCGAGCTGAATAAGGCTTGTGAAACTTTAAATTTCAATTTTTTATCTTGAAATGTAAAGTCAATTGTTTTTTTATAATATGCGTCTAGTATGTCCATATTTTTGGTTAACTGATATAGTATAATCGATTTCTAAGGAAAATAAATGAAAATAGCATTTGTTGGTAATTATCAATATAACTGTGGATCTAGTAATGCATTGCTGGGATATGTAAATGCCGGCAAGATATTAGGACATGATGTTAGAGTATCTGAGTTTGGTTACATTGATGAAGAAATAAGGAAAGTTGTACCTGTTGCAGAAAGATCTTGGGATTTAGATATTTTAGTTATAGTTTATGAATCCTATCCATTTTTATCAAATGAGGATTTAGACGAAATCAGGAAAAGTATACCAAGATCAAAAATATTACTAATCGATCCTGATTGCAAATATTTGGAACCGTCAGTTTTGGAAAATGATACAAATCATCCAACTCCCGATTCATACGAATACTGGACAACACTTTACGACAGTCTATCAGATAAAATTCTCCAACCGACATTGGATAAAATAACAAAAGAAAAGGTATCCAAATTTATTTATTTTGGAATTGATGCTGATAATAATTTCGAAAATATTAAAAAAGATTTTGATTTTCTTTATGTAGGTAATAATTGGTATCGATGGGATGATATAACAAAACTTGCAAAATCGACAAACTCAATTAGAAATGTATTAAAGAGAATAGGTGTCATGGGAAGTCATTGGGATGAAAAAGTGATGAAAGGTTTTGAAGAAGCCACCTATTCCGATCCAAATTTTCTTAAGGCGAATAATGTAGAAATATTAAAATCAGCACCTTATGGAAAAGTAGAATCATCAATGAGTAGAGGGCTAATTAATCCAATTTACATTAGGCCGATACTTAATAAGTTAAAACTGGTAACACCAAGAATGCTTGAAACTTTTGCAGCCGATACAGTTCCTGTCATTCCTGAATATTTCGCTCACGCATCGGAACTTTATGGTGATACTGTAAAAGAATTGGTTTTGTCTAACGAAAAACTACTGATGATTATGAAGGATTACAAAAAATATTCAGATATTAGTAAAGGTATACGAAACAAATTAGTAGCTGAACATTCCTATGAAGTAAGATTAAAAGAATTAATTAAATTTGTTTAAAATAATTAAAATGGATATCCCAAGTTTAAAATTTGTAAGTAACAAATCAGACACTCTAGATGTTTTACTTCATGGTAGTTCAGGTGGCATGAATTATTCGTTGATGCAAATGATATTTGATGAATGTGTAAAACAAGGCCATTCAGTAGTTAATTTTAATTTTCCATATTATGAAAGAGGGGAAGAACAATCTTCAGGACCAGAATTAAAAGAAGAACTAGAAACATTACGATCTATTTTAGATGAGTGTAGAGCAAAGGAGTATAAACATGTTAGGTTAATAGGAAAATCACTAGGAGCAATAATTGCTAGTTATTATCTAAAATCGTTACCGAAAGAAGAACAATCAAAATATTCAGCAATAGTTTTTGGATATGTTACAGGAAGTATAGATTTAAAAACTTTTGAAGGAAAAATAGATATTATTCAAGGTGAGAAAGACAAGTTTGGAAACATAGAGGTTGTTAAAAATGATTTAAAAACGGCAGTTTCAAAAGATATAAATTATTTTGAAATTAAAAATGCAGATCATAGTTATAGAGTTCCAGAAACCAAAGAACCTATTTACGAAGATGAAGCCGTAAAAATTGCATTTGATAAAAGTACAATAAAAAGTTGAAATCTACTAAAAATATGGGTAAAATCGGAAACCTATCTGATTTACTCCTTCAACGCAGTCGTTGTTGACATCGCAGGGAAATAAATGTTTAATGAAAGTTAGATTAACTTTTGTACAACAATTACAAAAAGCACTTAATTAGTTGAATGTTCTGTTAAGGATACTGGTGAGCTCGACGAGATTTGAACTCGTAATCCTGAGAGGAAATAGTTCTCTGAACTATCGCGTGTACCAGTTTCGCCACGAGCTCCCACTATCCTTAGCAAAGTACTTAACTAAAACTTCAGATACATATAAACACAGATCTAAGTCTTATAGCTAATCTGAGGCTATATGCCTATGTTCTAACACTAGGGATAGTGAGTCAACTAGTAACTTTTAGTGACAAACCATATCACCTTCAAGCCTATGCAGGTTCATAAAAACTGTTTTTATAACTGCTTGCGGATAATATGAGGTAATGTTTCATTTTTTTAGTTACAATATTAGTTAATACAGACAGGCGAGTATTATAATAGTTTAACTGAACCAAATGACTGATAATCAAAACATTATAGATGAGATGATGTTAGCCCTTGATGCTAATATTAAATATCTTCAAAAAGAAGGTGGCTCCAGTATTCGACTAACAAACGGCCAGTTAACATCTGTCGTAGGAGAGTTACATATCTACGAATTTGTTATGGATTTTTTACAAGATATTGACTCTGATTCTGAAATTGAAATTCGTATCAAAAATGAGTCTGTATCTGGTAAAGTTATTGGCATAAATGAAAATATAATTGAGGTCCAATTAGAGAAAAATATTGGGTCAACAATTTCTGAAGCAATGATGATAATATCAAGTTATTATTTGTTGCAGCTTTTGTATAACAAACTCCAAAAAATTAAAAATGGTGAAATCAAAATAACAGATTTAGCCAATAAAACGTTTAATCCTGATACTTCAAAGTCAATGATTGATAATGACTATATTATCCCCTCAGTTGGGGAATCCTTGAACGAATTTCAAGAGAGGGCATTAAGACTCGTAATGGGAAGTGAAGTTTCCTATATCTGGGGACCTCCAGGAACTGGCAAAACACATTTAATTGCTAAAATGCTCGAAGGCATGTTGTCTCTAAACTACAGTACTTTGCTTTTGTCACATACAAATAAGGCAACTGATGAGGCTTTGAACAAAACAGTTCAGTATCTGTTGCAAACGAAGCAGTTAAGTGATCTTGAATCTGGAAACATCATACGTATTGGGAAGGTAAATGCTGATAGTAAGCTCTACGAAACAGAAAAGGATTTAAAATCAATTGATTACGTTGATCCCGGTAAGGCACTAGAAATTAAGGGTAGTCCGATCAGAAAAGAGATTGGAGATCTTAACGCCAAAATTGATAAAATCAATAAAGAATGTGAATACTCAGAAAAAATTGTTGAATTATTTGATAATCTTGATAATTGTGATAAGGATATAGAAAAAATAAGTAGAGAGTTAGTCTCTAACAAAAACAAATTAATATCTTCAAAAGAATTAGTGACGGGACATAAACATAAATTAGCTGATATTAACCAAAGAATCGCAAATTATCAAAATTCAAACAGTATTATGAGGTTCTTTTCTGGAACAAATCTATCCCAATTAATCTCTGAAAAAACAAAGTTACTTGAAAATATTGAAAATCTAAAACAGAAAAATGAAGCAACTATTTATCAAATTGAAACAATTGAAGGTAGGTTGCGAATATTTACGGAGGAGGCAGAAAAGCTTAGAAATGATTTAAGGGATAACTCTAGAGAAGAAAATGAAGCCAAAGTCCTTGCCAATAGAAAGATAATAAAAGATTTAGATTCACAAAAAAGTGAATTAGAAAATCAGTTGAACAACCTCATTTCGTTGGTAGTCAAAAATGCAAAAATAATTGCGACGACGTTAACAAAAAGTTATAGTTCAAGTGAAATATTGAGTCGTGAATACGACTGCGTTATTATTGATGAGGCTTCAATGGCTCCATTACCTGCCGTGTGGCACGCTTGTGGTTTATCAAAAACTAAAACAGTTATTGTTGGTGATTTTCTTCAACTTCCGCCAATTGCAAAACATAAAGTTCTCGATAACAGGAATCTATCTGATGAACAAAAGCAGGCAGAGCAAGACCTCGTGGATAAATGGCTAAAACGAGATGTTTTTAAGGCATCGGGAGTTGAAGACAATCTTAGAAATAAAACATTGGTTAACTGCTTACAGCAACTTAGAAGGCAATACAGAATGCACCCAGACATCTCAAATTTAGTTAACCATCTTGTCTATTCAAAAATCGGTAAAGACTATGAATTAATATCTGACATTAAAGCGACTTCTGATAAAGGTAGTGTGTTACTGTCAAAGCCACCATTACCCGATTTTCATATTGGTGTTTTTGACACGAGCGAAGTGGGAACAATTGCTGTAAAAACTGATTCTGGGTCATATTACAATCTTTATAACGCATTATTGGCAGTAGATATAGCAAAGCAAGCAATCAAGAGCGGTTACAAAACCATCGGAATAATTTCACCATTTAGAGCTCAGGTAAATTTAATTCAAAAAATTCTGAAAGACGAAAATACAGATGATAAAGTTGTGGTAGATACTGTACACAAGTTTCAAGGTGGAGAAAAGCAAATAATTATTTTTGATGTAACGACAGCTAATCAAACGAAACTTACAGACGATAGTCAGGATGGTGGTGATGACGAAAAGCTTATAAATGTCGCTTTTTCGCGAACCCAAGAAAAATGTATTGTAATAGTAGATTCAAAAAGTTTATTAGTGAAACATAGTTTGTCGTCAAAGTTAAGAATGTTTGTAGAATATTCGCGTTTAAATAATTATCCATTCGTTAATGCAAAAGAAATTTTGCCAAAATATGTTGTTACAGATAAGACCGAAAAGTGGCTTTCCAAAATAGTTCAGACAAAAGAACTAGAAAAGGGCGATTCTCAATCAAAGTTGTTTGACGAAACTGATTTTTATAATGTTTTTGTTAACGATCTGCTTAAAGCAAAGAATGAAGTTGTAATCGATAGTCCATATATAACTATGAATCGAGTTAATTTTTTCTTGCCAATTTTTAGGCATCTTATAAGTAAAGGTGTAAATATATTTTTACTAACAAGAATGACGAAGGAACACAGTTCACTTATGAAACAACAAGCAGAATCCGGTATCAAAGAGCTTAGCAAATTGGGAGTTGTGGTCTTACCTTTTGTTGGTTTTATTCATAGAAAATTAGCAATAATAGATAGAAATATACTGTGGGAAGGAAGCTTAAATATATTATCTCAAAAGGATAGCCATGAAGTAATGAGAAGGTTTGAGGGTGAATCCACATGTAATCAAATGTTTAAATTCTTGAAATTAGATAAGAATATTGGAAAAATAGGCACAAATAATCTAAGATTGTGCGAATTTTGCAAAGAAACTGGAGCATATTATTGGACAGACAAAAGTCGCTTCGGTAGTTATTGGACATATTGTTTATTGCGTATGCATAAACCGGGAGTCATACCAAAAACAGATATAGAGACCAAGGAGCAGAAAGAAAAACTTACTAGTTTAAGAAAGATGGTTAAAAAATATACGCCTGCAGGTGAACCGATTTGTCCTAACCCAAATCACGAACCACAGCCAATGATTAAAAGAAAAAGTAGATTCGGTGGATATTTGTGGGGTTGTAAATTTTATCCAAAATGTAAAATTACTGAAAAATATATTGATAAATAATGTTACATATTGAATATGGTTATTATGAAAAAGGTTGAGTTTGAATTAGATACAACACCAAATTTTGCTAGAAACATAATTTTTGAACTATTTAGGTTTTTTATGGTTCCAATTAGTCTGTTTAGTGGATATTTCAAAAAGTTTGAAATTAAGAAAACTTCACGATTTTATAATTTAGTTAATTACCCACTATCTGATTATCTATTTAGAAAAGTGATACACGCAGTTATTGTAATAGGTTTATTTTTTACTGGGCTTCTCGTTTTTGAGTTTGATGAGAGATCAATAATTATTGCATGTGGTTTAATAAGTATTATTCTATATTTTCCTAGCGTTTTAAAAATTATGTTTATAGCAACAATTATGTTTATTGAATTTATATTTAGAATAACAAAAACTATATTTTTTACACTCAAGTCACTTTTTACTGAAAAGGTGTATTAGTTAAATAAATTTAAGCGTAAAGCACAATTAACAACAAAATTTTCTAATTCGACAAAATATTTTGAGTTGTGAAATTTTAAAAAGTTTATGTTTATGTATTTTTTGTAAATATAGTTTTATAATTTGTGTATGTCATTTATCCTTATATACATAGTTTGTTTTATCTTTAATTTTTCTTGGATATATTGGACTTATATCAAGTACAAAGGAAAAATTAGTTTTGAACCAAGCCACAGCTATAGAGGATTAAAAATGAACCGCAGGTTCCATAATCCAAAAAACTACAAGAATAATGAGGAATTCATAAATGTTGAGAAAAGTGCAAGAAAAACATCCTTTTTTGTTTCTGCCATATTGTCTTTAATAATAACTTTAGTACTAATTTAATAATGAAAACTAAAAGAATATTAATACTTGAGGATGATATCCTAACACTCTCTAAAATATTTGACGCATTATATAAAATTGAAACAGCAATGAAGCTTGATTTATCTGTAATTGTTTTGTCTGAGTATATTCAGGTTGAAAAATATATTAATAAGGATTTAGACGTCAGTTTTGACTTAATACTTCTAGATCGTGACTGTAAACTTGGAGGGTCTTTCCATGTTCTTGATTTTAAAAAATTTGTACCAAATAAAATAGTTGGTATCTCGTCTGTTCCTGATTACAATCAAGCGCTAATTAAACATGGAATTACGCAGTCGATTTTAAAAGAATACTCAAAGTTAGATCAATTTGCTATTTCTTTGGAGGATACAATTAAAACTATCTTTAGTTAGTAAAATTATATGAATAACAAATTTGTTTTAGTCCCAGTAGAACTTCTTAAAAACTTAAAAGAACTATCCAAAGGTACAGAATATGAAGATGATGTAAGAAAAGTTTTAGATTCTAGAGAAGCTATAGAAAATCATGATGTTACAAAACTCCCCAAAACTGCAGTTGTTAAAAGAGTGATAGATGGAGACACTGTAGAGTTATTTAACGGTACTGTACTTAGATATGTTGGCATAACAGCTCCAGAAGAGAGTGAAGACTTTGCAGAAGAAGCTTCTAAATTAAACAAAGAACTTGTTGAAGGTAAAGAAATAAAACTTGAATATGATAACTATACTTCTGACAAATTTGGAAGAATTCTTGCATACCCAATCATTGATGAAAAGAACATCTCCATTGAACTTGTCCGAAAAGGTATGGCTGAATTAGTTATATATCAAAAAAGGAAGCCATTTATTTATCAAGTTCAACTTTTAGAAGCACAGGAACAAGCAAAGAGCAAAAAACTAGGAATCTGGAAGAACAGTTAGCTTCAATTGTATAAGCAAAGCTTTTCTTCGAATAAAATAAGTATTTATAAGGTTAAACGAGTATTTTATGTTATCAGTAAGCGTGAGCTAGGTATAACAACAAAACACAGTGGGTAAGCGGAAGGCCGAAACGAGCGAAGCGAGTGGAGGCCTGGAGCGCACACACGATTGGGTTAGCGAAGCTCCGCGAAGCGGAGCTGAGCGAGCAACACGAGCATTCTCCAATTCATTTCCCCTTTAACCCCTCTTCTTGGAGAATGCAAACAAAGATGTTAAACTATACATGTTGGCGAAACCAAGTCAGAGCGGTTTGGAAAAGTCGCTCCCACCCCCGACCTGTCGGGTCGGCACGAAGTGCGGACCAGACATTTATCCCCTGTCCTCGGACAAAACAGAACACAACCTCAAACCAAAATTGATATAAAAAGATCTATTGATACGGATTATTTACGGGCGTATAAATAATATTGCATGAGCAATATTGTAAATAATCCTAGCCTTCAAAAATTTTTCTTGTATGCACGCAAGTCTACAGATGTAGAAGACAAACAAATTCTTTCGATCGAAGCACAACTTGCTGAGTTAAGAGACTTTGCAAAACGTGAGAATTTGTTTGTTGTTGAAGAATTTGTTGAAAAGCAGTCTGCCAAAATTCAAGGAAGACCAATATTTAATAAAATGATGGAAGCAATAGAAAAAGACCGTGCTTCTGGCATAATTTGTTGGCATCCTGATAGACTTGCTAGAAACTCCATGGATGGTGGAAAAATTATTTACTTGATTGATATAGGAAAGTTAAAGTATTTAAAATGTCCTCAATTTTGGTTTGAACCAACTCCACAAGGAAAATTCATGCTTGCAATGGCCTTTGGCCAAAGCAAGTACTTCGTGGATGCTCTCTCTGAAAATACCAAAAGAGGACTACGCCAAAAAGTCAGACGTGGTGAAATGCCAGGTGTTGCACCACTAGGTTACATTAATGATTCTAGGGATAAGTCAATCAAAGTTAATAAAAAGATTTCACCACTTATTGTTAAAGCCTTTGAAATGTTTGCAACAGGTAAGTATAGGCTTTACCAAATTGCTGACTTTTTGTCAGAAAATGGCGTAAATTTACCTAAAGCTAGATGCGCTCGGATAGACAAGATGAATCTTGTTTTAAAAAACCCATTCTACTACGGCCATTTTCGGTATTTAGGAGAGATCCACGAAGGGGTCCATACGCCAATAATCACAAAGAAACTTTTTGATGAAGTACAAGAAGTCCTAAATGGTAGAAGTAAACAGTGGACCAAGGCAAGAATTACTAAACCATTTTTAGGACTTCTAAAGTGTGGAGAGTGTGGAATGGCAATTACAGGAGAAATTAAAAATAAATATTATAAAAACGGTAAAGTAGATATTTTCAAATACTATAGATGTACTAGAAAGTCTAAATTCCATAACTGTCGCCAACCATTTATTAGAGAGGAAAATTTAGACTTTCAACTCTCCACACTCATCAAAAAGTATTCTTTGCGAAACGATTGGGCAAGTAAAATGTTAAAGAAATTAGACAAAGAAAAAATCAATCTTGCCCAATCTGGTCATAGGTTTGTTTTTGAAAAACAAGAGGAAGTTAGAAAGATTTCCTCCAAATTGACAATTCTTTTGGATAGTTACCTTGACCAAGAAGTTGACAAAGAAAGTTATCTTTCTAAAAAGTCAGAACTTCTCTCCCAAAAGAAGAAATTGGAGGAGCAAATCTTTAACTTCCAACAAACCAATGACAGTTGGCTCGGACCCATGAGGAGTTGGATAAATGAAGCAAGAACAGCTACACAAGTTGCCAAGTCTGCGGACTTGCAACTTAAAAAGGTTCTCGCCGCTAAAATCTTCGGCTCGGACCTCTTTCTAAAAAACAGAATTGTCCGAGGACAGGGGATAAATGTCTGGTCCGCACTTCGTGCCGACCCGACAGGTCGGGGGTGGGAGCGGGTAAGGAGAATCGGACTCCTCTATCCTCGTTGGCAACGAGGCGCATTACCACTATGCTATACCCGCGAGCTTCGAGCGGGTGATGAAATTTTAATTTCACATACCCGCATTTACAATTTGTGCCGAGAGTTGGAATCGAACCAACATTTCATCTTCTTCAGAGATGCGCCATGACCAACTAGGCTATCTCGGCAAATATGTTTTGATAAGACAAGATTTTTATTATCTCAGCTTAATTTCAATATTATAGCAAACAATCTTATTCTTGTAGATCCAGTAAGAAACTTGCTGACTCCACTTTGTGGATCCAGTAGGACTCGAACCTACGACCTTTCGGATGTAAACCGAACGCTCTAACCAACTGAGCTATGAATCCATATTAAAGTACATTGTGCGGGAGACTGGACTCGAACCAGCAAGGATTTCTCCACATGCTCCTTAGGCAAGCGCGTCTACCAATTTCGCCACTCCCGCAAATTATCTTTTAGCTTCAAAAATATATTAAAGTACGTCAAGGTGCATATCTATAGTTTAGTCAGAACCTATTTTACCACACATTTTTAATTCTGTAGCGGAGCAACAAGGGAGGGGTTAAAGGGGAAGGAATTGTTGCGGAGCGTGTTTCCTTGCTCGCCGCTTCGCGGCTCGCAAACCCATATCATGTTTGCGCTCCAGGCCTCCACTCGCTTCGCTCGTTTCGGCCTTCCGCTTACCCACTTTAAGGAAAAGGGGTTATTTATAGTCAGGAGGCCTAACGGCTCCTGACGGTAGTTAACGGTATACCGTAAGAAGATCAATCGACTCCGTTAACTGGCCGTAAATACGGCCTTTTGTCCATGTTACCGTCCGCTGGACGGTTAACGGCTAGCCGTTGGGACAAAATATGACATTTCAGTCGCAATTTACCTTAACAGGCAACTATCCAAGTGCTGAAAACAGAACAGGTGCTTACGCACAGCACTTGGTTAGGAAGCTACGGGCACAACAGGCATTGCTCCTGAAATATTCCCTGTCGGGAATTCTGCCCAACACAAAACACGCCAAAGCTTACAGGGGTGATGGCTTACGCCATGTGCATGGGCAGGAGAAAGGAGACTACTAAGAATGTATACAGTTATGATTAATAAATTAACCCTAATCCAACAAGAGTGATAACTCCCAATATTAATTTATTTTTAATACTATTCTTACTGATATCCTCATGAAATATCTTGGGTACAAGTAATGTAAGTACTACTCCAAATAAAGCTCCGAACAGTACTTGTGTTCCAGTTATCACATTAACTAAATAGACTGATCCCAATGAAATTGCAAGAAATAAAAGAAGCTTACTGCCTAAAAACAAAATCTCATTTCCAAATACAATTGCCAATGCAATTTTCTTTAAGGATTTGGTAGTTGTGAAAAAAGCCTTTCTTACGGAGGGAAAAACAGTAAATAAAATTAAACCGCCGATTGCCCAACCCCAGCTTTCATAGGCAACAACTTTTGAAAAACTTCCTGCATCAACAACAAACTTAAATATTACAGCACTGACAGCAGTTAAAAATGTGGAGGCCATTAATAGTATTGTGTTTTTATCTATTGATAGTTTCAGCTTATTGCCATCCGATGATGCCAAAAGAGATGGAATTAAAATTAATGCAAAACCTAACAGCTTCTTTATAGTGATGACTTCATCCAAGAATAACAGTGATAAAATTAAAACAAATACAGGAACTAATTGGAGTAGAAAAAGAACTTTACTTCCATCCTCCTTTTGTATTACATAGAAATATATCGAAGCTGAAAATATCGAAAGCATTCCAGTTATCATAACTAATAATCCATCTTGAAACCCAAGTATTGGTCTTCCAGTCATTAACCAGAGAACACTCCCTGAAATTAATCCAACAATGGCGCTGTACATAGCCATACCCCGATAATCCTTAATTTGTTGAGTTAAATTATATTTGTCAACAAAAATCACAATAACATAAATTGCTGTACCAAGTAAGGAATACAAAATCCATGATTGCATAAAAGTATTATAGTTTATTTTCCAGAGAATTACATTCTTGAAGGAACCTCTATTCCTAAAATCGCAAGTGAATTTTTGATTGTTTGGTATGTTGCAGCGACTAGTTTCAAACGAGATGAGACTATATTTTCATCCTCAATACCCAAAACTCTATTTTTACCATAAAAAGTATTAAATCTTTTTGATAATTCAAATACATACGTTGCAACTTTAGCTGGAGAGTTATTATCTAGAGCATCTTTAATTGCTTTTGGGAAACTAGCTAATTGTCTAATTAATGCTTTTTCAGATATTTCTTGATAATCATTTTCTGAATTAGCATTATTTTTTGATAGCTGCGCTATATCTATTCGTGAAGCTTCAATAATACTATTTGCTCTAACTGCAGTATATTGAACATAAGGTGCTGAGTTTCCATCGAAATTTAAGGCCTTGTCCCAATTAAAGATAACTGACTTTCTTGGATCTTGACATAAATCATTCCATTTCAAAGCCCCAACAGCAATTTGTCTAACAATTTCATCCTTAAGTGATTCATTCTTATTCAACTTTGGACTTTTTGCTTCAATAACCTCATTTGCTTTTCTAAATCCCTCACTTAAAACATCTTTTAATAGAATTACTCTTCCTTTTCTTGTTGACATTTTACCTTCTGGTAAACTCACCATTCCAAAATAAACATGTACTGAATTCTCACCAATTTTATAACCTAGTCTACTTAAGCTTTCGAAAAGTTGTTCAAAATATTGTTTTTGATCATCACCAACTACATAAATCGCCTTGTCCGCTTTCATCTCTTCCTCTCGATAAATTGCACAAGCCAAATCTCTTGTCATATAAACACTTGCCCCGTCAGATTTTTGTACAATTGCAACACCCAATCCTTTATCCTGCATATCAATTACTAATGCTCCATTACTAACGTGACCAGCTTTACTTGAAGCTACTTTGTCTATAACACCACCTAACATACTTTCGTAGAAACTCTCGCCAAACGACTCTTCAAAATTAACTCCTAATACTTCATAAATCTGATTAAATTCTTTTAACGAAAGATCAATGCAAAGTTTCCAAAGTCTTCGAGCTTCTTTATTGCCTTTTTCAAGTTTTAAAAACCAATTCCGTCCTTCTTTTTCTAAACCTGAAACAATTACTCTATCTAATGCATCTTCAGTTATTTTTGTCGTATCCAATTCTGACCTAGATATTTTCTTTCTAGTCATTATTTCCTGACTTATGATCTCGATTGTTTCTTCAAGTCCAGTTACTGATTCAACACCATCCACTTCAATTTTTTTCTTTGCTTCCTCTCTCAAAACACCTTTTTCAATTTCTTCTTCTGAATGAAATTTAACATATAAATCTTGAAGTATACCAATGGGATCATCCGAATTTAATAATTCTTGCTCGTCACCCCAGTTTTTAATCGCAACAATTAATTTTCCAAACTGTGTTCCCCAGTCACCTATATGATTATCTCGAATAACTTCATATCCTGCAGATCTGTGTAGATTTGCTAAAGCATCGCCAATAATTGTAGACCTTAAGTGACCATAGCTCATTCTTTTTGCTATGTTGGGAGAAGACATATCTATAACTACTCTTTGTCCATTTCCTTCATTTTCCTTACCATAGTCAGCTTTCATATCCAAAATTTGATCTACTACTGCATGACCAAATTCAGACATTTCTAATTTAAAATTCAAAAATGACCCAACAGCTTCAGCACCATCTATTTTACTCGCTATTTTTAAAGCTAGATCTTGTGGAGATAATCCTTCTTCACTAGCCAGACTTGTAAGATTAATGCCATAATCAAAACCTGTAGAAAGTGGAGCTTCAATAATATTTGGAGTTTGATTTTTGCTTACTAATTGAGACTCAACAGCTTTTATTAATTGACTCTCTTTTTTGTAAATTGCATACAAAGGGTTATCGTTCATGGGTTCATTTCGTTCTCTTTTCATTTTACTCCCTTTTAATAGCGGCGGTCATGCAATGTAACCCACCATAACCCTTAGTAATATTTTTGAGATTTGCATTAAACACAGTAAAACCACGTTTCTCAAGTTCACCTGTTAAGTTGTTACCATCAGCTAGTGATAAGACTACTGTTTTGTTTCCTAGATTCAAGAAATTTGGTGCGTAGGCTAACTGTTCTTCTTTTGTGAGTGGAATAAGTTCTACATTTCTTTCATTAAGATGATCAATAAAACTACCCCGATCTTCAAGTCTTAATCCCGAAAGAGGATTACCTACAACTTCTAAAATTTGTCTTCTGTTAATTTCATCTCTGCAGGCCACAATTTGATTAATGCCAACAGGCATCCAGAATGTATCAAGATGCATTGCATCCATCTCATTAGCTCCTGAATCACGATCACTGTCAATTGATATCATTACTCTTCCACCCTTCGAGATAATTGATTCAGAAGCCTGCAGCACACCTTCTGTGTTTGATCTACCTCCGACACCAACATAAAAAATCCCTGCGTTTGCAATTCCATCTCCACCCTCAAATCTTCCATTACCGTTAATTTGTACTTGTTGTAGACCTTTTGATTCTAAAATTCCACTATGATTAAGGACTGTTTTGAAAAGATGCACTTCTGGTTGTCTAATCTGATGTCTCATAGATGACCATACAAAAGTCCTACCTAATAAATTTGATTGATCTCTAGCATACAAAACATTTGAGAGTGGTAATTCACTTTTTAATGACAAAACCTCATTCATTAAAGTAGCGGTTTCAACCCCGTATTTTTTTGCATCAGCTTCTAATACTTCATCTAACCAGCTTAGTACTTCTTCAACATCAGAAATTCCCTGACCTTTATATTTTTCGGAATATCCTAATGCTCGCGTCTCAATATTTTTTCGTAATCCTTCAAAGTTCCCCTCAGGCTTCAATCCTTGCTCGTCTATCATTTTAGCCATCAAGTCTTTAACTTGAATAACTTCTACTCCTTGGGAAGTAAGTATTGATTTGGCTGTTTCAAACTCTGTTCTTGCTCCAAGCACATCAAACTGGGTTTCAAAACAACTTATTTTACTAGGGAGTAATTGTCCAAGAACTGTTTCAGAACCAGGAGCACCCCACATTAAAACTTTAGTTAGTTTTGATGTCTCCTCGTTTACTTTGAGTGCTCTATTTTCAGCTTCTCGTTCTTCGTTTTGTATATCGTGTTGCATATTTTTATATTAAAAAACCCGCTATATAAGCGGGTAGGTTTACTAGAGACAAATTTGTCTCCTTCTGTTAATTAATCTAATGTTCATATTGAAATTACCCTGTAATATATATCTACTCATGCGTATTGTCAAGTAGACCAAGGTTAGAGTAAGATATGAATAATATGAAAATAGCCGATATATTTACAACTATTGTAAAAATAGATAGCGTTTCTGGAAATGAACAGGACATGGCTATATATATTAAGAATTGGCTAAAAAAAGTAGGATTTAAGTGGAAGCAAGATAAATTAGGATCAATTTTAGCCATAGAAAAAGGTAACGACAGTCCCGAATTGTTATTAAGTTCTCATATGGACACTGTAGAACCAGGGAATAGCATTAATCCAATTATTCAAAATGACTATATTCAATCTGATGGAAAAACTATTTTGGGAGCTGATAATAAAGCATCAATATCTGCAATAATTTGTGCTATAGAAGAATATAAAGAAAAAAATAACAAACTACCAAATATCGAATTATTATTTTCAGTCAAAGAAGAAACTGGAGGTGGTTTAGAATTTTTTCCATTTGAATGGATTAAATCGAAAGTTGGCTTGACTATTGATTACGCTAGACCATTTGGAAGAATTGTTTTGTCTTCACCTTATATTTACAATTTTAAGGTAACTTTTATAGGTAAGTCTGCGCATTCATCTCGACCAGAGGAAGGTATTAACTCATTATCACCTGCAATTAAATTTATGGATAAAATAAAAATTGGTAGATTTGATAACGGAGAAACAACAATTAACATTGGTGTAGTTAACTCAGGTATAGGTATTAATACAGTTCCGAATAAAACGATTGTTCAAGGTGAAATTAGAAGTTTAAATAAAAAGAAATTTGATGTTCATATCGAAGAATTAAATAAGCATGTTGTTGATATTAAATCTAAATATTCAGATGTCGAAATAGAACTAAAACTTGATGGATATTGCAGTGGTTATAATCACAAAGAAAATGATCCGTTTATATTAAAAATAGTTTCTATTTATAATAAACTTGGTATCAAGACCTCATTTGATAAACCAACAGGAATAAGTGATGCAAACCCATTAGTAAATGCTGGGATTCAAGTTGTAAATCTTAGTGATGGAGTAGAGGATCCACATACTACAAATGAAAAAATATCTATTAAAAATTTAGAGAGACTTACAGAAATAGTATCAGCTTTTCTATCTGATATTGGTTAAGTCATAAGGTGTATCACAACACACAAATGGTTGTCCAGATTTCTGTTTTGGTATTCTAGGGCATGTTTTGCATGGTATCCAAACTTCTGCTGAAAGTTCTGTTGTTGGTATTTTTATGGCACCAATTTTTTCAAACAATGCAGAACTATGTTCATTAGCTAATGCAAATTTCTTGTTACCTGGGTATTTTTCGTCCGCCAAAACTAAAATTTGCTTAACCGCTTGGGTGGCTGCACCATTTTTTCTTTTTTCACGATCTGTGATTACGCACCCAATTTCTACACTACCGTCCGAATATGTATAAGTTATTGCTGCATGACTGACCAAAGCTCCTTCATCGTCAAAAACCAATACAGAGTCATTATTACTAAACAGAGCCATTAAATCATCAACAGTTTTAGGAAGCATTGTTCCAGATTCTTTTGTCCAACCAGATATTTGAGAGGCATATTTCTCATCGTTTGTAGTTGCTAATCTTGATTTTAGTTGTTCCATATTTTTAGATATAAAAAAACTCTCAGGTAAGTGAGAGTTATCTGAACTTTTTAAGTTCCTCCCACTACAAATTAACCTCTCCTAGAGAGAATTATTGTAGCGGTAGTAAAATTCATATTCATAAGGATGATTTTACGCTTCAGTAGAAGCACTGTCAACTGTTGTTGGTGTTGCTGTATAAATTGTGCAGACCCTGCACTTTTTTGGATCAGGGTGTTGTTGTTCAGCAAAATGTTGACCTCGTAAAGCAGCATTGTTGGCAACACAACGTTTTGTTTGGATACCTTTATATTCCGTGGGTAAGCTTTTACTTGAATCTGTTAGGGTTGCAAACTTTTCTTCGCATGGTGTATCACAAGAAATTAAATCCGGATCAGTAAGTCTAAATATTCGATCTGTCATCTTTGTACGTATTATATGTCGAAAGTGAAATATGTCAAATCAATGGTAAAATCAAATTAATGATACTAAATTCAAACACTTTATTAGATATTGTCATCGAAGAAAATTCATTATTATTAAAATCTCAGCAAAAATATGGAGATTTGTATAAACATGTAAATGATGTATATATGCTAGTTAGTAATTTTTTTGATGGTTATCTTGGAAATTTTGATCAAGGAACTGATTTGTTACTTAGATTTCACACCGAGATGCGAAATTTTTATCTTTTGTCAATGTTTTCAATTGTCCGTTTGCATTCAGTGCAGGCATCTTTAAACTTACGATTGTTCATGGAAGCCTCATGCAACCTTGGTTATTCAATTGCTAATCCTAATTATAAAGATTTTGCAGCAACTGATGAATTTGGTATCTTAGATCCGTCCAATGACTTAAAATCAAAAAGATATAAGTGGTTAGATGATAATTATTCAGATAGGTCTATTGATTTAAAGAAGATAAAGAAGCAAATACAATTCAACTCACATTCTAATTTAGTTAATACATTCAAAAATACTAAACATATTTTTGATAAAAACAATCCACCAGAAACACAAACACTATTTTTTGATATTGAAGATGAATACCTAGTTAAAGCTGCTTTGTGGCAACTTTCTAATACTTGTCTTGCTTGTCTTAACTTGATTTACGAAGTTAATCGAGATTTTAAGAAGTTAGTATTAATTAATGATTACGAAAATCAACATGCAAGACTTATGGCCACAAATCTAAAATTTCGAGATAGTTTTATGACAACGGATCGTTTTCAAAAAGCAGATAGTCAGGCGAAGAAAAAAGAAAACAAAAACACTGCCTAGCTTCAATTGTATAAAATAAGTATTCATAAGTTCAAATGAGTATTCTATGTTATCAGTAAGCGTGGGCTAGGCATAACAACAAAACACAGTGGGTAAGCGGAAGGCCGAAACGAGCGAAGCGAGTGGAGGCCTGGAGCGCAAACATGATATGGGTTTGCGAGCCGCGAAGCGGCGAGCAAGGAAACACGCTCCGCAACAATTCCTTCCCCTTTAACCCCTCCCTTGTTGCTCCGCTACAGAATTAAAAATGTGTGGTAAAATAGGTTCTGACTAAACTATAGATATGCACCATTTTGCGACTTGGCGGGTCGGCACGAAGTGCCGACCAAGCGTTTAGCCCATCCCCTCGGACTGAAAACTCCACACAAAAAGCATAACAACAAGTTGATATTATTTGATATCTTGATACGGATTATTTACGGGCGTATAAATGATAGTAGCATGGCTACTAATGTAAATAATCCTAATTCTAGAAAATTTTTCCTCTACGCAAGAAAATCTACAGATGTTGAGGATATGCAAGTTCAATCAATTGATGGTCAACTCGACGAACTTCGTTTGCTTGCCAAACGAGAAGGTCTGGAAATAGTCGAAGAATTAATAGAGAAACAATCTGCCAAAATTCCTGGACGACCAGTTTTTAATAAAATGATAGAAAATATTGAAAAAGGTCGTGCTTCTGGGATAATTTCATGGCATCCGGATCGTTTGGCAAGAAACTCCGTTGATGGAGGAAAAATTATTTACCTCTTGGACACAGGTAAATTGTCTGCCCTCAAATTTAACACCTTTTGGTTTGAACCCACTTCTCAAGGTAAGTTCATGTTGTCAATTTCGTTCTCTCAATCCAAATATTATGTAGATTCTTTGTCAGAAAATACTCGTCGTGGGTTAAGGCAAAAAGCTAGAAATGGTAATTTTCCTTGCAAAGCACCGCTTGGGTATATTAATGATACTCGAAATAAAACTATTATTGTTAATAAAAGAATTGCGCCTGTTATTACCCAAGCTTTTGAAATGTACTCAAAGGGAGATAAATCAATGAAAGATATTTCTAGCTTTTTGGAAACACAAAAGGTCTTAAATCCACAAGGTAATAGAATTGATGAGGATAAAATAAGATATCTACTTAAAAAGACATTTTACTACGGTGTTTTTACATACGGTGGAGATGTGTATGAGGGCAGACACGAGCCAATTATTTCAAAGAAACTTTTTGATGAAGTACAGGAAGTCCTAAATAGGAGAAATCGGCAGTGGAAAGAAGCCAAAGTTAATAGAATTATAAAACCATATTTAGGACTTATTAGGTGTGGTGAGTGTGGCATGATGATATCAGCCGAAGTTCAAGATAAATATTATAAAGGTACTAATAGAAATGTTAGATATACCTACTATCACTGTACTAAAAAGAATAAATATATAAAGTGTAGTCAAAAGTATCTAAGAGATATTTATCTTGAACCACAACTCACCACACTCATCAAAAAATACTCTTTGAAAAAGACTTGGGCTAATCAGATGTTATCTAAACTAAAACAAGAAGAATCAGATATAGCCAAGTCTTGCCTTGAGGTCATAAATGACAAGAGAAAGGATTTAGAAACTATTAATTTAAAATTAAAACTTCTTCTTGACTCATATCTTGATCAAGTAATTGATATAGAAACTTTTCAAAATAAAAAATTGGAATTAGTTTCCAAAAAGAAAACAATCGAGGAACAAATCCTTTCTCTTAAAAGATCACAAGGCAATTGGCTCGAACCCATGAAAAAATGGATAAATGAAGCTAGTGAAGTAGATCAAATAATATCAACTAACGATAAAGAACAAATTAAGGTCCTCGCCTCAAAAATCTTCGGCTCGAACCTGCAACTCCAGAACAAAAAACTCCAAGGGGATGGGCTAAACGCTTGGTCGGCACTTCGTGCCGACCCGCCAAGTCGCAAAATGGTGCCGAGAGAGAGACTTGAACTCTCATGTCTTTCGACACACGCTTCTGAGACGTGCCTGTCTACCAATTTCAGCATCTCGGCTTATTGTGTGTTGAAATTGGCCAAGGTTCTTACCAATTTCAGCATCTCGGCATTTTTTTTGTTTCCAAGAACTATTGGTAGTATATCAAACTTGACTATAACTTTTTAGTATGTCATTCTAAACTATATGCAAACGATTGTGAGTATCGAAGAGAAACCTTCTTTTGATTTTTGGAAAAACTTACTATTAGTTGCAATATTTTTTAGTATTACACCTATTACAATTGCTATTTCTATATTTTCTCTTTTTTCATTTAAAAGTAGTAGTGTAGTTGAAGTTGAAAATACCAGCCAAGGTAGCGTAAAAATATATGCCTCACTACCTAGTGAGTTTCCAACAGTTTCAGGAACATATAATGCAGTTGATGCAAGGCCTGAGCTAATTCGACAGTACCTGATAAGATATAACTCTCCACTTGTTGGTTTAGAAAATTATATGGTTGAAAAAGCTGACGAATATGGCTTAGATTACAGATTAATACCTGCCATAGGACAGCAAGAATCTAATCTTTGTAAAATTATTCCACCAAATACATACAACTGTTGGGGTTGGGGTATCCACAGCAGGGGAACATTAGGTTTTAATTCATATGAAGAAGCAATAGACACAGTTATGAGAGGTTTGAAAAAAGAATATATTGATAAAGGACTAACAACCCCAGACACTATATGGACTAAATATACCCCAAACTCACCAGACGGCGCATGGGCCAAAGGTGTAAATCAGTTCATGATGGCTATGGAATAGACATTACAAGCTTGCTTGCATCGAGTCATCGAGATGTAAGTTTACTTATGACTGCAATGGAATGCTATGAGATTCAGCATATAATGCTATGAGATTCAGCATAAATGCTATAATACCCTTACAATGCCAGCTGCATATGATACATATGATTACCCGTCATATTGGAAGAATAGGGAATACGAACATTTGTCAGAATTTTTTGCAATTAAAGGCTTTCTTACTAAAATATCCAGCATACGCAAGGTTATTGAAATAGGTGCAGGCTACGGGAGACTAGTTCCTGCCTATAAGTTTAGATCTAAGAAAATTGTTTTAACTGATCCGTCTGCGAAACTTCTTTCAAAAGCAATGAGAAGTCAAAAGAAATTTGGAAATATTGAATTTATACAGTCCAGTTTACAAAACTTAAGTAACCGTAAAGACTTACGCAAATTTGACCTTGTTGTTATGGTGAGAGTACTTCACCATATTGATAACATAGACAATGCATTCAAAATAGTTAATAAGCTATTATCCAATAAAGGCTACTTTATATTAGAATTCCCCAACAAAAGTAATTTAAAAGCAAGTTTGAGAAATATAATTAAAGGTGACTTCACATATCCTATTAACATCTTTCCAATCGACCTAAGAAGTAAAAAGTTCATAAAAAGGGGTACTTTACCATTTATAAATTATCATCCTGATCAAATACTTGAAAAGCTTGTTGAAAACGATTTTGAAATCATCCAAGTTAGATCAGTGTCAAACATCAGATCTACTCTTCTTAAAAGATTGTTTCCAATAGCTTCATTAATTGACCTTGAGAAAGCACTTCAGTTGCCACTAGCCAAGGTACTATTTGGACCATCAATGTTTGTACTCGCAAGAAAAAGGGATAGTTAGCTCCAAAGCTTGACATACCCATAGTCATATGCTATAGTACCACTACGTTCCGAGGCTTTCACTGTTTACAGTGTAAGGCGTTTGAATTTTTACAAGTCCCCTCCAAAAGAGGGGGCTTTTTTTTGTTTTAGGTTGTATAATATATTAGTAATGTCGGAGTGGCGAAATTGGTAAGCAAAGCTTGGCCAATTTCTCATAAGATTAAAAATGTCGGAGTGGCGAAATTGGTAGACGCGCAGGTTTTAGGAACCTGTGGAGCAATCCTTGCAGGTTCGATTCCTGTCTCCGACACACAGCAAATATGGATACTATACACAAACTTACAAAAAAGGAGCATAACAGCCTAGAAGTTTTTCTATTATTCATACCAATTATTATCTTTTTCTGTATACTTGCAATCTTTTTAGTATTAGTTTAATATTTATTTATGAAAGTTAAGTTTTTACTTCTAGTTTCATTTCTTTTTTTAGTATTAGCGACTCCAGTTTTAGTTTCCGCTCAAGGTGAAAAATCTAGACCAACCCCAGGAGTTGTAATAAACGCTAAAGTTAGGACTGAACTTAAAAATTCTGGTGAAGAAAATAGAATAAAATTAAGTTTGGTAAGAAAAGAGAGAATTATGTCATACTCCAACAAACTAACTGTTAGGCTTGATGCCATGGTTGAGAGATTAAAATTATTAATTACAAGAATCGAGAATAGGATAAAAATAATTGAGGAAGAAAACGATAATGTCATCTTGGTTGATACAAGAACACTGCTTTCAGAGGCAAAACAATTACTTCTAAGCGTAGAGGCAGATCTTAGATTATTAAAAGAAAAACTCAATAGCATACCTGAAGCACAAGACCCTAAAGTAGTGTTTGAAGAAGTCAGAACCTCGTTAATGGCTATTAAGGATGACCTTAAAGAGGTCCATCGATTGTTAATTGAAGTAATAAGCGACATTAAAGGTCTGAGGGTAGGAGACCAATAATTTTTAAAAACTATGAAAAATAAACTTGTTATCTCACTTTTAGCTATTTTAGTTTTTGTCTTGGGTTTATTTGCCTACGTAATGACAAATAGCAATATGGGGACGGAGAAGAACTATGAAAGAGAAATAACGAAAGTTGAAACTATTTCTGAATCTGACGAAGTTGATGACATCGAAAGTGATCTGGAAGATACTGATTTTGAAAATATTGACTCTGAAATATCTCTCATAGAATCAGAATTGAATTAAATGTTTAAGTCTATTTTTCTCCCCATAATTGCAGTTATGCTATTTATTGTTTTTATTGGCCTTTTCAGCCAAGGTAAATTAGAATTTTTAACAAATAAAATAAGTAAACCAACAACAGTTGATAATATTATTAAAATTGATGAAACTAAAATTAAGGTAGAGGTTGCAAAAACCAATGAAGAAAGGTCGAAAGGACTATCAAATAGGGACTTTTTGGATCAAGATTCTGGTATGCTTTTTGTTTTTGGAGAAAGCTCAAAACCTACATTTTGGATGAAGGACACAAAAATAGCACTCGATATCATTTGGATTAAAGATGACAAAGTTGTTTTAATTAATAAGAATGTTAACCCAGAACCTGATGTAAAAGACTCTGATTTAAAAAAATACCCTGCGCCATCTGAAATTGACTATGTCTTGGAGGTAAATGCAGGATTTTCTGATAAACACAAGATTACAACTGGTTCTACTGTCCAAAAGCTATTCGATCTTTGACCATATCTTTCGTATTTACCATTCTGGCTGGATAAATCGTATAGTCTCCGTATTTAGTATTAATTAAATCTAATGACTTTGTCAGTTCTTCTTTTTTTAAAACATTAAAAAACCCAACTTCGTTGTCAAATATTTCAAGTTGCAACTCACTGTTTTGTTTTAATTTAAATGTTGATATTGCAATATTTCTGATATTGTTTTTAATAGGACTTAACCTTAAAAGGTTATTCATCTCCCTATAGATATCACAAGAATTAGATACATATCTTTTAAGCGTTCTGCCCATATGCCAAGAGGTGCCATTTCTATCTTGTATATAAAGATGAACACCTAAGGCTTTAAGATTTGCGTACCTAAGTCTTAGACCCGTTTTCTCTGTCAACTTGATCATTATTTCTCCTACTTTGTTTGCATGGTTGGGTGGTGGGGCATATGAATTACCTACTACCTTTCTGGTGCTCTTAAAATCATCAATTTCATATCCGTGGAGTCTTAAATGCCAATAAAGACCACCTATACCACCAAATGCAATTTTAAGTTTATAAAGAGGGTAGCTGTAAAAATCATTAACTGTTTTTATACCAACACTTCTCAATCTATTGGAGTTGTTTATCTTTATACCCGTTAAATCTGTCAACTTAAGATTTGAAAACACTTTATGATAGTTACTTTTATTAATTACTGACAACCCATCTGGTTTTTGTAAGTTACTTGCCACTTTTGCCAAGTATCTATTAGTAGAAATGCCTATAGAAACAGTTATATATTCTCCAATTTCTTTTTTTATCCTTTCCTTGATTTGACGACTAACTACAACTGGGCTACCTTTAACAATCTCGAATACAAACTCATCTATGGATTTTGAGGTGACTAGAGGACTATATTTTTCAAGCAGTTTTTTAAGTTTTTTGTGTACAAATCTATATTTTTCAGGATCAGGTTCAAGAACTATCAGGTTCGGACAGATTAATCTACCATCACCAACCCTCATACCAGTTTTAATCCCCATCTTTTTAGCGGTTATGGAGGAGGCCAAAATACAGCCCGAACTTGTAGTATAGGCAGCAACCACTACGGCTTTGTCACGAAGTTTGGGGTTAGCCTGCTGTTCAATTGTTGCAAAGCAAGAATTAATATCAAGATGTACTATTCTTGGTAAATTTGTATTAAATTCCATATTAAATGTTTTGTATTAAACTTAAGTTTTAAAAATAAGTCACCAGAAAGAACAGAAAAAGTATGGTACAAGATATCACCCTCTGTAAAACTATGATGTAAACCAACTTTTGTAATATGATAGTCACGATTTCTCCAAGACATTAAAACTGGAACATTATCTCGCAAGTCTACACTCACTTTTTCGGCTATCGTTTGCATATACTGTATTAAATATATTCCGAACTTTTACCCAAGTCAACAAGAAGATTTGGAAAGAGGATGATGAAATTTTGTTAATTTAAAAATTCGTTAAACTTATCAAAGAATGGATAAGTATGGTCATCGCGACTGGTCATTCTAATATTTCCAAGGTCTTTAACTTCTTCAAAAGTACCATGTGGGTCATTTACATTCTGAAGCACAATTATTTTATCATTCATTTGAGAAATACATCTTTTAACAATTTCTAATTCTTCTGAAGTTATATCTTTTACAGGTATTCCACAAAAAACAACCTTTTCGATCTGGGTAGGGATGATTTGCCAAAGGTAGCCCACAATTAAGGTTCCTAGCGATTTAGCGATAATATTTACTTTATCTCCTCTTATGTGTTTTGCGATGAGTCCAGCCTTTTGTTTTGCATCAAACTTACTGTTTTCGTCTGTCCAGTGCATCCAGTAAAAAGGTCTAATTGTTCCCTCTACCTTTAAATTTTTAACCACATCATCTACCCACTCTTTGTTTGAGGCTGAATATCCTGGAAGAATAAGGGTTTGCATATAAATTATTATATAATAGAAATATGAAATTAAGAATATTATTAATCTATTTTCTAGCATCCATAACCCTTGTTTCTTTTGGTTGGTGGGGGAGTGATAAATACAAAGAATACCTAAATCAAGATTTTGAACTACCCAGCTGGAATAAACCTAAACCTTTGGAAAAGTATACAATTGAGAATCTGTCTCAAACTGAAGTAACTTCAGTAGAAGTAAAGGTTGAAGATAATATCTTTTCTTTTGAATTTGATCCTACATTAGAATACAAAAAAGGTAATGATCTAAAAAAAGTAACTGGACTAATTAACATTCCAGAGTCAAACACAAAATCACCAATAGTTATTTTACTTCGTGGCTATGTTGACCAATCAATTTACCAAACAGGTGTGGGGACAAAACGAGTTGGTGAATATTTTAGAGATAACGGATACATAACTCTTGCACCTGATTTCTTGGGTTATGGTGGCTCAAGTATAGAATCTTCAAATATCTTTGAAACCAGATTTCAAACTTATACAACTGTTTTGACATTACTAAAATCAATAAACAAAGAAAACTTTCCAAACTGGGACGGTAAGAACATTTTTATTTGGGCACATAGCAATGGGGGACAAATAGCTTTAACAGTTCTTGAAATTACAGGTAAAGATTATCCAACAGTCTTGTGGGCTCCAGTTACTGAAAACTTTCCCTATTCCATACTTTATTATACTAACGAGTCTCAAGATGGGGGAAAATTTATAAGAAAGGAATTGGCTAAATTTGAAGATAATTATGATACGGACAAGTTTTCTCTCATTAATTATCTAGAGAAAATAAATGCACCAATAGAATACCACTTGGGGACAGCAGACGATGCGATACCTCTTGAGTGGAGAGATAGATTTTTGAAACGGATGAAAGTCCTGGACAAGGATATTACAAACTACAATCACTCCGGCGCTGATCACAATATGAACCCGCTTTGGAGTGAAGTAATTCTTAAAACTTTTCAGTTTTTAGAAAAACACAAGAAACTTACCACGTAGTGGCAAGCTTGCTTAACGGTTTTCTTGAGGTTTTGCCATATTTACGTTCATAGCTCTACCTTTAAGTTCTTTACCGTTTGCGTCTAATGCCTTGTTTGCTTCGTCTTCAGTTTCCATTTCTACGAAACCAAAGCCTCTGCTTCTTCCAGTCATTCTATCCATAATAACTACGGCGTCAATAACTGTACCAAAGCTTGCAAAAAATGCTCTCAAGTCATCAGATGATACTTCCCACGACAAATTTCCAATAAATAATTTTTTCATATTTTTTAATTTAAGATTAAATTCTTCACCTCATTTCCTGAAGCCGACCTTGGGGACACTAACCTTACAGAGGGCAAATGTAGTATAATCTATTTATGGATAAAAAGCAAAAGACAACAAAAGAAAAGCTGGTAGTATTACCTAGAGTATCTATTTTTGATAAGAGAGCCAGAAATCAGTTTAACCCCACAAGCGATAGAGGCCAAAGTATGCACGGGCAAACTAAAGCAAATTCTCCACAGTTTAGAATTAATCAGCACAAAGGGGCTTAAAAACTCATTATGAATTTTAGCTTTGTTATGCTATACTTCAGCCTATGAAGAATGTGCAAAATATAAAATCTGAGCTCAAAAGGCTTGATAATGGTAATTTAGAAATATCATATACGATTCCAGCAGAAGTTATTTTAAAAGCCAAGAGTGAAGCTTTGATTGAATATGCAAAAACAGCAGTTATTGCAGGCTTTAGAAAAGGTAAGGCACCAATTGCTAAGGTTGAAGAAAATGTTTCAGAAGAGGGATTAACAGAACATATTTTAAACCATCTTTTACCCAATGCTTTTACAAAATCAGTAGAAGAGCACAAATTTAAACCCGCAATGTATCCAAAGTTTGAAGCTCACAAAATCACCTCCTCAAAGAATGTAGCTGATAATACAGAATGGCAAATAAAAGCAGTTACTTGTGAACTGCCTGAAGTCAAAATAGATAAAGATTTAAAGAAAAAACTTTCAAAGGATCCAAAAGATCAAAATGTTTTAATCAAGTCAATAGTTGAACAAGTCAACTTAAAAATTCCAAGACTTCTAATTGAGGAGGAGGTAAATGGCAGATTATCACAAGTTTTAGATAGAATTGAAAAATTAGGTTTAACTCTAGAAGGCTATCTTAAAAGCGTTGGTAAGACTCCTGAAGGATTAAGGAAAGAGTATGAAGATCAAGCTTTTGAGGCAATCTCACTAGAGCTAATATTAAATGAAGTTTCTAATAGTCAAAAAATTGATGTATCAGAATCTGAGATTGACGATTTTATTAAAACCACAGGTGAAGACAAAACAAAAGTTGGAGCAGAACAAAGAAAAGTATTAAAGAGGGTTATCTTAAGACGCAAAGCTTTGGAATTTTTGGAAAAATAAGTGTACAATTGGCTTGTTAAAATATGACCGATAAATCACAAAAGCTTAAAGCTCAAAAACAGATTAAGACAAAAAACATACTTGAGTCCATAAATGATATTGGCTCACAAGTAGTACAAACTGCGCAAAACGAAACAAAACAAATTAGTGAAGACTTTTTTAGACAACTTCTGGGTCAACAGAAAAATGCTCAACCTAGACAACTAGGTGAAATAGAACCCGGAGCGTCACTTCAAATGAATGAGATGGTAAGTGGAGAGGCTGAAAAAAATAAAAAACTACAAGAACAAATATTTTTTGAAAGAAGACTTTTTAGTGAGGAAAAACAAGAAACAGGAAAAAAACTACAGCAATTAAGACTTAGACTTCAGGCAATACAAACAGAAGCTCTAAATCTTATTAATTCAACAGCTAACCTATCAGAGGAAGTTAAAACTGCAGTATTACAAAACACCACAAATGCTTCTGAATATCAAGTTAATTTTTTTGAAAGTATTATTCAAATGATTGTTTCCTTTAGAAAAAAGATTGATAATGCAATTGACTGGATGCAAGGACAAAGTAAAAGAGCAGAAAAGAAAAATTTTTGGTCACAATACAAGAAAAAGGGTTCAAGTTTTCTTCTTTCAGGTGAAACCTATTCTCAAAGATCTGCAGGTTGACAAGTAACTCTTCATTTAATATTATTCTAGCTAGTATGAACTTGATGTCTCACTATCTATTTAGAGCACTTCCAGCTTGGAAGCGTATTTAACGTGGTGAGAGATACAAGATAAAAAGAAAAAGAATACTAAAAGTTTAAAGAAATAACTCTCACCAAACGGCGAGGGTTTTTTTTATTTTTTAAAAAGTACGTTAAAACATATCTAAAGGAGAATCACATGGGCACACATGCAACAACTAAATACAGGTGGGCATATAGACTCGACAGTGAGGAAAAAATTGTAGGAGCATTTGCAATACCAGTTGAAGAAGAGCATTTGGCTGAAGGGTGGTTCAAGCAAGTTATTGAAACCTATTTAGACCGTTCCAAAGGAGAGATTTTTGATAGAACAAGAGGAACACTAATAGACTATGGCAACGATCAAAAATTTAGATAAACATAGCTTGCCTTTAGACAAAAGAGAGAGGACAGGTCCATTACTAAACACTTAAAGATAATTGCGTCATCAAAAGTGAATAGTAAAAATTCCTAGTCCTCTCTCAAGTTCGTATTGTAGTATAATTCAAAAAATATGACAAACAATTATAATTATTACAAGAAACTATTAAATGAGTTTGTTTCATTTAAAAGTATATCAACAGATGAAACTTTTATCCCTGAAATAAATAAAACCGTAGACTGGCTCGAAAAATTATTTAAGTCTTCAGGATTTAAAGTAAAGATATTAAAAGGAAAGACAACAAATCCTGTAGTTTTTGCTGACTACAAAGTTTCAGACAAACTAGAAACAGTACTTATCTATGGTCATTATGATGTACAACCAGCAAACAAGGCTGACGGGTGGCACAAAGATCCATTTACGTTATTTGAAAGAAACAAAAAATTACTTGCTCGTGGAGTTGTGGATAATAAGGGACAGGTATTAATTCACATTGTTACTGCAATTAACTTAATAAAAAGCGGAGGTCTTAAATACAATTTAAAGTTTTTAATTGAAGGAAACGAAGAAACTAGTAATCCTGACCTACCAATACTGATGAAGAAATACAAAAAAGACCTAAAATGTAATATTGTTGTAGTATCCGATGGAGAATTGACAAACAACAAACCATCTATTGAGGTTTCATTGCGTGGTGGTTTTAACTGCACATTAACCTATACAACTGGTAAAAATAATCTACATTCTGGAATTTATGGTGGTGGCGTACCAAATGCTGCTTATGAACTTTCAAAGTTTATCGGCAATCTATATAACTCAAACACTAGTGTAAGTTACAATGACTTTTACAAAAATGTAGATAGAATTGAAAAAAGTCAGATTGTTAATAACGTAAACTTAATTAAGGGAGGTAATAGTATTACAAAACTTGCTGGAGTTAACTCATTACTAACTGAAAACAATTATGACTTCTATACTCAAACCGGTCTTCGCCCAACAATACAAGTTACTGGAATTAAATCGGGTTACATTGACAACGGCTATGCTAATATTGTGCCAGCAACTGCAGAAGTAAGACTAAATTTCAGAATCGTGGAGTCACAAACTGCAAAAAGTGTATTCCTAGGTTTTAAAAAGTATGTAGCTAAAAATACACCAAAATATATTAAGTACGAACTAACTACAAACGGGTTTCATGACCCAATTAAAGTTGATACAAACAACCAATATGTTGTAGATGTTGAGAAACTACTGGAGGAATCATATAAATCAAAAGTTGGTAGAAAATATGTTGGTGGAGCAATACCTTTTGTTGGAGATGTAAAAAAAATATTAGGAGTAGATACTCTATTAATTTCACTAGGTAATGAAGATTGTAATATGCATGGTGCAAATGAAAACTTTGACATTGACCTTATTCAGAAAGCTTTAGAATTTAGTAACTTATTCTTAAGAAACCAATAAATTTCTGGTATAATAACAGCCTAAGAACTCTTTCGCTAAATGCGGGAAGAGTATATGGACTCTTAGCTCAGTTGGCTAGAGCGCTTTCTTGACGTGAAAGAGGTCGCAGGTTCAAGTCCTGCAGGGTCCACACAGAGGAATCTCAAAGTATTGGGGCCTGTCGTTCAATGGTAGGACACGTGGCTGGCAGTCATGTAACGGGAGTTCGATTCTCCCTAGGTCCACCCAACCCCGACCTGTCGGGGTCGAGCGAAGCGAAGACCACGACATTTGCCCATCCCCTCGGACTGTTTTGTTCTCTAGGTAAAGGTTCGAGCCGAAGATTTTCTTCGCGAGGACCTTTAATTGTTCTTTGTTGTTAGTTGATATTATTTGATCTACTTCCCTAGCCTCAGATATCCAATTTCGCATAGGTTCGATCCAACTTCCTTTATGTTGTTGCAAGGAAAGAATTTGTTCTTCAAAAGTTTTCCTTTTGGAAAAAAGCTCCAACTTCTTAACCTTATACATTTCTTTATCAATTGTCTGATCTAAATAAGTATCAAGAAGAAGTTGGAGTTTAGTGTTAATGCTTTCAATTTCTTTCCTTTTTTCTGCAACAACAGGAAGGATTGATTGGGCTATATCCTTTTGTTCTTCATCAAGTTTCTCGTTCATTTTTATAGCCCAATCATTTTTCAAAGAATATTTTTTGACAAGTGTGATGAGTTGGCTTTCTAAACCACTCACTCTAATATGAGACTGTCGGCACTTTATACTTCTATTCTTTTTTGTACATCTATAGTAATTAAAGTAGCCACAAGTACCATTTTTATAATGTTTAACTTTAAAATCAGGAGAAATCATCATGCCACACTCACCACACCTTAGAAGTCCATCAAAGGGTTTAGAAATCTTTTCTACTTTTGCATTTTTCCAAGAGTGATTTCTAACACTCATTACATCTTGGACTTTGTCAAAAAGTTTCTTTGAAATTATTGGATCGTGTCTGCCCTCATACACTTCTCCACCATATACAAAATATCCACAGTAATATGGATTGGTTAAAAGTCTTTTTATTCTATTCAAATCAAATTTCTTACCATTTGGGTTAAGAATCCCATTCTTTGCCAAAAAGCTAGACACATCTTTCATTAGGATATTCCCAACACTATATTTTTCAAAAGCTTCCTGAACAATTGGACTTAATTTTCTATTAAGAACAACAGTTTTACTTCTAATATCATTTATATAACCAAGCGGAGCAACAGTTGGAGAATATCCATTTCTAGCTTTTTGCCTGAGTCCACGACGAGTATTTTCACTTAAACTATCTACATAATATTTAGATTGAGAAAACGCAATTGACAGCATAAACTTTCCTTGTGGAGTGGACTCAAACCAAAAGGTATTAAATTTGAGGGCAGACAATTTACCTGTGTCTAATAGGTAAATAATTCTTCCGCCGTCTACAGAGTTCCTTGCTAGTCTATCAGGATGCCAAGAGAGAATTCCATTTGCATGACCTTGTTCAATAGAATCCAACATTTTATTAAAAATTGACCTTCCGGGAGTTTTGGCAGATTGTTTTTCAATGAATTCATCTACAATGATTAAATTTTCTCTCTTAGCAAGTTCATGTAACTCCTGAAGCTGACCCTCAATAGACTGCACTTGTTTATCTTCTACATCTGTAGACTTTCTTGCGTAGAGGAAGAATTTTGGATGTAATGGATTATTTACAATATTGTGCTTCACAATATCATTTATACGCCCGTAAATAATCCATATCAAGGCATCAAATAATATCAACTTTTTTGTTTTGTCTTGTGTTGTTTTCGTCCGAGGGGATGGGCAAATGTCGTGGTCTTCGCTTCGCTCGACCCCGACAGGTCGGGGTTGGGTGCCTGTTTATAATTTAGCGCGAACCTATTTTACAACAAATTTCTAATTTGTGCTGAGCAACAAGGGAGGGGTTAAAGGGGAAGGAATTGTTGCGAAGCTCGGGTTTCCTCGCTCAGCCACTTCGTGGCTTCGCTAACACAACCTGCAAAGCTCGAAGCTTTGCGCTCACCCCACTTTGTGGGGTTCGCTAACCCAATTGTGTTTTGTTGTTATTACAAAACTAGGTTAGTTTTACTAACCCACCAACTGAACTTGGAGTTGAATGAATAACTGATCCTTTTCCATGATGAATGATTAGATTTCTATTAATTAAACTTGCAAGTTTCATTGCTCCTGATCCATTTGCTTCATCCTCTGGGATATCCCAGTCAGAAGCAAATGTTCTAGCCCTAACCAATCCTTTCTCTTTATCTATCCAACACCAAACTAGAGTGTGTTCTAAAATTGAAGCTTCTTGGATTGTAATTTGTTCTATTTCCTCTGGAGTTTTATATTCTTTTATATTCCAATTAGGTAAAATTGAAAGATCAGCTTCTACAAAAGTTAATTTGTTTTCTTGCCATGATTTAATAACCTTACCCATGCTTATAATTTCAATTGTAGGTAAATTTAAAACATTGTTAAAAAAGTAACTTGTTCCAACTAAAGCATGGCCAGCAAATGGAATTTGTCTTGTTGGAGAAAAGATACTTACATCTTTTGTTTCAAGATTGTTTATGAACACAATTTCACTAAAACCACTATTAATTGCCATTTGCTGACGTTTTTTATCATCTATCTTGTTTTCGGAATCAACAATTATTCCTACAGGATTTCCAAATTCTCCTTTTTCATTTGTGAAGACATTAAGTGTTTTCATAATTAAATCGTTGTTAACTTAAACAAACCACCATCATTCCTTAATTGTAAACCTTTAATACCAAGTTGTTTATAAACAAAGAGCCTTGCTAATTCTTTGATATCATCATGTGTGTCCCAAATATTTAAATAGGATGTAAAATAAAAGGCACCATTCCTATCTTTAGGTAGCGGTTTTATACGCATGTGTGCAATGTCTGAATTATTTCTTATTTCGATGAAATCAGAAATCAGTTTTATTAGATACTTACTTGGCTTAGTAGATTCTGCGCCACCAGCTATCCTTAAAGCTTTTTTGGAAATCTCTGATTTTGCTTTCATTATTTTATTATCAATATACAAATTATTATTAGGTTGATATCTTTTGTCGAAATACTCAAGAATCTTAAAAAATACCAAGAAGCTCTCATCCCAATAATTTAGCACGTCGAGGTCAAATCCTTTTCTCCAATAATTTAACAGTTTAATTGAAGTGTTTTTTATTCGTATTTTTGAAATTAGCACAAATAGATGTCGAATGAAACTAATATCTTTGCTTCTAAAGTTGTGCGAAATTCCAGGACTAACCCTAATAGGCCACTCGTCGACGCTACTACCATGTTGTAATAATTTATTACTTCTGGCTTGTTGCAATAGCTTAGTAAATGGTGTTGTCAAGTCTAAAATGTTAATTTTGTTATTATCATCTACACGAAAAAGTCGGAAGTCTACTTTACAGGAAACCGGTAGGTCTGTAATAAAACTTATACAATCAATCAACAAACCTAATTTATCTGGCGTATTTAAATATTCAAATCCATCAGTCATTTGTCCATTTCCGCTAAATAATTTAGTCGCAGATATGATGGCACAAACGTTATCGTTCGTCCAAAAAAATCTCCAATCGTTAATAGTTGAATCCTCAATACAGAAGTTACTTTGCTCAACTTTAATATTAACTTCAAAAATATATCTTTTATTCATTCACCCCAAAGTAGATAAGTTTGATATCGATATTTTAGATAATT
Organism: bacterium; assembly: GCA_030583725.1. Lineage (NCBI taxonomy): Bacteria > bacterium. The sequence goes on along the minus strand of CP129472.1, from coordinate 80,002 downwards.
CCAACAGCTTCTTTGATCTATTGTGCCAATCTAGTGTTTCTTCACTAGTATCACCTTCATTTATCATCACAGAAGTTGTCACATAATATGCAGAACAAGAAACTTTAATTAAAAGAGGAAGTGATAATATCTCTTGCTCTGATAGATGGTGTATTGAATTGTAGATATCTAATACCTCTTTATAGATTAAATCTTTATCTTTCCAAGTATCTTTTTGTATGCAAAACCAAGCAAGATAGGTTGCTAACTCAATAACTTTGTAGTCATACGCCATACAACCAAAATCTAAAATACAATATTCGTTGTTACTATTTTTGATAACATGTTTTCTTTGCATGTCTCCATGGATAACTGACTTACTAAAACTAGTCATGTCTAACTTCAGATATTCTTCATAAATATCTTTGATTAATGAGTCTTGTTCAGGAGTTAATTTTTCTTTTTTATTTTTATACTCTTCAGGAAATGCTTTAATTCCCCAAGAATCATAACCCTCTCCAACTTCGAAATTTAAAGTGTTTAATTTTGCTACACACTCGGTAACTTTTCTTATATCTTCAATTGTTGGAGTAGTATTCTGAAAGTTATTACCTTCAAAAAACTTTGTAATTATGTAGTATGTTTTTATACCTTCATTTTCAAATACACCAAGTCCATTATTAAAATCTAATAGTATTTCTGTAGTTGGTACTCCAACTTTTTTACATTCAGTTAGTATTTTTACATAGCTGTTTATGTTTCCTAATTCTCTTTCAGCTAAAAATATTTTTAAAACATATTTACCAGTTGAAGTATTTAAAATAATATTTGCATCTTCATATCCTTCATTGATCGGAGAATAATTTCCAATTTTTCCTATTGATGTAAATTTACCTTCAATATCTTTCAAAAATTCATCAAATGAAATATTTAAATTTGTTCTTTTAATCAATACGTCTAGGTTGTTCATATATTTTTATTATGTTCCTTTACAAATTTCTCCACCCAACTAGGTAAATGACCTTTGTAAGTGTTGTAGATTTCTGGTTCTAAAATGTCATTCCAATGAAGAATCTTTCTACAGTTTTTTGAACCACATTTACATTCCCAATCGTAAGCAACATCTGTCCCTTTAGTTTCATCAATGTCTGAAGTTGCATAATCATATGTTAGCTCTTCATCTTTTTGTATATCTCTTCTTGCTGATAGTTCATCATCTGCTGTCCACCAAGTGTTAGTGTCACAACTATGATTCCATGATTCTCCTTTACCAACTGCAGCCACAAAATTACCATCACTGTCTGGATATGCATCTTTTCTAATTTCATGGGGTAACTTTTCCCATTCTTCTTTTGTAAACTTTTTAGTTTCAGTAAGTTTCCAAATTAATGTTCCTTTTGGTATAAATTCAGAAGCAAAAACACCCATCCCTTTGTCTGGGATTTCTTTTTCGTAGTATTTAACATACATCATATGTTTTTTAATTGTTTCCTCCTAATTATCAAAATACAACTTTCAATGATGTTTATTATTAAATTAGTAACAGGATATAACCATGTTAGTATTGAATAATTTTGGAGAGCAATTATTCCTAAAAAATTACGGACAGCACCCATTTGCCATGTAAATAAAGTTTCAGAATGTGGATCATTCCAAGATTTTCTAATAGTTGGTAAATTTGCTAAAGTATTTATTGTAACAATCAAGAAAGTTGAAATTATTGGTTGCTTGGCAAAAATCCACACTGCAGTTGCTATAAGTGAGATTATAAAAGTTACAGTATCAAATCTTGTTATATCTTTATTGCCATTTTTTAAGCCCAATAAAAATATTATTAAACAAAGAATTGCTGTTGCTAAAGTTGTATATGCACCAGCACCACCTTTGCCAAAAATTTGAAGAGCAAAAATAATAAAAGTGACAAAGGCCCAAGTGAACCAACTATAAATATGAGGTTTTGTTTTACCTTTTACAGTATCCCAAATGTATGGCGCATAACCTACAAAAGTTAAAATAACTGCCAAGATACCTACAAATTCTTTCATTGTTATTTAATGAGTCTAAAGTGAACTATTTTAAATAAAGTATTTTCATCAACAGGCTTGTGATAATATTCCTCAAATTTTTTAGACATTTCTTCTGTGTTAATATATTTCTCATGTCCTTCTTTTTCATCGTCTGTTAAATCCTTAAAGGGCTTTTCTATTACTTTTGTAAGTTCTGCCTTTGAAAATACTTCAAGCGTTTCTGCATTTACGAATTCAACGATATCTCCAGTTTGTAAATCTTTGTCATCCCACAATCTCCAAGTTGAAGTTTTTGTTCCATCAAGAACTAGTTGTACTAAATTTGGAGCAAATTTTATTCTTTTCATAGTTAATCTTTTAAATACATTTCTAAAACTCCTAAATGCAAGGTAAAGAATTTACCTGGAGTTTCTTTAATCATTTGTTTGAGTTCTGATTTTTTAGCCCATCTAACATTTCTCGTCTCATCTTCTTGTTGTTTAGTTTCTCCCTCTTTTACTTTACAAACAAAACAAAATCCAACCCAAGGAAGTCCTGCTTTTAGTTGTTGTGAACAAGCAAAAGGTTTAAAAGCATATGAAGCATCATCTTTTGGAGAGTGAATATCAGTTTTTTCTAAACCTACAATTTCAGTGACATCAAGTCCTGTTTCTTCCTTAACTTCTCTTTTAACTGCATCAAGTACATTCTCATACCCTTTATCTAACACGCCTGCAGGAATTTCAATAGTGTTGTGATAATTCCATTCTGCATTTGGTCTCCATCTTGTTTGAATTAAAACTTCCTTTTCTCCATTATTTTCTCTTTCTACAATTGCTGATACAAAAGGTAATGCAATTTGGTTATTTCTTCTAGCATAGTTTTTACCAACAAATCTAATTAAATTGTGCACTCCTTTTGCTTCATCTTTATATGTCTTTCCGTTGTCATCCAAAAGAACTACCTGAAAATCTTGTGCAAAATAATCCATTGAATACTTTGAGAAAAATCTTTTTTGTATACCTTCTATCTCAAATAGTTCCTGTTCTATTCTTTTCCCCGTGTTAAACTCAGGGTCATTAACTGAGTTTGTAAATACTGCAAGTATTCCACCACCTTTTAGTACTCTTTTGATTTCTTTAAAAATACTTTTTGTTACTTCTTCAGAAAAATAATGTAGAGACAAATGTGCATACACAACATCAAAACTTGCATCATAATACGGAAACCTTTCTCTTAAATCTAATCTTTCAACTGAAATGTTTTTTAAACCCTGCACTTTTATTTTTTCTTTGTTTATGTTTTGTGCCTCTTCTGAAATATCTGCTGAGGTTACTTCATATCCCTTAATTGCAAAAAATCTTCCGTCTTGTCCTTGCCCATCTCCTAAACAAAGTATTTTTCCATTATTTGGTAAATACTCTAATACTTCTTCTGCAAAGATATTTGGCTTTTCAATCCAATCTTGATTTTTATAATGTTTATGAAGTTTGTCCCACTGGTCATTTTTGTTCATACTAAACTGAATTATATTACTAGAGGATTTACAAAACCACCACTTGTTTGTTCTTCCTGCCCTGCACATGGCGGAAGCCAACACCCCTGTAGCTTTGGAGTGTCTTTGTGTTGGGCAGGATTCCCCGTAAAGGGAATATTTCAGGAGCAATGTGTGTGTGCTTGTAGCTTCCTAACCAAGTGCTGTGCATAAGCACCAGTTTTTGTCTTTTAGCACTTGGGTAAGTTGCCCTTTAGGGCAAATTGCGACTGAAATGGGTTAGTTTTTGTGTTCAGCCTTACCCCAACGGTGGCCGTTAACCGACCGTACGGACCGTTAAACGGCAAAAGGGTCGAAAATACGACTAGTCAACGGTATTGATTAAGTACCTTACGGATACCGTAACAGTACCGTTCCACGAAGTGGAACTATAAATAATCCCCTTTTCCTTTAAATTGGGTTAGCGAACCCCACAAAGTGGGGTGAGCGCAAAGCTTCGAGCTTTGCAGGTTGTGTTAGCGAAGCCACGAAGTGGCTGAGCGAGGAAACCCGAGCTTCGCAACAATTCCTTCCCCTTTAACCCCTCCCTTGTTGCTCAGCACAAATTAGAAATTTGTTGTAAAATAGGTTCGCGCTAAATTATAAACAGGCACACAGAGAGATTAATAACCTATATTTTACTACTAATTAGTGTTACTATCCTATCAAGTAGTTAGAATATTTTTTATTAATGCAAAAGGAAAAACTAATAGTCAAACTTTTAGAAATAACATCTGCTACAATATCTCGTGAAGATGGAAGTAGGGTTTCCATAAAATCCTACGATCTTAGAAAAACTTCCGAAGCAGAAAAAATAGGTGTTAAACCTGGATATTATTTTAACCTATATCCAATATCACGATTAGACTTAAACGATGAAAGCTTGATGCACAAATTCTCGGTGGTCTTCTGTCAAAAACTAGAATCAGAACAAATTCCAAGTGAGGGATGGGTGTTTGAGCCTGTGGGGTATCTTGAAGAATATAATCTCTTAATTACTAAAGCAAGTATGGTAGAGCAATAGACCATTTTTTTTAAAAATCTGCTATACTTTTTTTAGGTAAAGAAGTGATTGTCCTCATTGTGTAATTAACACTTTGTTTTAAGCTCGCTATAGGATATAATTGACTTTCCCTTGCATATGGATATACGAAACATTGCTATTATTGCCCACGTTGACCATGGAAAAACCACACTTGTGGATGCACTTTTGCGTCAGTCACACACAGAACTTAAAAAAGAAGTTGCTGATCAAGAAGCAATAATGGACAGTAATGATCTTGAACGCGAAAGAGGAATTACAATTTTTAGTAAAAACGCTTCAGTAATGTACAAGGATACAAAAATAAATATTATAGATACTCCAGGTCATGCTGATTTTGGTGGGGAAGTAGAACGAGTTCTTTCCATGGCTGATGGAGCCCTACTTTTAGTTGATGCTAAAGAAGGGCCTATGCCACAGACAAGGTTTGTGTTAAAACACGCACTTAAAATGGGTTTAAAAATTATTGTAGTTGTAAATAAAATAGATAAACAAGGAGCAAGATCTGAATGGGTACAAGGCAAAACTTTTGACTTGTTTGTTGAACTTGGTGCAGACGAGACAACAGCATTCTTCCCAACAATATACTCAAGTGGTAGAGATGGCCTTGCAGGTTTTGAACCCGATCTTTCCAAGATGAAAGATATTACTCCAATATTTGAAGAGATTCTAAAATATATACCTGCACCTGATGCAGACCCTGAAAAACCACTCCAAATGCTTGTCAGTAATATCGGTAAAGATAACTACAAAGGTAGAATTGCGATAGGAAGAATTAAAAATGGAAAACTATCTAGCAATTCTGACGTTATTCATATAAACAGAGAAGGTATACAAAAAAAGGCAAAGATTACGTCAATTACCACGTTCAAAGGTTTGGCCAAACAAGAGGAAACAGAAGCAATTGCCGGTGACATTGTAGCAGTTACTGGAATTTTAGACGCAACAATTGGAGAAACAATTGCTGATATCAATAACCCAATAGCGCTTCCAGTTATCTCGATTGAAGAGCCAACGGTCAAAATGGTCTTTATGGTTAACGATTCGCCATTTGGTGGTAAAGAAGGTGACTTTAAAACATCAAGCCAAATAAGGGAAAGACTTTATAAAGAATTAGACACTGATGTGGCTTTACAAGTATATGACAACGTGGACGGTACTTGGACAGTTTGTGGTAGAGGAGAACTACATTTAGCCATTCTTATTGAAAGAATGAGGAGAGAAGGATATGAGTTTGCAGTATCAAGGCCATATGTTATTAATAAAACCATTGACGGAAAGGTTTTAACCCCATATGAGAAGGTGTATATAGACGTACCAGAGGAATATTCAGGCGTTGTAATACAACATATGGGTGTAAGGCATGGAAAAATGGATGATATGTACAAAAATGAAGAGGGAATAGTATCCCTTGAGTTTACTGTCTCTACAAAAGAGTTAATAGGTTTTAGAGGGGAACTTATTACTGACACAAAAGGTATGGGTGTTATGAATACCGCATTTTTTGATTACCTACCAGATGATGGTTTTACTAGAAAAAGAGATAGAGGATCAATGGTAGCCCATGAAACAGGAGAAACAAGGCTTTATGGCTTAGTTAATGTTCAAGACCAAGGGCAATTATTTATTGGACCTGCAGTTAAAGTATATAAAGGGCAAGTTGTTGGGCAAAGTAGCAGAGCTGGAGATATGCAAGTTAATGTTTGCAAGGAAAAAGCACTTTCCAATATGAGATCAAAAGGTGATGGATCTGCAGAACATTTCAATACTCCAAAAGAAATGCTTTTAGACGACGCACTAGAATACATTGATGACACAGAGTTAGTTGAAGTAACACCAAAAACAATCAGGATTAGAAAAATAATTCTTGATGAAGCAGAAGCTAAACGTAAAAAATCAATGGGGATTAAGTAATCATTCCGCTTTTTGTAACTTTGGCTACTATCGGGGTCTCCTCAACAACAATTTGGTCGCATGCAGATACATCAGGTTTGATGTTTGAAGACAAAACGTTGCAATAAACAGATTTGCCGAACCCACGACGAGCGCCGGTTGGAAGATTGCCTTTAAATTCGCACTGCCACGAATTTTTAAATTTACAACTATAGATTGTCATTGGAAGATCGGCCATTTGTTTCTCTTTTTCCATAATACGCTGATAGTACTCTCTCTCTCTCTGGACAAATTGCAATATTTTTACTACAATATTTATATTGATTAATTAATTGCTTGTATTTAGGATTAACCAACCTAAAGAAATTAATAATTGATAAAGAGAATAAAGAGAAGTGGAACCACGGCTTCAATAGTCGTCTTCTTAGGTATATAATTTATATATTATGAAGACTGACAAACAATCAAAAGAATATCTAGAAAACTTAAGGCATTCATGTGCTCATCTTTTGGCAGCTGCAGTTTTAGAAATATATCCTTCTGCAAAAAGAACCATAGGTCCTTCAATTGAAAATGGTTTTTACTATGACTTTGATTTTGGTGATACTACAGTTTCCGATGAAGACTTTCCAAAAATAGAAAGTAAAATGAAAGAAATTATCAAAACTTGGAAAGGTTTTGAAAAGAAAAATGTAACTACAGAAGAAGCAAAGGATTATTATAAAGATAATAAATACAAAATTGAACTAATTGAAGAATTTTCAAAAGAAGGAAATGACTTAACTTTTTACAACTCTGGTGAGTATTCTGATCTCTGCCGTGGGGGACATGTTAGTCATCCTGATTCGGAAATCAAGCATTTTAAACTACTATCAGTAGCTGGAGCATATTGGAGAGGTAGTGAAAAAAATAAGATGTTAACCAGAATTTATGGAACTTGTTTTCCAACTAAGATAGAACTTGATAAACATCTTGAAAATATAGAACTTGCAAAAAAGTATGACCATAGAAAGTTGGGTCAGGAATTAGAACTATTCACTATTTCTGAAAAAGTTGGTCAAGGACTGGTTCTTTGGATGCCAAAAGGAAACGTAATTAAAGAACAAATTGAAAAATGGGCCAAAAAGACAGAAGAAGAGTGGGGGTACAAGAGAGTAACAACTCCAAGTATTACAAAATCCGGCCTTTTCCATACATCAGGTCATTTACCATATTACAAAGATGATATGTACCCTCCAATGAAGCTGGATGACAGTGAAGAAGAATATTTCCTAAAACCAATGAATTGCCCACATCATCACATTATTTTTGATGCGACTCAACACAGCTACAGAGATTTACCACTTCGTTTTGCTGAATATGGTAATTGCTACCGTTATGAATCATCAGGTGAGCTGTTTGGACTGATGAGAGTTAGGGGATTCGCACAAAATGATGCTCATATCTACTGTACTGAGGATCAAGCAGTAGATGAATTTGTAAAAGTAATGAAATTGCATGAATACTATTACAAAACGTTAGGTATTACCGATTACCATTTAGAGTTAGCCTTAAGAGATCCTAAGAACACAGAAAAATATCATGGTAATGAAGATATGTGGAAAAGAGCAGAAAAATTAATGAGAGAAGCTGTAAAACAAGTTGATATACCTATGGTAGAAGAAATTGGAAGTGCAGCATTTTATGGTCCAAAAATTGATTTTATAATCCACAGCAAAATTGGAAGGGAGTTTGCAATTTCTACAAACCAAATTGATTTATTTATGGGGGAACAGTTTGGACTTAAATATACAGATAAAGATGGGAAAGAAAAAACACCTGTAATAATCCATAGAGCCCCACTAGGCTCACACGAGAGATTTATAGGATTTCTAATTGAACATTATGGTGGAGCATTCCCAACTTGGCTCTCACCAGTCCAAGTTAAAATACTACCAATTTCTGAAAAACATTTAGATTATGCAAATACCATTTTTGAAAAACTAAAGGAAAACAACATTCGTGTTGAACTAGATGATAGAAATGAAACACTAAGTAATAAAATCAGAAATGCACAAAATGAAAAAGTTCCATATATGTTAGTTTTGGGAGACAAAGAAACTGAGAACGACGAAGTTTCTATCAGAAACAGGGCAGGAGAAAATTCCTCAATACAATTATCTAAATTTATTTCTGATATCTCTTCAAAAATTGACAACAAGACAGATAATTGATATTATTCTATTTGGAGTTATCTGAAGCCCTTGAGGCTGGCGCACTAAACACCGAAAAACGGTTAGATAGTGGAGACAGATTAATTCCTTCTTCTAGGAGATACTTTGGGATTATTTTTTCTGAATTCGCTTATTAATTTTTCGTTTTGTTTATCAACTATTTTTTGCTGTTGCCTTGATAAACTTTTAAACATAACTGAGTATAAAATCTTTTTTCCATCCTTCCCTTTTGAAGTAACAATTACTTTAACACGAGTATTGTCAACAATCGCCTGAATACCATAATAATAAAATTTACCTCTAACCTCCACTGTTTGATAATGGCTTGAAGTTTCTAAAACTTGTCTAGCTAGGTCTAACTTTCTAAGTCTTATTATTTTATCTTTTAGCGACCTCCTTGGGTGATGTACGATATGGTCCCACCCAATTCTATTCACATATACAATTTCATTAAACGCCTGAATTATCTTTTCACTTCCACGCCATTCATTAAAGTAGTAGTTTTTAGCCTTAGCCTCTATGTCTTTGTATTTAGACATTAATTCATTATAATACATTTGTATCAAACACAATATGAAAATTACACTTTGGATGGCAATTTCGTTAAACGGAATAATTGCAACAGATGACTACAAAGAAGATTTCCTGTCACACGAAAACTGGGACGAATTTGTCTCAGCAGTTCAAAAAAGTGGATGTTTAATTTGGGGTAGAAAAACCTACGAATTAATCAAGGAATGGCCTAAATCCTATTTAAAACCATTGAAAAACATAAGTAAGGTAATAATTTCCTCAGATGATAAATTTCAACTGAATGACGGTTTTATTCTGGCAAACTCACCAGAGCATGCAATTGAGATATTAGCAGAAAAAGGTTTTTCCGAAGCAATACTTACAGGAGGATCAACAAACAACTCAGTGTTTGCAGAAAAAAATATGATTGATGAAATTATATTAAATATTGAAGGTGTAATCATTGGGAATGGAATTTCACTTTTTAAACCCTCAGATTTTCAATTAAAACTTAAATTATTAAGCACAACCAGAATATTCGAAAATATAATTCAAGTTCATTACAAAGTAGAAAAATGAAGATATAATGAAAAACCATTTTCTTCTTGCTACTATTGTCATTTTTAGGTACAATAACAGAAGAAATTGAAAAGTATCAATAACAGCAACTGGCGACTAAATGACAGAATTCCTGCTCAAACTTTGAGAGTTTTAGACTCAGAAGGTAAACAGTTAGGAGTTTTTTCCAGGGATGAGGCTATCAAAATGGCCAAGGAGAAGAACGAAGACTTAATTGAGCTTGTTGCAAACGCAAATCCACCTGTTGCTAAAATAATTGAGTTTGGAAAATTTAAGTATCAGGAAGAAAAGAAAAAGAAGGAGGCTTTGAAAAAAAGCAAGCCAAGTGAGCTTAAAGAAATACGTTTTACACCTTTTATAGGTGAAGGAGACTACCAAACAAGGCTAAGGAGGATCAATGAATTTTTGACAGATAAAGATAAGGTTAAACTTGTTGTTTACTTTAAAATAAAACAACTAGGGTCAAAAACCTTTGGTTATGATATACTTGGCAGGATTTTAAAAGATTTGGGAGAGGGAATAAATGTTGACATGAAACCTAAGTTTATGGGAAGAAACTTAATAATGATTATTTCACCAACTAATAAATATGGCAAAGACAAAAACGAAAGTAAAATATAAAAAACTAGTAACTGACAGAATCAGAATTACTAAAAATGGCAAAGTCTTAAGAAGAAAGGCTTTTAAAAGGCATTTGAATGCCTCAAAGAGCAAGAACAGACTTAATAGACTAAGTAGGGTTACAGAAGTTAAAAAGGTATTAGCAAGAAGATTAAGAAAATATTTAGGTAAAGTAATGAAAACCCCTAAGGTAATAAAAAAGGGAGTAATAAAAAAAGGGGTAACTAAAAAATAAAATGACAAGAATAAAATCAAAAGCAGCTATTAAACATAGAAAGGTAAGAAAGCTTGCCAAAGGTTACCATTCTGCAAGATCTAGAAGGTTTAAAACTGCAAATGAAGCAGTTATGCATGCGGGGGCATATGCATTTCATGGTAGAAAGCTTAAGAAAAGAGATCTAAGAAGTTTGTGGATTGTTAGACTTTCAGCTGCTGCAAAATCTTTAGAAACTTCATACTCAAGACTTATCAATAATTTAAAGACAAACAAAATTGAATTAGATAGAAAGATTCTTTCAGACATTGCAGCAAAAAACCCTAGCGTATTTGAAAAAATAGTTGCCAGCTTCAAGACTAAATAGATTCTTCACTTTACACACCATGGTATAATTAGTCATATGAAAAAAGTTAATGTATCTACAAACAAAATGAGCCAATTCGCTGGTAAGTGGGTCGTTGTCGATCCTCTTAAAAACAAAATAATTGCTGTTGGTAATGAGCTCTCTGATATAGATGCACTTGTTACACGACTTGCAACCGATCCGAGAGAGCCTGGTACAGTTCCTGCAGCCTTTAAAGTTCCTTACGCTAATGAGGGTCCCCACTATATTTTATAAAAGTAATGAAAAACTCTGTCAAGATATTCAAATCATGGCAGTTGCAACAAAAGACACTCCTATTTTTTCAAACGACTATCAAGCATCTATAAATATATTGGGAAGATCAGGTTTTTTTGAAAAATTTAAGATCACATTTGATGAAGCAAAAAAGAGTGTTATACTTCAGTAATATGAAATCAGTAAATACATTTGTATTCTTCTTTACTTTCTAACGGAGGTTTAGATGCTGTGCATTTTAAGCTTCCGAAGGGAGGTTTTTTTTATTGGTTTGAAACGAGGTGATGAATATGAAAGAAATAATAATCGTTACTGAAAAAATGACTAAAGCTCTCAAGTTAGAAGATTTACATGCAAAAGTGTTAAAAGAGGAAAAACCTAAAATAGTTATTTTGCTTAAAGAAATTGGGTTCAGGTTCGGAAGAAAGAAAGAAATTACTGTAAAACCCGAAGGTCATAATGTTATATAATAATAAAAATATGAATGAAGATTTAATAAATTTAAAAAATCAGGCAATAGCTAGAATTGCTGATGTCAAAAACGTAAATGAATTAGAGCAGATAAGAATTGACTTATTTGGCAGAAATGGAAAGTTCACATTTCTCTCTAAAAACATATCAAAAATCGATAGTGAAGCTAGAAAGCAATATGGTATTACTTTAAATGAAGTTAAAAATACACTTGAGATTTTAGTTACTGAGAAAAAGAATGAATTAAACAATAACGCAAGAGAGTGGTTTGACCCAACAATGCCAGCCAAGAAAGTAAAATTAGGTAAACTCCATATGGTTACTAATGCAATTAATGAAATAGCCGAAGTTTTTGAAAAAATTGGTTTTACTAGGGTTAAGTATCCTGAAGTTGAATATGACTACTTTGCTTTTGGCGCTTTAAACTTTCCAGATAACCACCCCGCAAGAGATGATTGGGAAACATTTTTTGTCAACGCTCCAGACTCAAAAAAATACGGTCCCATGCTTTTAACACCACACACGTCAAGTGGACAAATTAGAGAAATGCTTAAAGAAAAACCACCAATCCGTATGATTAACATTGCCAAATGCTACAGAAGACAAAGTGATGTAAGCCATTTAATAATGTTTCACCAGTTTGAAGGACTAGTCGTAGACAAAAATATTTCAATTACCCACCTTCGTGGTACTATCGACCACTTTGCAAAAACTTTCTTTGGACCAGAAAGAACAATAAGACTAAGACCTTATCACTTTCAATTTACTGAACCATCGTTTGAAGTTGATATTTCTTGCAATGTTTGTAATGGAAAAGGCCATATTTCATCTGGTGTAACTTGTAAATTATGTAAAAAGGGATGGCTTGAAATAGGTGGGGCTGGAATGGTACACCCACATGTTTTAAAGGAATGTGGTGTTGACTCCAAAATATATACTGGTTTTGCATTCGGCTGGGGAGTTGAACGAACATATATGATGAAATCAGGTCTTTCAGTTCCAGACATTAGACTACTATATAGTTCGGACTTAAGAGTCCTTTCTCAACTTTAATAATATGGATATAAAAATACCTAACAGCTGGCTTAAAAAATACTTAGATACTAAAGCATCTCCTTCTGAAATTGCCAAGTACCTATCTCTTTGTGGACCATCTATTGAGAAAGTTGAGAAAGTTAAAGACGGTGATAGTGTATATTCAATTGAAGTAACTACTAACAGGGTAGATAGTGCCAGCGTCTTAGGCATTGCAAGAGAGGCAGTTGCCATATTGCCAAGATTTGGGATATCGGCGACTTTTAAAAATAAAAAATTAAAAAAGGAAAGATTTAAGTTTGTTAAAAAGGTAAAGTATTTGGAAGTAGTTGTTGATTCTAAACTTTGTCCTAGATTTACCGCCGTTTTAATCAAAGATGTAAAAATTAAAGATTCACCACAAGATATAAAGTCGTTGCTTGAAAAGGTTGATGTCAGACCAATTAACAATATCGTTGATGTAAGTAATTTTATAATGCATGAGCTAGGTCAACCTGTTCATACTTTTGACTTTGACAAAATAGTTGGTGGAAAAATGATACTTCGAGAGAGTAAAAAAAGTGAGGTGATTAAAACACTTGATGAGAAGGAATTTAAATTAGATGGTGGAGATATTGTTATAGCAAATCCTAAAGGATTTGGTATGTCGTCTGACGCCATTGAAGATGGTGAAGGAAAACTAATTGACCTTTGTGGAATTATGGGGGGACAAAACAGTGCAGTTGACAACAACACTAAAAATGTTTTGCTGTTTGTGCAAAATTACGATAAACACAAAATCAGAAAAACATCCATGAACTTAGGTCAAAGGACTGAAGCAGCAGTTCTTTTTGAAAAAGGCTTAGACAGCGAAAATGTAAAACCTGCAATAATTTTAGCAGTTTCCATGATTGAAAAGTTGTCAGGTGGAAAATCAGAAGAAGAAATTTTAGACATCTATCCGTCGCCATACAAAATTAAGAATGTCTCTGTAGCTAAAGAAGAAATAGATAAAATAATTGGAATCGATATTCCTGAAAAGGAAATAAAAAGTTACTTAACAAATTTAGGTTTTGAAGTTAAAACAAATAAAAAAACACTTGAGATAAAGGTCCCATCTTATAGAGCAGATGACATAAATATAAAGGAAGACATAATAGAGGAGATTGCAAGAATATATGGATATCACAATTTACCTTGTCTTCTAATGGATGGCTCACTACCTAAACCAAAAGTTAATAATGAATTTAAATTTGAAAACAATTTAAAAGTAATACTCAGGGCATTGGGAGGAACCGAAATATATAATTCTTCTCTTGTTAGTAAGGAAATGACAAGCGACAATGCACTTGGGCTTAAAAACCCACTAGGCACTGATACAGAATTATTAAGAACAAGCCTTAGAGAATCGCTAATCCAAAACATTAAAGATAATCCACAAGAAAAAGGCCGTTTACACATATTTGAAATTGCAAATGTATACATTCCAATCAAAAATAGTCTACCGCAAGAAAAATTGACTCTTGCTGGTATTATAAAAAATGGAAATTCATCACTAGTGTCTGGTTCAGCACAAATCTTAGATTTTAGAAAAAATAAAGGCATCGTTGAAAAACTGTTGGAAGAATTAAACATTAGTTATATTGAAAAAATAGAGGAAGGGGGAAAGTATCTACCTAATCAGAGGTTGTCTGTCTATTCTGGAAATACTGAGGTGGGGGAGTATGGCAATTTGGAAGTTGGTTATTTTTACTATACTTTTGATTTACAAAAATTAATGGATGCCAAAAAAATTTCAAGAAAATATAAAAGTATTCCTAAATTTCCACCACAGGTAGAAGACCTAACTCTTATTATTCCTGAAAAAACATATATCGGCGATGTAATAGACTCAATCAAATCTGTAAATCAACTGGTTAACAAAGTTGAACTAACGGACACCTATAAAAATAACTATACTGTAAACATTGAGTACCAATCACCTGATCATACTTTAACTGACAAAGAAGTGGAAAGTATTAGGGTCAAAATTCTATCATCTTTAAAATCAAAATTTGGAATTACCGTTTAAGGAGTAGCGTCCCAAGCAGTGTTTACCCCAATAGTAATAGTGTGTTCCTTTTCGTGGCCATCCTTGTCTTTTGCTTTGACTTGAAGTTTATGTACTCCGTCAGCCAAACTAATTTCTGCTTCATAGGGTAAACTGTCAATTGTTCTAATTTTTAAACCATCTGCAAAAATTTCCAAATAATCAATATTTGAAGTAGAACTGGCCTTAATTTTAATTTTAAAAGTATTAGGTAAGTTACTTATCCTGTCTATTGGGTCAACCCATTCAACATTTAATGGATTGGTTGTTCCACAATAATCTGAGGGTGGTTTATATCTACCATCACTTTGGGTATTAATCCAACTTAAAATTGCCTCCTGCCATCTGTTTTTACCATCAGTTGATACAGGGTCTTCTTCCTTTATCACAAAGTATTCCTTGTTATCATAATTACCACCTGAAACATCAGATGGAGTTGCAAGTTTTCCATCGCTTTTACAAACTTTCAAATTAACATGTATATCATCTTCTTGCGGTTCCCTGCCTTTAATAAAAAATTCAGACCTAGATGAAAAACCATCATGAGCTCTTTTACCAGAAAAGTTATCAACTTCTATACTTACTATGCCGCTAGGGGGAGTAAAGCCTACAGGACTTAAACCTGATAGTGATTCAACCATTATCCTTCTCCAGATAGGTGAGGCCCCGGAAATTCCAGAAGCAACTGAAAGCATTGGTGAGTTGTCATTATTCCCTACCCAAACCCCAACAGCTCTTTGTGGCGTACCTCCAACGGTCCAGTTGTCTCTTCTGTCGTTTGTTGTACCTGTCTTAACAGCAACTTGTCTACCTGGAATGTTAAGTAATGAGTTAGTGCCAAAAGTATCACTTCTAGCACTGTTGTCAGATAATATATTTGAAATGATAAATGCTTCTTCAGGGGTTATAACTTTTTTACCTTTTTTAGGTGTAATTTCTTCCAGAACCTTACCGCTACTGTCTTCAACTTTTAAAATACCAGTAGGTTCTGCTTTTGTTCCTCCATTAAAAAATGCAGAATAGGCACCTGTTAATTCAAGAAGTCTGACTTCACCACCACCTAGGGTAAGAGATAACCCCACACGAGCAAGTGTTTCCTTGGTTGGGGGAAGTGAACTTAGTCCCATTTCATAGGCAGTTTCCAATACCTCTTTAATTCCAACCATAGCAATAAACTTGACAGCTGGAATATTTAGAGAATTACCTAAGGCATATCTCATTTGAACAGGCCCCTTATACTTACCATCGTAATTAACTGGAATATAATCAGCCTGACCAGTAACAGGAAAAACAGTTGAAACATCCATTACCATGGTGGATGCGGTATAACCTTGTTTTAATGCAGTAACATAGGTAAATGGCTTAAATGATGATCCTGGTTGCCTTAAGGCGACGGTTACGTTGACTTGACCATCATAGTCTGGGTCATCAAATCTTTTACTACCCACCATTGCAAGTATTTCTCCAGTTTCAGGATTCATTACAACAACACCACCATTTGTGATTTTTTGAGCTTCAACCTTAGAAATCTCTTCAGCTACTATATTTTGTGCCTTTTCTTGTAATTCCAAGTCCAAGGTTGTGGTTACTCTTAAACCTCCTTGTTCAATTACTTTTTCACCATACCTTTCTTCAAGTAGTTTTTGTACATATTGGACAAAATGAGGAGCTTTAAAAGATGAACCTTTGGCTTGAAATTTAAATTCAGGAAGTTCTGCCAAAGCAGCTTCTTCTTGATCTTTAGTTATATATCCATCTTCTCTCATCCTTCTTAATACATTTGTAGTTCTGTCTATATAGGCCTTTGGTGTAGACGAATATGGAGAGTACCTAGATGGTAATTGGGGCATGCCTGAAAGTATGGCAGATTCAACTAAGTTTAAGTCTCTAGCATTTTTACCAAAATAGGTTTCTGAGGCTGACTCAACACCCCAAGCAGTTCCACCATAGGGAGCTTCATTTAAATACATCTGTAAAATTTCATCTTTGGTGTATTTTCTCTCTATTTGAACAGCTAAAATAAATTCTTTAACTTTTCGAAATATACTTCGCTCTGATGAAAGCAAAACATTCTTAACCAATTGCTGGGTTAAGGTAGAACCCCCTTGAGCATAGCCACGAGTGAAGAATCTGGAAAGACCACGCAAAGTACCTAAAATATCAAAACCGTTGTGGGAATAAAAGTTTTTATCTTCAATTGCTATAGTTGCTTGTTTTAAATAGAGTGGAACTTCATCAATTTTAATTGGAGTCCTTCTTTCATTTTCAAAAATATCATATAAAGCTTTTCCATTTCTGTCTAAAATCTTTGTTGAAAAACCCTCTCTTCGAATAACCTCATCTGGAGAAGGTAAACCAAATGATAGAAGTGGTAAAACTATAATCAATAAAACTGTCAAAGCCAATACACCTAAAAGCAAAAGTTTCGCAATTTTTACTATATTTCTAGATTTAGTTAAACCTGAAGCTCTTTGGCTAAATCTTATTCTTCTCCTCTCTCTCCACATATGTCTCATATTAGCACAATGGTCACTATTAAACAAAAGACGTATTCCTAAAAGTCTTCTTTAAAAAAATCTTTGATTAATTACTCCAAAAGCATTAGAATCATATTATGAGTAAAATTGACGAAGTTATAACAAGAAGGGTTACAAACATAATTCCAGACAACGTTAAATTATCAAAGCTTTTAAATTCTGGAAAAAAATTAAATGTCTATTTGGGAATTGACCCAACGGCCACAAGAATTCATATAGGCCACGCAGTGGCTTTAAGAAAGCTTCAAGAGTTTGTAGAATTAGGCCACAATGTTACATTTTTGATTGGTGATTTTACTGCTTTGATTGGAGATACATCAGACAAAGATAAAGAACGTCCGGTACTAACATACCAAGAAATAAGACAAAATTTAAAAACCTATAAAAAACAAGCAAGTAAAATATTAGATTTTAGTAAAGTTAAGGTTAAATTTAATAGTACATGGCTTTCAAAATTAAAATTTGCAGATATAGTTAGACTTGCCCAAGAGTTTTCTTTTGGTGAGTTTGCGGGTAGAGAATTAATCAAGAAACGTTTGAGTGACAAAAAGAAAGTAGGACTCCACGAAGCACTTTATCCTGTAATGCAAGGCTATGATAGTTATATAATGGACACCGATATTCAAATTGGGGGGGCAGATCAAACATTTAATATGCAAGCAGGGAGGTCGCTTCAATCAAGCCTTAGAAATAAAGAGTCATTTATCCTTGTTACCGGATATTTAACAGGCACAGATGGTAGAAAAATGAGTAAAAGTTGGGGAAATGCAATTTGGATGACAGATAGTGCTGAAGAGATATATGGTAAGACTATGTCTTTACCTGACAATTTAATACCTGAGTATCTTGAAAATGCAACAGACTTAGAATCTACCAAAATCAATGATTTTAAAAAAGCATTAAAAAGTGGGGTTAACCCAATTCAAATAAAGAAAGAATTGGCCTTAATTATTGCAACTCAACTAACAAATAAGAGACAAGCCATCAAGGCAAAAAATAATTTTGAAAAATCGTTTGCAAAACATGATCCAGAATATAAACTTAAAATTAAAAAATTAAAATCATTAGCAGAAACAATAGCACCATTTACAAATTTAAAATCTGCAAGTGATGCAAAACGTTTAATTCAACAAGGTGGGCTAACAATAAATGGAGATGTTGTTTCTGATGTAAACTATAAACTTAAAAAGGGTGATAAAATAAAAATTGGGAAGAAAATATTTGGTACACTAGTATAATGATTACAAGAAAACATAAAAGAATATTTAAGGTCTTGGCAGTTATTGCAGGTCTTGCACTTTTAGCAGGAACCTTTATGCCACTTTTGATATATCTTTAAAAACATATGAATCTTACAGACTCCGTATCTGATCTTCCATTTGTTGGACCAAATTATCAAAAAAAATTAAAAATACTGGGGATTGAAACAGTATCTAATTTACTTCATCACATTCCACACAGATATTTGGATTTTAGCAAGGTTACAAAAATTAACGACTTAAAAGTTGATGAAATAGTATCAGTTTTTGGGGAAGTAACTTCAATTAAAAACCAACCAACAAAAACAGGAAGATCAATGCAAATTGGACAAATTAAAGATACAACCGGAAGTATTTACTTGGTCTGGTTTAACCAGTCCTATCTAACCAAAATGCTTTACCCAGGTATCAAACTTATGATATCTGGTAAACCTAGTTGGTTTAACAGAAAACTTGCTTTTTTCTCACCACAATTTGAGAGGATTGATCAAAACCAAGAAACAATTCACACTGCTAAAATTGTAGGGGTATATCCTGAAACTGCAGGCTTAACTTCAAAGTGGCTAAAGGCAAGAATTAAATATGCACTAGATAGAATTGAAGTTAAAGACTTTTTAAGTCAAGACATTTTAAGCAAAAACGATCTGATAAGTTTTAAAGAAGCGATTTATAATATTCATTTTCCTAAAAACCTGAAAAGTTCTGAGAAGGCAAAAGAGCGACTAGCCTTTAATGAATTCTTTGACCTACTTGTTAAAGCTAGAGAAAGAAAAAACAAACTAATTAAGAAAAGGGGAGTAGTAATTAAAGTAAACAAAAAGTTGATTGATACTTTTATCAAATCCTTACCTTTTAAGTTGACTAATTCACAGGTTAAAAATTTAGATGAAATATTTAATGACCTATCCAAAAACACCCCAATGAATAGGCTACTACAGGGTGACGTTGGTAGTGGAAAAACAATAGTCTCTGCAATTTCAGCCTACACAACTTTTCTTTCTGGGTTTCAGACTGTCTTTCTTGCTCCAACCCAGATACTTGCAAACCAACACTATCAAACACTAAAGGAACTATTTAAAAATCTCCCCATTAGAATATCTTTAATAACAGGTACAGTAGTAAAATCAGACCTAGGCGTTAATGACATAATTGTAGGAACACATGCGCTATTAAATAAAACTTTTGAAAAAGTTGGGCTATTAGTAATTGATGAACAGCACAAGTTCGGAGTCAAACAAGTTAACTTTATGCAAAAAATTAATCCACATTTATTAACAATGACAGCTACACCTATACCAAGAACGATTGCCCAAACTTTATTTTCTGATATGGATTTGTCCATTTTAGATGAGTTGCCCAAAAACAGACAGAAAATAAAAACATGGCTTGTTCCAAATGACAAAAGAGAGAAAGCATATGACTGGATTAAAAAAACTATTAAAGACAATAGTTCTCAAGCATTTATCATATGTCCATTAGTTGAAGAGTCAGAAGCAGAAACACTAAAATCAGTTAAGTCTGTAAAAAAGGAATATGAAAACTTAAAGGTTATTTTTCCACAACTTGAAATTGGACTACTTCATGGAAAATTGAAAGAAGTTGAAAAAAATAAAGTACTTGATGAATTTAAAAGTAAAAAACTAGACATTCTACTCTCAACCCCAGTTGTTGAGGTAGGAATAGATATCCCAAATGCAACTATTATGTTAATAGAAGGTGCAGATAGATTTGGCCTTGCCCAACTCCACCAACTTAGAGGTAGGGTAGGGAGAGGTGAAAAAGAGTCATATTGTCTATTGTTCACAGAGAACGACTCAGACAAGGCAACTAAACGGCTTACAGCACTAACTAAGACAACTTCAGGGTTTGAACTTGCAGAACTTGATCTAAAACTGCGTGGGGCTGGTGATGTACTAGGAACAAAACAAAGTGGTTTTGGAAACTTAAAAATTGCAGACTGGTCACAAACTGAAATTATCAAACAAGCTTCAGAAGCTGTAAATCTTACGCACTGAGTTATGCAATAAATTTGGTATAATATAATCATGTTCGAATGCTATATTGCTTCACAAAATGACTTACTTGCAATAGAAAATGCTTTAAAAACACTTTGGAATCCAAAATTGAATTACATATTTAAGTGCAAAGATAGAATCAAAAATATTCCTGTAATCAGTTTTGACTCAAGATATCTTTATGTTTGGTTAAGAACTAATAATAAATACAAGCTATCTAAATTTTTACACAATATTAAAAAAATAGATGATCTATCTCATAAGGTTTGGATGTCTGGTATATACATCGAAGAGTTTAAAAATATTTTGAAACAAAAAACTGGTAAAAACATAAATGGTCCTTGTGGAGGATTACTAACTCCATTTACTAAAATACATAACGAATATTCTAAAACTTTAAATGACCCATATCATACAAAAGAAAGCTATTATGCAACTATTTTACATGAGTTTGGACATGTCTATTCTGATAGATTAGACAAATATGGAGAACTTTTTGCTTCATGTTCTGAATATTCGGCGAGTAAGATCTTTTGGCCAAACCATAAACAAAATCTGGACAAATTTTTTATTAACTTAAACAAATCATTATTTAAAAATAATGACCAACATTATTTTGCAATAATAAACACAACTAAAATAATTACTAAATACCCAAATAATTGGCCTGATTATCTACTCACCACTAATCCAAGTTAACTTAACGAGGATAACAGCTTGATGCTGGTGCACATGGTCCTTGTGTTGGATAACAAGGAGTTGCAGGAGCACAATCTGGCATACATGGTCTTAACGCTGGTGCACAATTAAACGGTGCACAATTAGTGTTAGGATTACATGCAACATTTGGTGTACAAGCACTTGGTGTACATGGTGCTACTATTACCCCATCAGTTGCACCTTGTGCTGTTACTAAAACAATTTCTGGTTCTAAATTAAGTTCTGCTTTCAATTATTTCTTCACCTCCTTTCAAAATATTAATATATATAGGTTTTCCTTCAAAATCTAATTTCCAATATCCCTTTCCCCATTTTCCATCATATGGATTGTAAGCACATTTTGGATAAGGAGCAGTTAGATATTCTCCAGTATTTTGATTTGCCCCTAATGATGAGGGTCTGCAATCTGTACAACAATATCTAAATTCACAATCTTTACAAACTTGAACACTATCTTTTGTATTATCCCAAACACTTTTTAATTTAACTTCATCTATAATTTGCAAGAGTGATTTTTCAAGAACATTACCAACTACTTGATCTCTTGAGAAAACACAAGGTAAAACATCTCCATTATCTGTGATTGCAATTTTTCCAGATAAACAACTATTGTTGTGTAAGTTTTTTGACAACATCTCCTTATTTATATAAAAATTTGGTGCAGTCATAATTCCATTTTTTAATAATGATCTATTACTTGGCAATAAATTAAGATTATCTCCTCTACCATTTTGTCTTAAAACATCAAGCCTTTTGTGAGAAAATCCCATTTGGTCTACTAACTTTTGCGTTTCTTCAGCACTTTCTTCATTCTGTTTCATTAGTATAGTTTCAACCCTAACAGGTACTCCTGTTTCTTTGAGCCTTTCTAAGGCTTCCATAGTCTTTTTATGACTTCCTCGTGTTCTTGTAATTTTGTCGTGAATTTCAGGAGCAGTAGAATATAAAGAAACAGCAATATTAATTCCTAAATCTTTTATACGATCAATTTTTTCTTGAGTAAGTAATGTTCCGTTTGTAAAAATTTCAATAAATTTGAAACCTAATTGTTTTGCATATTCTGCTAATTCTAAAACAGTTTCTCCACCTTCACCTCTATACAAAAAGGGTTCACCACCTATAAATTGACATGTTTCACAACCCAAATCGTAAACATTTTTAATTTGATTTTTCCATTGATTGAAAGTCAACCCAACTTCATCGTTTTGAGTTGTTTTTTCTTGAAAAATTGGAGGCATAAAGTCACCGTAACAATGTAAACATCTTTCGTTACAATCCTTTGAAACTATTTCAAACCAAGCAAATTGTAGAGTAGATTTGCTTTCTAATTCGTTTAATACTGGTTTCTCATTAGAATTGTTATCTGCACACAATCCCATTCCTACTAATTTTTCCCAGAAGTTAGCATTTTCAGATTGACCAGTTAAAACATTTTGTGCATTTTTATCTAACGAATAAACATTTCCTGAATTTATATCGTATAACGCACATCTTGAATGACCCTCAACCAAAAATACTCCAGATTTTAGAAAATATTTTCCATAAGACAGAAGCTCTTTTATCTCTGGTTTATATTCGGAAGACATTTCTTGTAATTATACATCTTATTGTCAAGCTTTTGATTGCTATATTCAATAGAGAATTGTTGCAAAAACTTTATAGGGCTGGAGATGTACTGGGAACAAAGCAAAGTGGTTTTGGAAACTTAAAAATTGCAGACTGGTCACAAACTGAAATTATCAAGCTTGCATCAGAAGCTATCAACAATGTATAATCATGATGTATGGCACCATTACCAAAGAAGAAACATAGTCACGGACGAACAACTAGAAGGAGAAGTACTTTTAAGGCTTCCCTCTCTGCTGTATCTAAATGTAAATCATGTGGCAAACTTCGTGAACCTCACAAGGCCTGTCCTCATTGTGGAACATACAAATAATAATTGACTCATGAAGACTGCAACTGACCCAAGACACTTAAGACGTAGGGAAGCTGTTAGGTTTCTTTTTGCTGAAAGTTTTACTAAACAAGAAAGGTTACCTGAATTAGTTGTAAAAATTAAAAAGCAGGAAAAAAAGTTAAACAAGATAATTGTTGATTCAGCTCCGACATGGCCAATTGAAAAGATAAACAAAATAGATTTAGCTATACTACATCTTGCTATTTATGAATTAAAAAATGAAGATACTCCACCCAAAGTAATTATTGATGAAGCTGTAGAATTAGCAAAAGAATTCGGTTCTGAATCATCAGGTTCTTTTGTAAATGGAGTATTAGGAACGGTATATGAAAAAACACTTTAAAGATAAAAATTTATATTTACAAAGCTTAACCCACAGAAGTTGGGTTAATGAAAATGATAAGGCTAGGGGAACTAATGAAAGACTTGAGTTTTTAGGAGATGCAATTTTAGAATTTGTAGTTTCAGAAGAAATTTATAATCGATTTCCAAATGAAGAAGAGGGGTACTTAACAGCCCTTCGTTCAAACCTGGTTAACACTAAAAACCTGAGCCAAGTGGCAGAAAAGTTAAATCTGGGTCAAGAAATATTCCTATCAAAAGGTGAAGAAGACGGTGGGGGTAGAAACAACTCCTCACTACTTGCCGACACTGTTGAAGCAGTAATAGGTGCTCTTTACTTAGATCAAGGTATTACTAAAGCAAAAGAGTTTATAGACCAAAACATACTTATAGATGTGGACCAGAAAGCAAAAATGCCACTTAAAGACCCTAAAAGTCTACTACAGGAAAAGGTTCAGGCAAGTAATATGCCAGCTCCAAAGTACCAAGTCAAATCAGAGGAAGGACCTGATCATAACAAGCAATTTACAATTGAAGTTATCATTAATGGCAAAATAAATGCACTAGGTGTGGGAAGAAGTAAATCAGAGGCAGAACAAGATGCTGCTTCAAACGCGCTTCAAAATATGGTATCATCGTAACTATATATGTCAGTTTCAATTAAATTATCACGTGTGGGTGCAAAGAAAAGTGCTTTTTATAGAGTAATTATTGCTCCAACAAGAAGCAAGGTTGATGGGAAAAACTTGGATATTATTGGTAGCTATGATCCAAAGGAAAAAACTTCAAAAATTGACAAGAAAAAATTTGATGATTGGGTTAAAAAAGGTGCAATCGTGACTAGTGGTGTCAAAAAGGTATTAGAACTTAAAAAGTAATTTATGAAAGATTTACTAGACTTCATCATTAAAAATATATTAAGTAAAGATTCTAAATATGAAATTATAGAAGATGACAATGGATCTGTAGTTACTTTAACAGTTAAGACAAGTGACGAAGATGGGGGAATGGTCATTGGAAAACAAGGAAAAATTATTAAAGCGATTAGGAATCTACTTCGCATTAAAGCAACTTTAGAAAAGAAAAAGATTATTCTTCTAGTTAATCCAACTAATTAAAATATAGGTGTTTTTTTAGTTAAATGGATCAGTTTTCTGTGATGGAGCTTCTTCAATTGTTGGTTCTATAAATTGTGGCAAAGTATACCCTGCCAACTCATTTAAAAGAGTGATGTCTTGACTTGTTAACTCACTAACAACACCTGTTAAAGATGGTATTGTTTTAGGAAGTTCTGCTGAATAGACATTAACTGATATATTAGCCCTTGATAATCCAAGAGAGCTATTAAAACTAACTTTATCAATATTAATTAAAGGGAGTACTGTACCCAAAGAACTTAAAAAAGTAAAAACGTCAGACTCTTGACCTTCTACCTCGAAGCTAACTGAAGACTTCATGACTCCAGAACTTTCAGGTATTACATTTCCTGTTTTTAGGTTTGAAACGTTTAAATTATTATTTAAAGATTGTGTTCTGATCTGACTTAGAGCATATAAAACTGAACCTTTACTTGGTAAAACCACATCCAAAAAAGTAACATCTCCTGGTAGGGTCCTACTAACAGTTTCTAAAGCCAATACTTTTTTAGACAATGTGTTTTCTGTTGTCTTGTTTGCTGTTATATTGCTTTGCAAATTGGATATATTTCTTAAACCAATAACAAAAGAAAAAATAATTAGAATTAAAACTGAAGAAAAAATAATTACAGGCTTTAAAAGAAAGTTGATTTCGTTTTTAGTATTTGTGTTCATATTGTTTACTTATTTTCGAATAGGATGTTCGCTACAAAACCTGACCCAGGATTATAAGCTAAGGATGATACAACTATTCTTTCGTACTCCAGCACATTTGATATTGTTTTAAGTATCCCTGACAAATTTTGAGAACTATCTGCTGTTATAGTAATCTCAGTTCCTTTGGTGGTAAGGGTTGCCTCTGTAATTTGAGTACCCACAGTGCCAACAACTTGACTTAAAAAATTTTGATATCTTTTAACCTCAGAATTTGCAGATTCTGCTTTTCTGACCACAGTTATTTTTGATAATCTATCTTTTGCCAAAATTAATTTTTGTTCGTTTTGGCTCAAGTCTGAAATGGTTTGCTTTAAAGTGTTAACGCTTGAAGTAACTTTCTCATTTTCTAAGCGCAAATAAATATAATATGAACCTAAAGAGAGGATTACTAGCAAAAGTACAATCGAACCAACTACTGAAAATTTAGATATTACTTTAGCCACTTTGACAGCACGTGCAGGTACTGCCATTTCTGTTGGAATTAAGTTTATATTTTTACCACGAACTGGCAAGCTTTGATTTTCCATAGTATTATTCATTGCGCATAGCTAGCCCCACAGCTGCAGCATAGATTGAAGCATATGGAGCTAAACCTTTCAAGGTTTCAGAGTCAAGATTTATTTTTGCAAACGGACTACCTACAACTGTTTCAATTCCTAAGCTTTCTGTTAAATAGGTAACAATATCAGGCATTGTTGAAGCACCCCCTGTGATAATTACTGAAGTTGGAGTATCTCCTTTTTCCTCAGACTGATAGAAATGAATTGCTTTTTTGATTTCATCAATTACCATTTTAAAAATAGGTTCAAGTGCTTGCCTTACCTTTCCTTCTAATTGATCTGTTGATAGTCCATATGTTTTTTTGTACTCCTCAGCCTGTTGGGCATTAATACCCAAACCTTGTGAGACCGCTCTTGTAAAAGCTTCACCAGCAACAGGTATGGATCTTGTAAAAACTACTTTTGTATCTTTGACAATTGACATATCAGTCGCAGATGAACCTAAGTCTAAAAGAAGAGATACACCTTTATCAGGTGAGAGTGACCTTGCCATGGCAGTTAGTTCAGTTTCTGCAGCAACAGGTGTTAAGCCTGCAAGTCTTGCCACTTTGACATATTTTTCAACAATTGCCTTTGGGGCTGCAACTAGAAGGACTGATGTTTGGGAAGTGGTTTCATTTCTACTTAAAACTGTATATTGGATGACAGCTTCTGCGGTGGGTATAGGTATATATTGTTCAGCTTCCCACTTAACTGCAGCTGATACTTCTTCATCTGAAAGTAATGGAAACTTAATGACACGGGTAAAAACTAAGGATTCAGGCAAAGACAAGTTAACGTCCTTTGTGTTAACACCTATCTGGTTAATAATTTTTTTTAAAACTTCTGAAACTGCATTTAATTCTTCATCTGTTTGTGCCTTATCAGGAGAAACACCAGCATAACCAACTGCCCCTGAAGCTTTTAACACCCAAGAATTGCCACTTTGGGCAAGTTCAATAATTTTAATACTTTTTGTTCCTATATCTATTCCGACCATGGGCAGTTTTTCCTAATTACTTAACTATACCATTTGCGCTAAAGATTGCATTAGCAAAAATGGGTGGGGTTTCAGGATGCAATTGATATACTTCTATACTTCTGTTTGCATCCCCATATGAACCTGCAGACTCAACTTTTTCACCCTGAGAAGGAAGAATTGAGCCAGTTGAAGCCACATTTATACCCACTTTATGTGCATTTGTGGTGTTGTACAAAAGTTTTGCAGTTGCATATTCTAAGGTACCAGTAGGAGTGTCAATAGTTGCTTGAAAAGCAAAACTATCTTGTCCTATTGTACAACTTGAAATTTGTGCATTATCAAAACGGTTTGCAGTAACCCTTGAAACATTGGGGTCATAGACAGCCCTTTCAATTTGTAGGGTTGTCATATCATCAGGTAGGGTAGTGTAGTAAAAAGTAACTTCCAAGGCAGGAGTATCACTGTCTGCAGGGTTAGTACCAGCATTTCCCCAGCAGAATCTAATATTACTTCCATTAAACTGAGTTACCTCTCCAGCTCTTTTAAACCAGAAAACGGCATTTTCACCAGACTTTAAGGCAAGTGGGTAGGTAACTTGATCAGCCCCACTGGCAAATTGAGTAACCAAAGCACTAAACTCAGCATCATCTAGACTTCCACTACTATTACCAATAACCAAAGCCCTCTCAACACCAGCTTCAGCTGCAGAAAAAGCACGAAGTGAGTCTTCTTCTTTAGTTGAAAGGGAAATATCAGTAATTGAACGAGAGAGGATGAACAAAACTATAATCAAAACTACAGACAATGACAAAAGAACAACTAAAACAGCCTGACCTTTTTGGTTCTTTCTTGTCATATTCTAAATATATCATAAATTTAAAATATGGTACAATTAAAATGTGAGAATTAGTAAAAAATATTCACAATTTGTTTCTAACCCTTTTTCTTTACCCCTCCCAACCAACTTGACAAACAAAATTATATCCTGTAGTATATTGTCTAGCCTTGAAAATTTGTAGGTTTTAGGTTAAGATCTATAAATGAATAAGGATAGAATAATACGGTTAGGGAGAAGAATTAGTCAATCAGATTTATGGAATATTGGTGTTGAGGGAATAATAGAAAAACAAGTTGATAAATTAAATATGAGCGATAGATTAACAGACACAACAAAATTGTTTATCAGGGGTAGTCTCACTGCAGCAATAGCTGGGACATCATTGGCATGTATAAAAAACGGTATAAATCCTGAAGTAACATCATCAAATAATCAAAATACGACTGAAATTGCCCCAACAGAAAAACCGTTTGTAATTCCAACTTCCACTAGTGAAGTCAACGCTACAATGTCCTATGAGTTTGTTGAAGAATCCGAAATAATTTCCAAACTACCTGGTCCGTTTAGAGCCTTTGGTGAGGACCAACGAATAAAAGACCTTTTTGAAGATCCAAGCACAATTGAATACTCCGCATCTGGAGTTAAAACAGTTGACATTACTGGAAAAGAAACAACTTATGTATTCTTTAATGCCACTTCTGAAGTTGAAGAAAAAAGTAGAACAGCAATGATCTTTGGCGGAGACCAGGGTGAAGTTATCTATATTGTTTTAAACAGGATTATTGATGCCGAAGGAAGAGTAGGACTTGGTATAACTCAGGATCCAGCTACGGGTGCGGATTTGGATAAATCTATTATGATTTTTAACACGGAGTTGACAGAAGTTGAACTTTCACAGATGACCAATGAAGAAATTGAGGCACGAGATATACTTTTCATACCAGGAGGTTTACTTGTGTCACCACAAGAGATATTCAATGTAAAAATGGCCTCACTTGTTAAAGTTGAGGTGCCTGTTGGGGGCGTTGTATTTCCAGCTGAAATGACAGATAAATATAAAAATCAATTTGAAACGTTTGAATATGGTGTAAAACAAGTAAATGGGGTTGATACTAAAGTTATATATGGCATTAAGAGTGATGAAACTAAACAAGTTATTGCTATGGAAATGGAAATTGATGGACAAATGAGGATGACAAGAGTGGGGGAACATATTGTCAAAGACGGTGAAGGTAATGACCATAGTTTCTATACTTACATTGATCCAAAATGGAGTTCTACTGGTATTTTTTCAGTTACTGACCGAACCTCAAAAGGAATTGTAGGAATGCCAGAAGGCAAAAATGACGCCAATATGTGGAACTCACTGGCACATCAATTGGGTTTTGCCACCCCAGAACAAGCATTTGAGCATGTAATGGTTAAAAATGATGGAATATTTAACTTTAAAGTTGCCTATGGCGTTAGATCTGATCCGTATGCGACTTCCAAGATGAAATCACTGGAGCACCCTGCAAATTTTAATCTACCAATAGAAATTAGAACGATAATGACTGCGGATGAATATAATTCACTACCAGATGAAATTAAAAATGATTTAATTAATGATCAAAAATCTAAAAATACAATTGTCGATAGTACCTTTGGTTATTTATTATGGACCAAACCAAATGGACAGATAGTCATCTACTCTATATCAACAGCAGCAGAACGTTGGGGATACAATAATGATAGCCACACATTAAATGATTCTGATAGAAAAATGATAACTGACTTCTACGAAGCTCAAGTTGTATACAGAATATTTGATTCTATGGGAATGATGGTCGCTGGTAAATCAAATTTAAGATCATATGCCCGTCAATCACGGAACTTTTTAGAAATCGAGGGAATAAATTTCAAAGACCCTTCACAATAACTTCAAAATAGTGTAGTCTTTAATTAGAATGAAAAAGTTAATTATTTTTTCAAGTTTGTTTGTTTTGTTTTTGGCTTCAGTTGTTTTTTATTTAAAATTAACTTCCACGCCAGTTTTTTTCAACTCAAGAATTGGGTCTTTGAGGATTGAAAACAAGAACCCTATAATTCTTGATATTTACTTAAATTTTTCTTTAAAATTAAACAAATTTTTAATTAAAGGAATTAAACCCAAGTCCATTGCGATAGTCTATACAGACAAAGTAAGACCAAGTTATCAATATATAGATGACAATCAAAAAATAGACTTTGGATCAACAATTGACATATTAAGTTTAAACGAGGTTTTGATTTATATTTACGTATCAGAAAATGTTTTAAGATCTAGTGATGCAGAACATCAAATTAAAGAATATACTTTAAATGTAATTCAATTCTATCAAGGAAAGGAAGAAGTAACACAACAAAATCAGTTTAATAATTTTTTCAAATTACCAATATATGTCAAAAATATTTAAAATTATATTATTTCTAATTTTTGCAATTTTTTTTCTTTTTGGTTTTTCCACAAAAGATGTAAATGCTCAATGTTTGGATGATTGTATATGTGTAACCTCAAGTGGCTCAGAAGCAAGTGGTGATTGTACATGTGGCGGAGCAGACAACTGTTCTGGTGGTTCATCACCATCCTGCACACTTTGGGGTGATAACTGTGGTGGTAGTGCAACTCCACCCCCTAGCGCGTGCCCGTGCGGGACGACGAATAATGGGAGTTGTAGAAGTTGTGAGTCGCAATGCAACCCCACATGGGTCGTAAACTGTCCTTCGGGGACAGTAAAGACAAATAATCTGATTGGTTCACAGTGTGTAAGTAAGGGTTCGATCTGGCATTGTAATGGATGGTTTCAACTAGGATCGGCACAAAGTGAAGGATCAGAGTGTGGATGTACAACAACACCCGCAGGTTGTGGAGAATGTGAACAGTATTGGACCAACCCAAATACGGGTAGAACTAGTTGTATTAGATGGGATTGTTGGCCTGCTACTACAACATGTAGCGGACGCACAGCCAACACCTATGAGTGTCTTTCTACTTGTAATACCACAGCACCTTCTGCTGTAAGTTTTAGTGATGATTTATTAACTTGGACAACTGGTACTAATGGAGCGTCTCAAAATTTATATGTTTCAACTACGCAAAGCGATGTAACTAATAATTGTGGTACAGGAACTAGTTGTACTGTTAATGCAAATTTGGCAAGTAGTACTGACTTCTATCCTTTTGTTTCACCCCTACTTCCTGATACCATTTACTTTGTAAAAATTGTTAATTATCAAAGTGTAAGTTGTTCTTCTTCTACAAATTATAGTTTTTTAACACCTGTTGCAAACGAGCCATGGTGGCAAGTAATGGATGGTGATGTTACAACAAATGGGGTATTAAGTTCTTTAGTTCCCGCTGGTAATTATTTCTTAAGTGATGGCTTAGGTGGTTTTTCAGGTGTTGCAGTCTATGGTACTTCTCTTAATTTATACTTAGACACTCCTGAAAGGATATCTGTTAATATTTGGAATGCTAATACTACTTCAACATTAAGTAGAATATTTAATTATAGTTATTTTGAAAATTTAATACCTAACGATATTGTTTTTAATGACATTAATGACTTACCAAGTGGGGGAGTAGTTGTTGATTCAAATGGATATGAGTGGTACAAGGTTGTTGGCAACTTAGATACTGTGGGGGATATTGATATAACTACCAGAAAAGTAGTCTTGTTTGTTGAAGAAGGCAACTTTAATATCAACGGTAATATAAACCTAACAGATGGAGTTGGTTTTTTTGCAAGCTTTGTAAATGGAAATATAACAATTGATTCTGCAGTTAGTGGTAGTCCTGCGATTGAAGGAATTTATATGGCTGATAATAATATATCAACAGGGGCAGGGGATACACAACTGCACTTAAGAGGATCCTTGGCCTCATATGGTAGTGTATTGCTAGAAAGAGAACTACTAGACAACTCAACTCCTGCAGAACTTGTTGAATTTGCACCTGATCAAATGATGCTTTTCCCAAATCAACTTCAATTCAAAAGGGCCAAATGGGCAGAAGTGGCACCATAATTGACAGCTTTTGTACACAGTGTATTATTAAAATATGTTAACTAAACAAGATCTAAATTCTATTAGTGAAGTACTCGATACTAAGCTGAAGCCAATTATATCTGATATAAAGATATTAAAAACTGATACAGCAGGACTTAAAACTGACGTGTCAGGACTTAAAACTGACGTGTCAGAACTTAAAACTGACGTGTCAGGACTTAAAACTGACGTGTCAGGACTTAAAACTGACGTGTCAGGACTTAAAACTGACGTGTCAGGACTTAAAACTGACGTGTCAGGACTTAAAGATGGTGTAGAGAAATTACAAAAAGACATGACATCTGTAAAGACAGATGTTAAAAAAGTTAAAAAAGTAGTCGAAAAAGATTTTGATTTTCACGATAAGCAAAATATTAAAGTAATACATAATATTCAATCAATTCAAAAATATGTTGGATTACCTATAATGGATTTTGGCGCTTAAGTTGAGTTTGCGTTAACAACTTCAGTTTAAACCAGTCAAATGGACTTAAAGTGGCACCATAAACTCAGCCACGCTAAACTATCAAAGCTTCATTGACAATTTGATCATTTCTGATATAGTTCTGCTTGCACCTTTAAATTAGGTGTGATGTACAACATCACGAGGAAGATCCTTAAGTTGAGGTTTTGAAACCTTCAGTAGATCTGTATTCCATTTTCGACCACTGGATTCCACATAGTGCGTGGTTTAAAAATCCAAACCGAGTTGTCAAACTGGAACTGATTAAAAATTGGTAACAACACCAAAAATTTAAGTCATCGCAGACCGCACGTATGCGGATTTTACTTTTCGCAAAAAGGAGAATGGCACATGAGTGGACCAAATGGTTTACCCGATCCGAATGATGCCAATCAATCTGACCAGCAAATTCCACAAGGCGGTATTCCCGTAGGAGGTCGGATCATGTATCCAGACCTGCAAGGAAATCTGCACAACACCCCTGGTGGCGCTATCAATTCCAACCAAGGAATTGAAAGTGACTACAGTCGCGGCGGTAGTGGTGGATGCAATCAAGATGCTGACAGAGTACCTCCACCAGATTTTGGTGGTGGCGGTTGGTAGTTCTAACAATTAAATAGATTTCTGGAAGGAGAAAAGGTGTGCACCAGCACTTTAAATACACACGTATTACCTTTTCTCCGATTTACCTTATATAATATAGACATGAATATCCTTGTGAGTGAATCTACAAAACAGGCAAGAATTAAATATAGAAAGTTAGCAGCTCCAAAATTAATGTCTGAAGAATTATATATTAGGAATTGGATATACGATGTAAAGGTTCGCGATAGAGCAGAAGTTGAATTTAAAAATATAAATCCATCAAGTTACCAGGCATCTGTGGATTTTTTTATTACTTACCACCCCGAGCTTCGAACTAAATTACAAAATGAGATTTGGGGTTCTCAACCTGAAAAAAGAGGTG
This sequence comes from bacterium, assembly GCA_030583725.1. Taxonomy (NCBI): domain Bacteria; species bacterium. The sequence goes on along the minus strand of CP129472.1, from coordinate 46,672 downwards.
GTGTTTGGGAAAAATTTAGGTTGCCGTACAAAAGAATTGAAGAATCATTTTCCAACTTGATAGCGCAAAGGAAAGAGTTAGTCTTTGCAAAAGGATACGAAGTGTTTGTCGATTATTATCTGGATTTATATAAGATTCCTAAATCAGTCTATAAGGATTTCATTAGAAATAATAATAAAGTTATTGAATTTTGTAACAGTCATACAACACACAATAATCTAGAGAAAGACTTTTTTTCCGAATTTGGAAATCATTGCTCTTTATGTAATCTAAAAAACTTTCCATTCGGTAATTTAGGTGATGTAACACATTATATGTCAAGCAATAACGTTGTTATTAGTATGTATAAATCAAAAGTTGATATCGAATTTGGCGACTTCTCACAGTCGAATTATATAAAAGAAACTGATAGGTTTAAGGTGCAGATAGATAAAAATCAAAATTTAAAACATCAGTCAATTGACCTTATTCACGAATTATCTCATATAATTCATCGTATTGGATGTTATAAAAATGAAATTTTACCAGAGGAAAAGGGCTCATATTTTAACGAACTACAAACCACAAAGATAGAATTGGATATTCTGAAGGTAATTTCGACCGAAGTATATAATTCTATTTTCGGAGAATTTCTGAAAGTCTTTCATAGGGTTTTGTTTGAAATAGAAATATACAGAAAACCTAATCTAGATTTCGATAGTGTTTACGCCTCAATATTTAATAAATGTTTTAGAGGATCAAATGAACTTAGAAACAGATCATATATTCTCGACAACCTCATAATTAGTAAGCCATTTTCTAATCTTCCTCATGCAGTGGCACTTTCAACAATTATACAAAATTTCATAAAGTGATATACAATATCAAATATGATAGAAAAGAAAAACAATCCTATTGATCCAAATCTTGAGAAAATCTCTGTTCCACAGCGAAAAGGAGATAACATTACAATAAAAGATCTAAACACTCCAGCCGGCAATAAATTAACAGATAAGAAACAAGAAAAATATTCAATTACAAAACCTCAAGTTCAAGGAACTAATTAAATATTGCGCCTATACGCACAACATGAATTATTGAATAGTTTTGCTCCCAATTCAAAAGGGCCAAATGGGCTTAAGGTGGCACCATAATGTGGTATAATAACACTGTATGCCAAACATACCTTCACACTTAAAACCATATTTAGCTTCTTACGATCTGAGTCAACTTGATATTGTTAATGACAGAGAGATAATTATTACAGAGATATTAAATAAAGGGGATGGTAAAGCTCTTCGCTGGTTAACAGAAAATTATTCAAAGAGAGATATTAAAAATGCAGTAGCCTCACCCCTGCGTGGATATTGGATGAGTAGTGTCTTGAAGTATTGGTTGAATATATTTGAAATTAGCCTATCAAAAAATAAATTTGAAAAGGCAATTATAAGCCTCGAGGCTTAACTTATGAAATTCAGTATTAAATACTATGAAATTTTTTACTTCAATTTTGAATAAAAACCAGCAAGAAGTCTTGCCAAAGCTAAAATTTTTATCAAACGACGGATTCTATCTAGCAGGGGGGACATCACTTGCTTTATTAATTGGCCATAGAACATCAGTAGATTTTGACTTTTTTATTCAAAAACATTTTGACTCAGCCAAACTAGTAGACAAAATAAGTAAAGTTTTTGGATCAGACGCTAAAGTGACATTAATAGAAAAAGACACGGTATTTGTAATAATAAAAGATGTTGAATGTTCTTTTTTTTGGTACCAGTATCCTCTTATAGATAAGGTAAAAACAGAAATAGGCATAAATCTCGCAGGCCTAAAAGATATCGCAGCAATGAAACTACTCTCAGTTAGTCATAGACCAGCAAAAAGGGACTATATTGATATTTTTTACTTATTAAATAATTTTAGCCTTGAAGAGATGATGACTTTCGCATATCGAAAGTACAAAAATTTTAATGAGTATTTGATACTACGTGCATTAACTTATTATGATGATGCTGAAGGTAAAGAAACCAAAAGGTCAATTAAGTTACTTGATCCCAATTTTTCATGGCAAGAAGCAAAAACAGTAATTACAAATGAGGTTAAAAAGTACCAACTGGCTATGCTTAAGACTTAATAATTCCTCAAAACTATTTCTGTCTGTGCAGTAACTGTTCCTGCTTCAACAGATGTAATTTGAGAATCAGTTGCCTCCAACAGTATTCTAACTACAGGTGGTGTATTTATGTCATCCTGTGTACAACTAAAATTACAAGACAATAAAGAAACGTCATTTGATGTTAATCTGGCAGACCCTGAAGCTATATATCTGTCACTTCCTGTCAAAGTACATGAAAATGAGGTTTGGCTACCTTCAATAGAAACATAATCTAAAACCGTAGGTGATAAATTAGGGCAAGTTACACTTTGGGCACTTCTTATCTGTCTTTCCATAACTGCAAGTGAATAATTGATATTCTCACGAACACGAACTAATGAATCACTTTTTTTAGCACCTCTTAATGTTAAAAACACAGATCTTGTAGAAAGTAGGCCAATAACTGCAAAGATTGAAATTACTATTAATATTTCAACTAAACTTAAACCCTTGATTAATTTCTTCTTCATAATTATTATTTTTTTCTATTGATCACATCATCGTTCACGAATGTCATTAAAACTTGTAACTGATCTTGATGAGTGCACACCTTTGGAATCAGTCCATGTGGTGACCACAGTTGCATCAATTATAGTTTTACCTGATGACACTTGTTTTGTGAAGTAAAGTGTTCTTTCAAAGACAGTATCTGATATTGTTTCGCTTTCACTACACAAACCAGTATTTAAAAAGCTAAGACTGTCTAGACAATATGTTGGAAGATCTGCATATGCTGAAAAATTATTGAAATTACTTTCTCTTTCTGACCTTAGCCACTCTACCGCCTCCTGTGAATACCTACCAGCAAGTGTTTTATTTTTTGAAAAAAGTGAGTTTGATATCGAATTAGTTGAAAGTATAACAACAGCTACAATAATCATAGTTATAATAAATAAAGCCAACACAACTTCAAACATTGATTGGCCTCGATTATTATTCAACATTTCCTCCTACTCCAATTGTTACAGTACCAGTACTGCTACTAACTACATTTGTAACCGTAAAAGTTAAGTTTTCCTCAAGATTAGTGCCTTGTCCCAAAGCTTTAAACATTACTGAACCTTGGGTTAAACTTACATTACTAGGTAACTCAACAACCTTAATAATATGATTGGCATTTGAACAATTGGCAATTAAATTATATTCTGTTTGGCTGATTCTTGAGAAACTGTAGCCATCCAAAACATTACAAACTTCACCCTCTGGTTTTTGACCTCCAATTGCAAGTTGTTGGGAAAGTCTTAAGTCAGCAACAATCCTTTTTATAACCCCCACCAACTCCTGTCTTCTTGAAAATTCTCTGTAACCTGCAAGACCAATACTAAAAACAATACCTATTATTGATATTCCAACCAAAAGTTCAATTAATGTGTAACCACTGTTTCCTATGTTTTTTTTAATCATGGATTTGTCACTCTATAATTACAACTGGTACCACAGTCTGAAGAGCCACCACAGGTCACTGTAGTCAATCCTGACTGTTCCAATGAAGCACAAAGCTCATATCCACTTGCCGTTGTAGCATATCTATATGTTTTAGACTCTGGAATTGGGTCCTCAGGTATTAGTTCAATGTACGTATTTGAAACAGCACAACTTGAAGGTGTTCCAGTACCAATAAGAGGGGAGGTATTTAAATTGGCAGGATATGCATTACAATCAGCTCTATATATTTCAAGTCCAGATTTAATAAGTTCAAGGTCTGACTTTCTCCTTGCGTCTCTTGCAGATTCACGAGCTCCTGATAGTCCAAAAATTGATATTGCCACAACTATCCCAATAATTGATATAACAACCAACAGCTCAATGAGGGTAAAACCTTTGGATTTCAAACGAAAATTGTCATTTTTATTCATAATTAAAAAATTTAGATAGGACAGGTACTAGAACTTGGTGCAATATCACTTTCTCCATTTCTACCACTACTACAAATTACCCAAAACACTTCCTTATTTTCAAGACCTGTCCAGAGAACAAAACTGGTTCCTGTGGCATTTGAAACGTATTTATAAACTAAATTCTCAGTGTTTTTAGGATCTATTGGGCAAGATGTTAAATTTAATTCATCGGTACAAAAATTACTATCAGAAGAGTCGATTTGTAACGTAGTTGTGTAAACAGGATAAAGTCCAGAATTTAGACTCGCATAATTTTCAATTGTTGTCTGAAATTGTTTCAAATCAGACTTTCTTTGTGAATCTCTTGCTTGTTTTTGAGATGACCCAAATGAAACAAGTGCTAAGGCAGCCAAAATTCCTATTAAAGAGATGACGACAAGCATCTCTACTAATGTAAAACCCATTTGTTGTATTTTATTTTTGGTTGTTAATGTTTTTTTCATTATGGTTTTACTTCATACTTCCAACCAGTCGGGCACCAATCCAGGTCAGTGGTTGCAATTCCTTTGTCATCACTGACATTTTCAAGACAAGCCTCAAGTATATAATCATCATCATCTATATAGGTATATTTATATATCTGGTTTGATAGGGGATCATCAGGCAATATGTTCATATAAGTCACGTCATCATTCACCCAAGACTCTCCCCATACACAATTACCATCGCAGCCAACAATATTATCTGTACTACTGGTTGGATAGCCTCCATTATCATTGTAATAAAGCCTTAATGCTGTTTGGATATTCCTAAAATCTGATTTTCTTTGAGTATCTCTAGCCCTTTCTCTGGCTGAGTTCATATTTGCAATAACTAAAGTTGCCAAAACTCCAATTAAAGAAACTACGACCAGTAATTCGACTAAGGTAAAACCTTTTTTTGTTTTGTTGTTCATAACTTTGACTTTAATTATATATTACCACTTTAGTGGCAAGCTATGCTTACTCTGTTGCTGTTGTATTAGCACTAGTAACTGCAAAATTGGGATTCTGCGCACAGTTGTCTTGTATACAGTCTTGATCTTCAGTATTTTCAAGTCTTGCAAAAAGCTGGTATTTTTGGGTAGAAGCACCAACTAGAGTATAGGTGTATACACCACCAGATGGGTCAGTTGGTAAAACCTTAAAGTAAATTGTTCTGCCATCAGTAAACTCTCCACCCCAAGTCAAACTATCAGGATACCTTCCATAATCAGCATAATAAAGTTCTAAAGCATTTGAAACCTGTTTTAGATCAGACTTTCTCTGTGTATCCCTACCCCTTAATTGTGCAGTTCTAAAACTACCAACAGCCATTGCAGCCAAAACTCCAATAATTGCCATTGCTACTAAAAGTTCAACTAATGTAAATCCTTTTTTACCAGTTTTACTGGCCAAGTTTTGCTTACTATATTTCATTTTCAACTACTCTTCCATAATTGCATACTTTAGTGCCACATTGCAATCCTAATTGTTGTGTTCCTAAATTATATTCAGGTTCATCCTTACCTTCTAAAGAAACATAAAAACCATAGCTTTTCTCGTCTGAAACATACTTGTAACTTACACCTTTTTTATCACTTGGATCCCTAGGCATAGGGGACATACCCTCAAAATTAGATTCACCCCAATTACAAACCTCCACATTTAATGGTAATCCAGTTAGTATGTCTGTCACAGCTTCTTCAGTAAAACATCCAATCATTTTTCCATCAGATGTAGATTGGGGATAAATACGATACTTTTGATAGTAGGTATCTAATCCCTTTTGAATTGCTGAAATATCATTTTTTCTTGTGGCATCCCTACCGCGCCTTAAAGAAATTGACATATTAAACCCAATAACCACAAACAACACCAAAAATATAAATGCTAATAGTTTTGTTTCAACTAATGTAAATGGTTTGATTTTCATTAAGACTTATTTATTGATTCCAAGGTTGACATTCGTTATTTAAATTTGAACATTGTCCATAGCAGGTTGGGTTTTGAAAGTTCGGATCACAAGCAGGACCAGGCCTTGATACATCCCATTGGACGACCATACAAGACCCACTAAAACAGCCATAGAAAGTAGTTTGACCTGCTCCACCTCCACCTCCGCCACTAGCTGTAGGCGCTGGTACATCCGGAACAACTCCGGGTGCATTTGGACTTGAGTAAACATAGTCAAATGCAGAGTTAGGACCAATATAAGGGGTACTATCTACGTCTGACTCATTATCAAGTCTGCCATAAATCCTATACCACTTTGGACAACTTGAATCTTCATGTTCATAGAGATAAGAGGCCTTAGTTACAGGATCACAAGGGATTTTATCCAAATATGGTAATAAACCACTACCAGGATTGCAGGCCACAAGACTTGAAAGGGGATAGCAATCGTTATCTTTTTCATATTCCTCTGCAGCAATACCAATTCTTTTGATCTCAGCTTTTCTTCTAGCGTCATTTCCCTTGTGAACTTGATTTCTTAAAAAGAGAATAATTAGAAGCGCTAAAAATGAGAGCAAGCCCACAACTATTAACAGCTCTGTTAGAGTAAAGCCTTTAATATTTTTTTTCATAACATTAACGTAATCCAAAAAGCTACTATCATGAACGGTCCAAACGCAATTTTAGTCTTTAACTTTGCCTTCTTTAATACTAGCAAGAATAAAGCTACTATTCCACCAATTATGAAAGTTGACAATAACCATACTAAACCTTTTTCTTGCCCTAAGACTAACCCTAAAGGAATTGCAAGTTTTACGTCACCCAAACCCATACCTTTTCCTGATGTAAGTATATAGATACTTAAGAGAAACGTTGAAAAAAGAAATGCAAAAAACAAAGTAGTTAAAAGTGAGGTGTTAACTATTAAAATAGAAATTAGTAACGTTAGCCAAACAAGCTCATCAGGAATAATTTGATGCTCGATATCAATGACCAATATTGTAAGTAATGTAACAAAGAGGGAATAGTAAAGAATAAATTCTAAAAACGGAAATAATAAAAACAAAATACAAGCTCCTAATACTGAGGCGGCTTCAATTAGTGGATAGCGTATAGATATCTTTTGACCACAACATCTTGATTTTCCAAAGTAAAAAAAGTATGAAAATAAAGGAATATTGTCATACCATTTTAAGTATTTCTGACATAAGTCACAAAAAGATCTTCCTTTAGAAAAATTTAAATCTCTGGGAATACGGTAGCTGACTGCTGACACAAAAGAGCCAATTGCCAAAGCTACCAAAACCAATAGTATAAGTATGAAATAAACTTCCATACTTATACTACTGAGGTATACAAACATAACAACCGTTGGTTACCCAATTTACACCCGCTCCGTCGCCTGCTGCTCCATCACAAGTTGTAACAGGAGTACCTTTTTCGCCAGTTGATGTATTTGGTTGGTAAACATTACCTTCGGTAACTGCAACTTGTTTTGTTGAATTAGCCAAAGGAACAAAACAACCATAGACTGATGCAGATGAACCTTGCTCTTTACCTATTAATATTTGTTCATCTAGTGTTGCACCTGCTCCACCATCCTGAACAAAATCTCTATTTCTAAACTCTGTTTTTAGTTCATTGGTGGTTATTAAGACTCCATTGACAGCACAAGTTGCACCACAAAGACCGACTTCTTGACTGGAAGAGGTTACAAATCCAAACTCGTCTTCTGTTGAGTAAGTAGGTGTAACTGTCATCCAAGGAAATCTAGAATTAGCTGCAAAATATCTGTCTATTGCGGAAATCAGTTGACCAGCATCTGACTTAAACCTTGTGTCGCGAGCTCTGTTTGCTTGTTCAATAGGATTAATAGCAGCAATAACAATTAAGGCAATTGCTCCAAGTAAACCAATTACAATCAAAAGTTCTACCAAGGTAAAACCTTTTTTGTTTTTTGTTTTTAATTTATTTATTATTTTAGTTCACCTCCCTTACATATAATAATCTATCTTTAGAATTGAGAAGTCAAGTTATAAATAGGTAAAATTATTGCAATTACCAAAAAACCTACGCCCAAACCCAAAATAACCATAACAATTGGTTCAATTGCAGAAGTTAAACTTTTGACCTTTTGATCTGACTCAACAGCAAAAACATGACTAACTTTGCCCAAAACCTCTTCCATTTTTCCAGTTTCTTCTCCCACTGCTACCATTTGAGAAAGGATGAAAGGAAAAGCTTCTGGGTGTTTGGCGAATGCAAATGAAACTGGAAATCCTTTCTCAACCTGAACCGCAACATCCTTAATAGCATTTTTGATAACCACATTACCGACAACGTCTGCAGTAATATTTAAACCTTCTAAAATTGAAACACCAGCACCAGTCATTAAAGAGAGCGTACTTGTTAATTCTGTTAATATAACTTGTTTTTGAAGCTCGCCAAAAATTGGTATTTTAAACTGTAGTTGATCTGTTTTCAGTCTTCCTTGTGTCGTTTTCCTATACGCTTGAAACGAATAAACAGCCCCAACAACCAAAGCAATTGTAACAGGCCAAAATTTTATAACAGCATCAGAAACACCAATTAATATTTTTGTAGGAAGGGGAAGTTCTGCATTAAACTCATCATAAAGCGAAGTCAAGCGAGGGATAACAAAAATCATCATTATAAAAGCAACTATAACCATACCAATAATAATTATTGTAGGATAAATTAAAGCTCCCTTAACTTTACCTTTAAATTCCTGTTGTTTTTCCATATCGTCTGCAAGACGAGCCAAAACAGTATCTAAAACCCCTCCTGCCTCACCTGACTTAACCAAAGCTATATAGGTTGGAGTAAAAACAGTTGGATGCTTCACGAACGCCTTTGAAACTGACTCGCCACCCTCAATGTCTGCAAGTATTTGAGATACTACTTTACCCATTGACCCTTTAGCTTGAGACTTTAATATAATTAACGACTCAGTTATTGGTAAACCAGCATTGACCATTGTTGCCAACTGTCTTGTAAAAGTAGCAACATCTGAAGGTGTTATTCTATTTTTTAGATTTCTGATAAAGGTTATGGGGCTTTCATATGTTTGTTTAATTGAGAGGACAAGAAGTCCTTTTCCACGAACTAGCTTGGCCGCCAACATATCATTAACAGCTTCCACTTCTCCTGTAACTAATTTACCGGATTTGTCTTTTGCCTTGTAGTTAAACCTTTTCATAAACGCAGCTTGTATGTTATTTTGTACCTTTAATCAACCTGTTCAACTCATCAGGTCTTACTGTCCACTCTTGTGCAGTTTCAATAGAAATTATTCCTTGCTTAACCAATGCAGATAGTGAATGTTCAAGGGTAGACATACCAACTTCTAAAGAAGTCTGAATAATTGAGTCTATTTGATGTGTTTTACCTTCTCTGATTGAAGTTTTAATCGCAGTTGTCCCTAACATCACTTCATGGGCCACAACCCTTCCTCCAGCAACAGCGGTTATTAATCTTTGAGAGAAAACTGCTTCTAAGACAGATGACAACTGAAGTCTGACTTGGGCCTGTTGGTCTTCTGGGAAAACATCCACAATTCTATCAATAGTTTGAGCTGCTGAGTTAGTATGCAAGGTTCCAAAAACTAAATGGCCTGTTTCAGCAATTGTTAAAGCTGCTGAAATTGTTTCAAAATCTCTCATTTCGCCAACTAAAACAACATCTGGGTCTTCACGCAAAACAGAACGTAGTGCAACTTGCCACGAGTGAGTATCTGATCTCATCTCTCGCTGAGAAATAATTGACTTGATAGGTTTAAAAACAAATTCGACTGGATCTTCAATTGTTACTATGTGGCAAGACCTGTTTTTATTGATTTCATTAATTATTGCAGCCAAGGTTGTTGACTTGCCGTGTCCAGTGGGACCAGTCACTAAAACCAAACCTTGTCTTAAACCTGTAAAGCTCCTTGTTATCTTAGGTAGATTTAATTTATCAATCTCGGGAATCTCAAGTGGAATTCTTCTAAAAGCAGCAGCCAAAGATCCTTTCTGAGTATATGCATTAACCCTAAACCTTGCCCTGTCATCAAAAGAAAGTGAGAAATCAAGTTCTTTATTGACTGTTAATCTTTCAATTTGCTCTGAAGTCATAACTTGTTTTAATCCTTCAGCAACCAACTCAGGTGTCAAAAGTCCTGTATCCGGCAAAGATTTAAGTTCACCATCAATTCTGACAGTTGGAGGAACACCCGCAACAAGGTGTAGATCTGATGACTTTAAGTCAATCGTTTGTTGTAACAAATGTTTTAGGTTTATCATATTTTTATTTTTCTTACTTAAATTCCTTAGACTATTCTTGAGCCACCCTTAACACTTCTTCAATCGTCGTTTCTCCTGCTAAAACTTTTAAATAACCATCCTGTTTTAATGTTATCATACCTTCTTCTTTGGCTTTCTTTTCAATTTCAACAGCAGGTGACCTTCCCAATATCATTTTACCTATCGAATCAGAAACTGGCAAAACTTCAAAAATACCAACCCTGCCATAATAGCCAGTATTTCCACAGGCCTGGCACCCTTTACCTCTATATGTTTTACCAACAGAATTTGTTGGCCAAAGTGGTCCTAGTACTGTTTTCATATCTTCAACTATTTTGGGGTCAGGAGTAAATTCCTCTTTACAATCCTCGTGTATTTTTCTTGCAACCCTCTGGGCCATTATTGCTGTCATTGACGATGTTAAAAGGTAAGGTTCAGCACCCATATCAAGCATCCTAGGAAGTGCTCCTGCTGCGTTATTGGTGTGAAGAGTAGAAAAAACTAAGTGCCCTGTTAATGAGGCTTGAATTGCAAGATCTGCAGTTTCTTGATCACGTATTTCTCCAACTAATATAACGTTGGGGTCTTGTCTTAAAAAAGCTTTTAAACCAGAAGCAAATGTTAAACCAACTGCTGGATTAATTTGTACCTGATTGACACCAACCATTTTATATTCAATTGGGTCTTCCAAAGTTACAATATTTACCTTTGGTGTATTAATTTTACTAATAATTGAGTAAAGTGTTGTGGTCTTACCAGATCCAGTTGGTCCACAAATTAAAATAATGCCATGAGGTCTTAAAATTGCATCCTGTAGGTTTTTCAAGGCTTTGCCACGAAGACCAAGAGTTGGTAAATCTGGAACACCACCAGTTTTTTTCAACAAACGCATAACAATCTTTTCTCCCCATGCTGTGGGAAGTGAAGAAACACGAAGGTCAGTATCTTCATTTGCAGCCTTAAAATTAAACCTTCCGTCTTGTGGTATTCTTTTTTCATCAATTTTCATACCAGAAAGTATTTTTATTCTCGATGTTAAAGATTCGTGAAGCTCTCTGGGAATAGTCAACTTTTCAACCAATATTCCATCAACCCTGTAACGAACCCTAGTCGCTCTTTCTTCAGGCTCAATATGTATATCAGATGAACGAGACTTAACTGCAAATTCCAAAATATGAGTTACAATTTCTGATATTTTTTCTTCTCTAATGAAACCAATTTTAAGGTTCTCACTAGTACTTACCTTTTTATCTGGAGCTACATCTTTTAAAGCTTCTGTAACCTCTTGCGACAATGAACTTGCATATCTAGTTGTAATAATATCTTCCAATTTATCTTCCTCAACGGCTACGGGTTTAACCCTTAAACCTGTTTTTCTCTCTACAAACTCTATAGCCGTCAAATCAAGGGGATCGGCCATAGCCAGAGTAATATTCTTGGCTGTTTTATCAACTGCAAGTGGAAATATATTAAATTTGTTCGAAACTTCTTGAGAAAGTATTGACATTGCCTCAGGGGAGGAAGGACTAGTTGCCAAATCTACAAAGGGGACGTTATAAAAAGTAGCCTTAGCCTTAACAAGATCAGTGTTATTAACTAGATTTTGTTTTTTGATTATTTCCTCCTGAGTAGTACCATACTGGACCTCAGCCATTTTAACTTGGTCAGCTCTGGTCTTATCTAAAACTCCCATAGAAACTAAGATATCGGCAAGATTATTTCCCGTCGCAGTTTTATTTACATTGGCAGTGGCAGTATTGGGCATACCTTAATAATAGTCAGTTACGAGCAAAAAAGAAAGTGCAAATCTGGATATCAACACAAAACTTAAAAGAAAAAGGAGAGTTAGAATGTAGGGACGGCCTATTTTATGTTATAATACACCCGATAGTTTTGAGTCGTTCTTTGACTTACAAATCCATATTAGACCTCTTAATAGAGGAGAAGGAGTGTGTTAAATGTTTAAGAAAATTTGTTGGATGGCTTTGATTAAGGCAGTAATACTGCTTGCCCTAATCACTAGTCCTGTGGTTGCAGAGTCTTTACATACTCGCGGACCAAATTTCAATGCGAGCTTCAATCCACAAGGAAATGCTCAAGTCGGCTATGATGTAAACATTCATATTAAGGTTGATTCGACAAATCCTGGAGCCACAAGAATCAATGTAAGTTGTGGTGGAGTAACCAAAGGTGAAACATCAGAAGTGGAATTTGATTCAAGCTGGCGTACTGGTGATTGCCCCGTTGGCAATGCAAACATAAACATTTGCACCAAGGCATCAGACGATCCAAATTGGCAGGAGCAAAATTGTGTTGATTTTGGATATCAACTTACAGCCCCGCCCGCTCCACAAAATCCTTCATGCAGTATAGATACATTTGATGCGTGGCCAAGGAATGTAATTGTTGGGGAACAAATCCAAATCTCAGGTAGTGGGTCATGTAATGTTCAAGTAAGAGCTATGAAAGTGAAAGTTAATGGTGTAGACCTGTATGAAATTGGTGCGCCCAGTCTGTCATGGACATGGAACACATCAGGATTTCCTACTGGTAACCATAAACTAAGCTTGTGGGTCGCAGGACAAGGAGATAACAATTGGGATTATGCAGGAAAATCAGGAAGCATCATAGTCTCTGTTCTTGCCCCCAATCAGCAACCTGCAGAACCTTCTTTTCCATTTGTAACAAGTAGCATCATTGATATAAATGGAAACCTTTTCGTCATCGTTATCAAAAACGGTTCAATGGAAAGAAGACTAATTCCAAATCCTGATACTTTGGATGCTTTGGGAATTCCAAGATCTTGGATTGATAACAAAGGGTGGAGTAACTCTGATTTAAAATCGATTCATCATGGATCAGACATCCCCGATGTTAATCGAGATTACAACGGATTTATCGACTTCAAGAATCGATATTTCCCAAATACAACACCGATTGTTCCTAATCAAGGTTCAACAACAGTGCCATCAATTGTGGGCCAAGTGCAAGTAATTCCAAATGGCCCACAAGGTTTAGCAAGTGATGGTGAATGCCCTGCTTCTCCTGCGGTATTAACTGTTGGAGGTAATGCACAAATTGCAAGAAAAGATTTGAATCTCCGGCCGAGACCAAACGTAAACACTGATCCATTAACAATAATGCCTAACTACAGTGAGGTTAAGGTGGTTGATGGACCAAAGTGTAAACAAGAAGTCAGATGGTTCATTGTGGAGTACAAAGGGGTACAAGGTTGGGCTGCAGAAGTAGGAACAGGTGGGGAATACCATATGTATCCTATTGTTGCAGTACAGCCAGTTGCTACTGTAATTTCACAAGCTGAAGCAACGTTGATTGTCACAGTTCCAATAGTTCCTGATCCTGCAACTTCTGAGGTAAGTCCACTTGTTGATACAGGATGTGACGAACTTGCAACGGGACAATGGTGGAATCCATTTAATCCTCCAGATGTCGGAGCAATGGAACAATGCACAAACTATGTAGCCAGAGTGAATGCAGAAGTAGAAAAATGCTGGGGTAAATCATTCCCTAACGGCGGTCTCTGGGATGATTGGGCAAATGATCCGGACAAAAGTGGCACCTGTGGATGGACGGTAACAAATGATTTTTCAACTGCCAAACAAGGTGACATCGTTACATGGAATCCAGCATCTCAAAATGGGGGTACAAGTTGTGAATCTGCTAATTTTAACGCAGGACATGTGGCGATTTTCCAAGGATTGAATGAGGATGGATCGATTCGTGTCACAGAGTCGAATTGGGTTCGCAACCATAATAACGTACATGTCAATCCAGATTGCATGAATATCATCCATATGCCCGCAGTAACAATTGAAACACCAGTACCATCAACATCAATCACAACACCACAGGTTGACAAATGCAGTCAATATTCGTGGCCAATGAGTTGGTTTTGTAAATGGGGATGGATTAAGTAAGTAAAATTTAATAAAAAGCAGGAGAAATTTTAGAGTCTAACTCTGAAAAAGTATCCTGCTTTGTTTTTTTTATAAACGCTTAAAAGAAGAGAGAATTTTTTCAATTTCAATTTTATCAAGCCCTTCAGACCAAAATGAAACAATTATGTTTTCTACAGAAGTATCTGAAAAATTTACATTACTCATATTCCACGTACCATCAATCTTTTGAAGACATGCATCATATTGCCTTCCATTTACATTAATTGTAGTCCAATAATCTTTATTACATCCTCCACCAACACCCTGGTTTGTACAGCTTACAGTAAAAACACTATTTGGCCCACTAACCTCATAATAACTGCTTGTTGAATCTAGAACGGTTTGCTTAAATGTCCACAAAAATGGAAACTTCAAACTATACTTATAATTAGGAAAGTCTGTTCCACATCCATTAAAGCTAATTTCGCTAGTTGACTTACTTAGAATAAACATCGAACCTATTACTAATACAAGCAGAGGTAATAAAATTTTAATCCATTTATTGAGCTTAAATTTTTTAATTACCTTTTTCTTTGCCATAGTCAAATTTTACACTAAGTTACCTATAAATTGCTAATCATCATTAACTTGTCCATGACAATCAAGGTAAAAGGTATAAAATACATTATTATTCTTTTTTAAGTAATTGAATAGTAAATTATCGTAGCTGTATAAAACAACTGAATTCGTTTAAAATTAAATATATGCACGCATTTTTACTTAAAAACATTGACCCAATTGACTTTGCAAATAAACAAAAGGCAGAAATTGTTCCCTTTACTTTGCAAAAAATTGAAGATGCAAAAAATTTAAAAAAACTAATTAAGTTTTCATTTAATATAAAAACTGCAATTGTTATTGAAAATATTGACAATGCCACAAACGAAGCTTTAAATGCTTTTTTAAAAAACTTGGAAGAACCAAATGATAATTTAATCTATGTTCTAACCGCAAAAAATTTATATAATGTTTTACCCACAATTACTTCAAGGTGCCAAATAATCAAAACAGTAAACCCTAAACTGACGGTCTCAACCAGTAGTGGGATTAATAGTTTTGAAAAGCTTAATTTACATCAAAAGTTTGAGGTCATAGGAAAAATAAAAGGACGTGAAGAAGCAGTTTCATTTGTTGAGGATTTAGTTTTGCACGAGCACGATGTTAAAAATTTTAAAAATCTTGAAAATTATCTTTCTGTTTTAAAAAACTTAAAACTAAATGGAAATGTAGGCTTGCAGCTTACAAATTTAGTTGTTAGAATGAACAGCAATGGCTAAACAACAAGACTACAACGCAGACCAAATCCAAGTCCTTGAGGGGTTAGAACCAGTCAGAAAGAGACCGGGAATGTATATTGGATCAACCGACACTAGGGGTCTTCATGAGTGTTTAAGAGAAATTGTTGATAACTCGGTTGACGAGAGCTTTGCTGGAACTGCAAGCCAAGTTTGGGTACAAATAAACGCTGATGGTTCAGCAGAAATCCGTGATAACGGTCGAGGAATACCAACAGATATGCACAAAAGTGGTGTTTCTGCCTTAGAACTTACAATGACCAAGCTTCACGCAGGTGGAAAATTTGGTGGAGGAGCATACAAAGTTTCTGGTGGTCTTCATGGTGTAGGTGCATCTGTTGTAAATGCGCTGTCATCTTATTTTAGAGTTTGTGTTTTACGAAATGGAAAAGTCTTTTATCAAGAATACAAAAGGGGAGTACCACTTAAAAAAGTTTCAGAAGCTACTGATTCTCAGATAAAAGAATGGGGGATTGATTTAAAACAAAAAACTGGAACCATTACTAAATTTATGCCCGATTCTCAAATATTTCACTCACAAGGTGAACCATTACCATTTGAGAAAAATAAAATAAAGAATCTACTTCGTGATAGGGCATATTTAATTGCCAAGCTTGCATTTAGTTTTAAAGACTTAAGAGATGGTGATGAATCTGGTTATTATTTTGAGGGAGGAATTAAATCTTTGGTTGCACACTCTAATAGGGGTAAGTCACCAATTACAGATGTTATTTATGTTTCAAAAGATAACGGTGAAATAAATGCAGAAGTAGCAATCCAATATACAGATGGTTTCAATGAAAATGTTAAAGGTTTTGTAAATGGAATATACACAACTGATGGAGGAACACATGTAACTGGTTTTAGAACAGCTTTAACAAGATCTATCACTGACTATGTCAAGAGAAATTCAAGTGGCAAAGACGACATAATTTTAACAGGTGATGATTTAAAGGAAGGTCTAACTGCCGTTATCTATGTCAAAATGCCTTCCGAGACACTTCAGTTTGAAAGTCAAACCAAAGCCAAACTTAATAACCCAGAGGTACAAGGTTTTGTTGCAACAACTGTCAAAGAAGGCTTGGACACTTATTTTGAAGAACACCCACAAGAAGCAAAAAGAATAATTGATAAAGTAAGTTTGGCAGCAAGAGCAAGATTGGCCGCCAGAGCAGCAAAGGACGCTGTTTTAAGAAAAGGTGCTCTTGATGGTGCATCTCTTCCTGGAAAACTTGCTGATTGTCAAAGTAAGGATGCATCAGTTTCAGAA
Organism: bacterium; assembly: GCA_030583725.1. Lineage (NCBI taxonomy): Bacteria > bacterium. Next base: position 29,899 of record CP129472.1, on the reverse strand, counting down.
ATATATATTGTTGAGGGTGATAGCGCTGGTGGATCGGCAAAGCAAGGAAGGGACCGTAAATTCCAAGCAATTTTACCTTTAAAGGGTAAAATCCTAAACACAGAAAGGGCAAGGCTTGACACAATTGTTAAATTTGAAGGAGTTAAAAATTTAATTATTGCCTTAGGTGTTGGTATAGGGGAGGCCATAAACTACGAAAAACTCAGATATCACAGAGTAATCATAATGACTGATGCAGACGTTGACGGTGAACATATAAAAACTTTGCTTTTGACATTTTTCTACAGACATATGCCTGAGATTATTACCAGGGGGCACTTATATATTGCACTCCCCCCACTATATAAAATAACTGCTGGTAAAGAATCAATTTATGCCTTTAATGATCAAGAAAAGGATGAAGTTATTAAAAAGTTTGGTGATAAAAAAGTTTCTATTTCAAGATACAAAGGTTTAGGAGAAATGAATGCACAACAACTTTGGGAAACTACAATGGACCCTGCCACTAGAACTTTAAAACAGATAAACGTAGAAAGCCTCGAAGAAGCTGGGAAGATGTTTGAAATGTTAATGGGTGAAGAGGTGCCACCAAGAAAGAAGTTTATTCAAACCCATGCAAAACTAGCTACACTGGATATATAGAAATTAAAGTTATATACTAATATTTATGAACTTACTACACGACATCGAATTTGGGAAAGAGGGAGAGTATTTAAATACTTTTGTTGAAATATCAAGAGGTTCAAGAAATAAGATTGAATATAATTACGAACCAAATATATTTGTCCTTGATAGGGTAGAGCCGGAGATTTTTGCAAAACCAGTAAACTATGGTTTTATCCCTCAAACCTGGGATGAAGACAATGACCCACTTGACACGTTAATTATAACAGACGAACCATTGCCAACAGGCATAATGGTGAAAGTAAAAGTTGTTGGCGTTTTAAATTTTGTTGATGACGGGGAAAATGATCACAAAATAATTTGTGTTCCAGAGGACGATAGAAATACAGGAAGTGTAATAACTGATATCAGTGACTTAACAGAAACTTGGAAAAACAAACTTGAACATCATTTTGCACACTACAAAGACTTAAAAAAACCAGGAAGTACAAAAGTTGAAGGTTGGGGTAACAAAGATGAAGCTTGGAAAATAATAATGGCAAGTAATTCTGCCTACCTTTCAAAATTTAAGTAGCTTTTAAAATAGACTCTCCTGTTTTTCAATTTCTTTTTCCAGCACTGGGTAACTAAAATCAACATCAATCGTTTTTATATCATTCCAAAAATCTTTGAAATGAAGCTTTTTGTTCTTTAATCCATAGTCATAGACTTCTTTGGTTAGTCTTACGTCTTCCTCACAATAGAATTTTAATTTTTTTAAACTTTCTTCATCTCTTTTCTGCCAGTAAAGAATTGCATTTTGGGGGTCATCTGCCTTGTGATCACCTAAGGTCTCCTTAACGACTGCGTTTAATGAAACACGTTTTCCATTGACCTCTTTAATATGTTCTAATATATCCAGATGAGGAATTTTACCAATGTCACTTGACAAGTAAGGTTTTAAGGCTGGGACATCAAATCTTTTTGAGTTAAAGCCAATAATTCTATCTGCGTTTTTGAAATATTCCCATGACTTTAGTAAATCAGGTTCATAAAAAGATATCGTTTGACCCTCAATCTCACTGTAATTGTGGTCAATCTTTCTGACATAGATAGACAGAATTGAAACTCCCAAATCAGCTGGATTAAATCCCTCTATATCATCAAAAAATCTTTGTGTTTCCAGATCAAAAATCACCTCGTTGTACATATATAGAAGTCATTATACAATGTTTACAAATGGACTCAATTTCATATCACAAAAAATATAAAGGGAAAATTGGAACTGAACTAAAATCTCCAATTAAAGATAAGGTTGACCTGTCTCTAGCATATACTCCAGGGGTAGCCGAAGTTAGCAAAGAACTTGCCAAAAACAACAAAAGGGCTTCTGAACTTTCTCTAAAATCAAACACTATTGCTGTTGTTTCAGACGGTTCAGCAGTCTTAGGGTTAGGAAATATCGGAGCATATGGAGCAATCCCCGTGATGGAAGGAAAAGCTGCACTTTTCAAAAGATTTGGAAATGTTGACGCCTTTCCTATTTGCTTAAACACTCAAAATAGTGATGAAATTGTAGAGATAGTCAAAAACATTGCACCTGTTTTCGGGGGAATAAATTTAGAAGATATTAAAGCTCCCAAATGCTTTGAAATAGAAAGAAGACTTATCAAGGAATTGGATATTCCTGTTATGCACGACGATCAGCATGGAACAGCTGTGGTAGTGCTTTCTGCTTTGATAAACGCAATTAAGGTGGTTAAAAAGGACTTAAGTGTTGAAATAGTAATAAATGGCTCAGGAGCAGCTGGTACTGCTGTTTGTAAACTGCTCTTGGAATACGGTTTTAAAAATATTGTCATTTGTGATTCGCAAGGCGCAATATCAACATTGAGGAAGGATTTAAACCGAGAAAAACTTAGTCTTGCTAACACCACAAATAAAAATACTGAAGATGGTGATATTAAAAAGATTATTAAAAATAAAGATGTATTCATAGGCCTTAGTAGTGGAAACCTATTAGATAAAAATGATGTCTCTCAAATGAAAAGTAATGCAATTATTTTTGCAATGGCAAACCCCATTCCTGAGATAATGCCTGAGGATGCAAAACTAGGCGGAGCAAAGATTGTAGCAACAGGAAGAAGTGATTTCGAAAATCAAATTAATAATGTTTTGGCTTTCCCCGGTATTTTTAGGGGGGCACTAGATAATAAAGTAAAAAGAATTACCAATAAAATGTTAATTAGGGCTGCAGTAAACTTGTCAAAGTTAGTTAAAAATCCAACACCTAAAAAAATAATCCCAAGTGCGTTTGATAAAAATGTGGCAAAAATAGTTGCAAAATCTATAGTATAATAATTATTAGAAATAATATGTTTAAAAATTTATTCATCACTCTACTAGTAATGCTTCCATTAGATATTATCTGGCTGTTTTTAATGAAAAATACCTACGACAAATGGCTTGTCAACTTCGAAAGAGTGGTTAACTGGCCTGCTGTTTTACTAGTTTATATATTCATTCCCCTTGGTTTATTTTGGCTTGTAATTAGTAGGCATATAGATAATGGCCCAACAACAAAGGCCTTAATTGATGCATTTGTTTACGGTGTTTGTGCCTATGCAGTTTATGATCTAACAAACCTAGCAACACTTAAAGGCTGGTCTGTTCAAATGACAATAGTCGACATAATCTGGGGAGGTATACTATGTTTAACCACTGCATACTTTGCCTTAACCATAATACAAAAGATTTCTTAAAATGTTGGAATTATTCAATTTTTCTTGGCAAAATACGTTAGTTATATTCTTCTTTATGAACTTGTTCTTTTTGCTTTCAATTAAACTAAAGAGAAACGATATTGCAGATTCGGCTTGGGGTATGGGGTTTATAGTTTTGGCTATTTTCAATCTTTTTATGTCCGGTGATTTTCAAAGAACAAAGATTATCATCACCATTTTAATTTTTTTGTGGGGCTTAAGGTTAACAGGCTATATAACATTAAGGAATTGGGGTAAGTCAGAAGACTTTAGATATAAAGAGTGGAAAGAAAAGTGGGGAAAGAATGCTATTCTAAAAAGCTATATAAACGTATTTTTGGTTCAAGGTTTTTTTATGTTTTTAATCTCACTAGCTCCAAATTTATATAACAGATTTGGAGGAGGCGTAAGTTTCTATGGTTTTATTGGATTGATTATCTGGGTTATTGGTTTTTACTTTGAAACAGTAGGGGACTTAGAAATGTATTTTTTCAAAAAAGATCCTAAAAACAAAGGGGGGATTTTAAAGTCTGGTCTTTGGAAATATTCAAGACACCCGAACTATTTTGGAGAGATAACTATGTGGTGGGGAGTATGGATATTAACTTTTGGCTCAACTTATTATCTTTTGGGACTGGTTGGACCTCTAACAATTACCTACCTTTTAGTAAAAGTTTCAGGTGTTCCATTGCTTGAGAAAAAGTATGAAGGCAACAAGGAATTTGAAAACTACAAGAAAAAAACTTCAGCACTCATACCTTGGTTTCCTAGGGGGTAATTGTTATTCTACCAGAATTTTGATAGTTGAAAATAGTTGATTTTAACTTTTATCATTCTACTTGTTTTGAACTTCGAACAAAAAGTTAATTATTATAATAATCAAATACACGCTGCCAAATCAGCAACTGAAGAGACTCTAAATAAAGTCCGCAAACAAAATAATGTCGAGGCAGAGACATTAGGTCTAACAATTGAAGAGTGGCATAAAGAGATGCAAAAAAGTGGAGAGGATAACCCAAATATATTTAATCAGGCAGTTGAAACTGAATCAAAGCCCCCATTATATACCTCCGCAGACTACGTCTTCAACTATTTATTTAGACCAAAAAAGAAGAAGCGGTTGAAATATTCATAAACATAAATATACCCCATAATAGTGTTAAGCTATCTTGATCTATGCACTCCTCCACACAGATTAGATATCTTATTACTTTCTACTTGCTTTAGGCATATAAAACACGATAGAATGATCAAGGCTAGTTGATAGTCGTTTTTTGTTTCTTAACAGGCCTTATATAATTTTTAAATAAATATGGATATTGGAAAACTTCAACAAATAGAAATAACTTCAGAGTTATCTAAGTCGTACGTTGATTATGCAATGAGTGTCATTGTTGCTCGTGCACTTCCAGATGTTAGAGACGGTTTAAAACCAGTTCACAGAAGAATTTTGTATGCCATGGCGCAGATGGGACTTAAACATACAGCTAGCTTTACAAAGTCTGCCAAGGTTGTAGGTGAGGTGTTAGGAAAGTACCACCCACACGGTGACAGCGCAGTCTATGACACAATGGTTAGACTTGCCCAAGACTTTTCGATGAGATACCCACTTGTTCGCGGTCAGGGTAACTTTGGTTGTTTTACAAAAGACACAAAAATTAAACTTGCAGACGGAAGAAGTCTAAACTTTGGAGAATTAATAAAAGAGCAAAAAAAGGGAAGTCGACACTGGGGATTTACCTTTAATACTAAAAATAAAGTTATTGAAATTTCTGAAATTAAAAACCCTAGACTGACTCGTAAAAGTGCTGAATTGGTGGAGGTAACTCTAGATAACGGTGAAAAAATACGTTGTACACCTGACCATAAGTTCTTACTTAGAAACGGAAAATACAAAAAAGCTAAAGACTTGACGTCTGGACAATCCTTAATGCCACTTTACATAACCAAAAGCGATGGGTCTTTGGATAAGAACTTAAAAGGTTATGAGATGATTCACCAGCCACTTAGTAATAATTCTGAGTTTATCCACCATTTGGCGGATCTTTGGAACTTAAATAACAAAAGTTATAAAAAATCAGCGGGTCGTGTTCGTCACCACATAGACTTTAATAAACTCAATAACAATCCTGACAATATTCAAAGAATGGGCTGGGAAGATCACTGGAAGCTTCATTATAAAATGGCCAGTTGGAGACACAAAAATGATCCATTGTACGTTAAAAAAATAAAAGAAGGTAGGGATAAGTTCTTGTCTGATGCACACGATATTCTCTCAGAACGTGCAAAAAACTTAAACAAGAAACTTTGGAAAGATCCTGAATTTATAAAAAGACATTCTCTCCGAGTTAAGAAGTTGTGGGAAGATGAAAATTATAAAAAATTCATGTCAGACATTTCTAGTAAAAAACTTAAGGAAATGTGGAAAAGTAGTGAATTCCAAAAAATAATGAGCATACTTAAATCAAAAGAGATGAAGAAAAGATGGCAGGACGAAGAATACAGAAAAGTGATGAGTGAACATATGCGAAAGACATCTCTTGAATTATGGAACAAACCTGAACATAGAGAACACATGTCAAGAATAATAAAGGAGTTGACAAACAAAAAGGACTGGAAAGAAAAACAGAGTAAGTCTTCAAAACTATTATGGCAAAACGAGGAGTATCGTGCAAAATACCCTAAAAACCATTTCAAAAAAATGGCCCAAGCCCTTTGGTCAGATGAAAAAATTGTAGCGCTTCATAGAAATAAAGCAAGATTACAATGGATTAATCCTAAATCTAGAGAAAAGATGGTTAAAGCCAAAATATTGAGTTATACTTCTCATCTTCTAGTAAGATACGACCACCTAACAGAAACAATTTACGAAAAAGAGAGAAGAAATGGTATACCAAATCTAGAAAATACACTGAAATATTTTACAAATTTTTCCGAAGTCGTAAATCAAGCAAAACTATACAACCACAAAATACTAAAAGTTAAATACCTCTCTGAGATTGAAGACGTTTACGATTTAACAATAGCCCCATGGCATAACTTTGCGCTTGACTCTGGCATATTTGTCCACAACTCAGTGGATGGTGACTCAGCAGCAGCCATGCGTTATACTGAGGCTAAGCTTTCTCCAATCTCTGAATATATCCTTGCAGATATGGAAAAGGATACTGTTGACTACGTTGATAACTTTGATACCACCCTAAAAGAACCAGTATTTTTACCAGCTCTTTTGCCAAACTTACTACTTATGGGCTCTGAGGGAATTGCTGTTGGTATGGCCACCAAGATTCCTCCACACAATCTAACTGAAGTTATTGACGCAATTTTTATGATGATTGCAAAAGGTAAAGTCACTATTGAGAATCAAGACCAGCATCAAAAAGAAAATGAGTTTGTTATCAAAAAGATTAATTTAATTGCATCAGGAGCAGAGAAAGCATTTACTCAAGAGGAAGTAGATCCAAAGTCAATTTCGTTCGAGACGGATGCAACAGTGGATGAAATTACTGAAGTTTTACCAGGTCCTGACTTTCCTACGGGTGGCGCAATATACGACTCCATGTCACTAAAAGAAGTATATGCAACCGGGCGGGGTAGAATTGTGGTCCGTGGTATAGCAGAAATAGTTGATAATGGTAAAAAATCTCAAATAATAATTTCTGAAATTCCATATCAAGTTAACAAGGCGGAAATGGTAGCTAAAATTGCAGAGCTTGTCAAAGACAAAAAGATGGTAGGTATAGCAGATCTTCGAGACGAATCGGACAAAGATGGTATGAGGGTTGCAATTGACCTTAAAAAAGATGCAAAGCCAAAGTCAGTTTTGAATAACTTATACAAACACACAAGACTCCAGACAACGTTTCCTGCAAACTTTGTTGCGTTGGTTGATGGAACACCACACACTTTAAACCTAAAACAAATTCTTGTTGAATATATTAAACACAGACAAAAGGTGGTAGTAAGAAGAACAATATTTGAATTAACTGAAGCAAAAAGAAGAGCGCATATTTTGGAAGGTTTAAAAATTGCACTAGATAATTTAGACGCAGTTATTAAAACAATTAGAGAGAGTAAAACACAAGAAGAAGCCAAAACTAATTTAATAAGCAGGTTTAAACTATCTGAGATACAGAGTATCGCTATTCTTGATATGCAACTTAGGCGTCTTGCTGCTCTAGAAAGAGAAAAAATTGAAAAAGAGTATCAGGAAATAAAGAAGATAATAGATGAGTTGATCGCAATCTTAAAAGACCCCAAGAGAATACTTCAAATCATAACCAAAGAGTTAACCGATCTTAAGGCAAAGTTTGGAGACTCAAGAAAAACTAAAATATATAAAAGTAAAATAGGGGAGTTTAGTGAAGAAGATTTGGTTGCAAAAGAAGATTGTTTGGTAACTGTTACAAAAACTGGCTATATTAAAAGAGTTTCAAAAAATACCTATAAAGCTCAGAGAAGAGGAGGAAAGGGAGTGATTGGAATGACCACAAAAGAAGAAGACGAAATTGATCACTTGGTTACCGCCAGTACACATGATCAGATTTTATTTTTTACAAATAAAGGTCGTGTTTTTGGAACAAAAGCCTATGAAATACCAGAAAGTAGTAGGCAAGCAAAGGGCCAAGCCTTAGTAAATTTCTTAAACCTTGAAAGTGGTGAAATTGTTAAGTCAATTTTACCAATGGATAGAGAATCTGGAGCAAAGAATCTAATTCTATCAACTGCATCAGGAATAATTAAAAAAACTGAGTTAAAACAATTTGAAAATTTAAGAGCAAGTGGTTTAATTGCTATAAAACTTCAAAACAATGATAGTTTGATTTCTGCACATTTAACTTACGGTTCAGACAACATTATGCTTCTTACTAGAAAAGGAATGTCTATAAGATTTCCCGAAAGCAACGTCAGACCAATGGGCAGAGCAACAACTGGCGTAACTGGTATGAAATTTGATAAGGACGACCAAATAATCGGTATGGAAGTTTTTCCTGATAAATTGGTAGTTCCAACAGATAAAAGAAAAAAGGTCTTTAGAGATATATTGACTCTCTCGATTCACGGTCTCGGCAAAAGAACTAAATTTGATCTATTTCCAATTCAAAAAAGAGCAGGTAAAGGAGTTAAAGCTTGTATTATTACAGAAAAAACAGGGGAGTTGGCCTGTGCTTGCTTGGTCACTGAAAACTCTGACCAATTAGTGATTACTTCCAAAAAAGGTCAAGTAATTAAACTACCTGTTAAAAACATTCCACAACTAGGTAGAGCAACACAAGGAGTAATTATTATGAGATTTGCAAACAAGGGTGACTCCATTGCTGCAGCTACTGTAATGGATAAGACGGGGGATGAGGAAGAAGGAGAATAATAGACGAGAAGTTTATAATTTCGATCAAAACCGAGAACTAATTTCTTGGCCAACTTTTTTTGATAAGTTTAATAATGAAGCTGCTTCTTCATCTGTCAACCCTCCAGATATTTTTCTATTATTAATATTAACTGGAATAGCCATTTCTACCAATACCTGATCAATCCCAGACATTGGAGGCTCAGTATGTCCAGCTTTACCACTTCTTGCTTGAATTCTTTTAATTTGAGCTTCAATCTTTTCGAATACTTCCTTCATTTTTTGATAGTCTACTACTACCCCTATCCAAAAGTCAAGCAAAGGTGGGGTGGGAGTTCATTGGGTGGATTTTTTGTAAAGCTTCAATTGCATCAAATTGATCACGATCGTGTTGCGATAATCCAGCCTGTTCTTCTCTGACAATTTTAATTTCTCCCATCATTTCATCCATTCTTGAATTAAACTCATCTTTGGTTGGCAAATTACCAACATATTGTTTTACCTTTTCCTCAAGTTTAGTATCAAAAAGATCATCTAAATAGACTTTTAAATGTTTTCTGTCCTCGACAAAAATCGATTTAGCTGTAGATTGTACAGTTTCTGTAATAAATTGCTTATCTTCATTTGTTAATGCCATAAGCTAATTAAATCACTTCTTGAAAATTGTGTCAATTGAGCTATAGTTAAATATATGGAGCGTAGAGTAGAATTTATTGGTAGTATCATCATCTTTTTTATCCTTCTTTTCGTATACTCAAAGTGGGGTCCAAGTCTTCCAATTTCTGTTTTAACTCAAACTAAGGGTGAACCGTTGGTTGTCACAGAGACTGGTAAAGCTACCATTGTTCCTGATATTGCCAAGGTAATAATTGGGATAGAAAAACAAGGGCAGACTCTGAAACAGGTTCAAGGTGAGGTTAACGCCACCTCAAAAAACCTCACAGACTCACTTAAAAAACTAGGGATTGACGAAAAAGATATCAAAACAACTAACTACAACGTCAGTCCAGAGTATGACTATTCAAGTTCTCCATACAGAATAAATGGATACAGAGTTTCAACAAGTTACGAAATTAAAGTTACAAATTTTGAAGCTATAAACGAAGTTCTAATATTAGCCACCTCATCTGGTGCTAACGTAGTTGGAAATATCAGTTTTGAGATAAATGAAAAAGATAAAGAAGAAGTATTAAACACTGCTCGTGAAGAAGCAGTCAAAAAAGCTAAAACCAAAGCTGAAGGACTAGCTAAAGCTGCAGGAATAACCTTGGGTAAGATTATAAATGTGTCTGAAAGCTTTGGAACTGATTATCCAAGACCAATGACTTTTGATAAGTCAGTCGAAATGGGTGTGGGAATTGAACCAGCAATTGCAAACATAACCCCCGGAGAAACAGAAATAGAAGTTACCATAAGCCTCTCGTATGAAATCCGTTAGATGCTGTTTTTTATATAATCCTTTATACTAACTCCTGATTTTGGTATCAAAATATATGCACCCTGTGAACTCTTACTGTTTGTAAGTACATTTTGATCAGATAGTCCTAGATATGAAATACTATATTCCAGTGGGTTTCCAATCTGAGTTATTAACAAGCTAAGACTGTCATTATTTAAATCTGTTTTAACAAAGGATAAGGCCTTTGACACCACAGAAATATTTCCCTTTTGAAGTATAGCTTTTAATACTTCAAACTGACGCATACTTCTTCCAAAATCGCCATCGCCATGCCTACTCCTAACATATTTTAAAGCTTCTTCTCCATTCATACTATTTAACCCAACGCCATATGATATGGTCTCATACCTACATAGAAATTGTTTTTCTAATTCAAAACCTGTGTATTTTTGATGCACCTCGACTATTTTTTCATTAGAAAATCCACACAAATCATTTTCTTTACCCCTGACGGGATAAAAATTATCGACATAGGCTTTTTTGGCGTCAACCGTTATGCCGTTTAGATTATCAATCATTTTTACAAAATTATTAAAATCAATTGTTATCTGATTAGTGATAAATAAACCAGTTATGGCAGTAACAGCATCACGAATCGAAGGATCAGCGTTTAATTTATGACCTGAAAACCAATAATCACGAGGGATGGATATAATACTCGCTTTCTTGTCCGTTGTGTTAACAGAAACCACCATAATAGCATCCATTAAACCACCACCTGAATGGCCTGCACCACCGTGTCCCATTAATAAAATGTTAAACCTGTCTGCATCATCTGAAGTTTCTCTTTCTTCTTCAATTAATTCAGGCAACTCCGTATTGTACGTTTGGGGTTGAGGATCATTCTGGGCATTAGCTTTCAAATAACCTAAGTAACCAAACGAACCCAAAAGCATTCCAGATATAAAAATTGCGCCTATCAAAATTGAAAGTTTATATGGATTTTTTAAAATCTCACTCATGAGGTTTAAGTATATCAAAATATTGATCTGGTATAATAAGTTTATGATCATTACTAAATCAGAACTGTTTACGAAGGATGAAATAGAAAAACTACAAGAACAATTTGGGACATATATTAAAACTGTAATCGATATTGAAAATAAAGTTTGTTCTGCAGGAGCAGATCGCCATTTTGAATCTGAAAAAGTTCTTCTCGATTCAGGATCAAAACAAAGCAATCTCTGGGGTGGGGGAATAGATTTGAACTCTATGGAAATTGATTTCAACTCATTTATAAATATTAGACCAAACGATAATAACAACAGCAACGAAATCCAATCTGAAGAAATTAGAAAAGTCTACAAAAGATTAACAGAATTCTTTTTTAGTGAAATTTATGACAAATAACTATATTGCAATCAGTTCGCTGGCTATGGATTTAAAAAGAATAGCCTTGGCATTTCATAGTGGATCAAATGAAACTGGAGAAAGATTTATAATAGAGGCAAATAAACGTAAAAGTGAAATAGATACCACTTCAGTCAAACCATACTTGATTGATCATATTAACTCTCTTGAAAAATCATTTATGTACAGTGACAAATTACATTTAGCCGAAGATGCCTTAATGTATAGTCAAATTTTTCAAAACTACGCAGTTACTTTTGAAAAATGATTTAACTCACTTCCCCCTCCCATGGAAGGTTTCGTGGATGTCATGAAGTTGTTTATTTGTAACATGAGTATAAATCTGTGTAGTTGATATATTTTTATGCCCCAACATTTCTTGTACTGACCGAATGTCAGCTCCTGCTATCAACAGATCAGTTGCATACGAGTGTCTCATTGTGTGTGGAGTAGCTTCAACTGGAAGTTTAACCTTTCTAACATATTTTTTTAACATTCTCTCAACCGAGCGGGGAGTAAGACGCATTTTATTGTCTGGAGTAGTTGGATCCATCTTTCCCTTGTGTCTAATAAATAAAGGTTTAAAATGATCTTTTCTTTCATTTAAATATTTTTTTAAATATTCAGTTGCACGAGATGACAAGAAGACAACCCTAGCCCTTCCTCCTTTTCCTGTAATACCAAACTCACGTCTTTCAAAATCAATTTTTTCGATATTTAAACCTGTAAGTTCAGATACACGTAGTCCTGTAGAAAATAAAACTTCTAAAATAGCTTTGTCCCGTACACCTTGTATATCAGACATTGAAGGAGCATTTAGTAATCTATCTACCTGTTCACCACTTAAAAACTTAACTTGTCTATCTGGTATTTTAGGTAGTTCAATCTTATCAGGTGCCATTACTTGATAGTCGTTGCGAAGAAGCCATTTAAGAAACGATCGTAGTGCGATTGCGTGATATCCTTGAGTCTTTTTTCCCAAACCAAGCTTTGCTAAATATGCTCTGAAGTGATGAACAGTATCTTGGTTTATAGATTTAACATCTGTATGTTTATGACTTGTAATCAACCACCCAAGAAGTCTACTTAAATAGTGTTTGTAATTTCTAATTGTAAGAGGGGAGCATCCTTTTTCAACAGATAAATAATCTAAAAATTCATCTATTTTTTTTGATATTTCACTATTTTTACCTTGGGCAGAATCCATCTATAATTACTATAAATGTTTTAGAGAAGTCTGTCAATATTGTACGACACTACGGATATGAACAGACCATGGAACCTTTAAATTGATCATCTGTTGTGGTCCTTCTTTTATATTAATTTCTCTTCTTTCAGATACTGACCACTTATGTTTTGATGTTTTGTCTTCTTGTCTAATCAAAACATCCATTCCAAAAAGTAGTAAGGTAACGCTTCTGATTTTTCCTGATGCATCAAAAACTCTTTCGGCTATTACAGTTCTCTTCTGGTTTTTCTCTTTAGGTAGCTTTTCTCTTTCTATAAACCAGTTATCTAAGGTTCGAAATGACTCTGGAACAAGAAATGAGTTTTTATATCTATATTTTTGATGGCTATCCTTTTTTTCGTTAAAGCTTTTTGCGTAGTCTGGACGTTTTCTCTTAAAATGCGATTTATATTCCATAATTGTCCAGTGTGTCGATGGTAAGGCTCTTTTTTCATACCACTTAGTAAATTCATTTCTCACATATCTTTTCTTATATGTAAAAATATCTTTGATTGCTTTGCCATGTAAGGTAGTAGATTTTGGCTTTTTTTGTTTACTTTTTCTAATTTCATGGGTATCTAGATCTAATTTATTATCTGTTGCCCATTTAATCCAATGGTTAGGAACATAATTGTTCCAACCACGTTTCGAAGATAAAGTTGCTCGCCATTGATCTGATAAGCCAGATTGAATACGTTCAGCCATGCCTGAATGATATAACAATTATTTAATTTGTCAAAAGTTTTCACGAGTGAAAGACAAAATAGGGGAGAAGTCCCCTATTTTTAAAGCAAAAATCTTAAAATGACCCACTCAACAAATTACTTGGCTAAAAAAGATTATTTTAATAAATTAGATAAGTAGTAATAAAAATAAATTTTTAATAAGTAAATAAATTTAAACTATACTATTACCACACAAAGAAACACTAAATTATCACAAACGTTACATAAGCAAACACTCCATAAAGACCTTTAAGAATATGAGCTTAATATGACCTTCTGTAATCAATTCTAAGGCCTTTCCAGAACAAAAGACGACTACTAGACCATTTGAAATAATCCCCATATTTTCGGGCTAATACATAACTCCTCCAATTTCTAAAATCTAGGGGACTTAGAGTGTGGATTTTAGGCACAGGTAGATAAATTTCCATAGAAAGATTAACTGGAGTAAAAGTAACAAAAAAACAATTATACACAGAACAATAACAATCTACATTTATAAAGTTTTTTATTCATAAGGAAGACTACACCACTACTCTCAACAATATAACTTACGTCGTAAAAGTATTATTGTACGACGTTATACTTAAACAGAGTTATTTGAAAGAGAACATATCTGCTTATCTATGATCATCCTAAAGAACATAGTGCAAGTTAAGTGACTTATGTATACCAACTCTTGATAACCCCACTTCTCTGAAAGAGGTAAAATAAGATATCCACAATATACGTATCAAACTATATCATTTCGTGAAAACTTATAATGCGTCGTGAAAAGTAAGTAAATAATTATAGGATACTATGGGTTACTTCCCCCTCTCCCCTCACCCCCAACGTGTGGCAAAAAACATTCCCACCAATACAATCAAACCTACTGTTAAATACTCTCGCACCACATTTGGAAATAATCTGTCTTCAAGCTTAGCTTGACCTAAACCCAAGAGTAGGTATACCCCACTGGTCAAAAAAAGTGAGCCTACAACAACCGTAACTGGCCAGAAAAAAATAAGTAAGGCTAGCTGTGTTACAGCAAGAGCCGAAACTAAGGATATTGAAATCAAGCTATAATCAGCCTTTTTTTCCAATTCTATCGACCAAAAACCTTGTAAAAATAAAAGAACTGAGGTTACAAATATTAAAGTTGATGAGATTATCAAGTTTAATCTGACTGAAAAAATGGCATCATATATTAGGAAGGCAGTTAGTAAGGTTAAAACAAACCCAACACCTCTTGCTGCCCGTAGGAGTGCAATGGTCCTTTGGGAAGATACTGTATAAATGTTCATCGTTAAAGACAGGACATAGATACCAAAACCGTAAAAAATAACAATAGGAATTTGTGTGTATAGACTGGTAGGCAACAAAAACCAAAACATACCAACACCTAAAGTAAATAAAACAGGTAGAATTAACGAAAGTAAGGTCATATCTTTACCCAAACCTTCATAAAAAGACCAAAAGGAAAGAATCCCTGTTCCAGTCGCCAATAATCCAATTGCTAAAAACTTAAAGGAGTCATCCAGAAACTGCGTCCAAACAAACCCAACAGATAAAATAATTGCAGAAAGTATAAATCTAATTCGTTTAGTAATCATTTTTTTAATTTTTAAAAGTTGTGATAAACCCTCTGAACATCATCGTGGTTCTCAAAGCTTTCGATAAATTTAGTAATTTTTTCAATTTGAGTAGTATCTGAGACCTCAAGATATGTTTTAGGTATCATTGTAAGCTCTGTTTTTAGAATACTAAATCCTGCATCTGCCACTCTACCCCTGACATCTTTTAACTCAGATGGAGACGTAAATACAACTATTCCATCTTCATTATCTTCTATGTCCTCCACTCCCAAATCAATTAACGCCAAGGTCTGAGTATCAATATCTTCTTTTTTTTCAATTAGCAAATATCCTTTATGATCAAAGTTATAGGCGACTGAGTTGGGTCCACCCATTGCTCCCCCACCTTTTTCAAATAAACTTTTTATCTCTTGCGCTGTTCTATTCTTGTTATCTGTTGCTGTTTCTACTATTAGTGACAGATTGTGTGGTCCAAAGCCCTCATAGGTTATTTCTTCGATGGAATCCATTTTCTGATCTGCTGTTTTTAATATCCTATCTATATTATCTTTAGGCATATTAAATTCTCTTGCTTTATCAATTGCAACCCTAAGTTTAAAATTCATATCAGGATTTGTACCCCCCCCTGCTTTAATGGCAATAGAAATCGTTTTAGATAACTTGCCAAAAATATTACCCTTTGCGGCATCTTTACTTTCTTTTTGTCTTTTAATTGTTGCGAAATGTGAATGACCTGACATTTAAGTCCTATTATACTATATTGACATCTTAAGTCCCATCTTTATAATGACTTTTATGCACCACAATGACAATTATTCTGATGATACCAACTTAGTCGAAACCGCAGTAAACTCAGCACTTAAGGGAAAGTGGGATGTGGCAGTTGTTGCCAACAAGAAACTAATTAAAATTGACCCTAATGACACTGAAGCTCTAAACAGGCTTGCAAGGGCTTATTGTGAGAGTGGTGAAATATCACTTGCCAAGAAAACTTCACTCAAGGTTATTAAGATAGATCACAATAACCAAATTGCAATTAAGGCAATTGATAAATACAAAAAATATCAAGCAAATAAGTCAACTAAAGATCATGTTGACGACCAAAGTATAAACGCGTCAGACTTTATTGAAGAATCTGGTATTACCAAGCAAACAAATTTAATAAACATTAGTTCTACTAGTGTCATATCATCACTTGACGCAGGTGATGAAGTAAAAATTGTACCTAACGGCCACAGGCTGGCAGTAACAACACTGGCTAACAAATATATTGGTAGACTTCCTGATGACCTTTCTGCAATTATTAAAAAGCTAATTAAAAACAACTATAAATATAGGGTCTTAATTAAATCAGTAACCAAAGATGAAGTAAAAATATTTATTAAAGAAACACAAAGAGGTAAGGGATTTGAAAATACAAAATCATTTCCTAAGGAGCTCTTAGAATCGTTCGGAGAATTTACCTCCTAAGCGAATTTTTACATTGTCACGGTTTTCAATATCTTGCTCACAACCAAAAACCGAGGCTATTTTATTAACAACTAGCTTGTCCCTTCCGAGAACAACACAATCAAAACTATCGTCATTACCTTTCGAATAACCAGATATTTTAGTTCCCATTACACCTAATATTGCGGATACACTTTCGATTGTTCTTTGACTACCAGTATAATCATCAACCTCAACTAAAACCCCTCGTTCTTGTATGCTATCATCCACAAATTCAACTAAAATAGCTTTCGGTAGGTCAAAACTTTCAAAAGAACCAAGTAACTTGATGTTGTTAAATTTAACAAGTTTGAGTTTCACTGCCTGACTTAAACTCAAATTTGATTTATTACCATCTTTCCATAAATAAATTGGTATTGAATAATTTTTGGCAACTGATTCTACTGCAAGCATACCTGAATAACCTTCTTTCTCTCCCAAAACCCATAAACTATCAAGCTTATATTCCCCCAGTCCTCTACTTGAAACCAACAATTTTTGACTATCAATTAGATATTTGCTAACTGTTTCGGAACCGACAATAACTACTTCTCCCCCACCGTCAACAGTCTTATTTAGAAAAATAAACTTTTGAAGTCGTGGTATTGATATTGCAAAATAAATCCATATAAAAATAACTGATATGAATAACAAGATCAAACTAAGTAAAAGCATCTTTTTACCGTTATTATGTTTCTTTTGTCTATATTTTTGTCTTCGCATTTGGCTTTAAGTACATTAAACGATTAAAATGGTTTTTGCCCATTTTTGATATTTTATTGACACTAAATCCATGATGTAAAAAAATATGTCTTAAAAATTCACCAGCAATAATGTCTGGATTTAAAACATAATCGGCACCCGCCTCGTAAACCCTTACGGAATCCTCCCTACTTTGAGCGCTTCCGATATATATTGGTTTATTTTTAGAACTTTTTATAGTCTCTAGTATGGACAAGTTTTCTTCAACGTTTGGAATTGTGCAAATAATTAACTTCGCAGATGTTATTTTTGCAAGCTCCAATATTTCAGAATCTGTGGCATCACCCAAAAGAACGCTTGTATTTTCGGACGATAGTCTTTTAAATACGCCAGGATCAAAATCAATTACAACAAGAGGAATGTTTCTACGTCTAAAATATGAAAGCATGGATGAGCCAATTTTGTCACATCCCACAAGAACAACATGCTCACTGAAATCTACTTCTTGTGTATATGCTGACTCATTTGTTTTCCTTCGTTCAAAGAAGGAGATAAAATTTTGAATTTTCTTAAAAATCTTTTCACTACCCAAGATTAAATACGTTGATAAAGTCATAGTAATTGCTCCAACTAATATAACTGTTGATACCGCCTCACTTGTAACATGTCCAAGGGACAACCCCATAGCCATTAAGATAAATGAAAATTCAGAAATCTGAGCAACCGCAACGGATGAAAAAAATGAAGTTCTCTTTTTATAACCTAAAATTCCAAGCATAGACATAACAATTATTGGGTTTCCAATAATTACCAAGAGAGATAAAAATATTGATGGTACAATTACAGAACTAATATCTCCAACTAAAAGCTGAGAACCCAAACTTAAAAAGAATATTGTTAAAAAGAAATCACGCAAAGGTTTAGTCCTTGAAGCTACCCCTAAGTGTTCAGGAATATTTGAAAGTGCCAGACCCGCTAAAAAACCTCCAATCTCAAAGCTAAAACCCAAGGGACCACCCATTAAACTTGATACACCTAACGCCCAAGCAATACTCACAATAAAGAGAAGCTCTGTGGAATGACCAACTATTCTTTCAAATATTAAAGGTAGAATTTTTTTAGACAAATACCAAGTTGCTGCAAACACTAAAACGGCCTTAAAAACCATTAACAATATAGGTCCTACGCCAAACCCATCTTCTTTCAAACCCGCCAAAAACATTAAAACTAGAACAGCAACTAAGTCCTGAACCAATAAAAAACCTACAGATATCTTGCCATATAGACTATCTAAAACTTTCTTTTCAGAGAAAAGTTTGATAATAATTATTGTTGATGAAAATGCCATTGCCGCACCGATATACAATGAGGAAATAGTTGAAAAACCCAAAAAGCTAGATAATATAAACCCAAATAATAGTGTGAAGGCAATCTGACCAACACCAGTAACCAATGCAGTTTTACCAACAGTGGGAAGGTCTTTAAGGTTCATTTCTAGACCAACTAAAAATAAAAGTAGCGTGACACCTATCTTGCCTAAGGCCTCGACCAAACCGTGATCAGTCAATAAGCCAAAATAAGAAGCTGTAGCACCAGCAAATAAATATCCAACCAATAACGGTTGCTTGGCAAACTTTGCTAAAACACCAAATATTGCAGAGGTTACCAAGAGTAATGAGATTCCCACAAAGTCCATACTATTTAAGTATAGCAGTTAAACTTATTGGAAGTGGAGAGTTAAATTCGACTCTTTTTTTTGTTTTAGGGTGGACAAAACTAATACCACCAGCATGCAGAAACAATCTTGGACAAAAACGTCTATCATTTCTTGCGGTTTTTCTGCCAGCGTAGAACTCATCACCCACTATTGGATGACCAATATGTTTTAGATGAATTCTAATTTGGTGCGTACGACCTGTTTTTGGTTTAAGTTCAAGTAAACTAAAATTTTTTTCTTCAATGTTATGATCTGAGATTTTAGTATATTCTGTCACAGCATCTCTTCCATCCGGAAGTACTCCAAACCTATCTCTTCTCCAAGGAAGCCTTCCAACTGTTTCATCTATGGTGCCACTAGAAGATTCAACTCGACCATGTACTAATGCAATATAGCTTTTGTGTACCAAACGCTCTTTAAACTGCCGTTGCAGGTCTTCAAACGCTTCGATAGTCTTTGCCACAAGAAGTAATCCTGAGGTCTCTTTATCCAATCTATGAACAATACCATCTCTTGCTTCGCGTTGCCCTTTAAGCGGATAGTCAAAATTTGTCTTAATCCACGTTTGAAGTACTGGCTGGTTTGTGGTTGTGTCGGCTTCATTTGTTATATATCCGGAAGGTTTGTCTACCACAATCAACGAATCATCTTCAAATATAATTTTAGGAATCTCCATAGAAGGTATTATATTACTTTTCAGACTTTTTCTCGCACTTAACACACTTTGTAGCTTCAGGAAAAACAGCAAGTCTATCAGTATCAATCATTTTTGAACAAACTTCACAAATACCATACTGGCCCTTATTGACCCTAGAAAGAGCATTTTTAATTTGTTTTGCTTTATTATTTAATTCTTGTTTGATGGCAAGTATTCTGGCGTGCTCAAATTTCTCTTCAGCCTCAGTGTCAATAGCAGCACTGTTTAAATCCCTTGTCTTATCGTTAAATGGGTCGTCAGCAACAATTTTCTTTTTGCTTAAACGTAGGTGTGACAGCTTCTGTCTTAAAAACTCACCAACGGGTAGAAGTAAACTTTTTGGAAATCTTAAGTTGTTATTCATTCTTTGGATTTTGATAATCTATATAATAGCAAAAAAAAGCCAAAAGCAATAGCGGTTGAAATAAGTTTTTCTACCAAAGAACCTAAAAAGAATAGTTGTAATGCAAAAAATATACCAGAAACCAATAAACCACTAAACCCCACCCTACCAGACTTATACCAAATAAGCTTACGGTAGTAAGATTCAATAAAGAAGAATGTAAACACCAAGAATAATCCCAACCAAAAAATTATAAAATCATTTAAGTTGGAATTAATAATAGCACGATTCAAATAACTCAAACTAAACCAAGGTAAAATGGAAATTACTAGCGCATTAAATGATTCGTAAAATTTTATCTTCTGTAAGTACATTGCCAATCCAAACCCAACCCCAACACCTGCAAACTGCATCCAAAATATATAGCTTGGTAGCAGATTAACAGCAATCAAACTAAATAGGAGCAAAACACCAAGTATGATAAAACTAAAATTAAATATTTTTTCATAGTGGTAGTCATCTTTGAGCTTCTTCCACAACAACATCAAAAAGAGAAATATTCCTAATAAATTTGCAATTATCATCTAAAACATAATATCATAGATGCTACATGCTAGAAACACCTCACGTTGCACTTGGCACGGCAATTGCAGTAGCCATACCAAATCCTTTAATTTCAATACCCCTAGCTTTTGCCAGCCACTTTCTTCTTGATATGACCCCCCACTGGAATCCGCACCTAAACACAGAGACTAAAAAATATGGCAAACTTACCAACAAAACACTATTAATAATAGGTTTGGATTTAGCTTGCGCAACTGTTTTGGTAGGGTCTATTGCTTACTATTTTCGTTCTGACTCACTAATGTTTTTTAACATTCTGCTTTCGTCCTTCGCTTCTATTGCACCCGATGTGGTTGAAGGACCTTATTTTTTTTGGGGATATAAGAATAAAGCAATTAACATTTGGATGAAATTTCAAAAAATTATTCAGGTAGACACCAATATTTTCTGGGGATCGTTGACACAAATTGTAGTTATCATAGCCTCACTATACTGGATATTTTTAACTTAATAAATCGAATTTGGTTCTAAAACTTTGCACGTTCCACATAGCCTCCCGACCTCGTATCGACAACAATTTTATCACCCATTTTTATAAACAAAGGAACTTTAACATCAAGACCATTTTCCATTTTCGCGCTTTTTAAAAAATTACTAGCAGAGTTACCCTTTACTCCTGGGTCACATTCAACTACCCCTAAAACAACTTTTGGAGGTAAGTCAACCGACATTGCACGATCACTCCAAAATAATATGTCGCATTCTCCGCCCTCTTTGATATAGGCAACATCATCGCCTAGTATCGTTAGTGGAACTTCTATTTGTTCATAACTTGTAGGGTTCATAAAATATGCCATATCTCCGTCTTTGTATAAATACTGAAGTTTTCTCTTACTTAAAGTGATTAAGTCAAATGAAAGATTGCTGGAAAATGCATGTTCCACATTTGCACCACTCTCCAAATTAACACAGTTAACACGCACAGTAGCACCACCCCTACCCATTTTAATCAACTGGTATTTGGTTACTTTAAAAGGCTTGCTTTCATATAAAAAAGCTGTACCTGCCCTTAATTCTGTTGCATTCACACTTGCCATATCGAAGCTATTATATCTTAATTTATGGTAAAATACATCCAAGGCTGGGTGGTGGAACGGTAGACACGCACGACTCAAAATCGTGTGGCATAAAAGCCATGAGAGTTCGATTCTCTCCTCAGCCACAAAAATTAGACAAATATGATATAATACTTATATTAAACTATGAAAAAGGAAGTAAGTGAAAACGGTGTTACACTAACAACTGAAACCGCTTGGGAACAAATAAGTCTTGAAGAAGAATCAATATCAAAATTGTTTGAACAACACGATATTAAAATAGGCGGAAGCCTAAGCATAAATGGTAGCACATATACACGTATGACAGAGTCAGGATTTGCTACTAAACCCATGTTCACTAATAAAAAAATAAACAAAAATATCCCCCAAAATTAATGTTTAGTGTCCCTTGAGAAGAATTTTATTCTATCCCCTTTGAAGAATAGTGGCACTGAGGCAAGAGGTCCATTTCTGTGTTTGGCAATATCAAGCATAATGTTTTCACCCTTTTCGTCGTCTTCCCTCCATAAAAACATAACAACGTCAGCATCCTGCTCTATGCTGTTATGAACAATGATGTCATTGGCAACAAAATTAGAATTTTTTGGAACAGTAGCATCATAAACTTCTCTGACTCCTACATAGTTGATTGATTTCACCTCATCCCAATAAATGTCAGATCGTGCATATCTGTCTAAAATATCTGTCTTTAATATTTTGTAAACTTTAGTAAGTCTTGCCCTACTAATTCCATTTCCATATCTTTGTGTTCCGCTATATGCCCAATCCATTTTTTGATGAAATTCTCTCGTAGTTATATTTTTAGATATCAGTATCTTTTTTATTTCATTCCATATTTCTTTTGGAACTACATCATTATTTGGATTTTCTGAGATTGAATTCAAAAATTTAATAGCCTTTGTTACTTCATCTTTCTTTTTACCAACACAACCCACGTCCCTTAGAAACTTTAATTGTTCAATCTTCCCCTGAATATGAACATTCCACATATCTTCGTAACCAATTTTAGATGATTTTGATAATTTAGAAATTATCCCAAGTCTTAATAGCAAATGTTGAACCTGAGTAGCCAAAAGTTTACTTCCAGACCCATAATAGACAGATACTTTTGATTTTTTAGCAATTTGTGTATGAATACATCCATCTGTTGCCCATAGATGATTTAAAAAAAGTTTTATTTGAATATTGTTAAGTTTAAAAATTTGATCAGGTATTATTTTTTCCCTAGAATGTTGACCATATATTTTTAATTCTTCATCAAACCATTTAACAATCGGGTTCCTGATTCCCCTTGCTAACTTATCTTTTGAAGAGAGGTAAAGATGGTACCAATTTTCTTGTTTAACTTTTCTCGGAACGACCGAAAAGGCTTTTATGGCTGACTTTTGGACTATGTCTAGTAATTCTGTATCAGAATTTGTGTAGTGAATTGGTTGTCTTTTGACATAACAACCATCCCCTATCATGTGTGCTAGAACTATCAGCCTATCATCTGATACATTTTCACTTCCCGTCGCAGGCAACGTCCTTGGGACCGCTAATCTGTCACCAACTTCAAGTTTGTCGAGCCTAATCCATTCATCTAGTTTCAAAAACTTATGATTTCCTGAAGCAATAACTTCTCGACCGCTTTTCAAAAGAAGTCTATAAACTTTCTTTCTCCCGCTTGGAAAAACCTTACTTACAAGCGATGGTTCTAGTTTTAAACTAGAATTTAATGAAATTATACTAAAGTTTGTTTTACCTATTAGCGAATCAATTCTAACCCGTTCTCCTGACGGAAATAAAGTTATTAAACTTTCGCCTAATAAACAGCCAGATTCGCGAAGATCAGATAGTTGGGGTTTTTTAATGTTTCTTGATTCAACTCCACGAGACAACTGAGAAAGAGCAAGAACGGGGATTTTTAGCTCTCTTGCCAAGTTCTTAAGACCCTGTGATATTTCTGAAACTTCCTGTACCCTATTTTCTAAATTTCTACTTCGGGCAAGTTGTAAATAATCTACGATTATCATATCTAATCCCTGTTCTACTTGTAGTCTTCTGGCCTTGGTTCTCATCTCAAGAATTGAAAGGGCGGGGGTATCATCTATATATAAAGGAGCCTCAGCCAAAATACCCATTGCATTACTAAGTTTTGTAAAGTCTTCCTCACTTAACTTCCCTGTCTTTAATCGCCAAGCATCAATATCAGCTTCGTTCACCAACAATCTATCAACTAGCTCTTCCTTGCTCATTTCCAGTGAGAAGTAACCAATATTCTTTTTATTTTTAACTGAAGCATTCTGTGCGATGTTCATAGCAAGGGTTGTTTTCCCAACCCCAGGTCTTGCTGCTAATATTACAAGGTTGCTTTTTTGAAGTCCTGCCAATGCATTATCTAAATCATCAAAACCTGTGGCAATTCCACGTAAACCAGTATCTCCCATTTTATGAAGTTCGTCTAACCTATCAAAACTTTCCACTAAAGTATCGCGAACTGAGGTAAAAGCTTTGGTTAGATGCTTCTGGGTTAAGGAAAAAACCTCAGACTCTGCTCTATCTAACAAAGCACCAGATGACATACTCTCGTCAACAGAAAACTCTACCAATCTTGAAGCTGCTTTCATTAATGATCTTTTAACAGATTGGTCTTTAACTATTTTTCCATAATGCTCAACATGGGCAGCAGTTGGAACTTTATTTGCTATATCTGTTAAGTATGATGAACCACCGATTTTTTTTAAATTTTTTTGTTTTTTTAGACGCTCGGCGACGGTTAAAACATCAACCGGGGTACGTTCTTCGTAAAGTGAAAGGATTGCTTCATATATCTCCTTGTTTCTTTCATCATAGAAGTCTTCTGGCAATAAAAACTCTGCAACAGCGATAACCGCGTCTTTATCTAGAAGCAAGGCTCCAAGAACACTTTCCTCTGCTTCTTTCGAATGTGGTGGTACCCTAAGGTTTGTATCTGCCATTATTAATAGTTTTAAAATACAAAATACTTTGTACTTTTTAAGTACTCAATACTATTACTTGGGCAGCTGAATCTTCAATCAAATCATCTTTTTTAACTGTAAACTTATTAACTGTCTCCACAACCAAACCACTTTCTCTTAAAAACTTATCTAAACTCTCTTGTGTTGAAAAGTTAACAGGTAGACAGTAATAGCTTTCAACTTGTTGCAAAATTTCAACTTCTTCTCCATTCTCTGAGAGTAGTAATATATCAATATCACCAATTGTTGAAACTTTTGTATCAGTCAATTTTTTCGAAACTTCTGTTAAATTACATATCCTGACGCCATCAACTTCATACACAAAAATATTACCTTCATCGTTTTTAATTCCAATAACAGAGATGCCACTTACCTCATACTCACCTGGTCCGTACAATTCTTTTTTGTAATTACCATCTAATGACTCAATCAACACACCATTTTGTTTTGGATATAAACTTCCAGTTTTTCCCTTTATTCTTATCTCTTTGTCTTTATATGTAATTTCCATAACTTGTAATTAGCATACTAGCAAAGTAGTGAGAGCTTGACAAGACACTAGTTTCTAGGGTTTAATTGACTCCGCAATGCGAAAAGAAGTATTTTTTGCCATTTTGGCTGGGGTTTCAATTGGGCTATTAATCGCTTTTGGTGCCTGGCGTGTGGCTCAATCATTTAAAAGAGACCCAATTGTTAAGGATAGCAAAAAACTACCCCCTCCTATAAACGCTGGATTGACCTTGAATAATCTATTAACCTACGACGTCATAACAGAACTTCCCTTATTAGTCTCGGGTATTAGTATGCCCGACTCAGAAATTGTACTTTCTACAACCGAGAAGGACTATTACACAAGAGCAAATAATTTTGGCGAATTTGAGGTTGAGATAGAGTTACCATCAGGACTATCTGAAATTAACATCAACGAACAAAAATTAAGACTTGTTTACTCCACAGAGATTAAACTGGAAGATGACAGCAGCCAAAAGGCCATAGCTTACACGGGCACAGTAACCGACCTCTCAGCTAACGCAGTACAAGTAAAGTCAGATAATGGGGAAATAAAACAGTTGTCATATAGTGAAGATACTGTTTTTGTAAATACAAACAAGAAAAACGCTTTAGTCAAGTCGGAAGACTTAGCAATTGGTGACTACATAATAGCCTTAGGACTAGAAAATGGTAAAGTTTTAGCATCCAAAAGAGTGCTCATCTCAAGTCCCATTAGTGAAAATGAATATCAAATCATATCAGGTAATATTCAGTCAATCGTAAAAAATAAAATTACTTTAACAAGGCCAAATGGAGAAACATTTGAAATAACAATGCCAAAAACTTGGAATGGACCAGAATTAAAAGATTTGTCCGAGGGACAAAGAATAATCACAGTTGGAATAACAAAGGATGAAACATACTCTTTAAGAACTCTCTTTACTCCTGTAGAATAATTTTATATATGCAAAAAGGTCCAGTGACACCAAAGGGTTTTAATGATATTTTTCCAGATATTGCAAAGAAAAGAAAAGACTTTTTAAGCAAAATAGCAGTCGTCTTGGACAAATATGGTTTTAGTCCCCTAGAAACCCCAATTGTTGAGTTTGCAGATACTCTTCTGGGTAAATATGGTGAGGAAGAAAAACTAATTTACACATTTGAAGATAAAGGAGGGAGAAAATTGGCTTTAAGGTATGATTTAACAGTTCCCCTTGCTAGGTTTGTAGCAAACAATTTAGGACTTTTAAAACCAACATTTGCAAGGTACCAAATTGGTGAAGTATTTAGGGGTGAAAAACCACAAAAAGGCAGAAGTAGACAGTTTACACAATTTGACTGTGATATTGTGGGTTCAACCAGTGAGTCGGATGACGCAAAAGTTATAGCTGCTGGAATTGACGGTATTCGGGCTATTGGTTTTAAAAAAGCAATGCTTGCAATTAACGACAGACAAAATTTTGATGGGTTATCTATAGAAGATATTAGACTAATTGACAAGATGTATAAAATTGGAAAAGACAAAATGCCTCAAAATTTAATTGATTTTATAGAAAAAACAAAACCAACAAAAAGACTTGTCAGCATATTTAAAATACTTGAGAATGACTATAAACTGAAGGAGGGTAAGGATTTCTTCTTTGACCCAACTTTAGCAAGAGGTTTGGATTACTACACTTCAACAGTTTTTGAAATGAAACTAAATGGTAAACCTGAAGACTTATCTGTTGGCGGTGGTGGAAGATATGATAACTTAATAGGTGTGTTTGCAAATCGTCAAATACCTGCAGTTGGATTTTCTTTTGGGATAGACAGAATTATAGAACTTACAAGCTAAATATATGAACCCTGCCCGATTACGAGCCTACTTAATGCTTCTTGCAGTTTCTGCAATTTGGGGAGTTGCCTCACCAGTTATCAAATTTACACTGCAAGCGTTTGATCCTGACATCTTTTTAACTTACAGATATTTTATCTCAACACTCCTGGCAATAGTTATTTTTATTTTTGCTGGATTAAAACTTCCTAGGAACTTAAATACAATTATTGTCTTAATTGTTTATGCTTTCTTAAATTCTGTGGTAGGTCTTGGCCTTTTATTCTTTGGTATGGACAACACAACTGTACTAGATATGACATTAATAACCTTACTTATGCCATTGATTGTGTCCACTGCAGGAGTTATATTCTTAAACGAAAAAGTAACCAAAAGAGAAAAGATTGGTATAGGTATTGCAATTATTGGAACACTTCTAACTGTAGTTGAACCACTATTCATCAACAATGGTGCTAGTTTAAAAATATCTGGAAACTTGTTAATTCTGGGTTACGTTGCAAGTACCACAATAACTGCAGTTTTGGCAAAAAGGTTACTTAGGCAAAACGTAGAACCCATTACCCTAGTCAACAGCTCATTTATAATAGGTTTTATTAGTTTTTTTGCGTTTATCTGGTACTCAAAATCGCTATTTGGTATTTGGGATCAAATTTTAACCACTGCACCTATTTATCACGCAGGAGTTTGGTTTATGGCAGTAATATCAGGAACACTTGCCTTTTGGCTGTCTAATAAAGCTCAAAAAACTATTGAAATTGGAGAACAATCATTATTCTCATACCTCTACCCTATTTTTTCTTTGCCACTCGCAGTTTTGTGGTTGGGAGAAACGTTTACAACAATCCACATAATTGGTGGAGTTGTAATTGCAATCGGTGTAGCCATTGCCGAGATCAAGAAAAAAAGATATATTAATTGAAAATTCATATATCAGGTTCAATTCAGCCGTGAATTAACTATTCACGGTATTCTCGAAGTCTGTTATAATACAACTTCTAAATAGTATGAAAGCTAAAATACATCCACAATGGTACGAAGAAGCAAAGGTAATTTGTGCTTGCGGAAACACATTTTCTGTAGGAGCTGTGGTTTCTGAAATAAACGTAGAGGTTTGTTCTAAGTGTCACCCTTTCTACACTGGCCAAATGAAGTATCTTGATGCTGCGGGTCGTGTCGAAGCCTTTAAATCAAAAATGTCTAAAGCTTCAAAGAAAGTCATTTCAAAATCTGAGAAAAGAAAAATAAAACAGGAAAAAAGAATTAAGGAAGAGCTTTCACGACCAGACACTCTTACAGAACTTCGTAAAACAACCAAAAAATAACTATGTATCCGACAAATCAAACTGCTTACATTGAAATTCGTGGTGCCACAGGTGGAGATGAAGCTAAACTTTGGGGTCAAGACCTACTACGTATGTACTCACGTTTTGCTGTTAAAAAAAACTGGAAACAAACACAAATTGATGAATTAACTTTAAAAATTGTAGGGTTAGATGTTTTCGACTTACTAAAGAATGAGTCTGGTGTACACAGAGTTCAAAGAGTCCCCACAACAGAAAAAAGAGGTAGGATACATACATCAACTGCAACAGTTGCTGTACTACCGGAAATCAAAGAAACAGAGGTTAAAATCAATCCACAGGACCTTGAGTGGCAGTTTACAACAGCTGGTGGACATGGTGGGCAAAACGTAAACAAGGTATCAACTGCTGTAAGACTAAAACATATACCATCAGGAATTGTGGTGCAGGCTCGTGAAGAAAGATTTCAAGAACAAAATAGAATTCTAGCAATGGCACTATTAAGGTCCAAGCTTTGGGAAAAAGAGGAAGAAGAAAAATTAAAAACTGTAGCTGGATATAGATCAGCAATTGGAAAAGGAATGAGATCTGAAAAAATTAGGACATATAACTATCCCCAAGACAGAATTACTGACCATAGATTGGGAAAATCATGGGGGAATTTAGAAGTTATTGTAGATGGAAATTTAGAAAAAGTAACTGAACTTACTAAAAATATTCTCTAGAATTACCAATTAAAGGTTTTTAATAGCTTCCTGAAGTTGTTCATCCTCTATAGTATCTGGGTTGTCAACAATAACTACATCAGGAGTTAATCCTTTTTCATTTACCCAATTTCCTTTTGGTGTTAACCATTTTGCTGTTGTAATGTGTAATCCTGCCCCTTTATCAAGTTGTAATGGTTCTTGTATAGTTCCTTTACCAAAAGTTGTTTCCCCTATCAGTTTATAACCCTTAATTTCAGATAATGCTCCTGCTAAAATTTCTGAGGCTGATGCACTACCACCATTAACTAAAATTACAACCTTGTAGTCTCCAAATTTTCCTATTTTACTTGTTTTGAATTCATTTTTAATTAGACCTCGATCCTCTATAACTACAACTGATTCTTTTTTAACAAACTCACCTGCAATATCAACTGACCCCTGTAAATAACCACCTGGGTTATTTCTAAGATCAAGAATTAATCCTGTGACTTTTGGTTGACGACTGACAACTTGAGAAACTGCTTTCTGCCATTCTTTTTCTGTATCTGCTCCAAACTTCAAAAGTTTAATATGGGCAATATTACTATCGTCAAGGTGACTAACAACGACTGATGGAACATCAAGTGCTTTTCTGGTTACTTCAACCTTTAGGGGTTCTTCCGAGCCATCTCTTAAAAGCAATAGTGTCACTTTTGTACCTGCTTTACCCCTAATTAACTTAACAGCATCTGAGAGTGTCATTCCCCCAGTACCCGTGTCAATTCCTTTTGCTGTATCTGTTATACCAACTATAAAATCCCCAGCTTTAATTCCTGCCTCTATTGCCGGAGAATCTGGAAGTGGAGCTATAACTGCCAAATTTTTACCTTTAAAACCAATTTGGATACCAACACCTTCAAAA